>NZ_JAFA01000072.1 GCF_000519185.1 Paraburkholderia nodosa DSM 21604 | reverse complement strand
TCGGCCAAGGGCTGCGCTGCATAGTGCACCTCATAGGTCGGTTGAGTTGGTGTTTACGCGGTCGAGCGTCGGCCACGGGTCTTTCCCTGGTGCTGGAATTTCACCGGTGCGTCAGCGCCGGGCGGTTCGAAGAGATACCCTCCCTTGTCGTCGTAGCGCTGCGCTACAAGCAGGCCTGCACGACGCCAGGTCTTGATCGTCGTCGGCATCACATCCAACTGCTCTGCGATCTCGTCCAGGGTGAGCATTCCGCGTGCGCGCAGCCTGTCATGATGACTCGGTAGCTTATGGGATAGTCGAAGCCGCGTGATCATTCTGGAAGTAAACCGCTTGCCCCAGCCGGAGGCGCGCCCCTGACGATTAAGCTGCTCTGCCGTTTCACTCTCGGTGTAATCGTTGAGAAGCCGGTCCATTTCGGCGATGACTGCGCGAGGGGTTTGCCGTAATATCCACGCTGGCTTGGACAGCGGCACATGTAGCGTATGCGTGGCGCCGCCATTAAAGCGGACCTGAACGCAGATGTCTGCACCCTTGAGCAAAGTCACATCAGCAATGAGCAGTCGCGCCATGCGCTTTCGCTCGCGATCAGGTGTGCGCGGATCGTTCCAGAGACGAGGGAAGTCTCTCGCGAGAGTCATGATGCTTGCACGCTGTTTATCGTTAAGTCCTGCGCGATCAGCTTCGCGCTGCTTTTCGTAGTGGTCCTGAGCTTCGGTGAGAGCACGTAGCGCCTGATTCCATTCCGATTCAAGCGAATCCGCGACCAGTCGATTCGCGGGATCCACCTGCATATAGCGGCGCCGCGCCAGATCGGCCTCGTAGCGTGCTCGTTCAAACTCCTGGCGGTGCAGTCGGTCGCGCTCGTCAGAGCGGTTCTCAAGTTCTTCCTGTACTGCAAGCGCGACCTCAAGTGTGACTGGCGTGACAGTTTCCACGAGCAACCTGCCGACGGCCTCGTCAAGCTCTCCACCGCGAACATGCTGGCACACCGGCCGCCCATGTTTGACGCTGTGGCGCTGGCACATGTAGTCCGGTACCCTGCGTGTACCCTGGACGTGATAGCGCACTGTCATCCGCTCACCGCATTTGGCACATATCGCGAGGCCTTGCAACAGCGCCGGCCCCTCACGCGGCGCGCCCTTTTCCCGATCCATGCCCAGTGCGTGGGCATTCTCCCGCAACACCTGAACATTCTGTTCGAACTCTTCCCAGCTTACATAGGCCTCGTGGGCGTCGGGGATCAGCGACACCCATTCCTCAGAGGGCAGCCGGGCGCTGACCTTCTGCCCGTCGGGATGATTGCGATTGCGCGTGCGCCCGAAGCAGTACGCACCTGCGTACCGCGGGTGATGCAGAACCCACAGTACGCGTGAGTGCTCGAGCTCGCTCCACAGCACATCATCTTTGCGTGCTCCGTGGTGGACACGATGCGGGAACAGAAGGCCCTGCTCACGGAAGGCCTTGACAGTTGCTGTGGCCGAACCGGTGCGCCGAAACGTGCGGAAGAGATGCCGGATGCTTTCCTGGATACGTGCGTCGGGATCCAGACGCACGCGCGATTCCGTGTCGTAGACAAAGCCGATGGGCAACCGCATCTCCAGCTCTCCGCGACGTGCCTTATTGAGGATGCCGCCGCGCAGTCGTGCCCGCATGACGTGCAACTCGGCCTCGCTCATCGTGCCCTTCAGGCCGAGCAGCAATCGATCATTGAAGTGCGCGGGATCGTAGACGCCATCCTCGTCGAGGATCAGACAGTCGGCCAGTGCGCAAATCTCCAGTAGCCGATGCCAGTCGGTGGAGTTGCGCGCCAGGCGCGACACCTCGAGCCCCATCACAATCCCGGCGCGGCCCAGGCTTACCTCAGCGACCAGGCGCTGGAACCCCTGGCGATCAACCGAGGACGCGCCAGACAGGCCGAGGTCCGAGTCGATGACGACCACCTGATCAGTTTGCCATCCGAGGGCGATCGCGCGCTGTCGCAGGTTGTACTGGCGCTCGGTGCTCTCGGTATTCTCAAACAGCTGTCGCAACGTAGACTGCCTGACATACAGGTAGGCGTCTCTTTTCAGATGTCGGGCCTGAACTTTCGCGTGCGCCTGATCGGTCATGCCATCACCTCCGCTGTCGCAATTGCCATCGTCGCCACGACGGCGACCAGGTTCTGTTCGAGACTGGCAGGCAGGTTCAGCCCGCCCGGCCGCGCAACCGGTAATGGACTAAACGGAAACGCTTCGGTCACAGACTTCATCCAGACCGCCATGCCTTTGAACATGAACAGCGCACGGCCTCGCATCAGCGTCGGACCGCCTCCGCCTGGCTCGAGAGCCTCCTGCCGCAAGATCTCGTAGCTTCGGCTCAGGGACTGGGTATCGCGCGCCGTTACGGGAGGATTTACCGCAGTTTTTTTTTCAAACGCGCCAGGGCGCGTTCCACGGTGCGTCGATGCACCGCCAGGCCAAACTGCTCCGCAATCAGATCAACCAGTTCCTGCACGTCCGGCTCAGCGTGAGTCGCGCGCGCTTCTTCGATGAAGCGCATCACCTCATCGGTAATCTTGTGAGGTCCGTGCGGCCCCCGCTTGACCGGCAGCAGCCCGGCGAGGCCATCGCGCTCGAAGTCGGCCTGTGCCTTGTAGAAAGTCGGCCGGCTGACTCCGAAGTGTGCGGCGGCATCCGCGACGGTTTGCCCTTCCACGCGCACGCGTCGCAGCATTTCGTATCGGACCTGAACCAGATCCCGGGGATCGAAGAAGTCGCTGCCAACGAAGGCATGATCATCGATGTCCTGAGGGCGCGGATTCACCGTGCCACTCTCTTCGAGAGCAGCGAGTTTGGGGTCGGGCTTTCGTGTGCGGGTCATATGTAATGTAAATTATGCCCATAAACAGACGATGTCAAGGCCATTTTTTTGAATTTCACCAGACACCCCTGTCAAGCACGCGGCGAATTACGAATTTCACCCGGGTCTAAGCGCGCTTGCTTCCGCAAATGGCATAATTTATTTTACATGTATGGCATTATTTGCTTGACGGCTTGCGCCCGCCCGAACGCCTTTTTGGATGTCCGCCAGTTTCTTTGTGCCGCGCAATCAGCATGGTCAATTGCAACAGATCTTCGATGCGGAAATGCGATCGTCCCGCCGAAACCATCTCGAATGCATCGGGCGCCGCGGCGCTCGTCCAGGCTGCCGGCATACGTTTCAGGTCACCCGCGTCGTCGTGGAAGTAGACGCGGTCTTCTCCCCACGTGTTGCGCCGATCCACAAGCGCGAACTCTCGCCCATACAACGGATGGAAGGGATGCGTGATACGGAATAACTGTGTCTCATCGTTCAGATCGCGTGCAGTTGACTGCTTTTGCCAAGGGCCGCGTGGAGCGTGCGCACCTGACGCTGCAGGATCGCCTCGTCAAGGAGCTGCGGCTGCGCGGCATCAACACGCTGGCCGTTGCCAATACCTGGGCACCCTCCTTTATGGCGGCGTACAACGCGCGCTTTGCGAAGCCACCCAGGAGTGACTTCGACGCGCATCGTCCACTACGGGCTGATGAGAACCTGGACACAGTGCTCACGTGGCGTGAGTCACGGATCGTGACGAAGGCACTGACGGTGCAGTACGACCGGGTCATGTACCTGCTCGACGATACGCCGGAGAACCGCAAGCTGATTCGTCGGTATGTCGAGGTCTGGGAGTATCCGGGCGGGCGCATCGAGTTGCGGGCCGAGGGCCGGTTGCTGCCGTACCGCGAGTACGACCGGCTGACCGAGGTTGATCAGGGCGCCATCGTTGAACATAAACGGCTGAGCCACGTGCTTCAGGTCTCACAGGTGATTCAGGCGCAACGCGATAACGAGCGGATTGGTAAAGCGCCTTCCCGAACGCACCGTGGGGAGTCGACCCGAACGCAGCGCAAGCAAGGCCACGCGCGCAGGAAGAAGCAACGCGAATTTACACAGGCCGACATCGAGCAGGTGATCGTCGACCTGGCCGGGCAAAAGCAGCCTTCGCAGGCTCTGCGCAAACCAGGTCGTCGATCAGCAGGCGTTAATGGAGCAGACGCGAATGCCCTGCCCGTTCATGATCCGATCTTCGACACTGCGTGAGCGGCAACCCGTGAAAGACAAAACCTGAACTCCGCAAAAGCGGACATCTCAACTTGGCCGGAAAGCGGACATCTGAAAATGGCTTTGACAAATTTAACTTATGGGGCACGACCCTATAAGTTACCAGGCGTCTGCCGTGGTGGCTTCCGGCGTGACGCAGGCTCGAACAAGGTGTAGGATTAAATCACATTGAAACGTGAGTTCGTCCATGCGCACCACCCAGCAAATGAGCATCACGCTCCCGAATGAAATGGCCGAAGAGGTCCGCCGACGCGTCTCGAGCGGTGAATATGCGACCGAGTCAGAAGTCATTCGCGACGGCCTGCGCGCACTCGCCGCGCGTGAGCGGGCTGTCGAAGTGTGGCTCCGCGATTCCGTCGTTCCGGCTGCTGCCGCCCTCGAAACCGATCCGTCGCGTGCCCTGGACGCCGCAGATGTCCGCGCGACGCTGGCCCAACGCCGCGCATCACGTCGTTGAGCGCGGCATCCTACCGCGTAGTCTTTGCGCCGGAGGCACGCGATCAACTGACTGAACTGGAGGCAAAAATCGCCGCCGCAGGCGCGCCACAGATTGCAGCCAGATACGTCGATGCGATCGTGACATTCTGCGAACAGCTCGAAAGCTTCCCGTTTCGTGGCGTGCCGCGCGATGACCTGCTTCCCGGGTTGCGCGTGACCCACTATCGCGGTCGGGCTGTGATCGCGTACCGCGTTACCGGCGAGACGGTCGCGGTGCTCGGCGTCTACTATGGTGGGCAGGACTACCCGGCCAGTTTTCAGCCGGATCTCGATGAATAGACCAAGCTGTGCGGCGGCCCACCACTGGTAGCCATCCGCGCGTGCATCCCGCCCCCATTCGACCGGACCAGGCGATGAATGACGCCAAGTTGTCGCGCTCAGGCTGGGAGGACTGCCCACGCGAAGAACTGCTCGCAGAACTCACGCGCCTGCAGGCCGAGAATGCCCGGCTCGCCGCCTTGCTGCGAGAGGCCGTTCCGGCGCATGGCAAGCGTGAGGCTGCCCCGCCGGGCGATCCAGCCCTGGTGGTGCGACGCACAGGGACTTCCACGCTTTCTCCCCAGCAGAAGGTACAACTCTTCCGGCGCCTTTTCCGGGGCCGTAGCGACGTTTACCCGCTTCGCTGGGAAAGCCGCAATTCCGGGAAATCGGGTTATGCACCGGCGTGCGCGAACGAATGGCGCGCGGGCATCTGCGAAAAGCCCCGCATCCGCTGTGCGGATTGTGTGCATCGCGTGCTGCTGCCGCTGGACGATCAGGTCATTTATGCACATCTCGCCGGCGATCACACGGTGGGCCTGTATCCGCTGATGCCGGACGGCACCTGCTACCTGCTCGCAGTCGACTTCGATGAGGAAAGCTGGCGGGACGATGCGATGGCCTTCCGGCAGTCATGCGATGAACTGGATGTTCCCGTGTCGCTGGAGATTTCACGTTCGGGTAACGGTGCGCACGCATGGATCTTCTTCTCGTCGGCCGTCACCGCGCGTGATGCGCGCCGGCTGGGCTCGGCCATCATCAGCCACACGTGCGCCCGAACCCGCCAGCTTGAGCTGTCGTCCTACGACCGGCTCTTTCCCAATCAGGACGTACTGCCCAAAGGCGGCTTCGGCAACCTGATCGCCCTGCCGCTGCAGAAGCAGCCGCGCGAGCACGGGCATAGCGTGTTTGTCGATGAAACCCTCCAGCCTGTTGCCGATCAGTGGACTTTCCTGGCGTCGGTCAGGTCAATGGACGGGCGAGATATCGAAGGGGTAATTTTCCGCGCCACCGGCGGTGCCCACCCGCTCGACGTCGCCTTCATCGCTGAAGAGGACCAGGCCGAGCCATGGAACCCGCCACCTGCGCTGCCGAAGCGGCTGGCCGGAGCGATGCCGGCGTCGCTGATATTGACACTCGCAAACCAGCTCTATTTTGAAAAAGCCCAGCTTCCGCAATCCCTGCTCAATCGCCTCATCCGCATAGCGGCATTCCAGAATCCGGAGTTCTACCGTGCCCAGGCGCGCGGCTTCAGCGTATGGGACAAGCCGCGCATCATCGGCCGCGCCGAGAATTGCCCGCGACACATCGCCTTACCGCGGGGTTGCCTCGACGAGGTCATGACGCTGCTGACCGACAACGGCATTGCCTGCGACATCCGCGATGAGCGTTGCGCAGGCGGCCCTCTCGCAGTCGCGTTTGCCGGCACACTGCGGGACGACCAGCAGGCGGCGGTTGATGACCTGCTGCGGCACGACACGGGGATCCTGCACGCGCCAACGGCGTTTGGCAAGACCGTGACGGCGGCCGCCATGATTGCCCGGCGTGGCGTCACTACGCTCGTGCTCGTGCATCGCAGGGAACTGCTGAACCAGTGGCGCGAGCGCCTGCAGTCGTTTCTCGCACTGGATCCTCACAACATCGGCACAATCGGTGGCGGCAAGTCGAAATCTACGGGCCGGATTGACGTCGCCATGCTGCAGTCAGTGGCACCGGATGGCCCTCGCGGGGCGCTTTTGCGGCATTACGGCCACGTCATTGTCGACGAATGTCACCACGTCTCGGCGGATTCCTTCGAGGCAGTGCTCAAGGCCGTCAATGGGCGCTACGTGCTGGGACTGACTGCGACACCCGTGCGGCGCGACAGCCAGCAACCGGTGATGTTCATGCTGTGCGGGCCGGTGCGGCACGCGGCGCGTCTGCCGCCCAATGCGCCACATTCGCTCGAGGTGTTCCCGCAAAGGCTCACCTCATCCGTGGACGTTGCGGTCGACGCGCCGATCCAGACAGTGTTCGCGCATCTTGCACAGGATCCACCGCGGACGGACATGATTGCTGCGGCGATTCGCGAGCAGTTCGGACAAGGACGCAAGGTGCTGGTTCTCGCCGAACGGACGGATCATCTCGAAAGCCTGCAAAAGACTTTGGATGAAGCAGTCGAGCCGCTTTTCGTGCTGCACGGGCGTCTCGCGAAAAAAGCGCGTGCGGCGCAGCTCGCTGCCCTCGACGCGCTGGCCGACGACGCACCCCGCGTCATCCTGGCCACTGGCAGACTCGTTGGCGAGGGTTTTGACCATCCGGCGCTCGATACGCTGGTGCTCGCCATGCCCGTGGCATGGAAAGGCACGCTGCAGCAGTACGCTGGCCGGCTACATCGCGAGCATTCGGGTAAAACCGGTGTACGGGTGATCGACTATGTCGACGGAGGTCACCCGGCACTAAACCGTATGTGGGAAAAACGCCAGCGGGGATACCGCGCGATGGGCTACCAGGTACGCCTGGCCGGAGACGGGCAGCAACTGGCGCTGACCTGAAATGCGGGCCAGGCCGCATTCCGCACCCCTCTCCGGTTTCTTGCTTGCACTTGCAAGCGTGCACTTCCCACCTTTGGCCGCCCCATTGTGCACCGCCATCGAATCGAACCGGCAGTGCCGATACTCACAAACTGGTCGCGCTGTACTGGAAAATCGACCGCAACATCCTCGACATGCAGCAGATACGGGGCTGCGACGCCAGCACGTTATCGATCGGCTCGAGCACGAGATCAAGGCAGCCTTCCCCGCCATGCGCCGATTGTCACCGTGCAACCGGAAGGCATGACCGAATCCGGAATTTGTGCAGCAGCCTGCTGCACAAGTCGATACCTCTTCAGCTCAATAAACATAGGATTACGAACTAAACTTCGATCACTTACTTTATGTAAAATTTATCCTGAAGTCCGGAGCTATGCCGCTCAACGCCGGCTCGAGCCGATCGCACCCATGTCGAGTTGCGTTCGGGAAACTGCCGAATGGAACCTGTCGTGACGCCCTGCACATAGCCAAGCACAACGATGGCCGGCAGATCAATGCCGAGTATCAGCACGCGATTGTCGAGGCCGGCATTCGGGTGATGCTTCACTGTATTTTCTGATTCGGCGAGCTTACGCTGCTGGCAGACGCCCACGCGGGCCGGTTACGACGTCGACCGGCTCAACGCGATGCCGAGCAGATCCACTGCGTCATTTCTGGAAACAGGCCATAGTACGCCCCTCGGTAGAATTCTGAAAAGCGCGCGGCTAGCTGCAACGAAAGCCCGAATCCGGCACGAATTTACCCGCTGGAGGATGACGCGATACATATGTATTGACGAGCGAGCAGCGTGACTTGCGTGGTTTCACATCTCGCGGCCGCAGATTACCGGGCACCCCTGTCGGGCGGTGTCGCTTCCCCCCAAGAGGAAGCGACGGTTGGTTTACTGATAGACGAGTTTAGTTGCCAATGAAGCTCGATGTCGCCCCTGGAGTAAGCAGCAGCGGCGTCAAGCAGCGCCGGCAAGAGTCCCCTCTGCGACCTCGTCCACGGCCTCACTTACGATCCGCACAATCTCGTCGGCTTCGGCGCGTGTCATCACGAGCGGCGGCGCAAAGCCGAGAATGTCGCCGTGCGGCATGGCGCGGGCAATCACGCCGCGCTTGAGCGCCGCCGCCGACACCTGCGGGCCGATCTTTAGCGTTGCTTCGAACGGCTTGCGCGCTTCCTTGTCGGCCATGAATTCGAGCGCGCCAAGCATGCCCACGCTGCGCACCTCGCCCACGAGCGGATGCGCATCGAACGCCTCGCGCAGCTTCGCGCCAAAGTACGCCCCCACCTGTGCCGCGTTATCGACGATATTCTCGCGTTCGAGAATGTCGAGGTTGGCCAGCGCCGCTGCCGCGCACACCGGATGGCCCGAGTACGTCCAGCCGTGACCCATTGGCCCGTGCTCCTGCGAGCCGCGCGCGATCACGTCCCAAACCTTCTCGCCCACGATGACGCCGGAAAGCGGTGCATACGCACTCGTGAGCCCCTTCGCGATGGTGATGAGATCCGGCTGAATACCGTAGTGCTGCGCCCCCATCTTCGAACCCAGACGGCCGAAACCGCACACCACCTCATCGGAAATCAACAGAATATCGTGCTTCTTGAGCACCGCCTGAATCGCGGGCCAGTAGCCTGCAGGCGGTTCGATAATGCCACCCGTGCCCATCACCGGCTCGGCAATGAAGGCCGCGATCGTATCGGCGCCCTCGCGCGCGATCAGCTTTTCGAGTTCCTCTACGCAATACGCTGTGAACTGCGCCTCGTTCATACCGGCTGGCGCCTTGCGATACCAATGCGGGCAAATCGTGTGCTTCACGCGATCGATTGGAAGATCGAAATGTTGATGGTAGCTCGGTAGGCCCGTGAGGCTGCCCGTCACGATGCCCGAGCCGTGATAGCCACGCTCGCGCGAAATGATCTTCTTCTTGTTCGGACGTCCCAGCACGTTGTTGTAGTACCAGACGATCTTGACCTGCGTTTCGTTAGCGTCCGAGCCAGACATGCCGTAATACACCTTCTTCATGCCAGCGGGCGACCAGTCGATGATGCGCGACGAAAGCTCGATGATGGCGTCCGACGAGTGGCCCACATAGGTGTGGTAATACGCGAGTTCCTTCGCCTGCGCATACATGGCGTCCGCCACTTCGGTGCGGCCATAGCCGATGTTCACGCAGTAGAGACCTGCGAAGGCGTCGATGTACTGCTTGCCCTGGTGGTCTTCAATTCGAATGCCGTGCGCGCCGCGCACGATCTTGCCAAGCAGTGCGCCGCTTTCGTGATCATAGGCGTGCGTGGACGGATGCATGAAATGCGAGCGGTCTTGCTGGAACAGTGCGTCGAGTTTTTGCGTCATGATAGGCTCCTGATACGGAATTCAGGCCATTGCCGCGAGCGGCAGGCCGAGATTGCCAAGACAAAAATATTTAGTTTCCACGAACGGCTCGAAGCCTTCCACGCCGCCTTCGCGGCCAAGGCCCGAGGCCTTCATGCCGCCGAACGGGATCGGCGCGTTCGAGGTGCACGTACACGACACGGCCGGGCAGGTGGCGGGCAGTGCGAACCTGATCGTCACGGCAACGCCTTCGCGCAAGGTGAGCCGTGAATCGCCTCCATTGAAAGTGGCAGTCAGGCGGCGACATCAGAAACTTGAGTGGACCGTCCGGCAGCGTTGCAGGCCTTCCCGGTACGTCAAAACGTCTCAATCATCGGCTGCGCCCGGGTTGACTCAATGAGTAATCGGAAGCACGAGTGCGCAACCGGCACCTATGCGACAACGACGCGGTTACGCCCCAGATGTTTTGCACGGTAGAGCCGCTCGTCGGCCGCACGCAGGATCGTGTCGATGGTGTCGCCGTCGCGACCAAACTGCGAGGCACCGACGCTGACAGTCACTTCGCCGCACCGCCCGCTGCCGGCCCCGAAAACACTGCTGGCGATCATCGAGCGGATACGTTCGCCTGTCGCGAGCGCCGCGTCCAGGCCCGCCCGCGGCAGCAGCACCATGAATTCCTCACCGCCCACCCGTGCGACACCGTCGTAGGGGCGGATTGCCTCAATGCATTTCTGCACGAATTCGCGCAGCACCGTGTCGCCTGCCTGATGTCCGTACGCATCGTTGATCGCCTTGAAGTGATCGAGGTCGAGCGCGAGCAGCGAAAACGGCGCGCCGCCTCGCCGTGCGCGTTCGATCTCGGCTTCGACACGTTCGATGAATTGCCGCCGGTTGGCCGCGCCGGTGAGCGGATCGGTGGCAGCCAGGTGCTCGAGCCTGTCATTGGTCCGTTGCAGTTCCTGCAGCGCACTTTCGGTGCGGTTCATGGCCTCGGCAAGCCGCGCCATCAGTTCTTCCTGGCTGTAGATCGTCGCAAACGAGCGCGTCGTGTGAAATGCCTGCACCACGCCATAGCTGAGCAGAAAGAATCCCCCGGCGAAAATCGCGTGTGCAAGCCACCACATGTGGTTCCACGGCCGCCCCAGAATGAAGGCGAGCGACGACAGCGCAAACGACGTCACCGAGATGCCGAACATGACCATCAGGGGTGTGCGGATGCGTCGCAGCAGCAGTACCAGGACGTTCAGCGTGGAAAGGATCATGGCGCCCCCTTCCATCGACAGGCGGACCGCCAGTGTCCCGGCGACGGGGCTGTAGGCGATCCCGGCGACCGCCAGGTCAACGAGAACGAACAGCGCGATCCATTTGAGCCAGCCGCGCCAGTCGGTGCGCCTCTCGATCGAATCGGCCGGCTGGCTGTACGAGAGCAGCCCGACCAGCAGCAGGGCCGACATCACGAGGCGCGATGCCGGGCCATAGAGCAGGAACAGCCAGATATTGTGGTGCGCCATGCTGGTGAAGGCGCCGTGCAGGGCATAAATGAGGACGAAGCCGAGAAAACCCAGCGTCAGCCAGCGTAACAACGGCTCGCCGGAAGACCGGTAGCACTGCCAGGTGACGTAGGCGACGAACAGCCCTTCAAGCGTCGCGGCCGCAATCGCGATCTCGTGGAACAGGTGGTTCTCGAACCTGAGCGTGAGATCATGGAAGAAAAACAGGTAAGCGATCAGGCAGGCGGGCATCAGCGCAAAGCCAGCCAGCACGAATCGGGCATAGAGCTTCGTGATCAGCGTTACCGCCGCCGGTGAATCACGCATCTCAATCGTGGCGCTCATGCCTGCTCCCCGCTGATATTTACCGTAGTTTCGCAGGCACCACCGGCTTGCCTGCCGCAATTTTCAGCGAATCAGAGAGGTCTGGTTTGCGCCGCACAGCACCATCAGAACCAAAGCCTGACCTCACATGCCGATCGCCATCAGATACTGCAGAAGTACATTGCATTCCCTTGGACCAAATACCGTCCGATGATGGACCACTTCTCCCGGGTCCGACGTTCGGCACGCTGTGTTGTCAAACGCTCGCTGTCCGACGCATGCAGGAGGTCCATTCAGAAACGAGCGCCCGGTGCACCCTGTCCGTGGATGTGAACAGAACCACCACTATCCTGGACGGATTGCCCTCAGGTCTGCACAAACAGATCCGCGCCGGCCTGGATGGACTGCCAGAAGTCGTCTTCTTTCTCTGGCGTGCTCGACAGGTTCCAGAGCGTGTACATGCAGGCCTGGTTCCCGTTGCCAAGCAGCAGGCCGCTCCAGCCCGTCACCGAGGCGTACGCGGTATCCCAGTTCACCGTGAATGCGATCGCGTCTCCGGCTACTGTGCCGGAGAGTGGTCCTGTAGCATACTGCCCGTCGCTGCTCACGGCGCTCTCGTAGCTGCCACTGAAATTCTCGCCGTCAAACTGAACGATCGTCATGATCGAGCCCAGTTCATTCTCCCACTTGCCAACCAGTTCGGGCGATGTGGCCTTCGCATCCCGCGCGACGCTTGAAAGCGGACGAAGTGTCTTTCTGTCAATCAACATGTCTTTCCCCTTCTAGCCAGTCACAATTCACGACAGAACACTCGCCACGCATTCCAGACATCAACCCTCTACGCGCAGCAGAGCGCACAATTTCGCGCCCGGCAAGCGCTACTCCTTGACGGACGTATTCGCACATGCGTAACGATATCTATGCCGAAACTCGAGCGCTAAAAAAAGCCGGGATGGCGGCTTTGCTATCGGTTACCCAGCCCCTCTTCTCGACTGTGCCGTTGACCACGAGGCTCGTCCCGCGAAACCAGTTGGGATTACCTCTCACTGAGATTTGCCTTGCTGGCCGTCTCGTGTAAAAGCGCGATGCCCGGAACCCGGCCTTCCAGTTTGCTGAATCCCCGAACTGCTTACACAACTTCGGTGTAAACAACAGCCTCCGATAGGAGGATATGCCGGACTCCACCTAGGACTTCGCACATCGGCTGCCTGCGCAATGTTGCACGGTGTACACGTTTATTCTTCATACAAGTCGTGAACGCATCATAGGAGCCAATAGTCGAGACGTCAAACACTATATGGGACACTTCGGTATGCCAGTTGAATTTACGGAAATTAAGGGAGTTAACGCTCGTCGGGTTTGAATGGGCAGACTGAGAGCCGTGCCTCGTGCACAAACGCCTGGTGCCTTTTGCAGGTTAGCCATTCGTGCGTCGCAGTGCCGCACTCCGAGAACACAACCTCCCAGAGCGGATAGGTGAAGACCATCCTGGCGATCTGTGTGTGCGTGACTGAGGCAGAGCAACAGGCATCAAAGCTGCCGCGAGTGGGCTTTCTCTCGCCCCTAGATATCATGTATGGACCTGCCGCACCCAAGGTACGCGGATTAAGCTTGAGGTCGGTTACTCCGCGGCCCAGAGCCGCATTGAGGGGCAGGTATTGGGTAGCTGCGCTTCCTCTCGGAAACGCAGCCCCCGAAGAACCGTACGTGCGAGCTTTCCCCGCATACGGCTCGAGCACAGCATGAAGCGTCGCACTGACGCCGGTCTCGCCAGTTGCACGGGCCCTTCGCAAGCATCACGCTGTTGATTCGCCTCATCGCTGAGACGAAGGGCGCTGTGACCGTAGTGCTACCGGTCTCTCACAAGCTTCCCCTCGATGAATCTCAAACGTGGACCTGCGACTGCTGCACCACGCGGAAGTCTGCACCTTTTCAGGTCAGGGCAAATCTTGAACCCCTATACGACCCATTACAGGTCGCCATTCGCTTGCTCCGCGTTCTCATATCCGCTCCCCCAACAGTTTCCCTCGCGAGGTCACCTGCCATCGCTTCAGATCCTCAAGCTATGGCGGAGAATCGGACTTACCGTGTTCCGCGTAAAAGACACGAGCAGGTTAGGTTCCACCTATTCGCAGGCAATCCGTTGTCCGTGTAGCCCCAGTATGGAAGGAGCTATCCGATTGCATGCCTTTTGGCTTAAGCCTCACAGCATCTTTGGCTTATTACATTTGACGACGTTTATCGGTGATTCGCTTTCACTAACCGTACTGCTCACCCTGGCACCTTATCCATCCGATGCTGATAGAAGGCTTCTCTCCCTCACGGGGTCAATGCCGCACTCTCGTGCAGGTTACGTTGTCCCGGCGGCTTCACACCACCTCGTTACCGAGATCGCATGCGCCGGTAGGGTACGGCTGACGGAACAGCCGGTTTCCTCGCTGGCACAGGCCAGCTGAAACAATCCTTTACGCGACCTCACGTCGCACCCATACAAACAACTGGTTGCGAGTTTCGGTTGAAGCCGTCGTGCGGCGTTGAACGGGATCGGCAAGTGGGCGAGACCAGGCGCGTCGAGGTGGGCGACGAGGCAGTTTTGCGTTGTCACGGATGTGTTTCGGGAGGGTGAGGACGAACGGGATCACGGCGCGCTGCGCCGGACATGAAGCATGGATCTCTACTGGCAGATCAGCTACCGCAATAGTGCCGCAGATTGATCATCGTGTAGGCCATGGTCTTGAATGCGTAGTGTAACTGACTGATTCGATCGAAGCGAAGTAGCAGGCGACGGAATTCGAAAATCATCTAGCGGGCCTCCCACCGCCGCCCTTTCGGGCGGCGGGGTTAAAGTGAGTTTGCCAACCGCTTTAACCGCAAGGAGGCGCATCATGAACTATAGCGGCATTGATCTGCATTCGAACAACAGCGTGGTCACCGTGATCGATGAAACCGACCGGGTACTGGCAGAAAAACGCCTGCCCAATGAGCTGGCCAGGATCATGACGTTCCTCGAACCGTGGAAGCAGCAGCTTGCGGGCGTCGTAATCGAGTCGACCTATAACTGGTACTGGCTTGTCGATGGCCTGCAGGCAGCCGGGTTCACCGTGCATCTGGCCCACACCACGGCGATCAGACAATACGACGGTCTCAAGCACAGCGGCGACGAAACCGATGCCCGTTACCTGGCCCGGCTGCTGCGGCTGGGGATCCTGCCAACGGGCACGATCCTGCCGCCCGAAATGCGAAGCGTGCGTGATCTCGCCCGCAAACGCATGCAGTTGGTCCGCAGCCGCACCAGCCACATGCTTGCGATCGAGAACATCACGGCTCGCCATCATGGCATGCGCATCTCGAGTCCCGAGGTTCTGCGACTGACGGCCGAAACCATCGACCAGATGGGGCTGCCTGCCGAGGTCGCGCTGGCCATGCAGGCCAACCTGGCTGTCGTCACAACGCTTTGCACCCAGATCGGACTGCTGGAAAAGCGGCTTGCCGACAAGGTCAGGCCGCGACCCGAGTATGCGTTGCTCACCACCGTACCCGGCATCGGCCAGATCCTGGCAACGGTCATCCTGCTGGAAACCGGCTCCGTCGAGCGTTTCGCCAGCGTCGGCAACTTCGCCTCCTATGCGCGCTGCGTGGACAGCTGCCCCACCAGCAACGGCAAGAAAAAAGGTGAAGGCAACATCCGTAACGGCAACCGGTACCTGTCCTGGGCGTTCATGGAAGCCGCCAATTTCGCCCAACGCTATTGCACCGAGGCCCGGCGGTTTTATGAACGCAAGAAAGCCAAGACCAACCCGATCGTGGCTCGCAAGGCGCTTGCGCACAAACTGGCGCGCGCGTGCTTCCACATTCTGAAGGAGAACAAACCATTTGACGTGACGCGCTGCTTCACGTGATGCTTTCGACGGCGACCGGCAAGCCCCGTGGGAAGATTGGGTCCCAGCCCAGAAATTTGAATGGGATGCCGTGCCGCCGTCCCCGACATGCAGTCAAGGCGGATCGCCTGCAACGCGAGCCATCGGTGGATTGGCGCCCGGATCGGGCAGCCCCTGAACTTGTACAAATTCCATGGACGCGTTGCGGTACCAATGTTCTTCCGGGACGGCATGGCCGTCAGGGCGAAAGGCACCGGTTGTACCGCCGATTGCTTGATCCAGATGGGTGTCTGGCGCGATTCGTCGCAGCCAGGATTGAAGTCACGGGCGCGTTCGGCCGCTTGCATTCGGGGGCATGGCAACTGGAAAACGGTCGCTCAGGCAGCCGGGGATGTTGATTGCTCACTTGACGCCAGCCCGCTGATGGGTGTCTTCCCATGCGAACACGCGCTCGATCGTACGAAACCGCTCTTTAAAAATGGCCAGATCGAACAGCGGCTTGCGGCCTCGCTTCGTGCGTTTCCTGCCACGCGGGTTCGGATTGATGTTGGGCACCATCCCGCGGTTGAATATCGCCTTGCGGTTGGCGCGACAATCGTAGACGCCGTCCAGGCTGACCACGGTGTCACGCAAGTCCAGCCTTGCTTCACGGGCAATCCGTATCACCTGCGGCAGCGCGTCACGCAGCAGCGGCGATTCGTTGCGATTGCCTGGTGCCGACACGAACGGGGCGATCACATTGCAGTTCCGGTCACAGAAGGCAACGACTTTGTCACCCTTCATGTTCTTGTGGCCGCTGAAGCCAATGTTGTCGCCGCCTTTTTTCGCTGCCGTGGTGGTGCCGTCGCCATGGATGACGCTGGTGTCCAGCAACTGGTCGTGCTCAAGCCGTACCACCGACTCGAGGAAGACGGCGTCGAAACATTCGCATGCCTGCCAGCGGCGAAAGGCCCGATAGATGCTCGTGTAGTGGATCTCCGGCCTGCCGTCCCGATCCATTGCAATCGGCAGCGCCTTCCACTGACATCCCAGGTAAATGGCGAACACCCTCTCAGGTCGAGGACGCCTGATTCGCCTCTGGCTGGACCAGGATCGGGCTTGTCTCGTATGTCAACAACGCATCACGGCAACGACGGGCTGGCACGTCCATCATATCGTTCGTCGTGTGGACGGCGGGTCGAATGCGTCAGCCAATCTCGTTATGGTCTATCCTGTCTGCCACCAACAGATCCATAGCCGTGGTTTGACAGTAAAGAAACCGGCTCCCACTTGGGGGTTTTGAAAGGCTTGAGCCGTGTGCATTGAAAGGTGCATGCACGGTTCCGAGGGGGCCGCTGTGCAGCAATGCATAGCGGCTACCCGACACAACCAGTTGATAGGCAACGAGCGAGTCGAACCCGACCGTGAGCCCGTCAAACGGTCACACTACCGACAAAAGTCTTGCGACACACGGTCATACTACCGACAAAAGTCTTGCGATAAAGTAAATTGCGCTTAGTGTCGGCACTGACCTCTCCTCTGGGTATTCCACTGTAAAGTTTGCCCCCTCTCCATCAACCTGACAGAGCCCGTCGCAGGGAACCAGTGACCGCGATAGAGCGATTTCGTCTTTCTCATCTGGTCATATTGACTCGACCGCCCTTGCGAACGTGACAATGCCGCCGAAGCACATATCGTGGCGCTGGCTCAACTATTGCATATGCTCTCGGCCGACCAACAGGAGTGAATCAAAGTGAGGGTCAACAGGACAGCAGACTTCACGAATTGCAGGGAAAGACGCGGCGCGCCGGGCTCGACCTGGGCATCGGGACATGCTGATGCGGAAGCGCTGCAACAGGACCCTAGCTACACGCTTCTTCACGAAGGTATTGCCCCGGTACCCGGTGTCCAGGGAGATCGTCACTGATCAGTTGTGCAGCTATCCGGCAGCAAAAGTGGAAGTACCGGATCTCGCTGGCATAAAACACGTCTTGGTCAGGACTTCATAAGGATCGCCAAATTTGAAAATTCGCTTCGCGAACTTGACAGAGCCGTCGATAGCAAAGCGCACGGGAAAGCAATATTTGATTTGAAATGAGACTAGACCGGTAAATAATGGGACGTTTATCTTTTGCAAAGCATTTTGGCCATCGACTACCGTTGATCAAAGCCAACTATCTTGTGGCGACCATCATCGCCGCTGGCCTTATGACTGCTTGTGGCGCTGGAGACGATGGTTCTACTGCTACAACCGCAGTACCGTCATCAACCTCAGCCAGGGCCCCACTGGCAATTCGGCCAACTTCGGCCACCACGCCAGCGACGCTGTCCTTGCCGCCGTTAACAGCTGATCAACCCTACATCGACAATGCGGCCTACGACACTACCGCCGGCGGTTCGCTCCCCTCTGCAACGGAGGGGGCAGCTGTGACACATCATCGTATTACCCTCAACGGTCAAACGCTGACTTATACGGCAACTGCAGGGCATCTTACCGTACGGGATGCAAGCACCAATGCCCCAACGGCTTCCATCTTCTACACCGCCTACACGTTGGACGGTGCGGACGTAACACAACGTCCCATTACCTTCTTTTTCAACGGCGGCCCAGGCGCTTCGTCGAATTATCTTCGCATGGGCTCTTATGGGCCGCTGCGGGTATTTTCCGAACAGGGTTCCACGGTGACCGGCCCTAATGACGTGACCCTCGGCGAAAACCCGCAGACGCTGATCGACAAGACCGACATGGTCTTTGTCGACCCTCCGGGAACCGGTTATTCCGAAGCGATCGCACCGAAGAAAAATCAGGATTTTTGGGGGGTCGATGCCGATGAGACGGTCAACGCTGGACTGATCTATCGATACCTCAACGTTAACAATCGCGGTCAGTCGCCACTTATGATCTACGGTGAATCCTACGGCGGACCACGCGTCGGGATCATGTCGTACACGCTGCACAATACGTATGGCATCAAACTGAGCGGCCTTCTGATGCAGGCGCCCGCGTTAAATTTCTACGAAAAATCAACCTATAATCTTTATCCCGATGGCTCGATAAAGCCAGCTAGGCGGTATCCCCTGCCGGCGTTTTTGCTTCCTACTGTTACGATGACGGCAAAATACTGGGGGGCAATTACAGACCCGGCGCTGATAAATCTCGATTCCTCGCAGCTTTTTCAAAAATCGGAGGACTTCGCATTTAATGAACTTGTTAAATTGACACCGTCTGTCAATCTCATTAACAAACAAATTGATGCATTCACACGCCAATACCCGCAAGTATGGGAAGCCACGACAAGATCCTCCGACCCCCCTTCAATTGCCCGCCTGAATCAAATGGGCACATTAATCCAATCGATGGAAAATTCGCTATCCTCTGGCGTCCCTGTCGAATTTTCTTCCAATTATGTCGCGTCAATTATTCCGGCAATGGCAGAGTCATTTTTTAATTCGCCGACGGCACAGTCAGGCGGCGCATTGAACTTCACTCTCGGCGTTGACCTGAGTCGATATAAAGCGGATTACATTTCGTGGATTTCATCGCCCAGAGTCAAGGATGAAGCAAAAAAATGTACCACCACCCTCAACGCCCTAATGGGAAATGGGGTTTACGCGAGTGCAAATAAAAGTCTATATCTGTTCAATTCGTCTTCAACGGGATCGGCAGAAGATCCATCTGCGCTTGAGCAGACAATTAAATTTGCCAACGATTCGGGAGCGCAAATCGCCGCCGACAATTTGCAACTGATGCTAAATAGCGAAATCGCCACGACAAACGCCATGGTGAATGGGAAAACATTGGGGCTATATGATTTGCGAAAGGGTCTGACGGGAGGTGATATTTCGCAATCCATGAATAATTATTTGACATGGGATCCGGCGCTTGACGACCTGTCGGCATACACACCGATTTTCGCATCGTACGTCTATAACAATCTTAAATACCAGGCCGTGTCCGGATATCAGGGACTGAATTCGCTAATCGCTCGCACCTGGAACCGTGTCACAAGTTATCCAGATGGTTCTCAGCTCCCATTTCCGGACGCAACCATTTTCATTGCGGACGAAATGGCAATCAATCCGAAGATGCAAGTGTTGACTGCTGCTGGGTATTACGATGGCGTTGTCCCGGCTGCAAAGGTCGATTGGGACATCCAGTATGTTTCGGATCCCACGGGCGGCCGGGTCCCTCAATGGCAAATGCAATCGAGCTATACCCGAATCTTGTACCCTGGCGGTCATATGGCGTATGCAGATGATGTGAGTCGTCAGCAGATGCATGACTCGCTGGTTAGTTTCTATGCAAAGGCGACGACTACGTCGATTCCCTCCATGACGAGATAGCTAAACGGATGCTCCATGCGCCCCCGCCGCAGAATAGTTGTCGTGTTGATTTTCTGAGATGGACCCGACGCCCCTTCTAGGAAGCGCGATACTGCTGAGTATCGTCGCGACAAGAGACATTGGGAGGTCCATCATGGGGTTATAAGCCGGAAGCCCAGATTTGCTGGAAAGTTTTTTAATTCAGCGTGTTAGGTGCTCTCGTCTCCCGGAACGAAGGGAATAGCTCCTTGCCGGAAGGCCTCCTCCTGCAACGCGCGCGGAATCCGGCGCGCATCGACGATCATGCCGTTGATCTCGATGAGCCATGCAATTGGATTCATTGCGATCTGGCTGGGACGGGACCAACCTGGATCCATCTGGCTGATCTTGAGCAGGTTGAGAATAGTGCTTGAACGGGCCGAACCGGTCTGGCCACTCAGTCCAAAATGCTGGCAAAGCGCATCGGCACGCATGTGGGGCTGCTGGGTTTTGTCAAACAGGAAATTGACCCGCCCGATGGCGTAGGCGACACCGCACGCCCATGACCGTGCCGGACGGCGTGGTTCAAAACACGCGATTTTTTCGTTACACGGACGAGCTTAAGCAGTCGCCCCTGAACAATTCGTTTTGGCCGTCGTCGGCGTCAGCCGGCGGATGCTCTCTGATCGACAGGGATGAACAGGGCGATGAGAACAATGGTGTAAAAAAACCGCAGCTTCCTCAGGATCATCCGCAGGTTGTGACCAGCTCCGCATAGCACAGCGTGCAT
The DNA here is from genome assembly GCF_000519185.1 of Paraburkholderia nodosa DSM 21604. Classification (GTDB taxonomy): domain Bacteria; phylum Pseudomonadota; class Gammaproteobacteria; order Burkholderiales; family Burkholderiaceae; genus Paraburkholderia; species Paraburkholderia nodosa. The sequence continues at coordinate 116 of NZ_JAFA01000072.1, read as the reverse complement.
CGCGTCACCAAGCGTTCCCTTCAGCCAGTTCCGATCGAGTTTGCCATCTGTCTTCATGTGGCCGATGGCTGGCTCAATCGCACTGCGCCGTCTGATCATCGTCCGTAATCCCCGCG
>NZ_JAFA01000071.1 GCF_000519185.1 Paraburkholderia nodosa DSM 21604 | reverse complement strand
GTCGCAAGGCTCGGGATGGTTGTCGGCACTGCGTTGTATGCGCTTCCGAGCCGCCGCAAGCATATCGTCCAGGTGAACTTGCGTCTGTGCTTCCCCGAGAAGACTAGCCGCGAACGTCAGGCGCTCGCAAGAGCTCACTTCCGCCACGTTGTTCGCAGCTATCTCGAGCGAGGCATCCAGTGGTTTGGCAGTGCGCAGTCGATCCGGGATATCGTCCAGATCGAAAGCAAAATTGATCTCCATGACGATACAGCCCCGCCCACCATCTTTATGGGTTTTCACTTTGTGGGCATCGAGGTCGGCTGCATGCTCTACTCGACGCACCTCCCCGTCGCCTCACTGTACACACGTATGTCAAGCACAGCCCTATGCGACCTTGCCAGGCGGCAACGCGGCAGATTCGGCGCAGAGATGATCGAGCGCGCGACAAGTGCCAGAAAGATCGTGCAATTGTTACGTTCCGGCAAACCGGTCATGCTCGCGGCGGATATGGACCAAGGCGTTGAAAACTCTGCCTTTGTCCCTTTCTTCGGCGTTCCCGCCTGCACGCTCACAGCCGTTTCGCGTCTCGCGAGACTGGGGGGCGCGCGGGTCGTTCCCTTCGTGACTGAGGTGCTTCCGAATTGTCAAGGGTATAAGTTGACGATTTTCGAGCCGCTCACGGATTTCCCATCGGGGAGTGATGTAGCCGACGCGCGCCGCATGAATGCGTTCCTGGAGGAACAGGTCGTGAAATTTCCCGAGCAGTATTACTGGGTGCACCGACGTTTTAAGCACCGACCACCGGGTATGGAATCGGTATATTGAACGGTTCGCCTGGTCATGGGGCCTGCAGGCAACATTTGCCGGAAGCAACGCCTTGTGTGTTTTCAAAGTTTCCGTAGCCGGACCTTTTTTGCTCGCCAATGGAACGGCGGCCTTGCGATGGACCAGGCGCCCGAACGCCTCAGCAAGGAAGGTGCCGAACGACGCCTCATGGCCGACTACAGTCTGTCCGCAATCGGTCTCCCTGGAGATCCGCGAAGAACCAAAAAAAAAGCGCCCCCAGGGGGCGCTCAAACGCAAACACCGGAAAAGCGACGGATCACGACCGCTTGCCGCGCTGCTCCACCGGCGTGAAATCGAAGCTGGCGAAACTGCCGCCCTGATACCGCTGCGCCGTCGCGTCGAGCGGGTTCTGCTGCGCCAGAATCTCGGCCGCCCAGTCTTCCGAATTCTGCTTCGGCTCATAGCCAAGCCGCTTCGCGTCGTCGTGCGCGCCTTCCTGAATCCAGTAGCTGCGCGTGTTGTTCGACACGCCCCACACCACGGCAAAGCCGATCTCATCGACATTGATCACGCGATCGACGAGATGGAACAGGTCCTCGTGGCCGAACCACGTGCTCAATTGACGGAACTCGGTGGGCTTCGGCAGACAGCTGCCGATGCGCACGTTCACGGTTTCGATGCCGTGCTTGTCCCAGTACAGGCGCGCGAGCGATTCGCCCCATGCCTTGGAAAGTCCGTAGAAACCGTCCGGGCGAAACGCGCAGTCGAGCGTGAGCTTCTCTTCCACGGGGTACATGCCGATCGCGTGATTCGAGCTCGCGAACAGCATGCGCTTCGTGCCGTGGCGGCGCATGCCTTCGTAGACTTCGACGAGACCGCGCAGGTTGTTCTCGATGATCTCGGGCAGGGGGCGCTCGACGCTCGTGCCGGCCATGTGGATCAGCACGTCCACGCCGTCGAGCAGGCGGTCGACCACGGCGGGGTCGCGCAGGTCGCCGTGCATCACGTCTTCGCCCGCGACGAGCGGTTCGAGCGGCTTCGAGCCGGCCGCGGAACGCAGGTTCACGCCGCGTTCGAGCAGGCCCTTGCGCAACACGGTGCCGAGCTGGCCGGCCGCGCCGGTCAATGCAACTTTCTTCACTGTGATTGTCCTCACGTAGAAATGCCGACAGCCGGCGCCCTCGCGGGCGCCGGCCGGTGAACAGGGCGATCAGGCCTTCACGTTATGCGAGGACTGAAGCGCGAGGTTGTCCGCGTTGTCCTGCTGCTCGTTCGAGATCAGTCGCCATGCCACGCAGGCGCCGATGATGTCGAACAGCATGAGGCATACGAACAACGGGTTATAACCGATCGTGCTGGCCACTGCGCCGACGATGAGCGAGAACACCGTCGCGCCGAGATAGCCGAACATGCCCGAGAGGCCGGTGGCCGTGGCGACTTCGTGCTGGCCGAACACGTCCGAAGCCAGCGTGAACAGCGCGCCCGAAATCGTCTGGTGTGCGAACGTGCCGACGCAGAAGAGGGCGATCGCGGCGTAGGGGCTCGCAACGAGGCCCACGCAGGCCGGACCGACCATCAGCAGCGCGCCGGTCGTGATGACGAGCTTGCGCGAGGTGATGAGCGAGCAGCCGAACCAGCGGATGAAAAGCGGCGCGAGGTAGCCGCCCACCAGGCAGCCGAGGTCGGCGGCGAGGAACGGCATCCACGCGAACAGCGCGATTTCCTTCAGGTTCATGTGACGCACGGTGACCATGTACAGCGGAATCCACGCGCCGAAGGTTTGCCATGCCGGTTCCGCGAGCATGCGCGGAATGCCGATGCCCCAGAAGCGGCGCGTCTTGAGCACTTCCTTGAACGAGGCGCGGCGGCCGCGGGTCGACTTCTGCGCTTCGGTCTGGCCTTCGCGGATGTAGTCGGCCTCTTCCTGCGAGAGCCTCGGGTGTTCCGCGGGCATCTTGAAGAACACGAGCCACAGCGCCACCCAGATCAGCGCGCCGCCGCCGGTGATGACGAACGCGAACTGCCAGTTGAACTTGAGAATGCACCACACGACGAGCGGCGGAGCGAGCATCGCGCCAATCGAGGTGCCGGTGTTGAGCCAGCCGGTCGCGACCGAGCGCTCCTTGGCCGGGAACCATGCGCTGATGGACTTCATGCCGGCGGGGAAGATCGCGGCTTCGGTCAGACCGAGCATGCCGCGGAAGGCCGCGAGCGCGGGCCAGCTGCCGGCGAGGCCGTGCAGCATGTTGGCGATGGCCCAGCCAAACGCGAAGATCGCGAAGCCGATCTTGATGCCTACGGAGTCGAGCACGAAACCGGCAATCGGCTGCGCGAGGGCATAGCAGGCCTGGAATGCCGTGACCACGTACGAGTACTGCTGCGTGGTCATGTGAAGCGTTTCAGTCAGCGTGGGGGCGGCCACCGCGAGCGAGCTGCGCGCGAGGTAGTTGAAGATGGTGCCGATCATGATGAGGCCGATGATCCACCACCGCACCCCCTTGATTGTCTTGCGTTGCACTGCTCGTCTCCTGCTGTTGGCGGGCTCTGGCACGGAGCTGTGCCTGGCCGGGATGAAGGGTGGTGCCGGTGCGCATCGGGTCCTTCATGTAAGACATCATTCTATTTGGACCAAAGTTGTAAAGCAAATCTTGAGGCGCTGGGGATTTCCCTGGTGCCAGATCGGGGTCGGACGCCCGGCGCCGCTTCTGGGCGGGCATTTGTTGACTTGGGTCGTCTCTTTGCCTGCGGCGCCAACCGAATCTTACGGGGCATTTCGCGCCCGTCCGAAGACTAGTCGTCATACATCCTGGGGTAGCCCGCCACGCAATGGCGGGTTGACAATTTTCGTGTTGTATTACAACAATGCAACCCATCCGCTCGACAGTTTTTCGAGCCGCCGCCCGCGCCACGCGCACCACGACACACGACAACGGACGAGACACGATGACTTCCCCCGCCATCCCCGTGAGCGATGCCGCGCTCGAACAACTGCGCCACGTTTCCAACGCCACGCTCACCACGCAACTTTTCAAGCGCGGACTGCGCAACGTCTTCCTGCAGGGCGTGAAGCCGCTCGCCGCACCGGCGCCGGGCGCTCCCAACCTGGTCGGTCCGGCCTTCACGATGCGCAACATCCCGGCGCGCGAGGACCTCGACCAGCTGAGCGCGTTCCAGAACCCCGAGCATCCGCAGCGCAAGGGCGTCGAGACCGTGCCCGCGGGTGCGGTGCTCGTGCAGGACTGCCGCGGCGTGACCGACGCCGCCTCGATGGGCTCGATCCTCGCCACCCGCATGAAAGTGCGCGGCGTGGCGGGCATGGTCTCGGACGGCCCGGTGCGCGACAGCGCGACCATCGCGGCGCTCGGCATTCCGGTGTTCTGCGCGGGTGCTTCGGCGCCGCTCAATCTCTGCAAGCACCATACGGTCGACCTGAACGTGCCGATCGGCTGCGGCGGCGTGGCCGTGTTTCCGGGCGACATCATCGTCGGCGACGCGGACGGGGTGGTCGTGATTCCGTGTCATCTGGCCGAGGAAGTCGCGCGCGACGCCACAGAGCAGGAAACGCTCGAGCGCTTCATCACCGAACGCATCGAGGCGGGCGCGGCGCTGCCGGGCACCTATCCGCCGAACGAGGCAACGCTTGCCGCGTACGAAGCCTGGAAGAAGGAGCAGCGTTGAGCACGCAGCACGAAGTGACGCTCGATGCGGTGTCGATGCCGCCGCTGAGGCCGCTCGAGACGCACGATGCGCGCCGCTCGTCGGTCGGCGAGTGCCCCGTGTGGCGCGCCGAGGAAAGCGCGCTGTACTGGGTCGATATTCCCGCTCAAACGCTCGTTCGCTATGCGGTCGATACCGCGCGCCGCACCGAGTGGGCGCTGCCGGAGCGCATCGGCTGCTTCGCGTTCGCGCGCGATGGCGGCGTGCTCGCTGCGCTGGAGACGGGCCTTTTCGCCGTGACGCTGCACGAACCGGCCGCGAACGCGCGGGCGGGCGAGGCGAGTGTGCGGCCGCTCGCGAGCGTGGCGCATGAGGCCGCGCGCATGCGTTTCAATGACGGCCGCTGCGATCGTCAGGGCCGTTTCTGGTCCGGCACGATGGTGCAGGACGCGGCGGCGCCCGACCCGGCAGGCAAGCTCTATCGCTATACGGCGCAAGACGGCTTGTCGGCGCCCGTGGTCGAGGGGTTGTGCACGCAGAACGGCCTCGCATGGTCGCCGGACGGCCGCACGATGTATCTCTCCGATTCGCATGCGTCGAGCCGCCTGATCTGGGCCTTCGACTACGACATCGACGACGGCGTGCCCACGAATCGCCGCATGTTCGCCGATCTGCACGACTACACGGGGCGCCCCGACGGCGCGGCCGTGGACGCCGACGGCTGCTACTGGATCTGCGCGAACGACGCGGGCCGCTTGCTGCGCTTCACGCCCGCAGGGCGGCTCGAACGCAGCGTGACGGTGCCGGTGGCGAAGCCTTCGATGTGCGCGTTCGGCGGTGCGAACCTCGACGTGCTTTACGTCACGACGATCTGCCCGCCGCAACCCGGCGAGCAGGACGGCCTGGTGTTCGCCATCGACGCCGGTGTGCGTGGCCTGCCCGAGCCCGCTTTCGCAGCTTCGCTGCGCGCGCCTGACTGACCTTTGCCCTTTACGTGTTGCCGATATGCCGGAGTTTCAGAACCAGGACATCATCGAACTCGCGCGCGGCGCGTCGCGGCTGCTCGTCGCGCCGCAGGCCGGCGGGCGTCTGCTTTCATGGACGATCGGTGGCGCGCCCATCATCCATTGGCCCGACGCGCCGGACTGGAGCAAGCCGGGGCTGATCCGCGGCGGCAATCCGCTGCTGTTTCCGTTCATCGCGCGGCAGTGGGTGGACGGCCGCGTGGGCCGCTGGCGTGACGCACAGGGCGTCGTGCGGGACATTCCGCTGCACGGCTTCGCACGCGATCTGCCGTTCGCGGCGCAGATCGCGCCGCAAGGCGACGGCGTGCGTATGACGCTCACCGACAGCGCGTCGACGCGCGAGATGTACCCGTTCGGGTTTCGTTTCGAGGCGGCCTACCGCCTTGCCGACGAAACGACGCTCGACGTGGAACTGACCACGACGAACACGGGCGACGCGCGCCTGCCGTACTACGCGGGCCATCACTTCTATTTCGCGCTGCCGCACGCGCAGCGCGGCGAGGCGACGATCGCGCTGCCGCGCAATCTCCATCGCCGGCAGTTGCCGGACGGCACGACGGCCGAGGCCGCGCCGGGCGAGACGCACTACCGCTTCGACGACGCGCAGATCATCGACTGCTTTCATTGCCTCGACGGCGAACCGGATGTGCCCGTGCGCATCGAAATGCCGTCGCTGCAGCGCGCGCTCGAAATCGATCTGCGCCGGCCCGGTTCGGCGTCGTGGTATGCGGTTACGACCTGGACGCTCGCGCCCGATTCGGACTTCTATTGCGTCGAGCCGTGGCTAGGGCTGCCCGATGCGATTCACACCGGCCTCGGCCTGCGCTGGCTGGAGCCGGGAGAAACGCAGAAAGCGGAACTGCGCATCCGCGTGAGTGCGCTGCGGTAAGGCTGGCCAGCGCAAAAGCGCAAGCGGCTCAAAATTGGCCGCAAATTGGTAAAGCGGGACGGAAAGAGCGGAAACACCCGCAAAATGGGGGCTGGCCGGGGGCGGGTGGACGCTATCGGCCCGCCATATGACTTACAATTGACGACACTCCTGACAACCCAAGTGCACCGTCCGATCATGTCTGAGCAGAAGGCGCCGAATATGCCGGCGCGGATTTACAGCGACATCCTCAATCGCATCATCGAGGGCGAATACAAGGAAGGGGAGCGCCTGCCGACCGAGCACATGCTCGCGGAGCGCTTCGCGACCTCGCGCCCCACGGTGCGCGAGGCGCTTGCCCAGCTGCGCGCGGACGGCATCATCGCCACGCGCCACGGCTCGGGCACGACGGTCATGCGGCGTCCCGACCCGGACGTGCGCCGCTTCGCGCCGCTCGAGACGCTGTCGGACATTCGCCGCTGCTACGAATACCGCGTGGTGGTCGAAGCCGGGGCGGCCTCGCTCGCCGCGCAAAAGGCGGAAGACGAAGACATCGCCGCGATCCAGCGCGAGTGGGACAACCTGCAGACCATCATCGAGACCTCGGGCATCGGCGCGAAAGACGACTTCGCGTTCCATATGGCCGTGGCGCGCGCCTCGAAGAACCAGTTCTTCATCACGGCGCTCTCGGGCATCCAGGAGCAGATGGTGTTCAGCATGAACCTGTCGCGCAACCTCTCGCTCGTGAAGTCGATCGAGCGGCAGCGGCTCGTGCAGCAGGAACACCTCGAAGTGCTCGAAGCGATCCAGGCGCGCGACGCCGAACGCGCTTCCACCGCCATGCGCGCGCACCTCGAGCGCGCGGTGAACCGGATGTTCGGCTCCTGAGCCCGCCTTCGCGGCGCGTGCCTTCATGGGTTCAAACGCTCTGCGCCGGCTGGCTGTTGCGATCGCGGCGAGCGCGCTGATCGTTGCGCCGGCACTCGCGCAGGCGCGTCCCCTGCGTGCCGTCAGCGTGATCGCCGACGCGCGCATGCCCGTCGATACCCCACAAGGCCACGCGCAATTTCCGCTTTATCTGAGCGCGGACTGGAACGTGCCGCAGCCCGCCGTCCAGCGCGCCGTGGTCATCGTTCATGGACGGCTGCGTAACGCCGATACCTACTTTCGCACCGCGCAGCATGCGCGCGAGCTGGCGGGCGCCGATCCCGCGGGCACGCTGCTCGTCGCCCCTCAGTTTCTCGCCACCGCCGACGTGAGCGCGCACCACGCAGCGGGCGATCTGCTGAGCTGGCGCGGCAACGCGTGGATGGCCGGCGCGGACGCCGCGAGCGGCGCGCCGGTGAGTTCATACGCCGTGCTCGACGACATTGCGCGGCATCTCGCCGACCGGCGTCTGTTTCCCAATCTGAAAACGGTCGTGTTCGCGGGGCACTCGGGCGGCGCCCAGGTGCTGCAGCGCTACGCGATCGTCGCGCGCACGGATGCACTCGCCGCCGCGGGAATCGACGTGCGTTTCGTGGTGGCGAGTCCGTCGTCGTATGCGTATTTCGACGCGCAGCGGCCCGACGCGAACGGCGCGCCAGCGGCCTTCGACGTCTCGCGCTGCGCGGACTTCGACCGCTGGAAATACGGTATGGAGAACCGGCCGGCGTCCATCGCCGGGCGCACGCCCGCACAGCTCGAGGCGGACTACGTGAAGCGGCGCATCGTCTATCTGGCGGGCGGCAACGACGACGACCCGACCTCGGCATCGCTCGACAAGAGTTGTGCTGCACGCGCGCAGGGCGCGCAACGCGTGGCCCGCGCGCAAGGCTTCTACCGCTATCTGCAAAGCCGTCACCCGGACGGCCTGAATCAGACGTTTCATCTCGTCCCCGGCGTGGGACACGACGGCGCGCGCATGCTCACGTCGAGTTGCGCATTGGCGACGATGTTCGATACGGCAGGCTGCGCGCCTTGACGGCCGGCGCCGCGTCGCGCCAGACCGGCCAAAAGCAAACGGGCGTGGAACTCGCATTGCACGAGGTCCACGCCCGTCTTCAGTCCGGCTGGCGGCAGCTGTTGCCCCCGCCAGCGGAAAGTGAAGCGTAATGCTTACACAGCTTGCTTGGCGGCGCGCGCCGAAGCTTGCGCGACGGCCTTCGTCGCGGCCTTGCCGGCGGCGTCGAAGTTGCTTTCCGCGAATTCCACAGCCTGCTTCGCAGCCTTGTTCACCGACGCATACGCGTTGTTGGCGGCGTTCAGCGCCGACTTGATCGCAGCGACAGCGGCTTCCGAGCCGGCCGGGGCGTTCTGCACGGCGCTGTCGACGAGCGTTTCGAGCGCGCGCTGCTGCGTTTCGTACTGCGACTGGGCGGCGGTGGCGAATTCGGCTTGCGCGGCCGAAACGATGCCGTAGACGCTGCGGCCATAGGCCAGTGCCTTTTCAGCGGCGGGCTGGGCGAAGCCGGCCTGCACGGCGAAGAAGCCTTGCGGGTCCTTGGCCGAGAGTGCGCGCTGGGCTTGTTCCTGACCTTCGGCGAACGCCGAGCGAGCCGTTTCGATATTGAGTTCGGCGAGCTTGACCGCGCCTTCGAATGCCTTGTTCGTCAGGCCGAAGAGGGCCTCGAGACCGGCTTTCTGGTTGGCGGCGAACTGTTCGGGGGTCGGCAGGTTCATGTCTCTTTCCTTTTGGGGGGACGCTACGCGTCGGTTTCGGTTGCGAAAATAAACTTTCGGGTCGATCACCGGTTCGCGCAGAGAAGGTTTTGTGCGATGCAGCAATCGAGTTCATGGTAACCGATCCATAAATCGTGTCAAGAAGTTTTTGTGCGTCGCAACAATTATGTAAACGCCTGATTCTGGGTGGAAATTTCCAACACGGCGGCAGGCGTCCCGCTGGACCTGCGCGGCGTGTGAACCGCTTGAGCGCAGCGCTTCGCGTCTGCGCGCAAAATGGCCATTCCCTCGGGCGAGGGCTGGTGTCGAAGGTTGGCACCTGCGCGCAGCCCGGGTTGGTCCCCCAAATCTAGCGGTGGCGGCCCCGGCTGCGGCTCGAACCTGCTTTCGCAGTCGAACGGGCGCGGTGCGCGCAGGCGCCATGCGCGAATCCATCAGGAGAGCGGTAATGGGTGCATCGAACGACAAGTCTGCCGGTCATTCCACGACGAGGACGGGCGCGCCGGCTGTCAGCGACCGTAACTCGCTCACGATCGGCCCCGACGGCCCGATCGTGCTGCACGACGTGCACTTCCTCGAACAGATGGCGCATTTCAACCGCGAGAAGGTGCCCGAGCGCCAGCCGCACGCGAAGGGCGCCGGCGCATTCGGCGAATTCAAGACCACCGAGGATGTGTCGCGCTACACGAAGGCCGCCTTGTTCCAGAAGGGCGCGGCCACGGAAATGCTGGCGCGCTTTTCGACCGTCGCGGGCGAAATGGGCAGCCCCGACACCTGGCGTGACGTGCGCGGCTTTTCGCTGAAGTTCTACACGACCGAGGGCAACTACGACCTCGTCGGCAACAACACGCCGGTTTTCTTCGTGCGCGACCCGATGAAGTTCCCGCACTTCATCCGCAGCCAGAAGCGTCTGCCCGACTCGGGCCTGCGCAATGGCCAGATGCAGTGGGACTTCTGGACCAACAATCCCGAGTCGGCGCACCAGGTCGCCTATCTGATGGGCGAGCGCGGCCTGCCGAAAACGTGGCGCCACATGAACGGCTACGGCTCGCACACCTATATGTGGGTGAACGCGAAGGGCGAGAAGTTCTGGGTCAAGTACCACTTCCACACGAACCAGGGCATGCAGTTCTTCACCAACGCCGAAGCCGCGGCGATGGCGGGCGAGGACGCCGACTTCCACCGGCGCGATCTGTTCGACGCAATCAAGCGCAGCGAATTTCCGTCGTGGACGCTCTCCGTGCAGGTCATGCCATATGCGGAGGCAAAGAAGTACCGCTTCAATCCGTTCGATCTCACGAAGACGTGGTCGCACAAGGACTATCCGCTCATCAAGGTCGGCACGATGACGCTCAACCGCAACCCGGAGAACTTCTTCGCGCAGATCGAGCAGGCCGCGTTCTCGCCGGGCAACACGGTGCCGGGCATCGGCCTCTCGCCGGACAAGATGCTGCTGGGCCGCGCGTTCGCCTATAACGACGCGCAGCGCGCGCGTATCGGCACGAACTTCAACCAGCTGCCGGTGAATCGTCCGAAGGTGCCCGTGCAGACCTACATGTTCGACGGCAACATGACCTACGAACATAGCGGCAACGCGCCGACTTACGTGCCGAACAGCTTCGGCCGTCCGTGGGCGGATACGACGGGCGCGGCGGACGACGGCTGGGAAGCCGACGGCGACATGGTACGCAGCGCCTACTCGCTGCATGCGGAAGACGACGATTTCGGCCAGGCGCACGATCTCGTTCGCAACGTCTACAACGACAAGCAGCGCGAGGCGCTGATCCAGCAGGTGGTGGCGAGCCTGAGCGGCGTGGGCAGCCCCGTGCGCGAGCGCGTGTTCGACTACTGGAAGCAGATCGACGCCGAAGTGGGCGCGCAGATCGAAAAGCAGGCGGGCAGCGGCAAGTAAGCGGTCGAAGCCGCCAGAGAACCGGAACGGGTTGCACGACCCGTTCCGGTTTTTTCTTTTGCGCGCGACAGTTCGAGGGGCGCCGCATGACGCCCGGCCGCCGCCAAGCTGGCAGAACCGCCATCTAGCGGATTCTGCAGCGTCAGGGACGAGGGGGCATAATGCGCGAGTCGCCGTGTGGGCAGCATCGCGCAATCCCGCCGGCGGACCACGCGCGGCGGGAATAAAAATGCCGCGCCGTGCGTTATCCCTACTGATCCGCAACGGCCAAGCCCACGTGAAAACCTCCCTTTCCGCCGAAACCCCGTTTGCCGATGCCGCCGCCGGCGCGCAGAAGTACACGCGTGTTGCCGTGCTATTGCACTGGTTGATCGCGCTACTGATCCTCACGAACGTCGCGCTGGGCCTGACTGCCGCGCTGCTGCCCGACGGCGCGCTTTCGGACACCGCCATCCGCCTCGTGATCGATACGCACAAGTCGATCGGCATTACCGTGCTCGGGCTGGCGATCCTGCGCGTGCTGTGGCGTCTCACGCATCGCCCGCCGGCGCTGCCCGGCGAATTCCCGGGCTGGGAGCGCGCGTCGGCCCACGCCGCGCACGTCGCGCTCTACGTGCTGATCTTCGCGATGCCGCTTTCCGGCTGGCTGCACGACTCCGCATGGGTCGCCGCCGCCTCGCATCCCATGTATCTCTTCGGCCTCGTGCAATGGCCGCGCATCGGCTTCATCATGAACCTCGATGCGGCCACGAAGGAACAGTTGCACAACCAGTTCGGCGCGCTGCACACGGCGTGCAGCTATGCGCTCTATGGCGTGCTCGCACTGCACATTGCGGGCGCGCTCAAGCATCAATGGATCGATCGGCATTCGGTGCTGCGCCGGATGATGCCGTGAGCAACACGAGAAGGGTACGACTTGAAAAATACGCTTGAAGAGGCGCTCGCCCGCACGTCGCCGCGCTTCGTGCCGCCTCCCACGCCGTTCGCGAGCATCGCGATCCACCTGGGCGTCATGGCGCTCTGGTTCGTGCTGTTCGCGCGCGCGTTCTTCCTGCAAGGCGTGGTCGCGTGGTCCACGGGCATTGCCTATGTCGTCTACGACACGGTGCTGCTGCTGTTCGTCGCCTGGAAGGCGCGCGTACTGCTTGCGCCTGCGGCAGCGCCCGCGGCTGCAGGCGTGGCGAAGCTGCCGACGCTCGGCGTGATCGTCGCCGCGCACAACGAAGCGGCCGTGCTGCCGATCACGCTCGACGCGCTGTTCGCGCAAACCCGCGCGCCGCAGCAGATCGTGATTGCCGACGACGGCTCGACCGACGGCACGGCTGCCTTGCTCGCGCAGCGTTATGGCCTGGTCGATCCAGGCGTTGGGCAACTGAGCGCGCCTTCGACGCAGTATCCGAATCTGCGCTGGCTGAAGCTCGCGCATGGCGGCAAGGCGCGCGCGCTCAACGCGGCGTTGCTTGCGATCGCAACGGAAACGGTCATGACCGTGGACGCCGACACGCTGCTCGAACCCGACGCATGCGCCGCGATGGCGAACGCGTTTGGCCGCGAGCCAGCACTGGTCGCGGCGGCGGGCCTGCTCACGCCGGTTTGCGACCATACGCTCAGTGGACGCTTTTTCCAGTGGTTCCAGACCTACGAGTACATCCGCAATTTCATCTCGCGCTTCGCGTGGATGCGCGCCGACAGCCTGCTGCTGATCTCGGGCGCGTTTGCGGGCTTTCGCCGCGACGCCGTGATGGCCGTGGGCGGCTTCGATGCGGATTGCCTCGTCGAGGACTACGAACTGATTCACCGGTTGCGCCGTTATTCGGCGCGCAAGGGCTTAAGCTGGGACGTGCGCGTGCTCGGCACCGCCCGCGCGCGCACCGACGCGCCCGGCACGCTCACGACCTTCCTGCGTCAGCGCCGCCGCTGGTTCGCGGGCTTCCTGCAAACGCAGTACTGGTATCGCGACATGACGGGCAACCGCAAGTACGGCAAGCTCGGCCTCATGATGCTGCCCGTGAAGGCATTCGACACCGTGCAGCCCATTTATGGACTGACGGCGTTCGCGTTGTTGATCGGCTTCTTGTTCGACGGCCGCTTTACGATCGTGCTGCCGGTGCTGGGCGTGATCGTCGGCAAGATCGCGATCGACCTCGCGTTTCATTTGTACTCCGTACATTTATACCGGCGCTGGAGCGGCGACCGCACACACTCGAGTTTCGGCATGGCGTTCCTCGCCGCCGTCTTCGAGCCGTTTTCGTTCCAGTTGATGCGCCACAGCGGCGCGGCGCTCGGCTGGCTGCATTTCCTGCTCGGGCGGCGCAAGTGGGGCGTGCAAAGCCGCACCGGGCTGGCGGCGGCGCGCAGCCGCGAGAGCGCGGCGTCTCAATGATCTGATCGGACCGTTGTCGTGCCGCAGTAGCCGAACACCGAGGCGCCGCGGCACGGCAGCCACATCGGTTTCCAGCGAAGCGCGCAGATAGCGCTGAACGCCGGCAAGTCCGGCGACGTCCACCGGCACCTCCACGTTTGGCCATGCAGCGATTCTCGTAGAACGCTCGTTCACGCAGGTCGCATCCGTCATTGGATCTCAGGCCCATTCAGTTGCCTGCCGTTCCTGCCTATACCGTGCCGCGCAAGCGCATTGCACCAGATTGAAGCGCAAATGCGGCGCCGCATTGGCATGCCCCGATTCGATACCGCCGATCCTGCCTGAGTTGCACCAATCGAGCGCATGAAACAAGGCTGAAGGCCGATGGCATACGCCTTGCTTTTTAGCCTGCACTGCAGTTGCACTCACGCGCGAGAACGAACCGATGCAAGTCCATGACGAAATGCGCGACGAGGGCGCGGTGCGCCCGCACTACGACCGCTTCCAGCAGTGGCTGGAGAGGCAGACTGGCGAGACGATGGCGCGCAAGCGCGCCGAGGCGGACCTGTTGTTCAGACGGGTCGGCATCACGTTCGCGGTGAACGGCGACCTCTCCGGCACCGAGCGGCTCATTCCCTTCGACCTCATTCCCCGCATCATTCCAGCAGACGAATGGGCGCTGCTCGAGCGCGGACTGCGGCAGCGCGTGCAGGCGCTCAATCTGTTCCTGCACGACGTCTATCACGAGCGCAACATCGTGCGCGCCGGCGTGATACCGGCCGAACAGGTCTACACCAATGCGCAGTACCGGCCGGAGATGCAGGGCATCGACCTGCCGCTGGGCGTGTATGCGCATATCGCGGGCATCGACATCGTGCGCGATGGGCGCGACGGCGCGTTCTACGTGCTCGAAGACAATCTGCGTGTGCCCTCCGGGGTCTCGTACATGCTCGAAAACCGCAAGATGATGATGCGGCTCTTTCCCGAGTTGTTCGTACAGCACAAGGTGGCGCCGGTCGCGCACTATCCCGATCTGCTGCTCGATACGCTGCGCTCGGTGGCGCCCGAAGGCGTGGACGATCCGACCGTCGTGCTGCTCACGCCCGGCATGTACAACTCCGCGTATTTCGAGCATACGTTCCTCGCGCAGCAAATGGGCGTCGAGCTGGTGGAGGGCAAGGATCTCTTCGTAGAGGATAACTACGTATTCATGCGCACGACGCAGGGGCCGCGTCGCGTGGACGTGATCTACCGGCGTGTGGACGACGATTTTCTCGACCCCCTTGCGTTTCGCCCCGACTCCGCGCTCGGCGTGCCGGGGCTGCTCACGGCGTACCGCGCGGGCCGCGTCGTACTCGCCAATGCAATGGGCACCGGCGTGGCCGACGACAAGTCGATCTATCCGTATGTGCCCGACATGATCGAGTTCTATCTCGGCGAAAAGCCGATCCTGAAGAACGTGCCGACGTGGCAATGCCGCCGGCCTGACGATCTCGCCTGGACGCTCGAAAACCTGCCGGATCTCGTTGTGAAAGAGGTGCACGGCGCGGGCGGCTACGGCATGCTCGTCGGTCCCGCTTCCACGCGCGAGGAAATCGAGGCGTTTCGCGCCCGGCTGCTCGCGCGGCCAGGCAATTACATCGCGCAGCCCACGCTGTCGCTGTCGGCTTGCCCGACCTTCGTCGAAGCGGGCATCGCGCCGCGCCATATCGATTTGCGGCCCTTCGTGCTCTCCGGCAAGACGATCCAGATGGCGGCCGGCGGCCTCACGCGCGTGGCGCTGAAGGAAGGCTCGCTCGTCGTCAACTCGTCGCAGGGTGGCGGGACCAAGGACACGTGGGTGCTCGAATGATTTCACTGGCCACACCACACGCACACGAAGAGGTTCGACCATGCTGAGCCGCACCGCCGATCATCTGTTCTGGATGGCCCGCTACATGGAGCGCGCGGAGAATACCGCGCGCATGCTGGACATCAATCTGAAGGCGCTCCTGCTGCCCGGCAGCGCGGACGCCGAGGCGCGCACGCATCGCGCGATGCTGCGGATCTCGGAACTGGAGCCCGCCTTCGATGCGCGCCACGAGGAAACAACGAGCGGCAACGTGCTCAAGTTTCTCGTTGCGGACCCAACGAACCCGTCGAGCATCTACTCGTGCCTGCAGGCGACCCGCGAGAATGCACGCGCGGTGCGCGGCACGCTCACTACGGAATGGTGGGAAACGATCAACGACACGTGGCTGCAATTCGTCGAGCTGTTGCGCGGCAGTGAGCTGGAAGCGCGTCCTGATGCGCTGTTCGAGTGGGTGAAGTTCCGCTCGCATTTGTCGCGCGGCGTGCGTCTGGGCACGGCGTTGCAGGACGATGCGCTCTTCTTCACGCAACTCGGCACGTTCCTCGAACGCGCGGACAACACGGCGCGCATTCTCGACGTGCGTTTCGTCGACGTGGAAAACGCCGACTCGCGCTCGGCCGCGCGTCAGCTCGAGGACTTCTATTACTGGACCTCGATTCTCAGCTCGGTTTCCGCGCTCGAAATCTATCGCAAGGTTTATCGCGACGTGGTGATGCCCGCGCGCGTGGTGGAGCTGCTCATACTCAACCAGCAAATGCCGCGCTCGCTGCTGGCGTCGCTGGACGGCGTCTGCACGAATCTCGCGATGCTGCGCACCGATAGCTCGCGAGAAGTCGAGCGCACCGCGGGCAAGCTGCGCGCCGAGCTGCTTTATGCGGACCTGCGGCAGATCTTTTCCATGGGCGTGCATACGTTTCTCACGCAGTTTCTCGCGCGCGTGTACGAGCTGGGCAATCAGGTGGCGCGCACCTATCTGATGTTGCCGGTCGGTTAGCGCGAACCCGCGCTCATCGATATCCCGATCGTCTCGATGGAGGATTGATGTCATGCAACTCGCGGTCCGGCACGACACGGTGTACCGCTACGAAGCGCCCGTGCATTATTCGATCCAGCAGTTGCGGCTTTCGCCGCTCACCACGCCTGCGCAGATCGTCAAGCAATGGCAGGTCGAGGCGCCGGGCAAGCTCGACGCGTGCCGCGACGCCTACGGCAACGCGCTGATGACGCTGGTGCTCACGCGTCCGCATAGGGAAATTCGCCTGCGCGTGCGCGGCGAAGTGGAGACCGTGGCGCTGCCCGACGGCCGGCTGCCCGAAGGCGAAGGCATGGTGCCGATGCACCATTTCACTTCGCCGACGCGCCTCACCGAAGCCGACGAGGCACTCACGGAATTCGCGTTCAGCCTGCCGTCGCTGGACGACACCGCCGCCGTACTCGACGCGGCCTCGCGCATCACGGAGCGCGTGCGCTACGAGCCCGGTGTCACCGATGTGACGCACACCGCGGCGGACGCGCTGGCGCTAGGCCGTGGCGTGTGTCAGGATCACGCGCATGTGATGCTGGCGGTGTGCCGCGCGCGCGGCGTGCCGGCGCGCTACGTGAGCGGCTACCTCGACCCCGGCGACGTGCCCGAAATGGCGAGCCACGCATGGGTCGACGTGTGGCTCGACAACGGCTGGGTGACAGTGGACGTCACGCACGCGTGTTTCGCGAGCGAAAAATATTGCCGGATCGCGGTGGGGCGCGACTACGACGCCGCCGCGCCGGTTCGCGGCCGCCGCGTGGGCGGGGCCGGCGAAACGCTCGATGTCAGCGTGCACGTGAGCGCGCAGCAGTCGCAGCAATAGTTTTCCCGCTATAACAAAAAGAGCGGCAAGTCAGGGACGGGGAGGGAGGCGCATGACGTACTGTGTGGCAATGGCAGTGGACGAGGGGCTCGTGTTTCTCGCGGACACGCGCACGAATGCGGGAGTCGATCACATCAGCACCTCGCGCAAGATGGCCGTGTTCGAAGAGCCCGGCGAGCGCGTGCTCGTGCTGCTCGTCGCGGGCAATCTGGCCATCACGCAGGCCACGCTGCAGGTGCTGACCGAGCCGCAGGACGCGGGGCGCGCCACGCTCTGGAACGCGCCGACCATGGTCGAGGCCGCGCGCGTGGTGGGCGAAGCCGTGCGCGAGGTGCACCGGCGCGATGCGGAAGCGCTCAAGACCTTCAACGTCGACTTCAACTGCAGTTTCATTGTCGGCGGCCAGATCGGCGGCCATGCCATGCGGCTGTTCCAGATCTACGCGGCCGGCAATTTCATCGAGACGTCGAGCGTCAATCCGTATTTCCAGATCGGCGAGTCGAAGTACGGCAAGCCGATCATCGACCGCGTGCTGACGCCGGGCACGCCGCTCGACGAGGCCGCGAAATGCGCGCTCATCTCCATGGACTCGACGCTGCGCTCGAACCTCTCGGTCGGTCTGCCACTCGACCTGCTCGTGTACGAGCGCGACGCGCTGCGTGTGACGCGATACGCGTCGCTCGACCAGTCGAATGCCTATTTCCAGATGATCCATTCGACGTGGGGCGAGCGGCTGCGCCAGGTCTTCGGCGAGATTCCCGATCCGCTCTGGACCGACGAAGGCGATGTGCCGCGCCACGAGCGCACGACGTTGCCCGGTGCCCCGCGCGCCGCGCATGAGGGGCACGCGAGCGAACCGCGTCCCGCGCAAACGCTCGCGCAAGCCCAGCCGCACGGCGCCGCAAGCGCGCCGCGTATGCCGCGCGACGGCTAAAGGGGCTGCTTGCACGCTGCGCTTGCGAGCCTCCTTTTTGCCTCGCCAACTGCGAAACCGGTATCCTGCTGCGTAATATTCGCGGTACGCCGCGCCCACTGCGCGTCCCCTCGACTCGCCCTTACGGGCATGGCACCGGAGGCAGGCTGATGAAGCAGAACGACGAACCAAAGAACGGGCGTCCCGAAGAACCTTCCATTCCCGTCGGTCCGGACGACCCCGCGCGCCGCCGCGTGCTCGGCGGGCTGGCGGCGGTTGGCGTGGGCCTCGCGCTCGGCGGCTGCGAGACGCCGGCGCAGAGCGCGGCGGGCGCGCCGCGCAGCGCAGCCGACGCGCGCGTCGATGCCGCGTTGCGCGACCAGGTGCGCCAGATCGTCGTGATCTACGCGGAGAATCGCAGCTTCGTCAATCTGTACGGCAACTATCCCGGCGTGCAAACCCCGCTCGCGAATGTGAGCGCGGAGCGCTACGCGCAGCTCGATCGCGACGGCAAGACGCCGTTGCCGCAGCTGCCGAAGATCTGGGGCGGCCTCGTGCCCCAGGCTCAGGAGCTGGATGGCAAGCGCTACATGATTGCGGAGCATCAGATCGCGGGACTCTCCAACCGGCCGTTTCGTATCGTGGACGCGCACGGCCATCCGTTGCCGAACGGCATCATCACGCGGGACCTGATCCATCGCTTCTATCAGAACCAGATGCAGATCAACGCGGGCCACAACAACCAGTTCGCCGCGTGGGGCGACTCGGGCGGCCTCGTCATGGGCTTCTACGAGAACTCCGCGCAGACGCTGCGGCTCTGGAATATCGCGCAGCAGTACACGCTCTGCGACAACTTCTTTATGGCCGCGTTTGGCGGCTCATGGCTCAACCACATCTTCCTGATCTCGGCGCAGGTGCCGCAATACGCCGACATCCAGACGAGCGCCGCCAAGCATCTCGCCTCCGTCGTGGAGGGCGACGATCCCACCGGCACGCGCCTGAAGGTTGCGCCGAACTCGCCGGCCTCGGCGCTCGACGGGCCGCCGAAGTTCGTGAACGACGGCCTCTTCACGCCCGACGGCTACGCCATCAACACGATGGCGCCGCCATATCAGCCGAGCAACGTGCGCCCGTCGGAAGACGGCAACCCGGCGCTCGCCGATCCGTCCAATCCACGCGTGCTGCGCCCGCAGACCTACGCGACGATCGGTGACCGGCTCTCGGCGAAGGGCGTCGACTGGGCCTGGTATAGCGGCGCCTGGCAATTCGCGCTGGACCATCAGGACACGGGCGCGGTGCCCGACTTCCAGTATCACCACCAGCCGTTCAACTACTTTGCCAACTTCGCGCCGGGCACGGCCGCGCGTGCGCGTCACCTGCGCGATGCGGGTCTCGGCGACGATCCGTCGACCAACCGTCTGCTCGCGGACATCGACGCAGGGCGCTTGCCTGCCGTGACGTTCTACAAGCCGCAGGGCAACCTGAACATGCACGCCGGCTACGCGGACGTCGAGTCGGGCGACCGCCACATCGCGACCGTGATCGAGCGCATCCAGCGCGGCCCGCAATGGGCGAACACGATGATCGTGGTGACGCACGACGAGAACGGCGGCTGGTGGGACCCGGTCGCGCCGCCCTTGGGCGACCGCTGGGGTCCGGGTTCGCGAATCCCCGCGCTCGTGATCGCGCCGTTCGCGAAGAAGGGCTACGTCGATCACACGTTCTACGACACGGTATCGATCCTGCGCTTCATCAGCCGCGTGCATGGCCTCGCGCCGCTCGACGGCGTGGCCGCGCGCGATCACACGTTCCTTTCGCGAGAGCAGACGCCGCCGGGCGATCTCACGGCGGCACTCGACCTGGCCTGAGCGCTGCGCATGGATGCATCGAAGGGCAGAGGGCGGTGGCCGTCGCGAAACGTTTGCGCCGCCGCCCCGGGTTGCCCATCCGGAACGCAATTTGATGCAACCGCGACACAAGCGACGAACTCTCTATCCGATCAATGAGTTGGCGCACTCGCCAGGCGGTTATCAACAGGTTTGTCACCAAAAACTGTGGACAACTTTGCTGCGCAAAAAACATGCATTTTCCCTGTCGTTTGCGAGCTTCCCGTTTCCATTCAAGGACTTGATGCGGATGTCCAGAAGTTGCTAACAGGGCTCTCAACAGAATCTGTGGGTAACTCACGTCCGCAATGCACAAGCCCGACAAACATCTGTTCTGTTTCGATTCAACAGGTTAGAGGTTGGCACGGCTTCCAGTCTCTACCGATCGTGGCTCATTGAATTAACCAAGGCGCCTCGGCGATCGGGCACGCGAGCGCCGAAGCATCACGTGAGTCATCCCCTGTGATTTTTTCGGACCCGTCCGAGTGCCGTTTTCGCCTGTCTGGGTAAAACTTAGCTCGCGACTTGCATTNGCCACCGTGCGTGGCTCATGCNCGATGGTGTGCTGGCAGCGAGCGTCGATGGCACACCGTCTATTCAGGACTGCAGAACAGGGAGATGGCCGTGGCGGAATCGGACAAACCGGCGAGACTGGTCACGGGCCGCCAGTCGGCGCATCTGGACATCATCCTCAAGGCCCGCAGGTACGAACGCGATGAGCGCAGCGAGCGGCGCGCGCCCGGGTTGTCGGTGGTCGAGTGGGACGTTCGCGAGGAGAGCTGCCAGCCGTACCGGATCAGGGCGCTGGTCTCGGCTGCGGGGCCGGTGGCGCGCCGGGATATCCTGGGCCAGCTGGCCAGGTTCCGGTTCCAGGTTGACGAGGGGGCGGTGCTCCGGAAGTTCGCGGGATTCGTCTCGCGCTTCGAGTCGGTGTCGAGGTCGCGTGATGGCTGCAC
>NZ_JAFA01000070.1 GCF_000519185.1 Paraburkholderia nodosa DSM 21604 | reverse complement strand
CCCGCCGCTCGCCGCCGCGCTGCTGCGCGGGCAACCGGCGGCAACCGCCGCGTCGCGGCTCTCGGCGCTGTTCGCGCTGTGCGGACTCGCGCACCGGCTCTGCGCGGAACTTGCCGTCGGCGCGGCGGGCGGCTCAGGGGTGCACGAGCGGGAGGATGCCGTCAAAGCGGTTCATACTTCGATGCTTACGCGCGAAACGCTCGCCGTGCAGCTGCGCTGCATCTGGACCGACTGGCCCGTGAGGCTTGCCGCCGCCGCGCCGCATAGGCTGCCCGATGTCGAAGCGGCAGGCTCGCCCGACTGGGTGGAGCGGCATGTTCTCGGCATGCCTGCGTGCAAATGGCTCGCACACTGGGCGGACGATCCGCGTGGCTGCCTGAGCGCCTGGAGCGCGCGGGCCAAGACGTTCCCGGCCCGGTTGCTGGCAGACTGCCGCCCATACGCCGATACGACCCGTGCCACGCCGCGGCCACTCGTGATCGACGAAGCGCGGTTGAGCGAACTGGCCACAGCGATTGCCGGGAGTCCGGCTTTCGCGCACGCTCCCCTGCAACGCGGCCTGCCCGCGGAGACCGGCGTGTGGACGCGTAGCGACGATCCGTGCGCGCTGGACTACGATACGCCCTGGCTGCGGCTTGGCGCGCGCGTCGCGGACGTGGTGCGGCTGGCGGCGGCCGACGGCGCACGTGCGCTGCGCTTTGGCGCGCTGACGTGCGCACCCGGCGAGGCGCTCGGCTGGTGCGAGATGGCGCGCGGCGTGCTGGTCCATTGGGTGCGACTCGCGCCGGACGATACGGCACGCATCGAGGACTACCGCGTGGTCGCGCCGACCGAGTGGAATTTCCACCGCCAGGGCACGCTCGCGCAAGCCTTGTCGCGGCTCGACCCCGCGCCCGGCGATGGAGCGTTCGCCGCGCGCGCAGGCGTGTGGATGGGCGCGTTCGATCCGTGTATCGCCTATGCGCTCGACCGGGCGGAACCCACGATATGCATGAAGTAAGCCTGGCCGGCGGCGTCCTGGCATCGGTCGAAGCGGCCGCCAAGCGCGAGCGCTTTGTCCGCGTGAAGGTGCTGAGGCTCGAAGTCGGGCGACTCGCGGGCGTCGAGGTCGAGGCGCTGCGCTTCGCCCTCGAAGCAATCGCCACCGACACTTGCCTCGCCGGCGCGCGCGTCGAGATCGAGGAACCATCGGGCAGCGCGTGGTGCATGACCTGCAACGCGACCGTGCCGCTGGCCGCGCGCGGCGACCCCTGCGCACACTGCGGCGGCTACTGGCTCCAGCCGAACGGCGGCACGGAGCTGCGCATCGTCGACCTGACCGTCGACGATGCCTGACCATCATCGGATTAGCGCAAGGAGAAGCAACATGTGCGTGGTATGCGGGTGCGACAGCACCGGCGATCGGCAAAACGCCGCGCAGGCGCACGGCCACTCCGGCTCTCATTCCCACGCCCACCCGGGCGCATCGGGCCAGGACGTGCACTACGGCCTCGGGCCAGCGGGCGTGACGGTGCCCGGCCTCGACCAGGGGCGCACCATCAAGCTCGAGCAGGACGTGCTGGGCGAGAACAATCGCCATGCCGCCGCCAACCGGCGGCACTTCGCGGCACACGACGTGCGTGCGCTGAATCTCGTGTCGAGCCCGGGCTCGGGGAAAACGACGCTGCTGTGCGCGTCGATCGCCGCGCTGCGCGAGCGGATGCCGGGCCTGCCCGTCGGCGTGATCGAGGGCGACCAGCGGACGGCGAACGACGCCGAGCGCATTCGCGCGGCCGGTGCGCCCGCGATCCAGGTGAACACGGGCAAGGGCTGCCATCTCGACGCGGCGATGGTCACGACGGCCTTCGGGCGGCTGCCGCTGCACGACCATGCTCACGAGCACGAGCACGAGCACGAGCACGAGCACGAGCACGAGCACGAGCACGAGCACGAGCACGAGCACGAGCACGAGCACGAGCACGAGCATGGCCATCACCATGGCCACAAGCACGAGCATGAACACGCGCCCCTCGCGTCCAACGCACCGCGCAGCGTGCTGTTCATCGAGAACGTCGGCAATCTCGTCTGCCCCGCGCGGTGGGATCTCGGCGAGGAGGCGAAGGTCGCGATCCTCTCGGTGACGGAGGGCGAGGACAAGCCGCTTAAGTATCCCGACATGTTCGCAGCCGCGCGCCTCATGATCGTCAACAAGATTGACCTGCTCCCTTATGTGCAGTTCGACGTCGAGCAGTGCATCGCGTATGCGCGCCGCGTGAATCCGTCGCTCGACGTGATCCGGCTCTCGGCCACGACCGGCGAAGGCCTCGATGCGTGGCTCGACTGGATCGCGCGTGCGCGCGACCCGATTGCCGAGCGCATCGGCGTGCTGGAGAGCGAGCTTGCGGCGTTGCGCGCGCAGCAGCGGCGCGCCGGAGACGCCGTATGACGGCGCATGTGCAGCACCTGCCGCATGCCCTTGGCGATCAGACGGTGCTCGCCACCGGCGCGTGGCTGAAGAACGCCGCGTGCGTGTGCATCGGCGGCGAGGTGCACTGGTCGCCGCTGCACGGCGATCTCGACGACCCGGCGCACTGCGTTGCGCTCGATACGTCGGTGGCCGCGCTCGTCGAGGCCGCCGCGCGCGCGGGGCGGCCCGTGTGCGCGATCGCGCACGATCTGCATCCCGACTTCTACAGCACGCGCGTCGCGCTCGAATGGGGTGAGCGGCTCGGCGTACCGACCGTCGCCGTTCAGCATCATCACGCGCACATCGGCGCGGTTGCGGCCGAGCACGGGTTGAGCGAGCACGTTGTCGGCCTCGCGCTCGACGGCGTGGGTCTCGGCACGGACGGCGCCGCTTGGGGCGGCGAACTGCTGGAAGTGGCGCCCGCCGGCTGGCGGCGCCTGGGCAGTCTCACGCCGCTCGCGCTGCCCGGCGGCGACGTCGCGGCGCGCGAGCCTTGGCGCATGGCCGCCGCCGCCCTGCACGCGCTCGGGCGCAGCGACGAAATCGAGCCGCGCCTCGCGGCCGCCGTGGGCGATAGCGCCGCGCGCACGGTCGGCGTCATGCTCGCGCGCAGCCTCAATTGCCCGCCGAGCACCGGCGCGGGACGGTGGTTCGACGCTGCGGCGGGACTGCTCGGCGTGAGCCTGCGCCAGCGCGCCGAAGCCGAGGCGGCCATCGCGCTCGAAAGGCTCGCGAGCGGCTACCTCGACGCGCACGAGGCCCCCGATGTGGCGGACCTGTGGCAAGTCACGGACAACGGCGAGCTTGACCTTCGTCTGCTCCTCGCCGAGTTGCTGACGCTCGCGGACGCGGGCGAAGCCGCGCGCGGCGCCGCCGTCTTTCATCTCGCACTGGCTGCGGCGCTCGCCCACTGGGCCGCGCTCGCCGCGCAAGGTCGCTCCGTGCTCCTTGGCGGCGGTTGCTTCGCAAACCGGCTGCTCACCGCGCAACTGCGCGCGTCTCTCGCGACGCGCGGGGTGCGCACCCTCATGGCCGGCACCGTACCCTGTGGCGACGCCGGCCTCGCGCTTGGTCAAGCCTGGGTTGCCGCATACGATCCGCAGTTAGGCGCGATGTTCGCGACTGCGCCAGGAATCAGGAGTTAGCCCATGTGTTTAGCCATTCCCGCACGGCTCATCGAATGGTCTGACGCCGAAACGGGCGTCGTCGATCTCGGGGGCGTGCGCAAGACGGTCTCGCTCGCGCTCGTGCCAGACGCGTGCCCGGGCGATTACGTGATCGTGCATGTCGGCTTCGCGCTGGGCGTGATCGACCCGGAAGAGGCCGAGCGCACGCTCGCGCTGTTCGGCGAAGTCGCCCAGTCGCTTGGCGAGGCGCATGATGCGCCCATCGCGCAACCCGGAGCCGCGCAATGAAATACGTCGACGAATTCCGCGACGGCGAACTCGCCGCGCGCATTGCCGGGCGCATCCAGGCGCAGACGCAGACCGAGCGCCGCTACCACTTCATGGAGTTCTGCGGCGGTCACACGCACGCGATTTCCCGCTACGGCGTGGCCGATCTCCTGCCTGAAAACGTGCGGATGATCCACGGTCCCGGCTGCCCGGTTTGCGTGCTGCCGATCGGGCGCATCGATCTGGCGATTCGCCTCGCGCTCGAACGCGGCGTGATCCTCTGCACCTATGGCGACACGATGCGCGTGCCGGCCTCGGACGGCCTGTCGCTCCAGCGGGCCAAGGCGCGCGGCGCGGACATCCGCATGGTGTATTCGCCGCGCGACGCGCTGCGCATCGCGCGCGAGTATCCCGAGCGTGAGGTGGTCTTTTTCGCAATCGGCTTCGAGACAACCACGCCGCCCACCGCGCTCGTCGTGCGCGAGGCGGCGGCCAGCGGCACGGAGAACTTCAGCGTGCTGTGCTGCCACGTGCTCACACCCGCCGCCATCACTCAGCTGCTCGCCGCACCGTCCGTCGACGCGGACGCGGCGCCGCTCGACGGCTTCGTTGGCCCCGCGCACGTGAGCATCGTGATCGGCTCCGCGCCTTACGAGGCCTTCGCGCAGGGGTATCGCAAGCCGGTCGTGATCGCCGGGTTCGAGCCGCTCGACGTGTTGCAGGCGATCCTCATGCTCGTGCGCCAGGTCAACGACGGCCGCGCCGAGGTGGAGAACGAATTCGCACGCGCCGTCACGCGCGCGGGCAATGCGGCCGCGCAGGCGCTCATGCAGGACGTGTTCGAAACGCGCGAGTCGTTCGAGTGGCGTGGCCTGGGCGAGGTCCCGGCGAGCGCGCTGCGCATTCGCCCGAAGTACGCGCGCTACGACGCGGAAAGCCGCTACGAACTCGTCTACCGGCCCGTCGCCGATCATAGCAAGTGCGAGTGCGGGGCGATCCTTCGCGGTCTCAAGCACCCGCGCGACTGCACGCTGTTCGGCACGGTCTGCACGCCCGAGAATCCGATGGGCTCGTGCATGGTGTCGAGCGAAGGCGCGTGCGCCGCGCATTACTCTTATGGTCGTTTCAAGGATATTCCGGTCGTCGCAGCATGAGCCCAGCCCACCCATCTCCGGTCAAGCCCGCCTTCGTGCGGCCCCTGAACTTTCGCGACGGCCGCATCGACATGGGCCACGGCGCGGGCGGCCGCGCGTCGGCGCAACTGATCCGCGAGCTGTTCGTCGCGGCCTTCGACAACGAATGGCTGCGCCAGGGCAACGACCAGGCCGCGTTCGCGCCGCTTGCGCCAGGCCCAGGCGAGCGCATGGTGATGGCCACCGACGCGCACGTCGTCTCGCCACTGTTCTTTCCAGGTGGCGACATCGGCAGCCTCGCCGTGCACGGCACCGTCAACGACGTCGCGATGGCGGGCGCGCGGCCTTCGTATCTCAGCGCGAGCTTCATCCTGGAGGAGGGCTTCCCGCTGGCGGATCTGCGCCGCATCGTCGAGTCGATGGCGTTGGCGTCGCACGCGTGCGGCGTGCCGATCGTGACGGGCGACACCAAGGTCGTCGAGCGCGGCAAGGGCGACGGTGTGTTCATCACCACGAACGGCATCGGCGTCGTGCCCGCGGGCATTCATATCGACGGCTCGCAGGCGCGGCCCGGCGATGTCGTGCTGCTCTCGGGCACGATCGGCGAACATGGCGTGGCGATCATGTCGCAGCGCGAGGGCTTGGGCTTCGAAACGCAGATCCGCTCGGACAGCGCCGCGCTGCACACGCTCGTGGCGGACATGCTTGCCGTCACGCCTGGCGTGCGCGTGCTGCGCGACCCCACGCGCGGCGGGCTTGCCACGACCCTCAACGAGATCGCCGGCCAGTCGGGCGTCGGGATGCGCATTCAGGAGCGCGCGATTCCCGTGCTGCCGCAAGTCGATGCGGCGTGTGAGCTGCTGGGCCTCGATCCGCTCTATGTCGCCAACGAAGGCAAGTTGGTCGCGATCTGCGCAAGCGGCGACGCGCCGCAACTGCTCGCGGCGATGCGCGCGCATCCGTTGGGCGCGGCGGCGGCGCGCATCGGCGAAGTGGTCGAGGACGCGCATGGCTTCGTGCAGATCGAGACGAAATTCGGCGGCCGGCGCATTGCCGACTGGCTTTCGGGCGAGCAACTGCCGCGGATCTGCTGATCCGCTTGCGCCGATGGCTCAGATGGGTATCGGGAGACTCAAGGTACGATGGCGGACCTCCAGCCCTCCTGTCACGTTGCGCTCGCGGGGAGCCCTGAACGACGGGTTCCCCACGGCTTCGATCAAGCAATGAGTTCCGCCAGTCCCCGCCAGTCCCGCTTCGCTCCCGCTGCGCCAGGCCGCCACCGTGCTCGTGGTCGACGACGAGCCGCGCTTGCAGGAGACGACCCGGTGCGTGCTGGACGACGAGTTCGAGGTGCTGACGGCAGGCTCCGCCGACGAGGCGCGCGCAGTCCTCCAGGAACGCGCGGTCTCCGTAATCCTGTGTGAGGTGCGCGAGACCTGGCCCGACGTCGTGCGCATCACCGTCTCGGGCTACACCGATTCGGAAGACATCGTCGCGGGCATCAATCGCGCGGGCATCCATC
Organism: Paraburkholderia nodosa DSM 21604; assembly: GCF_000519185.1. Lineage (GTDB taxonomy): Bacteria > Pseudomonadota > Gammaproteobacteria > Burkholderiales > Burkholderiaceae > Paraburkholderia > Paraburkholderia nodosa. The sequence goes on along the minus strand of NZ_JAFA01000070.1, from coordinate 15,479 downwards.
CACTAGTTCATCCTCAAGCCCTGGTTGCCTGATCACCTGATCGAAACCGTGCGCCAGGCCGCCGAGGCGCAGTCGCTCCAGCACGACATGTGCCGCCTCGATCTCGAACTGCGCGGCAGCGTTTCGCTCTTGCGGCGGCGCCGCCACGAAAAGCTCGCGCGCGTGCAAAGCGAGTTCGGCTTCGATTCGATCGTGCGCTCGCCGGGCAGCCCGCTCGACCCGGTCTGCTCGCTCGCCGCGAAGCTCGTGCGCTACGACCTGTCGCTTCTCATTCTCGGCGAATCGGGCACCGGCAAGGAACTGCTCGCGCGCGCGATCCATTACGCGAGCCCGCGCGCGGCGGGGCCCTTCGTGGTCGAGAACTGCGCCGCCGTGGCCGTCACGCTGCTCGAATCGGAACTGTTCGGCCACAAGCGCGGCGCCTTCACGGGCGCGTTCCAGGATCACACGGGCCTTTTCCAGTAGGCCAACGGCGGCACGATTTTCCTCGACGAGATCGGCGACATGTCGCTCTCGTTCCAAGTCAAGCTGCTGCGCGTGCTCCAGGAAGGCGAGGTGCGCCCCGTCGGCTCGACGCGCGCCGTGCCCGTGCCCGTGGACGTGCGCGTGATCGCCGCCACGCATCGCGACCTCGAACGCGAGGTCGAGGCGGGGCGTTTTCGCGAGCACCTGTACTATCGGATCGCGATCGCGACGCTCTCGATGCCGCCGCTGCGCGAGCGCGGCGGCGATCTGGTGCCGATCGCGCAGAAGCTGCTTCAGGACATTGCCGGCCAGGTTCCGCAGCGACGCGCACGGGCGTTCGCGGGCAACGCGCTGGCCGTGCAGCTCAGCTATCCGTGGCCGGGCAATATTCGCGAGCTACGCAACGAAACCCCCGGGCGGTGGCGCTGAGCGACGACGACCTGATCCGCGCGGACGCGTTTTCGCCGAAGGTGTTGCGCGGGCAGCCCGCCACGCCGGGCACCTCCGGATTGGTCAGGCATGCGACGACCGGCACCCTGTAAGAACGACTCGACGCGATGGCGGCCATGTTGATCAAGGAAGCGCTGTTGCGGCACCGCTGGAACAAGACGCGCGTCGCGGCCGAACTGGGTCTCTCGCGCGCCGGGCTGCGTCAGAAGATGCAGCGGTTCGGGCTGGAGGCGCGCACATGAGCAAAACTGCAACGGGTGCGGTCAACGTGCTGTGGCTCCAGTCAGGCGGCTGCGGCGGCTGCAACATGTCATTGCTGCGCGCGGATACGGTCGACTTGGCGGGTACGCTCGTGCGCTCGGGCATTCATGTGCTCTGGCATCCGTCGCTTTCGGTCGAAACGGGCGCCGAGGCGCAGACCATCCTTCAAGCGTGCCTTGACGGCGAGATCGAGTTGCACGCGCTGTGCGTCGAAGGCGCGATGCTACGCGATCCTAACGGTGCGGGGCGCTTTCACGTGCTCGCGGGCACCGGCGTGCCGATGATCGCCTGGGTCACGCGGCTTGCGCAGGCCGCGCACTTCACGATAGCGATTCGCACGTGCGCGGCGTTCGGCGGCATCAGCGCGGGTGGGGCGAATCACACCGAGGCGTGCGGCCTCCAGTTCCACCATCTCCTGCGCCTGCCACCGGCGCAGCGTTGGCGTGTCGGCCGTGGCCAGTTCGACTTCGTAGCGGTACAGCTTGCCGAGTGCCTCGGTGCCCGAAAGACGTGTGGCGATCAGCACCGGGTCAGCACCCCAGGTGGTCAGTGCATCGCCAGACACGCTCAAGGTGCGGGCCTGCAGCGGATTGAACATCCAGCCACTCCTTGTTGGTGGCATGGCGACGCCATGCGCTGGTTGAACAGCAGACACTCGTGACCCAGCACGGCGCGCCATCTCACCAGATTCCGCTATCAGGGCAGGGGAAGGACGACGGGATCGTGTTTTCAGGCAAGAGGGATCAGCGACGAAGCAGAGCGTCGAGACACTACGGTGTCACTACGGTGTGACCGTATCAAACGTATGGCGCATGCGTCCATGGATCGGGCACTGCCCTAACAATATTTGACTCTTTTGAGTGCGTTCCACTGTCACGATCTCCAAACCGCACTCGAATCGGGAAACTGTGCGGCCACAACGTGAACAAACGAGCCTTCATCACATGGCGAACGAGCACAAGGGACAGGCGGCACCCGAGGAACGTGCGGCGGCGTTAGGCGCGGACACAGAAAATCTTATCGTAGAGACACCAATGAAGGTACATGCGAATGCAGAAGCGCTGGTGGAGTGGCTGCGTGTCCGCGAACCCGCCACCGTCAGGGAGGTCGCCGCGACAGGAGTGATGACATCACGCGCAGCATCCGATGCAGTCCACTATGCCGTGCGTCACGGCGTTCTGGAGCCCCTCAAGAGGCAGGGGCCGGTTCGGCCGAAAGGGTCCGGTATCGGCTTACCGGGCATGTGCCCCCTGGCCTGAAGACAGCCCGCGCAGAGCCGAACTTTGACGGTCTGCTAGTACTACTGTGTCACAAAAGCAGTTGCGCGCTCTATTGTTGTACAGGAAGAGTGCCATCGTTGCATGAGCCTTTGTCCAAGCAGGATGCGCAACGTAGTAATGGAATCAGGAATGTGGCGTTGAGCGCGCTGGACTGCCCCGGGGGACGTAATCCGGGGGAAGGGCAGGCAGCGCGCGTTCAAGGAAGTTTTTTTTACCACGTCCATCTGATTGCATTCCGAGTCGCTGAGCCATCACAAACCCGTACGCAGCGATACTCAGTGTGGCGTGATGGTGAAAGCCACGCCAGCCTCGCCCTTCATAATGACCGAGCCCGAACTCCTGCTTCAGGTCCTGATAGTCGCGCTCGATGCGCCAGCGCATTTTGGTCACGAACACAAGCTGCTCGAGGGTCGCCTCCTCGGGGGCGGTAGTGAGAAAATATTTGAGCGGCTCCGTATCGCCATCAGGCCATTCAATAAGCAGCCATTCTTCGTCGCGAACGGTACTTCGCCAATAGTCGTGATGTGCGGGACGAACCCGCACGGCGGCAAAGCGTGAGGAAAGGGCTGCGTTGCTGCCTTCCCGCCAGGTTACGGTTTGCCAGGCGTTCATGGGTAATTGCATGGCCAGTTCCTTCACCACGAGCGGTTTATGGCCAGGCGCACGGCGCAACAATTTCGGTGGCTGACCGCGCCCACTCCAGGGTCTGGGCGGCAGCGGCGCCGTACCGGGCGCCCACACAGAGGTGCCCGGCCGGATCCCTACCGCATACAACAAACCCAGTTCAGTTATGCTTTCCCGGAAAGCGGTTTCGTCGCCGTACCCGGCATCGGCAAGCACAATGCCCGGTGCAATGCCGGATGCCATAGCCTCGCGAAGTTGGGCCAGCGCAATCTGTGGCTTGGTCTCGAAGTTGAGGTCATCAGGAATGCCCGCGCGACGCGCTCGTTCCCGGTCGTCAATCCATTCCTTGGGGACATACAGCTGCCAGGCAATCGGCAAGCTGCCGCGTTGCGTCGCGATCGACAGGCTCACGGCGATCTGGCAGTTATCCTGTTTGCCCAGTTGCCCACAGTATTGCCGCGCTACGCCGACCGAATGCTTGCCTTTCTTCGGGAAGCCCGTGTCGTCAATAATCCAGTAATAGCCAGCCTCGTCGGCAGCGTGCAGGCAGAACGCGGGCATCACCCATTCGCGTACCCGCTGCAGAACCGCCCGGTCAGACCATTCTGCCTTGGCCACAAAATGGTGGAGTGACTGGTGTTTCGCACTCGCGTGAAGGGGATCAATATGCGCAGCCATCGGCTCGACGCTCTTGCGTGACAACGGCATTACCAAGCCCGAACAGTAGCCCTTGAGGCCGGCATGGCGATCGGCGTGCCCCAACGCCTGCGCCAGATGATTCAGATACGCGTCAAATTCGTCGACGTCTTCTCTCATCACGGTCGCCCGAAGTCTGTATTATTCAATACTGCAAACATCTTTTTATGACACAGTGAGACTAGCCACCTGGGGCATCTCAAGTCATCCCCCCGGCATTCCTGCGTCCAGCTCCCGCAGGATTGAATTTGGTGACTAAGAACCCTTAACAAAATGAACGAAGGGGCTGTTAACCCTCGAAGAATGCTGTTAACCTTTTCTTTGTTTCGACGACGAAAAGGACATGGCCAAGCCGATACTCGACGACGAACTGTGGGCACTCATCGAAGTTGCTGCCCCCTCCCAAACTACGACGAACCCGTTATCCGGGGCGCAAGCCGCTCGACAACCGTGCGGTGTTCACCGGTTATCTTCGTCTTACAGACAGGCCTGCGTTGGGACCTGCTACCTCGCGAGATGGGTTGCGGCAGCGGCATGAGTTGCTGGCGTCGCCTACGTGACTGGCAAGCCGCTGGCGTCTGGGAGCAGTTGCACGAGGTGCTGCTTGCGCGATTGCGCGCAGCCGACCAAATCGACTGGCCTCGCGTCATCGTCGATTCCTCTTCAATCCGCGCTGTGGGCTCAGGTCAAAAACAGGACCGAATCCCACAGACCGCGCGCGACCCGGTTCAAAGCACCATCTCATCCCCGAAGCGCAGGGCATCCCGCTCGCGGTGATTCTGACCGGCGCCAACCGCAACGACGTCACTCGGCTTCAAGCGCTGGTCGAGGCAATTCCGCCATTCCGCGGCAAGCGTGGCAAACCACTATCAAAACCTCGGGTCGTTCAGGGCGACAGAGGCTACGACCACGACAAATATCGACGTCCACTGCATGCTGCCGACATTGCAACCGAAATCGCTCGACGTGGTCAGCCTCATGGTAGTGGGCTAGGCAAAACATGCTGGCTTGTGGAGCGGACCATCTCGTGGCTTCACAACTTCCGCCGACTGCGCATCCGCTTCGAACAGTTCGCTTTCATCCACGAGGCTTTCCTCAGAATCGCCTGCTGCATCATATGCTGGCGACACCTGCAAAAGTCATTGTGTTAACACCTCTAAAGGCGAACGTGGTCTGTCGGCTACTCTGACGAGGGTCCCGGTCGCACAAGCCCCCATTGCCAATGGCGGGACGGGAACACATGACGAAGAGATGCGAGGTGGCCTTTCGCTTTCCACAACAGCCCAACGGGGACAGGCGGGATCTCTGGCCGTTCTATCTCACACGCAGACAACGCCAGTGGCTTGCATCGGTGCGCGAGCAGTGGGGAGAAAACTGCGTCGTCCAGATTGCAAACGGCGAAGCGCGAATTATCGCCGAAAATGGCGAGCTTGCGTTTTGCAGTGCATACGTGGTGGAAAGCAAAGCAATTTCGCGAAAACCAGGCCTTGCCTCCCTCCACCGTACCGAATGGGCGCCTTGATTGCCCACAGGTTCGCTGCGACCGGGGGCAGCGCGCGGGTACGCGATTGAAGCAGGAGCGTCTGCGCGGCCGGGTTCGGGTTCGGCTCATCGGTTGCGGCCGACACTTCGATCAAGACGACTTTGCCGTTGGCCTGATACCGGAGACGTCCGCGACGGGCGACTCGCGTGCCCGGCCACGACGGCGGGCGTGCGGGGGGAGTGCCCGTGCGACCGTGTGGACATGGCCGCTTCGGGTTGTCGGTCGTGGAAGGGTGGATGTCGAATACGCGTCCACGATGCCGCAGCTATGTCGATGCGGCCGGATGGTCCGGAAGTTTCACCTTGATTGTCGTGCCGGCTCCCGGCGAACTGATAACGTTGATCTGACCGCGCAGCATCAGAACGCGTTCTTCCATGCCCGCGAGTCCGAATGAACCTTTTTTGGCCGCCTGAACATCGAATCCTCGACCGTCGTCGCGCACTTCGAGCAGGCAGCAGTCCCCTGTCCGCTCCAGCATGATGACCACATGGGGCGCCGCTGCGTGGCGGGCGACATTGGTCAGCGCTTCCTGAACGAGGCGGAACAGCACGACAGCGCAGGGCTCGCTCACGACGATATTCTCGTCGGGCAAGTGCAGGCGGCATACCGTGCGACCGTTGCGGTTGAACTCGGCCGCGAGCCACTCGAGCCCCGCTGCAATGCCGGTGTCGAGTGCCGCAGGGCGCAGCGCCGCGATGACGCCCCTGACGACCTGCATGGTTTTGTCCACCAGCGCAATCAGCGCCTGCGTCTGCTCGACCAGTTCCGGGCGATCGTTGCCCAGTTGCATACGTAATGCCGACGCCTGCAGGCGAAGCGCGGTGAGGTGCTGTCCAAGTTCGTCGTGCATTTCTCGCGCGATGTGCTTGCGCTCTTCCTCGCGAGCCATTTCGCGATGTGACGTGAGTTCCCGCAGCATCTCATAGGACTCGCGCAGGCGGCGCTCCGCCTCCTTGAGCACCGTCAGATCGATCACGAACGCGACGCCTTCCTTCCCACTGCCGTCGAATGCCGCGCGGCCGACCAGGACGGGCACACGACTGCCATCCTTCCTGAAGTATTCTTTTTCGGTCGGCTGAATGCCTCCCTGGTGCCCGATCTGCGCGAGAGCCCGTTCGCTGCTTTCGCGCCACTCCACCGGGGTCAGGTCTCGCCAGGGCAGACGACCCGAAACAAGATCCTCGCGGTCATATCCCACCATGCGCAGGAATGCCTCATTGGCCTCAAGGATGTCGCCCTCTGCGTTCCACACAATGATGCCGATGATATTGGCGTCGACAAGTCGCCGGATCCGGGCCTCGCGCTCCTTCAGGTCGCGGTACAGTCGGGTATTCTCGATCGAGGTTGCCGCTTGCGACGCGAGCAGCCGCAGCGCACCAATTCGCGCTGGCGAGAAGGCACGGGTGACCAAGTTGTTTTCGAGGTACAGGGCGCCGATAAGCCTGGCCTGATTCGTCAGGGGCAGACACACAATTGAGCGGGCTCGATGCTGGAGGATGTAGGCATCCGCAGCGAACGCGGACGAGCGTGTGGCATCGTCGAGAATGACGCTCTGGCCCGTTCGCAACACATGATAGAGGACCGACTCGGGGATCACGGTGGGGTTCGCGGGGTCATCGCGTAGTTGCACGCGGAGTGTGTCCCCCTCGATTTTGGCTTCCGCGGCTATCCTTTGTCCGCCCGCGTCTGGAAGAATCAGCAATCCGCGCTCGGCGCCCGCCTGTTCGATCGCAGTGCGCATGACCATATCGATCAGCTTGTCCAGGACGATCTCTCCGGAAACGGCCTGCGACACCTTGATGACAGTAGCAAGGTCGAGGTGTTCAACGGGGGTGCCGATCGTGCTGCCCGGGCCGGGCGCTCGCTCTTCGTCTCCGAAAAGCGGATACAGCGCCTCAAGTTGGCGCACCTTGCCTTCGGCACCCCAGCGTTGGTAGCCCCGGCATGCGTCCTGCAAATACACGCGGGCAATCCTGTCGAAGCCGCGCGCCGCGTAGAAGCCTGACGCGAGTTCATTGGCAAGTGCTTCGTTGTGTACGAAGCCATGTGTACGCGCCGAGCGCATGGCCTCTTCGTAGAGACGCATTGCTTCGACATCGCAGCCGTTCAGGCGAGCCAACTCGGCGCCTACCAGCGCCGCACGGTTTGCAAAATTCTCCGGACAGTTCTCAGCCCAGATCTCCAACTGCCGGAGATGTGCGGCGATCGCGTCGTGGTGCTGCTGTCGCTCCGCGGCCGGGGCACGGTCGCAATGTGCGGCCCGTGCCAGTGCACCGAAGAAATGGTATTCGCTTTCCTCCAGGTGCGATGACGAACTCCACAGTAGCTGCTGCGCCATCAACGCCGCGTTGATGGCGGCTACATGGTCGCCTGCAAGGAATCGTCCCTGCAGTTTCCGGATCCAGTACCAGCACGCGGCCGTCGCGAGCGCGGGGTTGCCGGACAAATGCTGTTCCATACGAAGTTCGTTAAATTCGTCGTAGTCGAAGTGACCGAATTTCAGCGTCGAGCCCCTGAGCATCCGGATTAGCGCGAGTTGCGTAGTGATGTTATCTACGACAAGACCGAAACGCGCCTTGCTGGCGAACGCGAGGCCCTGTTCGGCTTCGCGCTCGACCTCGATCAATGGTGCACCGGCGAAAAGCAGGTCTGATACGATATGGCAGCGCGTATAGGCGCCAGACGGGATGTCCCCGATCCGGCTCGCTGCTTCGAATGCGCGGCGCAGCACCTCGCTACTAACGCACACATGTTTTGTCCAGCGCACGACATAGAGGGCGAAGCAGAGATATGTCACCGCCTCGAAGCGTTTGAGCCCACGGCGCTCGACCAGATCGAAGCCAAGCTGGCCGAACTGGATTCCGGCGTGGTAATCGCCAAAGCGTGGTCCTGCAATCCGCGGGAACATGACATACGCAAAACACGACGCATCGCAGTTGCCATGCTCCAGGCTAAGGCTGATCACCTTGCATATGGCCAGGGAAGCCAGGTTCGCGTCAAAGAACCAGGCCGGCCTCTGGAGCTTGCTCAGCACGTTGGCGGTCGCGAGAGACGGCAGGTCCTTCATCAGAGGCAGATCGATGAGTGTCCCGATCGTCCTGCCGCCAAGCCGTGACCGGATACTTTCGTACTCCTGTTGTACGTCGCTCTCTTCCGGATGCGCTAACCAGTCGATACCAACGTGCCGGAGATGCTCGAGACAGACGTCGACTGCGCGACCACTTTGGTCGAGGGTCAGGTAGACATCCATTTGCAGACACGTGACCTGCGCCTGTTCGACCGTGGTCCTGGCACGGCTTGATAGCTCGGCTAGTCGCTCTTGCGCGACCGATAACCGGCCGGTGAGGAATTCGCATTCGGCAAGGTTCAACTGCAGTGCAAAGATCAGATCGCGCCTGCGTTCCCAACAATCGTCCCGCATGAGGTCCGCACCGGCGCTCAGATAGGTGAGCGCCGATGCGTAGGCTGTTGACGCCTTCGCCCGCTGGCCGGCGCTCAGGTTGAACCCGGCCAGCTGCTCACGCTCTTGCCGGGAGGTCACCAGCGCTGCGCCACGGTTCAGTTGTGTAACGATCTCGAAGATTGCCGCTTCACGTTTGTCAGCGGGCGTTAGCGCCGCGAGCAGCCGTCCGATACGCAGGTGGACGCCGGCGCGCGAGTGCTCCGGGATCAATGAATACGCCGCTTCCTGTACGCGGTCGTGTGCGAACCGGTAGGCAAGTTCCAGTTGCTCGACCAGCCCTTGATCGACCGCTGGCTGCAGTAGCGCCCGGACCGCCTGCCTGGAGACCCCCAAAACCTTCGGTAACATCGCGACGGGGGCGGCGTTGCCAAGGCAGGCGAGCTGTTGCAACGCGCGCTGCGTTTCGATGGGCAAGCGTGCGAGCTTCGCGACCATCAGGTCCACCACGTTGTCGGTATATCCCTTGCTGTGAATGCTGGGCAGATCCCAGCGCCAGCAGGTCGCGTCATGGTCGAAGGTGACCAGATCAACATCAGCAAGCGTGTGCACGAACTGGATCACAAAAAACGGATTGCCGGCCGTTTTCTCATGCACGAGCGCGGCAAGCGGTGCGGCGCGTTCACGCTCGCAGCAAAGTGTTTCGGCAATCAGTTGCTCCACGTGCTCGCGGGCGAGCGGCTCAAGGGCAATTTCGTCGAGCCTTGCGCCTGTGGTCCTGATGGTTTGAAGTTTGCGCATTAGTGGATGCTCAGCATCAACTTCATTTGCGCGGTAGGCGCCGATCAGCATCAGGTATTGCTGGTCTGGCCGGGTGAGGAGATCTTCCAGCAGGTCGAGCGTCGCGGCGTCGAGCCATTGCAGGTCATCGAGAAACAGGGCCAGCGGATGTTCATGTTGGGCGAAGACGCCGATGAAGCGCCGGAAAACGAGCTGGAAGCGGCGTCGCTCCTCGTGAGGTTCGAGTTCCGGGACGGGTGGCGGATCGCCGATGATGAGCTTCAGTTCCGGGATCAGTTCGGTCATAAGGCGCGCATTCGGCCCTAGTGCCCCGATCAACGTGTCGCGCCAAATTGCCAGTTCCCTGTCGTGCTTGCCAAGGAGCGGTCGCACCAGCCCCTGAAAGGCTTGCACCAGTGTCGAGTAGGGTATGTCGCGTTTGTACTGGTCGAACTTGCCCGACGCGAACAGCCCCCGCGGCGGTACAAGCACCCTGTGCAATTGGTTGACGACTGCGGACTTGCCGATGCCGGAACAGCCGGACACCAGCACCAGCCCAGGCGTGCCGCTCGTGACGACGCGCTCGAACGCAGCGACCATGGCCTCTATCGCGCGCTCGCGCCCGTAAAGCTTCTCGGGGATGCGAAGCTTGTCGGATGTGTCACGTTCACCCAGCACGAAGGCATCGATGTGGTGCTGGCGCTGCCAATCGGACAGGCAACGCCGCAGATCATGCTCGACACCGGCCGCAGTCTGATAGCGTTCCTCGGGAGTCTTGGCGAGCAGCTTCATGACAAGTTCCGAGACGACAGGCGGCACACTTGCTACCCGCGCGCCGGGCGGTACCGGGTTGCGTGCAACATGGCAATGTACCCACTCCATCGGGTCGGCCGCGGTGAACGGCAGGGTCCCTGTGAGCATCTGATAGAGCGTGACTCCGAATGCGTAGAGGTCGCTGCGCGAATCGATCGAGCGGTTCATCCGCCCAGTCTGCTCGGGCGCCATATAGGCGAGGGTACCGACGATCGTTTCTGGCGGTTCCGGCGATTGCCGTTCATACGTGCGTCGAGAGGCGCTGCCAAAGCCAGTGAGCCGCACGTGGCCGTCGACGCAGTCCACCAGAATATGCGCGGGTTTGATGTCCTTATGCACGAGGCCGTGCTGATGGACTTTACCCAGCGCCGCTGCAATGCCCACAGCGAGGGACAACACATGTCCCACCTCGCGAGGTCCGCCGATTTGTCGTTCGAGCAGTTCGCCAAGCGGATCCTCGAGCACTAGTACCATACGTGCGTCATCGCGCACCAGCTTCAAAGGGCGCGCTGCCCACTGACTGTTGAGTACGTCCTTCAGCGCGAACTCGTGAGCGAGGCGTTCGAGAAGGGTGGTTGAGGGATGTTCGTCGGCGGGACGTACCACCAGCACACTGCCGGTGCTGCCGGCGGGCTGGACCCGGTAGAGCGTGAACTCACCATCCTCCCGCAGTATGCTGGCGCGATTTACGTCGGTACCGTTTAGGGAGTTCATCTGACGTAGTTTATCGACGCGCTCGTGCCCGTCAATCAAGAGAGGCAACTCATTCGTCTGCTCATACAGCGGCGGACGTGCCCTTCAAGCGCACGACACGGCAACATCTGTGGAGTCAGCAACGCGTGTAGAGCCAGGCGTTCTTCTCTACAACCTCCTGAAGTCGGCCGTGCTGGAGCCGAATCAGTACTTTCATTTATTGGCTAGCTAGCCCATGTGGCGCGGCCTTGGTCGACACAGCCGTCCCTTCCAACGGCGGAACCTGAAGGGGCTCGATGAGGGCTATCGACTACGTCGCCGCCGGCCCCGGTATCAAGTCGTTCACGTCTACGGCAATACTTTTCATTTCTTTGGGGCTGCATGGTCATTGACCGCAACGACGCAGGAAGCGCCGACTTCGTCCTCCGGGTCTTCGTCGTGGTGGTCCATTTCGGCACGGACGATATACGTAGTGTTTTTCGGCACCACGAAGGTCTCGATCTCGTCGTAGTCGATCCCAGGCTCCATCACATAGCCGCCTGAGAATCCTGACACGATGTTTCGCGCGGGATATTGCACGGGTATTTGGAAGGATCTAGATCCCGACATTGATCTGCCGATAATTTGGGCTGATGAAGCGGCGGAGTATCGTACGGGAGCGGAAATGAAGTTTCCGAGGTTTAAGGTCAGTACCGATCAGCTGAAATCGGTGCAGGGACGCGGCGACCCAAGTCGCTTGCCATTCGGACACCGCTTGCGAGTAATCGATAGGAAGACGAGCTTCTACGAGTCAAATCGCAACACGGCGCGCTTCGCAGGCATCCAAGGACAGCTCGCAGGTCTCGGTGAAGACGCCCCGTACAGATTCCTCGCCGGCGGCACGCGTACGGAGGCGACCCTTAATTCCGCAAACGGAGTGCTCAAGGGGTCGGTGTATAGCGATATCTCGATTGCAAAAGTCGTTTGGCAGCGTAGGGCCGCCGACCAGAGTGTGGCTCCCGTTGCGAGCGATGCAGGGGTCATCTAAGTGGGCGTGTGGGAGCTTCAAACGTGGTCGTATCTCCGTCGGTCAGGGATGAGGGTAAAAGAATTGTGCCGGCAGGACTTGCACTCTGACACCATCTTTGGTGCAAATTTTGGCGCTTGCGTTCCTCAGAGCCCCACGCTACAAGGCTTTGCTGACTAGCCGAAGGAGTGCAAGGTGCTGGTATTTAAGGTTTTTCGGTCAGATCGCCAGAAATTGCACCAAAAGTACGAATACCCAGCTTGCGCCGGGGTGAGGCCGTTGTTGAGCACGATGCTCGAAAAGCCAGTTCGTGTCATCGGCAGGAGTTGGTCGATTTGGACGTCGGCATCCTTTGTCCCTAATCAGACGCGTCATTCCGGAACTGGAATAGTTCGAGCCCGCTGACACGGGCTTTCAGGGATTCACCGAAGATTCGCATGCAACGAGGCGAAGGCGCGTCCGAGGTCAGACCTCGTCCTCTGCAAACACGCTGTGCTCGGCAAGCACGGTGTCCTTGTCGACGCACTGCACATGCCAGCGCCCTGCAACGACCGATCCGCTTTCGCGTTCAGTGCAGCACCAGAGTGCCTCGCCTGATTCCCCCTCGAACGGGCCAGTTTGGGCTTCCACAGCGAGACCGTCGAGGATGAACAGGGGGCGCGCATTATGCTGGTCGCACACCAGCGTGCCGCGAGCATCGACCCGCAGCTTTCCCCAGTCGGGGAATTGGAGACCGGCATGACCTTCGCGCGACCACTTGTGGGTGTCGTTGTCGAGCCAAAGGATCGCATAGGCATTCGGGTCAAGGCGGTCGAAGGTGCCGAGATGGAGCGTGATGCGCATGAATCTCTCCGGTCGTGTTCGTGGCTTCGTGACCCGCCACAGTAATCGGCGGACATATCAACTGTACGTGCAGCGGCAAGCTTGTGCATGCGTCAGGGTGTCGCTTGCTGCCGCTTTATACTTACTTGGGCGCCGGCACGGCGCTTCCACGTCTACCGATTTGAATTCGGCAGGGCTCACGATTTCGATGTACTCCATGTCTGGCGCGTGTTCGAAACGGACGGCGCCTGATGCACGCAATCGCCCGCTTCGACGAGCGTTTCCTTGTCGGCGTACACGAAGCTCGCCCCGACTTAGAGCATGCTGACGATATGAAAATCTGCTTCATGCCGGTGCCAGCCCGCACCCAACTTTGGCGCAAGATTTGCCCTACTAAGTTGCGCGACTACCTTGTGCCCCTGACGATTTACAGATCACGATAGACAAAGAAATCGCGCAGCCCACCGCGCGTGAGTGACGTGTCCTGCGGCTTGACGTGAGAAAAACCAGCGGTGAGTCCGGTTTGCATGACAGGTCTCCCGAGTGCGATGGAAGAAGGGGCACCAGGTTTGGCAAGCACGACGTGTTCCAGCATCCTGAATTTGACTTGGCACGCGGTGGTGGCTGCCCTGTTTCCCGATTTGTGACAGACCTGGATCGACGTCAAGCTATCCATCGGCCGGCTCGCATCGACGCCAGGCTTCTGGCTGACGTACACCGTTCCTGCGAGAGCCAGCCCTCGTGGCACGTTGACTCTTATGTGATACCTGATAAAAGTGCGTGAGAGTGCCCCGGTCAACGGCGGAGTATGAGCGCAGCGTCCGCCGTCCTTGCTGGTGCAGGGCGCTTCGGGCGGCATGTCGACTGCGCTCGTTCAGATGGATTGTGCTGTCGGCTTCGTGGCCACGACGCGCAATGACGAGGGTGCCGCGATCGCCGAGCGCCTCGGCGCCAACCGGATATTCCGCCACGGCGATCAGTTGCCGCGCCGCCCCGATGCTGTCGTGACAACATCGGGGCCGTGACCTGGGCGGACAGCCTGAGGGCTGTCAAACGTGGCGGCGTCGTGGTGATCAACGGGGTCACGAGCCGCCCTGCCGCGGAAACCGATCTGCTGCGCATCTTTGTCGAGCAGGTCGACATACGTGGCACGATCATGGGCACGCTCGAAGAGATCTACTGGTTGCAGGTTTTGATTTGAACGGTCATGGTGGGTTTTCTTCATATCGTACGGAATGCAAATTGATTCTACAAGGCTGAATTGAAGACCGGATTTAGATGATAAAGGGTGTGTGGGGCAAGACACACGTGAGCTGGATCACGACGCACTGCGCCGGATCTGGAAGCTGCGGCGACGCGGTTCGATTAGCTGCGACAGTAGTGCCGCAGGTTGATCATCGTGTAGGCGAGTGTCTTGAACGCGTAGTGAAGAGGGCTGAGACGTTCGAAGCGCAACAGCAGGCGGCGAAACTTGAAAATCATCTAGCGGGCCTCCCACCGCCGCCCTTTCGGGCGGCGGGGTTAAAGTGAGTTTGCCAACCGCTTTAACCGCAAGGAGGCGCATCATGAACTATAGCGGCATTGATCTGCATTCGAACAACAGCGTGGTCACCGTGATCGATGAAACCGACCGGGTACTGGCAGAAAAACGCCTGCCCAATGAGCTGGCCAGGATCATGACGTTCCTCGAACCGTGGAAGCAGCAGCTTGCGGGCGTCGTAATCGAGTCGACCTATAACTGGTACTGGCTTGTCGATGGCCTGCAGGCAGCCGGGTTCACCGTGCATCTGGCCCACACCACGGCGATCAGACAATACGACGGTCTCAAGCACAGCGGCGACGAAACCGATGCCCGTTACCTGGCCCGGCTGCTGCGGCTGGGGATCCTGCCAACGGGCACGATCCTGCCGCCCGAAATGCGAAGCGTGCGTGATCTCGCCCGCAAACGCATGCAGTTGGTCCGCAGCCGCACCAGCCACATGCTTGCGATCGAGAACATCACGGCTCGCCATCATGGCATGCGCATCTCGAGTCCCGAGGTTCTGCGACTGACGGCCGAAACCATCGACCAGATGGGGCTGCCTGCCGAGGTCGCGCTGGCCATGCAGGCCAACCTGGCTGTCGTCACAACGCTTTGCACCCAGATCGGACTGCTGGAAAAGCGGCTTGCCGACAAGGTCAGGCCGCGACCCGAGTATGCGTTGCTCACCACCGTACCCGGCATCGGCCAGATCCTGGCAACGGTCATCCTGCTGGAAACCGGCTCCGTCGAGCGTTTCGCCAGCGTCGGCAACTTCGCCTCCTATGCGCGCTGCGTGGACAGCTGCCCCACCAGCAACGGCAAGAAAAAAGGTGAAGGCAACATCCGTAACGGCAACCGGTACCTGTCCTGGGCGTTCATGGAAGCCGCCAATTTCGCCCAACGCTATTGCACCGAGGCCCGGCGGTTTTANGAACGCAAGAAAGCCAAGACCAACCCGATCGTGGCTCGCAAGGCGCTTGCGCACAAACTGGCGCGCGCGTGCTTCCACATTCTGAAGGAGAACAAACCATTTGACGTGACGCGCTGCTTCACGTGATGCTTTCGACGGCGACCGGCAAGCCCCGTGGGAAGATTGGGTCCCAGCCCAGAAATTTGAATGGGAT
>NZ_JAFA01000069.1 GCF_000519185.1 Paraburkholderia nodosa DSM 21604 | reverse complement strand
GCACTGATGACTCATCAGGACGAAGGCGATGGCGAAGTGTTGCCTGATTTGCTCGACCAGATTCCCGCTGACGTGGCAATCGACACCATCGGTGGCGACGGCGCCTACGACACCAAGGCGTGCCATGCACGGATTGCGGCGCGCGGAGCTACCCCGCCGATTCCGCCGCGTGAGGGCGCGACGCCGTGGCCAGAGAGCACTCCCGGCGCGGCCTGGCGCAATGCCGCCATCGACTCGATAGCACAAAGCAGCAGACGTGAATGGAAGCAGGCAAGTGGCTACCACCGTCGCTCGCTGGCTGAGACCCTGATGTACCGGCTCAAGATCCTCACGGGATCCTGCCTGTGGGCACGCGAGATTGGTTCCCAGGCAACCGAAGTCTCGATTCGTGCAGGCGTGCTCAACCGCATGGCGGCACTCGCTCGCCCGCAGTCCGTCCGTATTGCCTGAGATCGAGAACATGGGCATCACTTCGTCCTTACGTTCGATTTATAATTGACTCGCGATAAAGGGTGCGCTCGCTGATTCGCTGCCTGACGGGAGCCTGGTCATCGGTGGAGGCGCCTTTCTGTGATATGCAGCTACTGTCGTAAACTGACTAAGCTCTTCCAATGTGACTCTATTCAAGACTCTATTCAAGGGGACGCTGCCCGTACCACAGCCTACCGGATTCACACCGTTTTGCAACTGTTCAGACGACCCTACCGATCGGCTGGATAGGTCACGGGTGAGGGTTGTCCCTGACGCTAACTGTGGAGGTGTTGCGATTTGCCTTCTTTGATATCTCCGGACAGCAGGTTGCTCCATCACCGGAACGCAGTCATAGGTTTGGCCGTTCGCAAAAAAACTCTTTGAGACGTGTACTCCATTGTAACGATTCAATAATCGCCTGGCGCCTCCCTTCGAAAGCAGACGGATCATTGACTTTGTAGTTACGCGATATTGGGGGTTGATGATCTGACTCAAGATATGCCCCTGACCCGGGCCAAGAGCGACCAATAAAATCCTGAGCGGCCGTAGCTCTCGTGTCAGGCATGAATCTGTCAAATGATTCGATATAGGAATCCACGCGCTGCGAGTATGCGGGCATTGTCCATGTGAAAATCCCGGTCAGACACACAGAAGAGACATACTGAATTGTGTTTGCAAGCCCCCGGCGTCATAGTAGTTGTCGCCTCTGAACTTTCTTATCAAGAAGAGTCAGAGGTACAAGTTGAAGACGAAACAAACGTATTCTGTTGAGTTCAAGGAGCAGGCGCTGTCGAAGGTTGTGCAGCGCGGGAGCCGAACGGTTGGAGCCGTGGCTGACGAATTGAACGTGAACGTACTGACATTAAGGAATTGGATGAGAGGCACCACCGCCGCGAACCGGAGCTCGAGTTCTGGACATGCAAAACGTCCGGAAGACTGGTCGCTGGAAGAACGCCTGATGGCCTTGCAGGAGAGCCACGGCCTGGTGGACGAAGCATTGAACGGCTGGTGTCGGGAGCGCGGCCTGTTTGCGCATCATCTCGTGCAGTGGCGTGCGGATTTTTGCGCCGGCGGCGCAGCCGCTAGCCGACGTGAGAGCGCCCAGGGGGAAGTGCGGGATCTGAAGCAGGCCAATGTGCAACTGCAGCGTGAGCTCAAGCGCAAGGAGCAGGCGCTGGCCGAAGCTGCGGCGCTACTGGTGCTGCGAAAAAAGTACCGCGCGCTCCTCGGGGACGAGGCCGAATGACGGCCCCTGAAGAGCGCAAGGCATTGATCGGCCTCATCAACGAGGCGAGCCTGGCCGGGGCTCGGCAGGCGCACGCGTGCAAGATTCTGGGGCTCAGCGCGCGCACAGTTCAGCGCTGGCAGCGCGGCGAACCTGACGCGGTGGACGGGCGCTCGTTACGGCACCACGAGCCGCGCCACAAGCTCTCTGCCGAGGAACGCGCCGAGCTTCTGGCAGTCGCGAACTCGGCCGAATTCGGTCATGTGCCGCCAAGCCAGATCGTGCCGCGACTGGCAGGCCAGCAACGCTATATCGCCTCGGAATCGACGTTCTACCGGGTACTGAAGGCCGAGAAGCGACTCGCCCACCGGCGCAGCGAGCGGCCGGCCCACGCTCGCAGCAAACCCCGTTCGGTTTGCGCCGACGCGCCGAACCAGCTGTATTCCTGGGACATCACGTATTTGCCGACGACGATCCGTGGACAGTATTTTTACCTGTACTTGTTTCTGGATGTCTTCAGCCGAAAGATCGTCGGCTGGCAGGTTTATGCCGAGGAAAGCAGCGCGCTGGCCAGCGAAGTTCTCAAGGACCTCTGCGCGCGCGAAGCGATACAGCCCAACCAGGTGATTCTGCATTCGGATAACGGTGGCCCGATGAAAGGTGCGACGATGCTCGCTACCCTCCAGGCGCTGGGAGTCATGCCGTCATTGAGTCGCCCGGGCGTGAGCAACGACAACCCTTATTCTGAGTCGCTGTTCAAGACCTTGAAGTACCGGCCCGCTTACCCGCTCAAGGCGTTCGATACCCTGCTCGCCGCGCGCACCTGGGTGGGCGCGCTGGTGCGCTGGTACAACCACGAGCATCGTCACAGCGCGATCCAGTTCGTGACGCCGGCGCAGCGCCATGCCAACCTCGACCAGAACATTCTGGATCGACGAGTGGCGCTTTATGAGACTGCACGGCAACACAACCCGCTGCGATGGAAAGGCCCCACGCGCAACTGGCAGCGGGTACATGCTGCGCACCTGAACCCGGATCGAAGCGACAACCAGGGCGTCGCCCCAAACCGTCTCCTGGAGAAGAAGGCCGCCTGAAATTTAATCGTTGAGGCGACAACTAGCTTGAAAATTTCCGCAAGTCTACCGAGTTGTTTGCCGTTTCCGGGATTTACAGCGGGGAATTCTTGTATGCTGAGGTAAATAGACTGCGGCGACATATAATTTTCCTTGGAGTTAACTTTTTTGCAAGGCAGATATGGAGTGACAGGCGCCAGCTCCTTGGGGCGCTTCAAGTTCGATGCAATAATTGCGTGCGCTCATCCGCAGAATAATTGCTCAAATGCCCTTCACGAGCGGCCTGGCGGCGTGCTGCCGTAATGAGTGCCTTGTTGCGTGGAGGGGCCGATGGTGCGCTGACCTCCTTGTCCAGCGCATTACCGCTGCAACGCGGACAGGACGCCAACGAATTGGCGCGTACGAGTGTCTCGAACCGTAAATTGCAGTTGCGGCATACATAGTCGTAAAGAGGCATGAGACGTTGTCCTCAATGCGCAAGGTTGTGCGACGGAGCATCGTCGGCGAAACGCGACGATTCGCGCATGGCGTTTTTGAGGCGGTCTACCGTTAGCAGCAGCTGTAGTCCAAAATCCGTGGCCATGTCGAAAGCAGTTCGCCCATCTGGCGCGACCAAGCTGTCACTCGCACCAAGGGATATTAGCAACCACATGACGTCGACTCTGCCGCTGGCTGCTGCCTGCATCAGGCATGTGACGCCATGCGCATTGGCATGATCGACATTAAGACCGGCACTGACCAACAGTAGAATCGGCTCGGGCGTTCCGTATAGACATGCGTACCATAGCGCATCGTTTCCGTTGTCGTCGAGCGCACGGACGGGTGCACCTTCGTCGAGCAACGCGGCGACGATACGGTATTCCCCATGCATCGCTGCGAGCATCAGCGGCGTTATGCCGTCAACGCTGCAGGAATGGGCATCCGGAAAGTCGTGCGCCGACAGCCATCTAGCGACTGACGAACGTGCACGAGTTTGCAGACCTTCATCAGCGTGCGGGAGGCTTTGACCGTTCCCTTTTCGACGGGCGGCTGCATCGATTAGCAATGCCATGGAAATTCTCCAGTTAGATTGCGTGAGCGTTGTGATAGCTTGCGTGCATGGGGCGTCTTCATGAGGAAGCGCCGTGGCGAAACACAACTTAAACCGGTCTGTTTTCGTTAGGATCACGGACTGGACCCATCAGTTCGAGTCCCTGCGCGTAACTGATGGAGTCGAAACACAAGTCGAACTTCGACCCAGCGTCGGCGACCGCATCGAGTTTTCCCGCGGTGTCCTTTTTCTTCAGCTCTGCCTTATCGAGATACAGGAGCTCAAGTGTTTCGTTGTAGACCGTCGATTCCACGATAGGCAGGACGTAGAATACTGCGCCCTGATAGTGCACCTGATAGCGACTCGAAAGATCGATGTTGTCGCAGAACAGAAAGTACTTTCCGTTGGGCGAGAGTGCGTCTCCCAACACTTCGGCGACGTCTTTCAGATGTTCGAAACTCAATAGCCACCCCGCGAAAAATATGAGATGCGGGTCGCCGACGTCGGCCACTGCCGTGACCTGCTCGCAAGACAGCTCAGGCGGACGGGCTTCGTCAGCGAGTTGCGGTCCGAAGCGCAGCGCGAGTTCGCCGCGAAAACCGATGCGCCGAGGCGTACTGGTGGGGCCCTTGAACACTGCATTGAGTAAACGGCCTTCGAGCTGCAAGCGGGCAAAAACAGTCTGGTCAAGTTCCTTGTCGATAGTCATATCGTGCATTAGGTTTTCCTCTCAAGTTTGAATAGCTTGTGAAATGGCAGTGACAGTTCGTAATTGGTCAAGAAGCATGGAGTTTCGTTTGCAACTTCCGTACCACCAATCCCTCTCTTGCTGGCCCACTGTCATTGACCGAGGCGGGCCGAAAATGGTGGTGCAAATCTGGTTTGCGACAACAACGCACGGTTTGTCAGGAAGTCGACGCTGCGAACGTCGGTAGGCGCAATGCCGGCACGCTTGCTGAGAGCGCGATTTGCAAGGCATTCCAACGACTCTGGAGCGTTGGCATAGAAACTGCTCTATGGCGATTCGCGCGGACACCATCCGGCCGATGCGTGACTCCACAGAAGAAGATCATATGGACACTGCACGCTGAGCACATGATCGCGGCTTTGCAGCCTTGATTGGCAACCTTGGTTTAATCCTTCTATCTCAATGGAGTACCACGATGGCTCAACTTCGGCAGATCGCTTTCTACGGAAAGGGCGGGATTGGAAAATCGACCACGTCGCAAAACACGCTCGCGGCGCTCAGCGACCTCGGGCAAAAAATCCTCATTGTCGGCTGCGATCCGAAGGCAGACTCGACACGGCTGATACTGCATGCGAAGGCGCAGGACACAATTCTCTCTCTGGCGGCGGAAGCCGGCTCTGTGGAGGACCTCGAACTCGAGGATGTCATGAAGATTGGCTACAAAGACATACGCTGTGTGGAGTCGGGCGGTCCTGAGCCAGGTGTCGGCTGCGCGGGTCGCGGTGTGATTACATCGATTAATTTCCTGGAGGAGAATGGCGCCTACGACGGAGTGGACTACGTCTCATACGATGTGCTGGGCGACGTGGTGTGCGGAGGCTTTGCAATGCCAATTCGCGAGAACAAGGCACAGGAGATTTATATCGTGATGTCAGGCGAGATGATGGCTATGTACGCTGCGAACAATATCGCAAAAGGGATTCTCAAGTATGCCAACAGCGGTGGTGTGCGTTTGGGCGGCCTCATTTGCAACGAGCGCAAGACCGACAAGGAACTCGAGCTTGCGGAATCGCTCGCAGCGATGCTCGGCACACGTCTGATCCACTTCGTGCCGCGCGACAACGTCGTGCAGCATGCGGAACTACGCCGCATGACGGTGATCGAGTACGCGCCAGAGAGTGCACAGGCCGCTCAGTATCGCGCGCTTGCAGAGAAGGTGCATAACAACGCCGGCAATGGCGTGATCCCAACGCCGATCACGATGGACCAACTCGAAGATCTCCTGATGGAAAAAGGAATCATGGTGCAGGTCGATGAGTCGAAAGTTGGCAAGACAGCGGCTGAACCGACCGCCTGACGGCTGCGGGGATGACGGTTGCCGTGCGGCGTACGGCAACCGATTCCGGCAATCATATTTCTCCACTTATGGATATGCAATGACCGAAACGGTTGAAGAACGTAAGGCAGCTCACAAGGCTCTCATTGACGAAGTGCTGCTTGCTTACCCGGAAAAGATGGCCAAGCGGCGGGCCAAGCATTTGGGCACTTTCGAGCAGGGTAGGCCGGACTGTGGGGTGAAGTCCAACATAAAGTCGCTGCCTGGTGTGATGACGATTCGCGGCTGCGCATATGCCGGTTCAAAGGGCGTGGTCTGGGGACCGATCAAGGACATGATTCACGTCAGTCACGGGCCCGTCGGCTGCGGCCAGTATTCGTGGGGTTCGCGCCGCAATTACTACGTCGGAACAACCGGAGTCGATACGTTTGTCACGATGCAGTTCACTTCTGACTTTCAGGAGAAGGACATCGTGTTCGGTGGCGACAAGAAACTCGACAAAATCGTCGATGAGATTCAGGAGCTGTTTCCGCTCAACAGAGGCATATCGGTTCAAACCGAATGCCCGATCGGTCTAATCGGCGATGACATCGAGGCAGTCTCGAAGAAGAAGAGCGCCCAGTATGGCGGGCACACAATCGTACCCGTACGCTGCGAGGGATTTCGCGGCGTATCGCAGTCGCTTGGGCATCATCTCGCGAACGATGCGATTCGCGATTGCGTGTTCGACCGGGTCGATCCGAATAAACATTCCGCGCTCGAGTCAACTCCGTACGACGTTGCGATCATCGGTGACTACAATATCGGTGGCGACGCATGGTCAAGCCGCATTCTCCTTGAGGAGATGGGTTTGCGCGTTATTGCGCAGTGGTCGGGCGATGGTACGCTCGCTGAACTGGAGAATACGCCGCGCTCAAAGCTTAACCTGCTCCACTGCTACCGGTCGATGAATTACATCAGCCGGCATATGGAAGAGAGGTATGGTGTTCCTTGGCTGGAATACAACTTTTTCGGCCCTACAATGATTGAAAGGAGCCTGAGAGAGATCGCGAGCCGATTTGACGACACGATCAAGACCAATGCCGAGAAGGTGATCGCCAAATACCGCCCGCTGGTGGATGCGGTAATCGCGAGATATAAGCCGCGCCTCGAGGGTAAGAAAGTGATGCTCTTTGTAGGCGGCCTTCGCCCGCGCCACGTCATCGGGGCGTACGAAGACCTCGGCATGGAAGTCGTTGGCACCGGCTACGAATTTGCCCACAACGATGACTATCAGCGCACTACGCATCACATTCACGACGGCACGCTAATTTACGACGACGTGACCGGCTACGAATTCGAGCAATTCGTCGAACGCATGCGGCCGGACCTCGTCGGTTCAGGAATCAAGGAAAAGTACGTCTTTCAGAAGATGGGTGTTCCGTTCCGCCAGATGCACAGTTGGGATTATTCAGGACCGTACCACGGCTACGACGGATTCGCGATCTTTGCGCGCGACATGGACATGGCAATTTCGAGTCCTGTCTGGACTCTTTCCAAGGCGCCGTGGAAAAAGGCAGCGTGAGCCAGGCGGCCCGTTGGCGATACGGCCGTGTCGCCGGAAGGCTCTTCAGGAAATCGATTCAGGAGCGAGTCATGCCCCAATCAAGCGACAACATTCTCGATCACGAACTGCTCTTTCGCGAGCCGGAATATCAGGCGCTTTTGCGCAACAAGAAGGAAAATTTTGAGTTCAACCATCCTGATGAGGCAGTGAGGGGGGTTGCCGAATGGACAAAGACTGAAGACTACAAGCAGAAAAACTTCGCGCGCGACTCGCTAACCATCAATCCAGCGAAGGCCTGCCAGCCTCTGGGGGCCGTATTCGTGGCAAACGGCTTTCATAAAACACTGCCGTTCGTGCACGGCTCTCAGGGCTGCGTGGCCTATTACCGCTCACACTTTTCGCGGCACTTCAAGGAGCCGACGTCGTGCGTGAGTTCGTCAATGACCGAAGACGCGGCGGTTTTCGGGGGCCTCAATAATATGATCGACGGTCTGGCGAATGCATACAACCTTTATAAGCCCGAGATGATCGCCGTATCGACGACCTGCATGGCAGAGGTCATCGGTGACGACCTCGATGCATTCATCAAGAATAGTAAGCAGAAGGGGAGCGTTCCGCAAGACTACGATGTGCCGTTCGCTCATACGCCTGCGTTTGTCGGCAGTCACGTGACGGGTTACGACAATGCTCTACTGGGCATTCTCAAACACTTCTGGGACGGCAAGGCCGGTACCGCAACACCACTCATACGTGTGCAGGACGAGAGGGTAAACTTTATCGGTGGCTTTGACGGTTTCGTGGTGGGCAACATCAAGGAGGTTCGACGTATCTTCGATCTGTTCGGGGTGAGCGTCAACATCATCTGCGATCCTTCCGACACATGGAATACACCGACGGATGGCGAATTTCGCATGTTTGAGGGTGGGACCACAAAGGAAGAAGTTGAACGTGCACTGAATGCGAAAGCAACGTTCATTTTCCAGGAGTATTGCTGCGAAAAGACGGCGAAGTTCATCGCGGAACACGGCCAAGAGGTAATTGTGCTGAATTCGCCAGTCGGCGTTGCTGGTACCGACCATTTCCTCATGGAGATATCGCGTGTCACGGGCCAACCGATTCCACCTGAACTGGAAAGGGAGCGCGGGCAACTCGTTGATGCAATCGCGGACAGTCAGGCTATTCTCCATGGCAAACGCTATGCACTCTACGGCGATCCCGATCAGATGCTAGGTTACACGCAATTCCTGCTCGAGCTCGGTGCAGAGCCGGTGCATGTTGTGTCGACAAACGGTAACGACGGCTGGGCAGAGAAGGTCAAGGCGTTGTTGGACGCGTCGCCGTACGGTGCGGGATGCAACGCCCATCCGAAGCGCGATCTCTGGCATCTGCGCTCGCTGCTATTTACCGAACCAGTCGATTTCCTGATCGGCAACACTCATGGGAAGTACCTGGAGCGTGATACGGGGACACCGCTAGTGCGACTCGTGTTTCCTATTTTTGACCGGCACCACTATCACCGTTTTCCGACGTGGGGGTATGAGGGAGGATTGCGCGTTCTATTGGCACTACTGGACGAATTCTTCGAAAAGCTCGATGCGAGTACGGTCGATATTGCGAAGACTGATTACAGTTATGACCTTGTTCGCTGATGGCAGAATGGTTGTTGCCTAGGCGTGGTTTGCCCAGCCCCTCGACGTGGGCGATCGTGCGTGGCCGCTCGGCGGAGCGCGGTCCGCACGACTTTTTGACTAGTTGTCCACAGCACCCAAGTATGACCGCGCTCCGTCGTCCGGTTCGCATCTATTCCCTAAAAGCCCCTGCTGGAAGTTGCAAATCTCGATGAATTAACTTGACGCAATGAGAGAAGGCAGCGGCAGTAAGCCCGACTGGTGTAAAGCGGGATTCGCACACTCATCTTCTCCTAGGAGCACGCAAATGGACGCGTCTGACACAGCCTCCGAGGGAGAATACGACGCTAGGTGGCCGCCTGCACATGGCATTTGAACTGGGCGAGAAGACTGGAAACTCTCACTGGGTGATGGACGGCGCGCGCCGAGCCGCTGGCCATGCGTGATGTGATCGCAGAACTCAGGAGCTACGTATGCAAGGCATAGCAGCTGCCTCGATTAAGCTGCTCGAACAGGGCGAGCTTGAACAGTCAACGGGGCGGCGGTCGCTTGAGCAGTTGCTTGCCGCTGAGAGCGTCGATCGGGCCGTGCGCGTGGTCAACCACCAGATGTGGTTGGCGAAGTTCCCGGTGGATCGCGATCTGGGTGGGTTCGACTGCGATGGCTCGCCAGTCTATCGCAAGCCCGTCATGCACTGGCCGACATGAGCTTTACCGAGGGCGCACACAAACTGGTCCTGGTCGGCGGACCGGGTTTGAGCAAGACATCATCTCGTGACCGCGATTGGCGTATCCGGCATCGTTCAGCACGCCGAGCGGTGCGCGCTTCGAATCGACGGTGGATCTCGCCACTGCGCGTGGAACGGGAGAGGGAACAGAGGCGCGCGGGGTGATTCCGGCTAGCGTACTGCGGCTTGACCTGGTCATGCTCGTCGAACTCGGATATTTGCTCTTCAGCCGGGTCGGCGGGGCGCTCCTTTTCCATCGGCTCGCCCGACCGTACGAACACAAGAGCGTGGCGATTACCAATCTAGAGTTCGGCGAATGGTCCAGCGTGTTCGGCGACGCGAGGATGACGACGGCGTTGCTGGACCGCCTCGCGCATCACTGCCAAGTCATTGAAACCGGAAACGAGAGCTATCGCTTCCGGCATAGTAGCGCCAGTGCAAAGGCCCCGGG
Organism: Paraburkholderia nodosa DSM 21604; assembly: GCF_000519185.1. Taxonomy (GTDB): domain Bacteria; phylum Pseudomonadota; class Gammaproteobacteria; order Burkholderiales; family Burkholderiaceae; genus Paraburkholderia; species Paraburkholderia nodosa. Next base: position 12,147 of record NZ_JAFA01000069.1, on the reverse strand, counting down.
TCAAAATTCGATCGGCGCGGACAAGCTCGATGACCCGAAGCTCGACACCTGCGTCCAGTGCAGATTCCCACGGTCCATCAGGCGTGCGCTGCGCCAAATGCTTCGCTCGGGCGTTCGCCACGTCGATCCCGATCAATTTGATCGCCGTCAAGTTTGTTGCGACGAACCGTCGTCCAGGACTGAGGCGCGGCTGCCTATTTCCGGCGAGTTGAGCGGCCGTTTCGGTGAAGTCGAACAGGCTAGGGGGCGTGCGGCGTAGAGCTCAATTCTACTGCGACTGTTCGAGATCGGACCAGGCACGTCCTTCTTGCGCATCGAATCGCCCCTTCGCTGCAAGCTTGTGAGCTTAATGGATGTCCAGTATCGTATCGGCAAGCGTGGGGGTTTTGAGCCGGGCGCTTCCAGTGTTCGAGGGAATTGGTTGGTAATGGTCGAGTAGAGCGTGCCGGCGTGATCGTCGCTTCAATACCTCAAATAGCCGAGCGAAGCCCGCGTACAGCACGGACAGGCCGTGTCGGCAAGTCTGCTGGCCGAAGGCGCAGGCGAGCAGTCTTTTCCGGCGCCAGTGGCCCTGTCAGGAGCAGGTTCTGTGCATTGCGGATCCAGTCAAAGCTGGCAAGCGACGAGACCCTTGTAGAGTCCGCGGCTCTTGCCGGCAGCGTCTGGCATCGAGATTGAACCCGGTACCCGTGTGCGCGCCACGGTATGCGTCGATCCGGCGCAGTTCCGACTCGTGCTCCGCAGGCTGATGCCAGCAAGATTGCTCGCCCAGCGGGACTCACATATGGCTGGCAACGGGTGTTAGGTGACTGAATCAACCCGTAAGTGCGTTCATTCCGGTACTGTTGATACCAGCGCGCAAACCAACCGAGGCTTGCACGAATCTCATTGCATTCGGTGGTCCGCGCGTCGCCGATTCATCATCTTTGTTCTGCATCGAGACCACGTGCAAGCGGTATAAATATCGGCATGCTACGATGTCAACGCGGACATGAGGAAAATGATTCACTGCGGCCGCAAGATGTTGATGCGCTCGGACTGTCAATCACGAAGCGCGGAAGCGGGGTATCTTCCTCATAGTCGATCCGGGTGCCGATAAAATAACGTAGGCTAGTCTCGTCCACGAACACAGTGAGGCCCTGTGTATACACCTTCGTGTCGGAATCGCTTACGGAGTCAACCAGGACAATAAAATATTCTAGCTGTCCTCCCGCATGAAATTCGGCACGCAGTCGAATATAAAGCGGCGCTTCGTGGCTCTGCGCGACAAGCTCGGCGGCTTCTTTTGCTGCTCGGGTCGTGAACGTAAAAAATTCACACGCGGGTTCTGTCGATATGCTTGATCGTTGGGAAATCATAGATTTTCCTGGAAAATTAACAGAGAACGATATCCGTCTTGACAATGTGCATCTGCACAAGGAAGGAAAGCAAGTACCGCGCCACAACGCTCGCTCGCAATACTATTGCCCGGGGTACGGAATCGGCTTGCTGAGGCGAGTGTGCACCCAGAGGCTGCGTAAGCGACAAGCCAAATTATTCACGCTGTTGAGCTCGCCCTCCCCAGACGTCGTCATCAAGAGTGAAGCGATGCGCGGAAGGGCACGGTGGAGATCTCCTTGCGCCACAGAAAACAGGTAAGCGAGATCCGCGGCGCGCGACTTGCGACTCGTCGCAAGTCGATAGACGTTCTCTTTAATCAGTTGAAGTTTGCAATCTTGGACGTCTACATTCGACGTTAAACTAAGTTATCCCTATACACTGAGAAACTAGCGCCACGCTCATGAAACGCAGGCGGAATAACGGCGCGAAGTTAGCAGATATAGAATGGTTAGCGCAAGCGACTCTCGCTCAGGGAAAGCGAGTTGCACGGATAACGCATGTAACAACGATACATTTTTCGAATGCCTCTAATTCGTCAGATGGGAAATGAGTGCAATGAAATTGATAGCGCATCCAGTCGCCGCCCAGAAGGGTATAGCCGTCTTGGATTCCGTAGACCGCGCGATCCTCAGACACTTGCAGCAAGATGCCTCGCTATCGATTGTCAGCCTTGCAGCGAAAGTGAAACGCAGTACACCTGCCTGCCTGCGGCGCGTGGAACGGCTCAAGGAGACGGGACTGATACGAAGAGTCGTCGCACTGCTCGACGCGAAGGCCATCGGCGCGGGCATGTTCGCCGTAATCGGGATCGTGCTGGACGGCTCGACGCCCGAAGCGTTTGCCGCATTCGAGAAAGCGGCGCAGAAGGTGTCGGGCTGCGTAACGTGCTACGCTGTGAGCGGGCAGTTTGACTATATCTTGCTCGTTCGAGCACGCGGCAATGAAAGCTTCAACCGGTTACATGCTGCACAATTGTTGCACCTGCCGGGCGTAAGGGAACTGCGTAGCTTCAAGGTGTTAAAGGAAGTCTTATCGACGCAGGCGATACCGCTGTAACCGCAAACGCTTGAAAATGTAGGCTTGAACTGTGTCAATCATCAAACAGATGCTGGTCGTAACCAAACGACACGCTTCGAATCGCCCCGCTGGCTTCCGCAGACCAAACTCGTGACGGATAAACTCTTGACCTATCCGGCGGCGAAGTCCGTTCGTAGTGGTGCGAGCAGACTGAGTTGCGCCAGCAACGTCCCAACTCATGTTTAGTAAAGTTTCGCCGGCAACCGAAGCCGACTGGATGCACTTCGCGCAACGCGCCGCGCTGTCACAATCCAGACAATTCAGACAGCGGCAACGTTACACCGCCCCCCTATTACGGTGAACGGGAATGGCGATGCATGCTAGAAACATCTTCCAGGTTTAGGTAAGACAGGCATGGTCCTTGCATGCCGTCGGCCGCTAAGTTAGAAGGCACAGACAAGTTAAGACCTTTCGTCAATGAGAAAGCGCTTAACGATGGCATAAAACTCGCCGCCTCGCTACGGACGGCTTCGCGGCCAACTTTGTCATACGGAGCAACAACATGAAAGCAATGATTGATAAACTGCACCGGCTTTCGTCGGCTGAGGACTTCTTCCGATTCTTCGCCATCTCATATGACGATAAGGTGGTGAACGTAAGTCGATTACATATACTAAGGCGTTTCTTCCAGTACATCAGACAGGCGGAGGACCTGTCCGCGGATCACGACGCAACCTTCTTCTTGGTTTATCGGAATCTCCTGCTGAAAGCGTACAACGACTTTGTCATCTCCACGCCCGCTGAGCAAAAGGTGTTCAGGGTTCTTCAGGAAGCCGACGGAGAGCGGCATATCTCTCTTGATAGCCTGCGTGAATCCCTGCCGGTTCGGGCTAGTAATTGAAGTTGGTGAGCGGGTCATATTGGTGCTTGTCTGAGTCGTCACGATGCAACTCCTCGCTTGATGCACGTTGCGAAGTTCGCTTGACTTGTCCTTGTGAACATCTGCCGGGAGTGGTCCATCAGCAGCCTCCACGTCCGGCTGACGAGCGGACAGGAGAGGTGGCCTCGCTCGTTCGGACAGGGTTTCTATATTTTAAGTGGGATGTCCGAGGCAATCATGCTGCCGATTTGATCGCAGGCAGCGTNGCGAAGTATGCCTCATCCGGCGTCTGATCCGCCAGGCTCGAATGAGGACGTTTGCGGTTGTACAAGCCGTCAACACAACGCCCATATCACCGAGTCAAGGGATGTTCTGTATCGCTGGCACCCGTGGTACGGACACACGGTATGGATTTTCACCACGATAGAAAGGAAGAACGCCGGGGTAGTGCTGCGCTGTGCGCGAGAGCCGTTCGACACGGCGGGCTTGCTGGAGGTGCCGCAATGGATGTTCGATCCCGTTGCCTGCTGTCGCATTACTTCGGCAACGTCTCCCGCCGTCAGCTTGGGAACTGAAGCACCTGCTGGCGCAAGCGCCTGCTGCCGGGCAGCGCGATATGGTACAAGCCGAGCACCATCCTTTGCTCCGTGCAGGAGGTGCTGATGCGACGCCAGACCAGCCCGCAACCGGGCGCTCAACTCGACCTGTTTCATCCTTTTCCGAAGACGCCACAGTGGACGCACCTGCCGCAGGAGGTCCGGCAGGAGACGGTGCGTTTGCTGGCGCAACTGCTACGGCAACACCGTCGCGGGCTGTTCGCCGTCGTACACGAGCCGGAGGTGCGCGATGAGTGACAAGATTCGGGCACAGCATCTGACGCGCAAGGCCATGCTGTACGTCCGCCAGTCGTCGGCCTACCAGGTCAGCCACAATTTGGAGAGCCAGAAGCTGCAGTATGCGATGCAGGATCGTCTGCACCAGTTGGGCTGGGAGGAGATCGAAGTGATCGACGAGGATCTCGGGCGCTCTGCGGCCGGAACGCAAACGCGCACGGGCTTCGAACGAATGGTGGCAGAGGTCTGTCTTGGGCACGTCGGCGCAGTTGCCGCTCGCGAGGTTTCGCGATTTGCGCGCAACAGCCGCGAGTGGCAGCAGCAGGTTGAGGTGTGCCGCATAGTCGACACGGTGCTGATTGATCAGGAGACCGTGTACGCGCCACGGCAGAGTAACGGTCGTTTGCTGCTCGGCTTAAAGGGTAGCCTGAACGAATACGAGCTGGATCTGCTGCGTCCAGCGTTCGCTCGAAGCTCGGCGGGAGAAGGCCAAACGCGGTGAACTCGTCGTCGTGGCGCCGGGGGGGTACTGCAAGACCGAGGACCAGCGCCTGGAGAAGGATCCGGATTTGCGCGTGCAGGACGCCATTCGCTCGGTGTTCCGCCAGTTCGGCGCGATTGGATCGGTACGTCAGACGTTGTTATGGTTCCTGGAGCACGGCCTGCAGTTGCCGGCATGCACGCCGCGCGGCGAAATCCAATGGAAACGGCCGAGCTACGGCACGGTATACCGGATTCTGACCAGCCCAATCTACGGTGGCGCGTATGCCTATGGCAAGACCGAATGCACGATCAATTACGAAGGCGGGGAACAGCGCAAACGTGATCGCCGCAAACCTCGGAATGAGTGGCTTGCGCTCATTCCCAATGCCCACGACGGGTACGTTCAGTGGGACGAATTCGAGCGGATCCAGTGCGCGATCAATGGCAACCTGCGTCTGACCGGACACGCTGGCGCCCCAAAGAACGGCGAGGCTCTTCTGGCGGGACTGTTGCGCTGTCGGCGCTGCGGGAGCAATCTGACGTTACACTATACGGGTAACAGGCACGACGCCTTGCGCTATAGCTGTCATCGCGGCTGGCTGGACAACGGACAACCGCGTTGCATTGCGTTCGGTGGCACGCGCGCGGACGCGGCCATTGCCGAGGCGTGCTGGCCTCCGTGGTGGAAATCGCACGGTGTGGCCCTGTCCACACCGTGCGGCTCTGGTAGCGATGCTAACCCGCGTTTGATTCCCCACGCCGGGCCAGCCCATGCCTCACGGAAAGTCATACTGCCTTATCCGATTGTCCGAATTTGCGCGGCCACCTCTCTACCCTTTCGGCGCAAATCGCGACTCATAAATGTGCTTGATGCATCCAAAAAAAATAGCGACTTATATAAAACGAGCCTGCGCTGTTACGATTCGTGCATCGTTGCCAAGGGGTTAGGTGCGAGCGCGGAGTTGGACGCCGTCCAAGCTGATTGCGTTGCCACCGGGTTTGCGCTGGTCGAACACGTCGATCTGTCGACTCCAACGTTGCGCGGAGTTGTCGCGGCCCGTGACGAGCGGGTTCAGCACGCCTCGGATGCATTTATGTTCTCGAGCTGGAGCTCGAGAGCGTGATGCGACTGCCGCGCTGGATTGTCAACTTTCTTGTCCGTAGTGTCCTCGCAAGGATGGCCCTGTCTACTTCGAATCAGTTCAGAGTGTGCTAGGGCAGTCTCGCAATAGCAGTCCCCATCTGCGTCGTGAGGCGGCTCCGCGTACCGACGGTCAGAATATTTGGCCACCTCGTTCACCGAGCTGGTGGTCGGAATCGGCTCAGCGGCTCGGCTGCCTCAACTGCATCGTGATGATGGAGCGGATGGGCGCGCTGTTCCATGGCTGTCAAGGCCTCTAGACGTCGCTGTTCATCGCCACGTCGTTCGCTCTTCTGCAATGTGGCGGCCATGCTCCTGCCGTGCGACTGATTGCTTCCGACCGTTGCATGCGTAGCGATCGTGTTTCGCCTCATGCGGTCCTGCTGGAGTTTGAGGACGACTTGCGAACAAAGCGGAAACTGTCACAACGTAAAAGCGCTGTGCGTGTTGATTCAACTGCCGGCAAATCCACATTGACTGTTAACCCCACAAGAACAAACCGTATGGCTTTACGTCGCATCGCAACCGCATTGCTGCTGGCTGGATTGATTACCGCCCATACCGCGCAGGCAGATGTGATGCTCAATTTCGTCGACGCCGGCATCGATCAGGTCGCCAAGGCGGTCGGCGCGGCGACAGGGAAAACGATCATTGTTGACCCGCACGTCGAAGGGCGACTGAATCTAGTCTCTGAGCACCCTGTTTCCGAGAATCAAGCATTGAAAACTCTGCAGTCTGCGCTGCGAATGCAGGGTTTCTCGCTGGTGCAGGATCACGGTGTGCTCAAGGTCGTGCCCGAAGCGGACGCGAAAGTGGAGGGTGTGCCGACGTACATCGGAAATGCGCCTTCGGCACACGGCGATCAGGTCGTCACCCAGATCTTTCGCCTCAGGTACGAATCGGCGAACAACCTCCTGCCAGTGCTGCGTCCGCTCATCTCGCCGAGCAATATAGTTGCGGCCTATCCATCGAATAATACGATCGTCGTCACGGACTACGCTGATAACGTCCGCCGCATTGCGCAGATCATCGCGGGCGTCGATTCTGCGGCCGACCAGCAGGTGCAGGTAGTGGAACTGAAGAACGCGAATGCGATCGACGTTGCGAGGCAGATGACCAAGATGCTCGACCCTGGGTCGATCGGTAATACGGATGCGACGCTGAAAGTCTCGGTGCAGGCCGATCCGCGCACGAACTCGCTAATGCTGCGAGCGTCGAACGCAGCGCGCCTCGCGGAGGCGAAGTCGCTGGCGAAGCAGCTTGATGCGGCAACCGGGCGGCCCGGTAACATCCACGTTGTGCAGCTGCGGGGCGCGGATGCCGGGCGTCTTGCGAAGACGCTGCGCGGCATGCTCGGCAAGGACGGCAATGATTTGATGTCCACAGGGGGCGGTAATGCCGCGAACTCGTTCAACCAAGGCAACATGGACTCGTCGGCGGGCACACCGGGCCAGCCGCCACTGCCAGGCGGATCCTTGGGCGGTTCGTCATTCTCGTCGATGAGAAGCAATCGACTCGCAAGCGGCGGCAACAACGGCGGTCAAGGCAACAACGCGGCGTTTCTTGGCGAAAAGGAAGGCGGTGACGGTGAAGAGAACCAGCCCGGCGGGGTGATCCAGGCCGATCCGGAGACGAATTCGTTGATCATTACCGCGTCGGACGCCGTCTACGGCAATCTGCGCAGCGTGATCGATCAGCTTGACGTCCGCCGCGCGCAAATATATATCGAGGCGTTAATCGTCGAACTGTCGGCGACGACAAACGCGAATCTCGGCATCCAGTGGCAGGGTGCGCTGCTGTCGAATGGTGGAAACAACGGTCTCTACGGCAGCTCCAACTTCAATTCCAACGGCAGCCAGGGCATCGTGAACCTGACCGCGCAGGGGGCGATCATCGCGAACGACCCGGCCGCAGCGCTCGCGACGAAGGGCGCGGACCTGCTGAACAACGGCCTGAACGTAGGCCTGCTGCACCGCTTCGGCGACGTGTTCGGCCTCGGCGGCCTGTTGCAGGCGCTGTCGCAGTCGAACGACGCGAACGTCCTATCGACACCTAACCTCATCGCGCTCAATAACGAAGAGGCGAAGATCGTCGTTGGCTCGAACGTGCCTGTAGTGACGGGTTCATATGCCACGCCGACCGCGAATGCCGCGACGTCCGTAACCGCATTTAACACGTTCGATCGACAGGATGTCGGGATCGTGTTGCACGTGAAGCCGCAGATCACCGACGGTGGCATCATAAAGCTGCAAATCTATTCCGAAGCCTCGTCCGTCGATTCGGCCTCGACGAACAATCAGGGCGGCGTGACGATCAGCAAGCGCTCGGTGCAGTCGACGGTGCTGGCCGATGATGGCGAGATCATCGTGCTCGGCGGCCTGATAGAAGATAAGTACGCGAACGGCAACAGCAAGGTGCCGCTGCTAGGCGACGTGCCGTGGATCGGCCAGCTGTTCCGTTCGGAGCAGAAGAGCCGCGAAAAGACGAATCTGATGATATTCCTGCGTCCGGTCATCATCGACGATCGGGATAAGGCGCAGGCTGTCACGTCGAACCGCTACGACTACATTCAAGGTGTGCAGGGTGCGTATCGTAAGGACAACAACCTGATGAAAGACGACGACCCTGTCGTGCCGCAGAAGCCGGTAGGTCAAAGTCAGGACGGGTCAACCCTGAATCTGTTCGATCTCGACAAGATGCGTCGCCAGTAGATCGATGTCTTAGTTGTCGTGTTGGGATGCCCCTTTGCGGTTCATCAAGCGTTAGACTGTGTTATGAACTTTCGGCCAGACTTGGTACCCTGGCGGGATGAAAAAACGCAGACCCTACCCAACGGATGTATCGGATGAAGAGCGGTACTTCGCCGCTCCGTACCTGACATTGATGAATCAGGTGTGAACGGCGGTCGGAATCCGACATTAGATGGCGGCGTGGCACAGCAATGCGACGTTATGGCTGTTTAGCCCGGCGACCTTGGGGCCGTCTCGTGAGGTACAGCTGCCGGTGCGTCGGAGCGAGCCCGTAGGGCGAGCGCAGACGCGCCGGCAGCTGTGTGGCTGGCCGGGGGATGACGCGGGGATCGGGATGCGGTAGAAGAACGACTACAACTGACCGCCGAAGAAACAGGCCCGACACCGGTCCTAACCGCCAAGTTCATTCCAGTGTCGAGCCCCACACGCGCACAACGGGGTACGGGTGCCGGGCCAGTATGGCACGGCTGATCCGCCTCGTCGATACCGCTTCGGCATTGACGGGGACTGCCGATGCCGGCCACTGGCCGCCTCTTTCTGTGCGCCCGCTGCCGGGCGCAGGTCGTCGTGTGCCGCCGTTGCGATCGCGGCCAGATTTACTGCAGTGGCGACTGCTCACAGGCCTCGCGCCGCGCCCGCCTGCGCGAGGCTGGCCAACGCTATCAGCTCAGTCGTCGTGGCCGCTTTGCACATGCCGAACGGATGCGTCGCTATCGTCAGCGCCTCAATAAAGTGACGTATCAGCGTTCCCCGACACCCGTCGCCGATGCTCTACTGCCACTGACTTCGACGACGACGGCCACCGCATCGACCTCCACTGTCGCCGCGCCCGGATCGACGCCTTGCCGCTTCTGTCGCCGCATCTGTTCGGGCCTTGTACGCATCGGGCCACTGCGCCGTCGGGTCTTCCGTGATGTTCGTACTACTACTGACAGAACAGGAGACGACCGATGACCATTGGAGCTGAACTCGAGGCGCAGATCCTGCGCTATTACCACGTGGAGAAGTGGCGTTGCGGCACCATCGCGCGCCAGTTGCGCGTGCACCGCGGCACCGTCCAGCGCGTGCTGGCCCAGGCCGGCCTGCCCAGGATTGGCGCCGTGCAGCGAGCCTCGCAGATCGACACCTATCTGCCGTTCATCCACGAGACGCTGAAGAAGTTTCCCTCGCTCACGGCCAGTCGCCTGTATGCGATGGTGTATGAGCGCGGCTACCGGGGCAGTCATCACCACTTCCGGCATCTGATCTCGTTGCACCGGCCACGTCCGGTGCCTGAGGCCTATCTGCGCCTGCGTACGCTGCCCGGTGAACAGGCGCAGGTCGACTGGGCCAGCTTCGGTCACCTGCAGATCGGTCGGGCACGACGACCGCTGATGGCCTTCGTGATGGTGCTCTCGTGGTCACGGCAGATCTATCTGCGCTTCTTCCTCGATGCCCGTATGGACAGCTTCCTCGCTGGCCATGCCGGTGCCTTCGAGACATGGTCAGGGGTACCCAGGGTTCTGCTTTACGATAACCTGCGTAGCGCCGTGCTCGAGCGCCAGGGTGATGCCATCCGTTTCCACCCGACGCTGCTCGCGTTCGCCGCGCATCATCGTTACGAACCCCGTCCGGTGGCCGTCGCACGGGGCAACGAGAAGGGGCGCGTTGAACGGGCAATCCGCTTTGTACGTGAGAGCTTCTTCGCCGCGCGCAGATTCACGGACCTCGACGATCTCAATGCGCAAGCCGCACTCTGGTGCGCGGGGCCCGCTGCGGAGCGACCCTGCCGCGAAGAACCCACGATCACCGTGCGCGAGGCCTTCGAACGAGAACAGCCCAACCTGCTCGCATTGCCGGAGAATCCGTACCCGTGTGAGCTGCTTCTCGCCGTGAAGGTCGGCAAGACGCCCTACGTGCGCTTCGACCTGAACGACTATACGATCCCGTATACCCATGTGCGACGCACGCTCACGGTATGCGCTGATCCCCGGCGCGTACGCATTCTCGACGGCGCCGATCTGCTCGCCACCCATGAACGCAGTTACGATCGCGGCGCGCAGATCGAGATTGCCGCGCACATCGATGCGCTCGTCGCAAGGAAGCGCGAAGCCCGTCACCATCGCGGTCTTGATCATCTGGCGCGAGCCGCGCCGGCCAGCCGGACCCTGATGCTGCACGCCGCTGAGCGCGGCGGCAACCTGGGCAACATCACCACGCACCTGCTGCGACTGCTCGACCGCTATGGCCCCGCCGAACTGCAGGCCGCGATCGAGGAAACCCTTGCCAGCGGCGCGGCGCCTCATCCCAATCCGGTACGTCTGGCGCTTGAGCGCCGGCGCGAGGCACGGCAGGCACCGCCGCCAGTCATCCTCATCCTGCCCGAACACTTGCGCAACAAGGACACGCTGGTGACACCACACCGGCTCGACATCTACGACCAGCTTGCGGGAGACGCCGATGAACACGCCTGAGAGTCTTCAGGGGCGCGCGAACGCCCTGCGTCTGTACGGACTGCTCGCGCATTGGTCCGATGTGGCCGCCGAACAGTGGGTCGCGCCGCTGTTGCAGTGGGAAGAGGACGAGCGCGCCCGCCGTTCGCTGGAGCGACGTATCCGCGATGCACGCCTGGGCAACTTCAAGCCGCTATGCGACTTCGACTGGAGCTGGCCCACGCGCTGCGACCGGCTTGCCGTTGAAGAGCTGATGTCGCTCGGGTTCGTCAGGGATACCGCCAACGTCGTGTTGATCGGCCCCAATGGTGTCGGCAAGTCGACCCTGGCGCTCAATCTCGCCTATCAGGCGCTCGTGCACGGTCACACCGCGCTGTTCACGACCGCCGGTCAGATGCTTGGCGAACTGGCCGCACTGGACAGCGATTCGGCGCTACGCCGGCGCCTGCGCCGCTATGCCTCTCCTGACGTACTGGTAATTGACGAAGTCGGCTACCTCTCGTACTCGAACCGCCATGCCGATCTGCTGTTCGAACTGGTCAGCCGCAGGTACGGCTCGGCAAGTACTGTGGTCACAACCAACAGACCGTTCTCCGAATGGCACGAGGTGTTCCCGAACGCCGCCTGTGTCGTCTCGCTCGTTGACCGGCTGGTACATCGCGCCGAAGTCATTGCCATCGAGGGCGAGTCCTACCGGGTCAAGGAGGCGCGAGAAAGAGCCGAGCAGCGCGCCAGCAAACGCAGCAGCGCGCGTGCGGAGAAAAAATCATGAAGCGCCTGGCACACCTGCCTTCGGGTATTACCCGTGGGCTCGACTTCCTGATACCGGAGAACTGGTCACCCGAACAGGCGCTCGCCGTCGTCGAACTCATCGAGGATCTGCGCGCGCGGATCTGCATGCACTATGACCTCGCGCTGCATGACCTGATGCGCGAACAGCGTTCCACTCCCGACGATCCCCACCTCAACAACATTGGCGATCCATTCTGACCGGGGCCGTCCATCGCTGGCGAGGCCGTCAACGGCGCTTCATTGTTGACGGTCGGGGGGTGCGGCCAAAATCCTGGACTACCTGGGAGGTAGTTCATGTTCTCATACGAAGATCGCATTCGAGCGGTCCGACTCTACTTGAAGCTGGGCAAGCGCCTCGGAGCCACCATCAGGCAATTGGGCTACCCAACAAAGAATTCTCTCAAAGCCTGGCATCGCGAATACGAACGGTGCCATGATC
>NZ_JAFA01000068.1 GCF_000519185.1 Paraburkholderia nodosa DSM 21604 | reverse complement strand
TGGATGCCCGCCCGCTTGTTCGTTCTCCGAAAGGAGCGGCCCGTGGCGTTCGGCGCCGTGTGCGGTTTGTTCATCGCCGTGATCGGCGTGGCGAGCGGCGGCAATCTGTTCGGCAGCGGCTATGCGGAAGCGCGCGGCATGCTCGANGGCCANTCGCAGCTCGGCGNNGCNTATCCCGTGCTGAAAATGGCCTCGATGGTGGGCTCGTATCTGCCGGGCACGCCGGGCGGCCTGTTTGCGCCGTCGCTGGCGATCGGCGCGGGCATCGGCAACGTGCTGCACATGGTGTTCGGGCAGATGCAGTTGCCGATGCTGATCGCGCTCGGCATGGTCGGCTATCTGGCCGCCGTCACGCAGAGCCCGATCACGGCGTTCGTCATCGTCATCGAAATGATCGATGGGCACGCGCTCGTGATCTCGCTGATGGCGACGGCGCTCGTGTCGAGCCAGGTTTCCAGGCTATTCGCGCCGCCACTGTACGAAGCCCTGGCGCAACGGTTCCTGAAACAGTGACGCGCGCTGACGCCCGTTGACCGGCACACGCCGTTACCAGCGCAGCAGCCGCGGCCCAAGCCACGCGCCAATGCCAGCGGGCAGCGACATGCCGATCACATACCAGATGCTCCAGAACGCCGGGCTCATCTCCGGGCAATGGAGGCAATACGCAATGGTCGCGAGCGCGCTCGCAAAGAGCCCGGCTGCCGCGCCCGCCGCGCGCAGGCGGGTGGGCGCGAGACCGCGCACGGCCCAGAAAACGGCCGCGAATGTGGGCACCGAAAGCAGCACGATATTGAACGGGCACGTGCGCCATGTGAGGCCCATCACGAGCGGCATGCGTTGCGCGGGCGCCACGTCGCCCAGCGCGAGCCATGCGCCCGCCAGCACGGCGACGAACGGCAGCGCCACCAGCGCCCACGCATAGCCGCCGCGCCGGCCCGGCCGCCCGAGGCGGCTGACTGCGAGCGCGGCAGCGGCCGCGACGCACAACGGGAACGCGATCTTCGCCCAGAAGATCGGCATGTGCATGACACTCATGAGATCGTGCCGCACGCCGAACACCACGCTCATCAGCGCGACCGAGCCCGCAAAACCGAGCGCCAGCGCCCGCGCGAAGCGGCGCAGCACGGCCTTGCGGTCCACGCGCGCATCGCCGGCGGCGAGCAGGTTGATCAGATCGTCGGTTTTCATCCCGCTCCCCTGATGCGCGCGGCAAGCGCCTTCAAACCCCGATGAATGCCCACCTTGACCGCCGATTCGGAGAGTCCTGTTAGCTTCGCCGTTTCCACGACCGAAAGCCCTTCGAGCTTCACGTGGACGATAGGCAGGCGCTGCTTGTCGGGCAGCTGCTCGAGCAGCTTGCCGATATCGCGGCGCGCCTGCGCGGGTTCGTCGTCGGGCGCGGCGAAGAGATCGGTGTGATCTTCGAGCGGATCGTTGAGCACGTCGCGGCGTGCGCGAGAGCGGAAAAAGTCCATCAGCTTGTAGCGGGCGATCGCGTGCACCCAGGCCGTGAGCGGCTCGTCGGGGCGCCATGTGTGACGCGCGTTGTGAACCGCCAGCAGGATCTCCTGCACGAGGTCCTCGACGTCGTCGCGCAACTGTGGGATGCGCCGGCGCAGGTAGCCGCGCAAATGGCGCGTGAGTTCCTCGAGGAAGTCGCGATACGCTTGCGCGTCGCCTTCCAGGCCGCTGACGAAAAGCGCTTTGAGACGGGTTTCCGCGGAGTGCAAAGGTCGTCCTGGATGGTCGCGACGATAGGTTAATGGGCTTGCGGGCATGGCGCTCGCCTGGTCTTGCGATGGCGAACTTTCAAAACGATTACGAACGCCGCCGCACTCGCGTCCGTTCGCGTGAGGGTAGCCGAACGCTTCGCGCGCCGCAACGGCATGCGCTGCCCCGGCGCGCGCGCCGGGCGTCGCCCCTTCCGTCATCGCCGCCCATGTGCTGGTCAAACCCACCTTGTGCCTCTTTCCCGTGGCGCGAGCGCGTGTGCCCGTTGCGGGTAGTTCGTTCGCCACGCCAGCTGGGTTACAGCCTCGACGACTTATTTTTAGCCGCCCCGGTCGCGCGATTTTTTTCTCGACGCGATGTAACCGGCGCGCGCGCCACAGCGAATTCACTGTCAACTCTGCGCTAACGAGGAATCGTCATGCACACGTCGATCGGTGAATCGCCCGCCCTTGCCGCCAGCGTGCGCCGCCCACGCGCCATCCAGCCGCTCTGGCTGCGCGTCACACATTGGCTCAACGCGCTCGCGGCGCTCGTCATGATGTTCTCCGGCTGGCGCATTTACGATGCGTCTCCCGTGTTCGCGGGCTTCGTCATTCCCCCCTCGATCACGCTCGGCGGCTGGCTCGGCGGCGCACTGCAATGGCATTTCGCGGCGATGTGGCTGCTGTTTTTCAACGGCCTCGTCTATCTCGCCATGAATCTCGCCACCGGCCGCTGGCACACGAAGTTCTTCCCGCTGAGCCCGCGCGCCGTGCTGCATGACCTGCGCGCCGCGCTCACGGGCCGGCTCTCTCACGCCGACCTGAGCCAGTACAACGCCGTGCAGAAACTCGCCTATCTCGTTGCGATCGCCGATCTCGTCGTCCTCGTGCTGTCGGGCCTTGCGATCTGGAAGTCGGTGCAGTTTCCGCTGCTGCGCGAGTTGATGGGCGGATACGACCGCGCGCGCGTCGTGCACTTTTGCGCGATGTCCGTGCTTGCGGCCTTCGCACTCGTTCACGTGACGATGGTGGCGCTCGTGCCGCGCTCGCTGCTCACCATGCTGCGCGGACGCTGAACACGCCGACCGACGCCATTCGAGTCGCCGCCCTTCGATATCGATAAGGATTCCAGATGAACACGAACGACCGCAAGATCATCGCAGTCGACCGCGCAGCGATTCTTGCCGATGCACGGCGCGAACTCGACATGCCGTCACGGCGCCTGTTCGGCAAGCGCATGCTCACGCTCGGCGGTCTCTCCCTGCTGACCGGCTGCACGATCACCGACGACGCCTCGGTCAACACGTTCCTCACCGCCGTTTCCCGGCTCAACGATCGCGTGCAGGCATGGCTGTTCGACCCAACCCGGCTCGCACCCACGTACACCGAAGCGCAGATCACGCGCCTCTTCCCCTTCAACGCGTTCTATAGCGAAAGCGAGGCGCCCGTGGTCGATGGCGGCGACTATCGGCTCAGGCTCAGCGGACTCGTCAAGGGCCAGCGTGTCTGGACGCTACCGGAGTTGTACGCGCTGCCGCACGCCGAGCAGATCACGCGGCATATCTGCGTCGAAGGCTGGAGCGCGATAGGCCGCTGGGGCGGCACGCCATTCGCGCATTTCCTGCGCCGGATCGACGCGGATCTCACCGCGAAATACGTGGGCTTTCGCTGCGCCGACAACTACTACGAAAGCATCGACATGGCCACGGCGCTGCATCCGCAAACCTTGCTCGCTTTCGACTACGACGGCGAGCGGCTGCCGGCGAAATACGGCTATCCGATGAAACTGCGCATGCCAACGAAGCTCGGCTACAAGAACCCCAAGCACATCGTCGAGATCTTCGTCACGAATACGTATCCAGGCGGCTACTGGGTCGACCAGGGCTACAACTGGTTCGGCGGTTCGTGACGTCTTCCTGCCGCCGCCTGATACGCCACTTCATGCGACGGCTCCGTTTCACTTCCGCCCGAAAAGGG
The DNA here is from genome assembly GCF_000519185.1 of Paraburkholderia nodosa DSM 21604. Taxonomy (GTDB): domain Bacteria; phylum Pseudomonadota; class Gammaproteobacteria; order Burkholderiales; family Burkholderiaceae; genus Paraburkholderia; species Paraburkholderia nodosa. The sequence continues at coordinate 18,779 of NZ_JAFA01000068.1, read as the reverse complement.
GCAACGGTTTTTTCCACCCAGCAAGGAGCAATGCAAATGAACACGATCCGATTCGCAGCCATCGCCCTCTCGGCCGCCCTGTTGAGCGTGAGCGCGGGGGCATTCGCGCAGGCGAGCGGCGCGATGTCGAACGACGCCATGTCGAAGGACTCGATGCAGAAGGACACCATGGGCAAAGGCGCCATGTCGCACGATACAATGAGCAAAGGCGGCGCGATGAGCCATGATCAGATGAAAAAGCCGATGAAGCCCGACGCCATGGGCATGGATCATCCGGCATCGGGCGCCATGGCGCACTGAACCGTCGTAACGCGCTCCCGGCATCGCTTGCGCCAGGAGCGCATCGCGCGCGCCCCGCCACCGTGCGCGCGCGATGCACGATTTCCGCGGGGCCGCACACCCTGCACCGGGAGTACGTGATGGGAAGCGAATGGCAACGCCGCGTGAAATTGTTCATTCAGCGCTTCTGGCAGCCAACCAGTGCGTGCATGACCTGCATGCCGGGGAGCTGGGGCAACATCATGAGCCTGCCCCATTGGACCATCGCATTCAAGACGGGACTGTTCACCGGCGCGCTGGCCATCCTGCTCACCTTCACGCCAGCCACGAAGTGGTACGCGAATCGCTATGGCAACGCGCTACTGGTGGGCTGCCTGACCATCATCGGCGATGCCTACGCGCACACGAGTCACTATCGCATTCATGTTCTCGAACACATTGCGACGGGGGTCGTGTCCGGCCTGATCGCGCTCGCAGCGTCGTATCTGTTCGACGAGCGCGCGCGCCGCATACGAATGCTATGGGCGCGCCTGACCGGGTGATTCACGAGGCGAAGCGGGCTTCCGCATAGGCCATAGGTCCGATTGACTGCGCATCCACGCATGGCACCCTTCGACAAAGCCGTCCTTTGGCTCATCGAAGGGGAAGCCGATGCGCGCCTGCCGATATGTGGTCCTTTGCGCTTTGCCATTCATGATCGTCGGCTGCAACACGCCGCCGATCCCGCCGGGCAAGCCGGTTGATATCCCAACCGCCCTCCAGCAAGTTCTCGAAGGTCTGTGCAATTTCAGGAAGGAACAGGCCGACCGCAAGCAGGATATGGGTGTCGCTATCGACTCGGTCACCGTGGAGCTCGACCTGACCGTCGACGGCGCAAGGAATCCCCCTGTGGCGGTCGCGCCGGATATCCAGTTCATTCCCACGGTGAGCTATGGGCAGATCATCACGGCGAACCGGGGCAGCCGGCTTACGCTCACACTGAAAAACACCGGCTCCCGCGGCGGCTGTGACGTCATGACATCGGCGAAGTAGCGGCTGTTTTCTATCTCTATAGGACCATCGGCCCATAGCCAGCCTATGCGGTTGTGACATGATGGGGAGGCGCGGAACCCTCGGCCCTGCCACCATGCGTATTGTTCATACGTTGCTGATCGTCCTGGCTTTCGGGATGACGATTGCCGGCCGGCCGACAGGATGCCTCGCGGCCCAGGGTCCGCCTGCGCAAGCCGTGGCGTCACAGGCCGCGACCGCTGCGCCAGCCAGTGCGCCATCGCCCCCCGCGGCCCCCACGCCCACCACCACGCGCCGGCTCAACCTCGCCATTCAGCCGAAGTTCGGCGATTTCGATGCCATGCTCGACCGCAGGCTGATCCGCGTGCTCGTGCCATACAGCAGGACGCTCTATTTCAACGAGCTCGGTCATGAGCGCGGGCTGACCGCCGGGCTCATGCGCGACTTCGAGCGCTACCTGAACAAGACGTACCAGAGCAGCCTCGGCAAGCGCCCCTTGACGCTCGTGATCATCCCGACGACGCGCGACCAGCTCCTTCCCGCTCTGCTGGCCGGGAAGGGAGACATCGCCGCCGGCAATCTGACCGCCACGGAAACGCGGCTCAAGCAGGTCGACTTCGTCGCGCCGCGCGACCGCACGCCGGTCCGGGAGCTGGTCGTCACCGGTCCGAAGTCGCCCGCGCTCAGCAAGCTCGACGACCTGAGCGGCAAGACCGTGCACGTGCGCGCGAGCAGCAGCTACTTCGAGAGTCTGACCGCCCTGAACGCGCGCTTCAAAAAAGACGGCAAGCCGCCGATGAAACTGGTCTTGCTGCCCGATGCGCTCGAGGACGAGGACGCCATGGAGATGCTCAATGTCGGGCTGGTCCAGATTCTCGTCGTCGACGACTGGAAGGCGAAATTCTGGGCACAGGTGCTGCCGGGCATCGTGGTGCACGACGACATGGCCGTGCGTGACGCGGGCTATATCGGCTGGGCGATCCGCAAGCAGAGTCCGAAGCTCCAGCAGGCCATTACCGACTTCTACGTTGGCTATGTGAAAAAGCAGAGCGTCGCGGAAGTGCGTCTGCAGCAGGAACTGCAGCGCGTCAAACAGATCACCAGCAATACCGAGGACGCGGAACTGAAGCGCTTCTCGCAAACGGTCGGTCTCTTCGAAAAGTACGGCGCGCAATATCACTTCGATCCATTGATGCTCGCCGCGCAAGGGTTCCAGGAATCGCAGCTCGATCAGAGCGCCCGCAGCCACGTTGGCGCGATCGGCATCATGCAGCTCATGCCGGCGACCGGCAAGGAGCTCGCCGTCGGTGACATCCGCGTGACGGAATCGAACATCCATGCCGGCGCGAAATACCTGGATCTCCTGATGTCCCGCTACTTCCCGGATGCGCACTTTTCCGACTCGGACCGTGCCCTGTTCGCGTTCGCGAGCTATAACGCGGGTCCGGCCAGGATCGCGAAGATGCGCAAGGAAGCAGCCGCCCGGGGGCTCTCGCCCGACAAGTGGTTCAACAACGTCGAGATCGTGGTTGGCGAGAAGGTCGGGATCGAGACAACCACTTACGTGCGCAATATCTACAAGTACTACGCCGCCTACCGGCTCGTGCAGCAGGCGCAGGCGGCGCGCGAACGCGCCATCGGGCAGGTGCGCAAGCAGGGCTGAGGCAGGCTTACGCGTCAGGTGTCCAGCATCGCGAGATGAATCTCGCAACCTCATCCAGCGCATACCGCGCGCCCGGTAGCTCGTGGGTGGATCGCTGGAACACGTGGTGCAGTCCTTCGTAGATTTCCAGTTGCACCGCTGCGCCCTGCTCCGCTGCTGCCGCCGCGTAACGTCGCGCGTCGTCGAACAGCAGCTCGTCCGTGCCCACCTGGAGCGCGATGGGCGGCAGGCGCCCTGGAATGGCATGCAGCGGCGACGCGCGTCCATCCATGGGATCGGCAGCGCCAAGGTACGCCGCGGCGGCATTGTCGAGCACAGGCCGCGTCAGGACGGCATCGCAGGTCGCATCGCTGTGGAACGACGGCCCCGTCAACGCCAGATCGACCCACGGCGAGAAGGCGGCCACGCTCGCGATGTTCAACGCCCGCCGCTCCTCGACGCCCAGAACCGCAAGTGCAAGGCCGCCGCCTGCGGAGTCGCCAACCAGGGCGACTTCGCGTATGCCGCCGTTCGCCAGCCATCGCAGCGCGGCGCGCACGGCGTCGTGCGCCGCGGGAAACGGATGTTCGGGCGCAAGCGGATAGTCGAGCACAAAGGTATCGACGCCGGCGCGCACCGCGATCTGGCTCGCGAACCCGCGATACCCCCAGGCAGACCCGAGCACAAAGGCCCCGCCGTGCAGGAACAGGATCGCGCGATGGGCAGGCGCGACTCGCGGCCGAATCCACCACCCTGTTGCGTCCGCGTTCGCGATGCTCTCCACGCCGACGCCATCCGCCACCGGCGTCTGCGCGGTCATGGCGTCGTACGCCTCGCGCATCGTGCCGTTGAATTCGTTGAAATGCCGTTGCGTGCGCTCGATCGAAGCCCGCGCCGCGTCGCGGTCGTCATCGCTCAGGCTGTGCCGCAGTTCGATCAGGTTGGCTCGTTGTCCGATGCTCATCATGGCTCCTTCGTTGCGTGAATGCGTTGTCGATGGGCATGACGATATCGATTCCACTCGGAGCATGGAAGAAGGCCAAATGGAATAGAATCCATTCCAGTCAGGAAGTTTTGGGAAGAAAAAATGGACCGGCTCGACGCGCTCAAACTCTTCATTCGCATCGTCGAAAGCGGCAGTTTCGCCGCGGCGGCGCGCGACATCGGCGTGGGTCAGCCTGCGGTCAGCAAGCAGATCGCGTCGCTCGAGCGCTATCTTGGCGCTCAACTGGTGAGGCGCACGTCGCGCAGCATGACGCTCACCGAGACCGGTCAAACGGTCTATGAAGCCGGCTTGCGCATCATTGGCGACTTCACCGATCTCGAGTCCTCCGTCGGGCATGGCCAGCTGTCTCCGGGCGGGCTGATCCGCGTCACCGTGCCGCCAGTCTTTGGCCGGCTGTATGTCGTGCCGCGCCTGCCGGTGTTTTTCTCCCGCTATCCGCAGGTGCACGTGGACCTTTCCGCAACGGAGCGAAATGTCAATCTCGTCGAGGAAGGTTTCGATCTTTCGATCAAGAGCGGGCCGCTTGCCGACTCCTCGATGATTTCGAGGCATCTGGCCTCGAGTCCGGTCGTTGTCGTCGCAACGCCGGAGTACCTCAAAAAGCACGGGCGCCCCGAACGGCCACACGAGATCGAACAGCATGACTGTGTCGTTTTCGCGCCCATGCACGAGCCGCGGGCATGGCGTTTCGGGAACGTCGAAGGGCCGGGCCTGCAGGTTCCGTCCGGCAATTTCCGCACTGGCGACGCGGAGCAGATTCGCGCTGCCGTCCTCGCCCATATGGGCCTGGTCCAGGCGCCCGGTTGGCTCTTCGCAGCGGAGATGGCGAGCGGCGCGGTCGTCAGCGTGCTGGAGGATTTCGCGCCGCCGCCGTTGCCCATCCACGGCGTGCATCCATCGGGCAGGCGCCTGCCGAACAAGACTCGCGTGTTTCTCGACTTCGTCGCCGAAATGCTCGCGGCCGATCCGCGCCCGGCTTTCGTTGCGGCTTGATGGCTTTGCGCGGGCTTTGCGCGCCTGTGCGGAACGGCGCTTGCTGGAATGAGTGGGTCACTCATCAAGGAGAGCCAAAATGCCCGAGAAGAAAACGATCGAGCGTGCGCGTGCGGACAAGCGCGCAGGCAAATCCGCAAGCACCCAGGCCGGCGAATTCGTGAAGGAGGAATTCGATCGCGTGCGCGAGGGCAAGCATGGCGTGCGTTCCGCGAAGCAGGCGGTCGCGATCGGCCTGTCGAAGGCGCGACGTGCCGGTGTGGACCTGAAACCGCCGGCGCCAGGCAAAACCCGCGAAGCGACGCGCAAGAAAGCCGCAAAGGATAGCGCGGCGGGCCACGGCGAGAAAACGGGCCGCGCGAGCACGGAATCGAAAACCAAACGTTCGCGCACGACGACGCAAGTGCTCAAGGGCGAGAGCCGGGCGGGCGCATCGCCACAAGCCGTGTCGAAGCAGGCGAAGACCGCGGCGGCGCGCCGCCCCGCGGCAAGCCGCTCGGCGGCGGCGAAGAAGGCTGCGCAGACCAAGGGCGCAGCGGGCCGCTCCGCTGCGGCCAAAAAGGCGGCGAAGACACGCACCGCACGTGCGCAGCACACCCGCCACTAGCGGGGCGCGGGGTTATGAGACTATGTTCCTCATCGCCCCGCATGCGCATGCTGCAAATCCGCCGATGTCCCCACCCGCTCTGCTGCTCGAACAGATCCTTCGCGACGTCCCACGCCGTTATCGCTTGCCGCCAGAGCCCGCGGCTTCGGCGCTGCCGCTTCGAGACGCCAATCCGGCTATGGCGCTGGCACGCGTCATCGAACAGGCGCGCGAAACCATCGCGCATGGCGGAGCACCGGACGCGACGCTGAAGCCGCGTTTCGTCGACGCGCTCGCGGCCATGATCACCGAGGCGATGCACGCCGATTCCGGAGACCGGGCATTTCAGGCGATGGTGCTGCGGCACCGCGCCCCCGAGGTGCGCGAATTTGCGTCGCTTTCGGCACAGGCCGATCAGGACCGCCGGCAGATCCATGCCGCCGTCAATACGATCGCGCATCCGGCCAAACAGCAGCGCGCCCTGCAAGCCTGGCAGCGCGACGCGCTTGCGCGGCTGCATGCGTCCGCGTCGTTGGCGCACCACGAGGCCCATTACGCCGGACTTCACGAAACCGCGCGAGACCTTCTCGCGTTGCCGGAGCTTGCGAAGGGCTCGGATTTCGCGCCCGCGCTGGCGGATCTGCGGGACAGTCCGGCACTTGCGCGCTTGTGCCGGCTCGAAGCCCTGGCGCCCGACCCACTCGTGCAGCAGTACGTATCAATGCTGGATGCGTATGGTCCGCGGCCGGGTACGCCGGCCGCCGTGGCGCAAGGCCGGGCGTCGCAGCGGCGCGGCGCGGCTGTCGAAGCGCTGGCCGTGCAGACACTCGAAGCCCTGGCTCAAAGGCTCAACGCCGCGCAGGAGAACTCGCACGCGTTCCGTGTCGTGAGTTCAATGCGCGTTCCGGCCTCGATACCGGGCACGCACGAGCGCGCCAAAACGGAATGGGACGTGGTCCTGCTGGAGCGGCTGCACGCGAAGACCTTCGATATCGTGCCCGTCTGGAACGTGCGCCTGCTCGTCGAAGCGAAGGCATCCGTCGAATCCGCAACGACCGACCTCCCGCGGCTCATGCGCGGTTTGCGCCTGCTCACGCACGCCGAAGAAAACACCGTGTATACGTTCGAGACCCAGCAGGGGCCGGTACGACTGCACGGCGCATCGCTACGCGCACAAGGCATCGACGAGTCCGGCTTGCTGAACGCCGTACTCTATTGCTGCGATGCGCCCGCCAACGGCGCTTCGCGAATGCTCAACGCCGCGAGCCGCATGCAGCTTTTGTCCACACCGGCGAGCCTCGCATACGCCAGCGCCCAGTGGGACGGGCAACATGCAGATCCGGAAATACTGGATGCTGTCTGGGAGCACCTCACGCAATCGCCACGCTGGCAGGCCGTGCTCGACCAGTATTCGATGCTGCGCCTCGTGCGCGAATTGATGGTGCACCCCGAAGACCTGATGGCCACGATTCGCGATGCAACGGGGTGTGCGCCGGGGTGTTCGCAGTACACGGCGAACGAACGACCTTGTTGACGTGAGCGTGCGTTCGAGAGACAGGCACGCTCACGCCTCAATGCTCCGTGCTCGCGCGCGCCGCCGCGGGGCACGCCGGATCCTTGCCCCAATGCCCGTCGCACACGCGCCAGCGGCAAAGCTGATCCTCGAAGAAGCCCTGCGCTCCGCACGCCTTGACCTGCTGCGCGAGCGTGAGCTTGCTTGCTGCTGGCTTCGACGAGTGCGCGGACGCGTCCTTGCCGTCGCCCGGCTTCGTGCGGGCAACGAGCACGGCTAGCAGGTCGACATCGGAATCGTCCTTCTTGCCGCCTGGACGCGCATCGTGCCGCTTCTTCGCCAGCGCCTCCGCCCTGGCGTTCCCGGCATGCGCGATGCTTTTCGCTTCGTGCCAGGTTTCGGCGACCTTGGCCGGAGGCTTGCGATTCGCGTCGACGGACGCGCTCGCCAGCGGCGCGGCGCCGCCTGCCGGCGCGCTCGCTCCGGCATCGCGCGCGCCATTGGCCAATGCACGCGAAAGCCGGCCGTCGTCGGGTACCGTTGCGGACGCAACGGCGTCGGGTGTGGCCTTCGCGTTGTCGGCGCTTTCGTCGTCGCTCACGATGGTGGCGGCGTGCGATGCCGACGCCATATCCGGCGCGCTCGCCGCGTTTGCAACGGCTGGCGCAGCGCCTGCGGGGGCAACGGTCGGTGCAACCGCGGGGGCGGCCGCCTGCGTCCCGGCGTTCGCCGGCGCGCTGCGCTCGGCCACGCGCCAGGCGCCGAAACCGGCAGCGCTGATCAGAACCAGCGCCCCGATCAGCATCGGCGCGCGCGAGCGCCGTCCTGTGCCCGCCGGTGTGGCCGGCGGCACGACGCGGCCCTCGAGATTCGCGAGGATGCGCGAGCCGCCCGGGTGTGCGCCCGGCACGCTGGCAGGCGTGTCGGCGAGGAGGCTGGGCGGAGCCTTGGGGGTAGAGTTGTCCGGCGCACTCATTCACTGTCTCGTTGGAATCGTGCTCATTGTGCTCATTGAACTGAGCCTGTTTCACCGCAATAATACGAGGCGGCCCAACTTCGGGCAGCGCTGATTCTAAAATCAAGCATTACAAAAAACAATTGCCACTCCGCGGGTTCGCTTTTGGTCGCCATTGCTCTCGTCGCCTATTTTGCCATTGCCGTGCCACTGGCCGCACTATTGCTGCTGCCCGCCGTACGTGCATCGCTTTTCAGCACGTTATTCGAATTGCATAATTTGATTAGGCGTCGCGCTTCAGCGAGCGCCACTCACGCCCGGAGTCAGTTCTTTAAGTCGGCAAAAATTTCTCATTCGAGAATGGCCGATATGAAAAATATACTCGTCAGGCGGCGCTTGCTGATTTCCATTACCGCAGGTATTCTTGCGACGCCGCCGCTCATTGCCATTACATTGCGCGGTCATCAGTTATTTCAATACGATGACACGCCCCGGGTGCCGGACGAAAAAATCGCTGCCTTGCTGAACGGCGAGCAGCTGGTTCCACCGCCGCCGCTGCCTCCCGAGGTATTCGCCACGAAGGAGGTCGAGCAGGTGCGGCCCGCGCTGCACGACGCAAGCCGCGACTGGAATCTGCTGGACGCCGATTTCCGCACGCGGCTATTGCTCGTCTACAAAATCATGCGCGAGCAATACGGTTATGAAATGGCACTACTGGAGGGTTACCGCAGCCCCGAGCGGCAAAACCGGCTTGCGCAATTGGGCGGTAATGTGACAAACGCCGCAGCTTTCCAAAGCTATCACCAATATGGACTCGCGGCCGATAACGCATTTCTGCGTGACGGCAAGCTCGTCATTTCAGAAAAAGATCCCTGGGCGATGCGGGGTTATCAGTTATACGGCCAGGTGGCCGAGCAGGTTGGCCTGACCTGGGGCGGACGCTGGAAATTGATGGACCTGGGCCACGTCGAATATCACAAACCCGGCTTCGTTCTGGGTCGCGCGCCGGCAATTGTTAAATAAGGCGCAGCGGGAAAAAATGGGGAGTTTATGGGGCGTTCATTCATTCTGCCGGGCGGCAAAACCTCTTGCTGCGTGACCACACCGCACACCACGACAAACAGCACCCAAGGCACCAGGACCTGAACGGCTTATGCAACGCTTTTTCAACGTGTTGACAAACACGCGCACGCTCTCCGTCGTCGGCGTGATCGCGCTCGCGGCCGCCTTGTTCATCGCAGCCGATGCGCTGCAAATCAGCCCCGTCTGGCCCGCTGCCGTGCTGGGCGCGCTGTTCGCGCTCTGGCTCGTGTTCTGGCTGTGGCGCCGCGCGCGCGTGCGGCGCGCGAACCGCAAGCTCGGCGACATGCTGGAGCAGCAGGCGCAGACCGACAACGCAGCGCCGGCAGCCGCACCCGCCAGGCAGGCGGAGCTGGACGTACTGCGCACACGGCTCGTCGACGCCGTAAAGACCATCAAGACCTCGAAGATCGGCCAGCTTTCGGGCGGCTCGGCGCTGTATGAGTTGCCGTGGTACATCGTCATCGGCAATCCGGCGGCCGGCAAGAGCAGCGCCGTGCTGAACTCGGGCCTGCAGTTCCCTTTCGCCGACAAGCACGACGCCGTGGTGCACGGCATTGGCGGCACGCGCAACTGCGACTGGTTCTTCACGACCGAAGGCATCCTGCTCGACACGGCGGGCCGCTATTCGGTCCACGAGGAAGACCGCAGCGAATGGCTCGGCTTTCTTGGCCTCCTCAAGCGCCATCGCCCGAAGGCGCCGATCAACGGCATCATCGTCACCGCGAGCATCGCGGAACTCACAGGCAACCGCCCCGAGTTCGCCATCAACCTCGCGAAGAATCTGCGCCAGCGCGTGCAGGAACTGACCGAAAAGCTCGAAGTGTTCGCGCCCGTGTACGTGATGTTCACGAAGGCCGACCTCATTACCGGCTTCACCGAATTCTTCAGCGGCAACGACCGCCAGGAGTACGACCGCGTGTGGGGCGCCACCCTGCCCTACGAGCCGGACGAGAAGCGCGATATCGTCGCGCTGTTCGACGAGCGCTTCGAAGAGCTTTACGAAGGCCTCAAGGAAATCAGCATCGCGCAGATGTCGCTCAGCCGCGGCAAGCAGCTAACGCCTGGGCAACTGAGCTTCCCGCTCGAATTCTCGGCGATCAAGCCGGCGTTGCGCGCGTTCCTCGCCACGCTGTTCGAGAACAACCCGTTCCAGTACAAGCCGATCTTCCGCGGCTTCTATTTCACGAGCGCGCTGCAGGAAGGCGAAACGAGCAGCGCTGCCGCGCAGCGCATTGCCAACCGCTTCCTGCTCTCCGCCGAGGGTCTGCCCAAGCCGCATAGCGCGTTCTCGAAGAACGGCTTCTTCCTGCGCGATCTGTTCTCGAAAGTGATCTTCGCGGACCGGCAAACGGTGAAGCAGTTCGCGAGCCCCGCCAAGACGCGCCTGCGATACGCCACGTTCTTCGGCTTCGTCGCGGTGCTTGCGCTCGCGCTGGGCGGCTGGACGTGGTCGACCATCGGCAACCAGCAGCTCGTGGCGAACGTACAGGCCGATCTCGACAACGTCGAGCGCCTGCAGCAGAACCGCAACGACCTGCAGTCGCGCCTGCAGGCCATGGACATTCTCGAAGACCGCATCGAGCAGCTCGAGCAGTTCCGCCGCGACCGTCCGCTCGCCGTATCGCTCGGCCTCTACCAGGGCGACCGGCTCGAACAGCATCTCCTCGAGGAGTATTACAGCGGCGTCAGGCAAATCATGCTGACGCCCGTCTCGCAGAATCTCGCCTCGTTCCTCAAGGACGTGGACGCGCATCCCGAACTGCTCGCGCCGATGTCGCATACGCCCGATTCGGGCGCGATTCCCGTCTCGGCGCACACGGCAATGGCGGGCGGCAGCCAGGGCGGCCTCTATAGCGCCGCCTCGCCCACGAGCGTCGAAGACGCCTACAACGCGCTCAAGACTTACCTGATGCTCTCCGACAAGCGTCACGTCGAGGCCGCGCACCTGACCGACCAGATCGCGCGCTTCTGGCGTGGCTGGCTCGAAACGAATCGCGGCAACATGCCTCGCGACGAGATGATCAAGAGCGCCGAGCGCATGATCACCTTCTACCTCGCACGCGTCTCCGACGACGACTGGCCGATGATCGACGCGAACCTCGCGCTCGTCGACCAGACGCGCGAGAACCTGCGCCACGTGGTGCGCGGCATGCCGGCGCGCCAGCGCGTGTACGAGGAGATCAAGGCGCGCGCCTCCACGCGATTCGCGCCCATGACGGTGGCGCGCATCGTTGGCGACACGAATACCTCGCTGATTGCGGGCAGTTATGCGATTTCCGGCACCTTCACGCGCGAAGCGTGGTTCCAGTACGTGCAGCCCGCGATCCGCGACGCCGCGACGAAGGAACTGCAGGCGAAGGACTGGGTGCTCAACACCTCGGCGCAAGACGATCTCACGCTCGAAGGCAGCCCCGAGCAGATCCAGAAGGCGCTGGTGTCGATGTACAAAACAGAGTACGCGCAGAACTGGCAGAAGTTCATGCAGGGCATTGCCGTGCAGGACTTCGGCACGTTCGGCCAGGCCGTCGATGCGATGAATCGCCTGGGCGACCCGCAGGATTCGCCGATCCGCAAGATCCTCGAAACCGCGTACGACCAGACCTCGTGGGATAACCCGTCGCTCGCGAGCGTGAGCATCAAGCGCGCGGAAAGCGGCGTGACGGGCTGGGTCAAGCAATGGTTCTCGCGCATGTCGGGCAACACTGCCACGGCCAGTCTCGACCTCAACGGCAATCCGGTCGAACCTTCGATGGGTCCGATCGGCCAGGCGTTCGCGGGTCTGGGCCGCATGGTCGTGACGCACGACAACGCGTCGCTGCTCGGCGGCTACATGGACTCGCTCTCGAAGGTGCGCACGCGACTGAATGTCATCAAGAATCAGGGCGACCCGGGACCGGGCGCGCGCCAGCTCATGCAGCAAACGCTGGACGGCAACGGCTCTGAACTGTCCGATTCGCTCAAGTTCGTCGACGAGCAGATGCTCACCGGCTTGACCGACGCGCAGAAGAAGGCCCTGCGTCCGCTGCTCGTGCGCCCGCTCATGCAGGCCTACGCCGTGGTGATCCAGCCCGCGAGCGTGGAAGTGAACAAGGTGTGGAATGCGCAGGTGTACCAACCGTTCCAGGCCTCGCTCGCGAACAAGTACCCGTTTGCGGGCAGCGCGAAGATCGAGGCCGGTGCGAGTGAAATCGCCCAGATGTTCGGGCCGGACGGTGCGATCTCGAAGTTCGTCGGCACGACGCTCGGGCCGCTCGCCGTGCGCCGCGGCGACACGCTCTCCGCACGCACCTGGGGCGACATGGGCCTCACGCTCGCGCCCGACTTCACGAACGGCTTCGCGCGCTGGGTGGCGCCGCTTGCGGGCGGCGCGGCGGGCGCGGGACAAGGCTCGTCCGAGCCGCAGACCGTGTTCCAGATCCTGCCGCAGCCTTCGAGCGGCACGACCGAGTACACGGTTGCGATCGACGGCCAGCAACTGCGCTACCGCAACACGCCGCCGCAGTGGACGAACTTCGTCTGGCCCAATCCGCAGGGCGCGCCGGGCGCGACGCTCTCGGCCACCACGTTCGACGGTCGCACGATCCAGTTCGTCAACGAGCCGGGACGTTACGGCCTGGAGAAACTCATCAACTCGGCGCAGCGCACGCGCCATCCGGACGGCACGTTCGACCTGACGTGGACGCAAGGCAGCGTGACCGTATCGGTAAGTATGCGCATCGTCAGCACCTCGCAGCCCACGGCTGCGAGCAGCAACGCGCCGCAGCAGCAAGGCTTGAGCGGCGTGCAGCTGCCCTCTTCGATCGCAAGCGTCGGGACGGTGAGCACTGCGGCTGCCAACTCCGCCCCTGCGGTCGGCGCGAGTGCGTCGCCCGCCGCCGTGGCCGCTGCGGCCCCCACTCAGACAGGAGGAACCGCGCAATGACGCAGTCCGTTCAGGCGCAGATCGCGTACTTCGGCAAGATTCCGTCGCGCGGCGACTTCGTCAAGAGTGCTCACAATCCGCAGCTGCTGCAGACATTGGATCGCTGGATCGCACAGGCGATGGAACTGCTCGCCGACGATCCGCGCTGGAAGATCGTCTATGCCGAGGCGCAGCCCATGCACTTCGCGTTTCTCGGCTCGCAAAGCAAACTCGCGATTGCCGGGCACATGGTGGCGAGCCAGGACCAGTCGTCGCGGCGCTTTCCGTTTCTCGCGGCCACCGCGCTCGAGGTCGAGCAGCCGCTCGCCTTTCTCGCGCGCAGCCCGCTCGCCTTCGCGCGGCTTTGGTCGCGCGCCGCGCAGCAGATGCAGCCGCTCCTTGGCGCGAGCGAGCCGGCGGGCGCGCTGCACGCGCTCGGCGAAACCCAGGTGCCCGTGGATGTGGGCGGCGTGGGCAACCCGCACGACGGCACCTTCAACGACTTCGTCGAACACCAGACGCTCGAAGGCCTCGAACGGATGCTGCTCGCGAGCGGCCACCCCGTGCGTCTGCGCGGCGCGATGCTCGCACTCGGCTCGCTGCTGCGGCCCGTGATGACGAGCGGTTCCTCGCATCTGGAGCGCGGCCTCACGCTGCCGCTGCCGGTCGACCCGTTCTATCGCAGCCTCGTGGCCGCATTCTGGCTGGAGCTGATCGCGCCGTTCGTTTCGAAGGCGGACTTCGAACTCGCTATCTTCATCGGCACCATCGCGCAGCGCGAGCGGCTCATCGTCGGCTTCAACGGCGCCTCGGCCCGGACCCTGCACAGCGTGGTCGATCCGCAAACCTATGCCGCACACAACATCGATATCGACGATCCCGAATGGGTCGACGGTCACGCACAAAGCGACCATGGCATCAGCAAACTCGTCAGCTACCTCGATCAGCCGCAACTGTCGCTGCGTCTCGCGATCGACACGTTCCAGGAAGCGTTCGCTGGGGAGGCTGGGCATGCACGGCGCGGATAAACAGGCGTGGAATCCTGCGCGCACGGCGATGGCTGCGGCGCTCGCGGCTGGCGTGTTCGGGTTCGCTGGCGCGAACGCGTGGGCCGACGATGCGAGCCCTGCTCGCGTCACGCCCGTGAACAATAGCGGCGCGCAGGTCAGCACGACTGAGCTTCCTGCGGCGAACCCGGCGGCCTCTACGGCTGCCACTGTGCCCCGCTCGACCGCCACGTCCACGCCCGCGCCCGTCGATACGGCGCCCGGTCAGGTCGTGGCGGGCGGCAAGGTCCCCGACGAGGCCACGCATGCAGCCGTACTTGCTCGCCTGCGCGAAACCTATGGCGCGGCAAACGTCGTCGACCAGATCGAAGTGGGCGACGTCGCCACGCCGCCCAACTGGTCCGATAACGTGCAGAAGCTGCTCAATGCGCAGCTCAAGCAGATCCACAAAGGACAACTGAAAATCGACGGCACGCAGATCGACGTGCGCGGCGAGGTGGGCAACGAGGCCACGCGCCAGCAGATCGCGAGCGACATGGCCACCGCGCTCAATCCGACCTACACGATCCGCAATGGATTGCGCGTCAGCGCGTCCGAACAGGGGCTGCTCGACCAGACGCTCGCGAACCGCACGATCGAATTCGAAACGGGCAGCGCGACGCTCACGCCGCAAGGCCGCGCGATCCTCGACCAGATGGCGGCCGTGCTCGTGAAGATGAACACGCGCACGGTGGCGATCATCGGGCACACGGACAATGCGGGCAATCGCACGTCAAATATTGCGCTGAGCCAGGCGCGCGCCGATGCGGTTAAGGGCTATCTCGTCGCCAAGGGGATCTCGCCGCAGCAGATGTCGGCGACGGGTGTAGGTCCTGACCAGCCGATCGCCTCGAACGATACGAGCGATGGGCGGGCAAGGAATCGGCGAATTGAGTTTCGGGCGGGGTTGTAGGGGGGTGCGGCCCTCGGGCCGATCATCACAACCTCAAGTCACTTCAGGCGGAAAGCGTTCCCGTGGTTTGCGATGCCACAAGCTTCGGCTGGGGTTGGCAGTGGCACTGACACAGGTCGCCTTCGAGGGCGACCTGTTTTCCCATTACCGTTAGCGTGTGCGCAGATCCGTCCGACACGATGACACCTTGGGTATTGCAGGTGTGGCACATGACGGGCGCTCCGATATAGGCCATCGGTCTCCCGGAAAACGAGGACCCCTCGATGCCATCCATAATGACGCCGTTGTGATCGGTCTTGTCGTCTTTCAGTATGAATTTGCGAGTCATAGTTGCCCCTTTGCGTTATGCGAACCGAAGCGCGTATGGATTACTTCTTGTTGCACTCGCCCATCGAGAACGGCGGCGTGTATGCTGGATCGTGAGATTCGAACTTCTTGTTCGCAATGTCGAGCACGTCTATGGAATAAGCCGACGAGACGACGAGGTACTTACCGTCCGCGCTAAAGTCCGCGGAATAGATGTCCGATCCATAGGTGCGCGTGAGCGCCATTTTTGCACCATCGCCAACGTTGTAGAGCGTCAGAAATGTCGCCTGAGCGTCTTTCGGATGCACCTTCAACGGTTGGCCGTACAGCACTACGTGCTTGTCGTCGAGGCTGAAGCTCCCGCCGTCCACGTTGTGCGTGATCTTGGTCCGCGCAGTGCTGCCGCCGGCGCCACTAACCAAAATCATGCCTGGCTTCACCACGTCGACATGATATGAACTATCGCACGAGACAATCGATTCTCCGGCGTGCGCAACGCCGCAAGAAAGCGCCATCGCCAGCATGATTCTTACCAGCATTTCAATCTCCGAGTACTTTGTATGCCAACTGAGCCTCGCGCCAACGGCGCGGGGGACTCGAAACGTCGTAGTGGTTCACGATCGAGGCGACTGCATTCGACGCCGCCTCGGTCGGACCGCCGTCCGCGGCCTTCGCAACACGATACCGCGCCCAGAAAAAGCCTGCCGTATCCACGCAGACTGCGTCGTCATCCCCAACCCGCTGTGGGTCGATGATGACCGGGCCTGGATCGTAGTGCCCATTCGTTTGATGTGAGAACCATTGATGGTTGTAAGGGCCGCCCACTGACCATCCACGATATTCCCAGTACTGCGAGTAATTGTATCGGCCAGTCAGTTGCTTGAGGCCACGACCACGAAATTTCACGCCATCGCCGGTGTCGGTGTTGCCAAGCCCGGTCTTCCCCTCGTAGCGGTGGACGAAGTACGCGACGTCATGCTCCGTTGCTGGCGGCGAACGAAGATAACCATCAGTCTCAGGTCGGATGGAAATGTGATTGGTCGACACCGCTTGCCCGATCGCGACTGAGCACTCCCGCACGATCATGAAATAAAACGACTCAACGGCAACCTGGCCAAAAAAATGCGACATTCGCACCTGATCGTTCAATCCGTACTTTCTGAACGTCAAGTTGATGCTCTTGCGGTACCGATCCTTGTACTCCGCACCTGTCTTATGCACGTGCGTATAGTTCGATTCCGCGTAGACCTGCGCCAGCTCGGACTGGCTGAGCCAGCCGCATCTTCGGAAAACCTCGATGAATTTCAACGGATGAAAATACCAGAGCTTGTTCGCGCTGATGCCCGTCACATCCCAGAACTGGAATCGCTCCAGCAAGCCCAAGAAATCGGCATAGCCCGTCGGATTGGTTTGCGCCTGCTTGCCGTAAAAGCCATCGGGCGCTTTGAGCTTTGCGTACCTTACCTCGTTATGCGTCTTGTCCCACTCGGTCGGCGCTTCGCACACGAATAAACGCAACTGCTCGCGGACTTCGTCACGACTTCTCACGTAGTCACTCAGCACGTCCTCGTCAACGTACTCTTTTGCGTCCATGGGCTGCACACCAACCTGAGTCAGCATGGTGTTCAGTTCGCCAACATCGCACATTCCGTCATCGCTGAAGGGGGTGTTACCCTCCGTGACCTTCTCCCACCCTGCAAGCGCCGGAAAATCCGCGTCCGAGTACTTCTTGATATTGCTCGCGTTGATGTCGATATAGCCCTGCTTTCCCGAAGCGTAGGTAATTCGCACCCATGTCGCACGAGAACTAGATGCTAACGTCGGCGAATCCGCGAGAATCCTGCCGAAACGCAGCAGTTCGTAACCGTCGGCCGGGCACGCGGCATACAGGCGTGCCGCGCGCTGGTACATATCGTATTCATAGTCTTTCTCCTCCACGGGCGCTGAGGTCAGCGGCACGCGAACCCTATCGCTTCCTACCGCCCAGGTGGACGTATATTTCGATCCGCCATGAAAATACGTCTCGACCTGCAATTCGTATCCCGGGTTTGTTCCCGCCTGCAGTGGCGGAAATACAACGCCATGCAATTTATTGTGATGGTCAGTTCCTGGAGGCTTCGCGACAAACGTCTGATCCGCAGGAATCGTGAAGTATGTATGCCCCCAGCAATCGCTGCCCGCAGCCGGCGTTGTGCCGAGCTGCGTTGGTTTGAAATACGCCTTGAAATCGTCGGGCAGCATGAAAATCTCAAAATGCACATGGCGCTGGCCGTGGCACCGCCCTGGTAACCCCAGTACATCCTTGCGCAGAACCTTTTGACCTCCCCCAGCCTGTCCGGCCGCAGCGGTAGCTGTTCGAAGGAACTCAGGCAGAATATTGCGGTTGACACTACATGCGGCGTAGCCACCGAGCTCCAGCAAATGCATATAGAGCGAATAGAAGATAATGGTCCGGCCGTCACCAGTCTCAGTCGCGTGTTTGAGCAACACGAAGCCCGGATCGCTGTCCGGCGCTCCGCTGCCGCCGTCGATTGCCGTCTCGCAAACGCGGTACGCCACAACCTCCCCGTCAGCGATGGCTCGCACACGGTCGTTCTGCGTCTCAGGCATGAGATGGATACCGGTGTGCCAACGGCGATCGAATGCGACCGGATAAATGCCGTGCGCAAGCTCGAGCCGGCTCATGAGCTTCATTAGCGGGTCGACACTATGATCGCTGTCCGATCCAGCATTTTGGGTTCGCAAGAATGGAGGGCTGATTATCATCTTAACTATCGCTACAGGTTATCGACGTTCCCTATCTTCAGATCGCCCTGCGGGAGCGCACGCAGCGAGGTTTCTAGCTGCGCTGGTCCTTCAACGGAATGCGAGGCCGACTTAAGGGTAAACCTGCCCGAGCAACGGATTTCGACGTTGCTGTTCCCGAGCATGATGCTTGCGCCGCCGCTCGTCGCGACGACTCTTATTTGATTTTGCCTGTGGTATCGCACACAGGGCACTACAGGTCATTGTCCTTGCATACAACGTCAAAACCTTCGAACTGGATCGTGGTGAGTGCAGCGACGACCGTTCCGCTAACGGCCGTCTTGTTGCCGTTGCGCATTCGGGCATCGGTAAGCAGTGTGTCACCAGTTGCAACCCACACCGTCAGTTCTGTGAGAGTTTGCGTCGAAACCAAATCTGTATGTCTTTCTACTCTTGTAACTCCTATACGACATCGATTCTATAGTCGTACCCCGGCTTGTCATTTCATAGTCACCGGTTATAGTCACCTCGTTACACACATCTCCGCGAAGCCCCGTCAGATAAGGCTTGAAGTTTGATCTGACGCAGGAATTCGGGGTTGTTAACTGAAGCGAATGCGCGTTTACTCTTGCAATTTGCGGCGACGACAAATGACGCGAGAGTCCGATGGCTGGGCATACAAGGAACTGGAAGGCGTGGATCTGGGTGACGTGAGGCGCAATAAACGCGCGAAGGCTGTGCTTACACGGCTCGCGGAGAAGCCGACGGCGAGCATCCCGGGCGCGTGCCGTGGCTGGAGC
>NZ_JAFA01000067.1 GCF_000519185.1 Paraburkholderia nodosa DSM 21604 | reverse complement strand
AACGTGGCATCGCGCTCGATGCGGCGTGCCGTACGCACGCTGATGCCAGTCTTGGCGGCCGCGACTTCCTGCGGATGGTGTTTGCGCTTGTTCATGTAGAGACGAACCTGTTGGTCGGTGATGCGGGTTCCAGACATGAGCTGACCGCTTCTTCTTTAAGCTTCGATCAGCCCATCCTAAAGCCCCGCCGACGCAGCGCTGCCGGTGGCTCGTCGTCTCCGGCGGCTACGCCGCCTGCGACTCCTCACCACCGGCCAAAACAATCGTCAACGACCGGCCAACATAATTGTCGCCGCCCAGGCGGAGCCGTTGGTGCACTCGCCGGCACGGCTAGCGGTATCGCATTAGCCCTATCCGGTGCAGAAACTGGCGCAGCGGTCGGTGTACTCGCCGGACCTGCCGGTGCTGTGTGCGGTGCCATCGCAGGTGCCGTGATCGCAGGCCTCATCGGCGGCACGGCAGGCTGTGCAACCGGTTCGGTGTTCGGCGAGGTGATCGACGACAAGGTGCTCGATAACTGCCGTTGCCACGTCTGCGGGCACACGTTCAGCCGCCACAAAGCATCTACCTGATCCGTAGTTTTCCGTTCAGCAGTATCCCCGTCATTTTTCGCACATCTGCTCGGCCGCGCGCCGGGCTTTATGCCGTTTACAAGGAGCTTTGCATGCATCTCGTTCAATCAATGGCTTACGTCAACGAGACCCCGTGGCATGGTCTCGGCCAAAAGCTTGCCCCGCGCCAGCCGATCGAGGTCTGGCAAAAACAGTCGGGTATGGACTGGGACATCGAATCGGCCGAGGTTCGATACGTCTCCGGTGGTTCGAGCAATCTGGGGTCCATTCACGCGTTCCCCGAGCAGCGCGTCTTGTTCCGTTCAGATACAAAGGCGGCATTGAGCGTTGTTTCATCACGGTATCAGGTGGTTCAACCTCGCGAAATCCTGGAGTTCTATCGCGACCTCACCGAAGTCGGCGGGTTCGAGCTGGAAACCGCGGGCGTGCTGCGCGACGGCAAGAAACTCTGGGCGCTCGCCCGTACCGGGCAGTCCGCCGTACTCAAGGGACGCGACGAGGTACGCGGATACCTGCTACTCGCGACAGCCTGCGACGGCACGCTGGCGACCACCGCACAGTTCACGAGTATTCGAGTGGTCTGTAACAACACGCTGCAGATCGCACTGGGCGACAGCGCGGGTGCCGTCAAAGTCGGTCACCGTTCCCAGTTCGATGCGCAAGCCGTGAAACGCCAACTCGGGATTGCCGTATCGTCCTGGGACGGCTTCATGGCCCGTATGCGCGCGCTGTCCGAACGCAAGGTCAACGACACCGTGGCCGAGAAATTCTTCCAGCGTGTGCTGACCTATCCGTCGAGCGGGCAGTCCATGCCGGTGCCGGTCACCAACGATCGTGCGATCAAGGCAGTTCACGAACTGTACGCCGGGCGCGGCAAGGGCGCGACTTTGCCTTCGGCATCGGGCACGGCTTGGGGCCTAGTAAATTCGATAACTGAATTTGTCGATCACTCCCGCCGCGCGCGTAGCGAAGATCACCGGCGCGACGCTGCGTGGTTCGGTGCCGGTGCCACCCTGAAGGAGAAAGCCTGGAACGAAGCGCTCAAGCTGATCGCCTGAAGGTTCCAGTGCGACATCGTAACGCCCGGCCGGGATTATCCCCGCCGGGCTTTTTCATATCTGGAGGTACTCACCATGTCTCAACCCGAAACGGCCGGACGTGGAAGAAGTCGTCCAGCGCTGCGGCTCGTGGAAACGAAAGACCTGTCCCGCAACGACTGGCTGGAGGTGAGGAAAAACGGGATTGGTGGCTCCGATGCGGCCGCGGCCGTGGGCCTTTCGCCGTACATGAGTCCGCTTGAGCTATGGCTCATCAAAACCGGACGCGACGCGAACCTGCCTCGCCCCGATCCGCAGGATACGAGCGAACCTGTTTACTGGGGTTCGTTGCTCGAACCCATCGTCGCCGCCTCTTATACGAAGCAGACCCGCAATCGCGTGCGGCGGATCAATGCCGTGCTTCAGCATCCGACGGTGCCATTCATGCTCGCCAACATCGACCGCGAGGTCGTTGGCAATCGCGACGTGCAACTACTCGAATGCAAGACGGCCGGCGAATTCGGCACGCGGCTCTGGCGCGACGGTGTGCCTGAATACGTGCAGCTTCAGGTTCAGCACCAGCTTGCGGTAACGGGCAAATCTGCGGCCGACGTCGCAGTACTGATCTGTGGCCAGAAACTCGAAGTGTACCGCGTGGTACGTGATGACGCGCTGATCGCGCGGTTGATCGAACTGGAAGCTGCGTTCTGGCGATTCGTGGAAACCGATACGCCGCCACCGGCCGATGGCTCCGATTCAGCCGATCGCGCGCTGCGCTGCCTGTATCCAGGCGCAGGCGGCACGGTCGATTTCACGGGTGACCGTCGCCTGTCGTCGGCCTTCGCTGATCTGATCACTGTACGGGCCGCCATCGAGGCCCGCCAGCAGGTCGAGGCGCAATTGAAACAGACCATCGCGCAGGCGATGGCCGAGGCCGACCGGGCCGAGTTCGAGACGGGCTCGGTTTCGTACAAACGCAGTAAGGACGGCACTGGCGTCGATCTCAAACGCCTGCTCTCCGATCACCCGCACTTCGCCACGCAGTACGCGATCACGAAAGCCGGTTCGCGCCGGTTCCTGGTGAACACCTGATTCACCGCCGTTCCTGCTGCGCCCTTCCTTCGATTCATTCCCACTATTTACGTACAGGAGAGTTCCATGCTCAAAGGCCTGGCTATCACCCCGCCGATCATCGGGCGGATTTCCATCGGTCGCGTTGTCGAGAAGAACGGCAAGCGGCTGCCAGAGAAGGACGATCAGTTCACCATTACCACGCAGGTGCAGAACCGCGACGGATGGCTGCTTCATCCTTTCGATGCAGAGTTGAGAAAAGCGAATACCGGCAAGCTGCGTGCGATTCCTGTCCGGTTCCTGTTCAACGACTCCGATCTGAATCTGCGCGCGGAATTCTCATGTTTCGACCGCGAGAGCGGCCGACCGGTGTGCGTCGGCAACGGCGAGACGTGCCGCCGGGCCTGTGACACCGGCGTCGAGGAGCTGCCGTGCCCGTCGCCGGATGGGTGCACCTTCGGTCAGGGCGGCGCCTGCAAGCCCTACGGCCGGCTGAACGTGCTGATCGGCGACGAGGACGAGATGGGTTCGTTCATGTTCAGAACTACGAGCTTTAACAGCATCAGGACGCTTGCCGCGCGCCTCCACTACTTCGCTGCGGTATCGGGCAACCTGCTGGCCTGCCTGCCGCTGGAACTGAAGCTGCGTGGCAAGTCCACAACGCAGAGCTATCGAAGCTCGATCTATTACGTGGATCTCGGCTTGCGATCCGGCAGCACGCTCGAAGCAGCGATCACGGAAGCGCGCGAGCTGGATGCGCGTCGCCGTGCGGTGGGCTTCGATCAGGCTGCACTCGATACTGCAGCACGTGCCGGTTTCAGTAACGGCGCATTCGAGGACAGTATCGAGGAAAGCTCGGCCGTCGTCGAAGAGTTCTACCCGCCGGATGCCGGTCGCAGCGAGAGTCACGGTGACAGTAACGTCGAGTCCGGCGATCCGCCTGCTTCCGGCCTGCGGGGCAAACTGGAACAGCGCGCCGCGTTGCTCGGCGGGAAGGCGGCATGATCCACAACCGGCCAGCCCTGCTTCTGGCAGTCGTGGCGACGGGAACGGCGATCAGCATGTCCGTGCTCGCTGGCTGGCAACGCGGCGGATGGCTTGCCGAACGGCTGGTGTGGATGGCGATCGGTGTTGTGCTCGTCGCTGGCGCGCACCTGCTGCTCGCACTGTGCCGGTCGGCCCCGCTGTCCGGGCGCGTGTTCGGTGCCGTGCTGTGGCTCGGATGCATGGGAGCGGCGTCGTATGGGCATGCGACCTTCTTTCTACTCTCTCAGTTTCACGCAGGGGAACTTCGCGTATCGGCTATTCCAGTCGCCAGTCTCCCAGCTCACCGGGAACTGACGGCCGTGATGGCTGACCGGGCATCGGTCATGGCTGCTCTGGCGCGTTCGGACGCACGGCGTTGTATCCGTGACTGCCCGACATGGCAGGCGCGTCGAACGTCACTCGCAGCCCGACTCGATGCGCTCGACGCCGAAGCAACTGATGTCCGACGGTATCAGGCCATCGAGGACGGTAACGCCGGGCACCGCATGACTGCGCGTGACGATCCGGTCACGGCACGACTCGCGATGTTCTGCGGGATACCGGAAGCGCGGCTGGATCTGTTCGCGGGTCTAGGCTTTGCTGCCGTCCTCGAAGGGCTTGCCTGTCTGCTTTGGTGGGTCGCACTGGCTCCTCGGGTTCCTGAGTCACCCGTTACGGATCGTCACGGAATATCGCACGACGTGACTGCCGGAAGGGCTTCGGTGACGCCGCCCGCCCGTTCGCCTACGCCAATAGCCGCCCAGTCACCCGGTCCGCCAGTCGTACCACCGACCGCCACGCTCCACCATTCCGACCTCGCAAAACTGCAGCACGACATCGAGTCCGGGGCCGTCAAACCCACCGTCGCCGGTATCCGTCAGCACCTCGGCTGCTCCCAAGCCAGGGCTTCTACCTTGCGCCGGCAACTCGCCGACCTCACGGCATAACCCGGGCGCGTTCTGCGCCCGATCTCTTTTCACCACGCGATCACGTTATCCAGTTCTTCGGAGACCCGTGCTCGCCCTTTATCTGGAGTAATCCATGCACGACACCACATTCGTTCATCTGCCGCCACGCCTCTGTCCCGTGACAAAAGGACTTGGCATCGTGGCCGGTATCACAGCCATCAGCTTCGCCGCAGCTTGGGCTTTCGAGCAACACCGTCAGCGAGAACTGGCTCGCGCGCTCGCCTCGATGCCCGATGTCATCAGCCTCTTCCCAACGCTCCTAACGCACGTGGGGACGGTGCCCTGGCAATTCCCTGTCGGCGTTCCGCTGAAGCCGAGCAACCGTAGGCCGTAACTCCCAGACCTGTTCGACCCGGCGTATGCCGCCGGGCGCTCCCTCATTTCCAGCATGCATCCGGTTCGACCGGAGGGTCGTGCTCGCCCATTTTCAGGAGACGTCGATGTTCCAACCTACCCGCCTCAAACCACTGTTTCATCCCGGAAAACTTCTCGTCGCACCGGCGGCTATCGAAGCGTTGCGCTCGAACAGCGTACCGGTCATCAGCGTCGTGCTGCGTCACATCGCCGGTGATTGGGGTGTGGTGTCCGAGGACGACAGGCTCCAGAACGACGTGTCGATCGCAGCTGGCCTGCGCCTGATCTCGATCTACCGCCTGCCGGATCAGACGCGCATCCTGGTCATCACGGAATGGGATCGCTCGAATACGACCATCGAACGCCTCGATGACGTCGTGCCCGGTAGCGACTCACGCCCGACTCGACCGGCGAACCGTCGCTATCCAGCCTGGCCGAGGGCCGACTACGTACAGGAGGGCCGTGCATGAGCTATACGAACAGCCCACGCTTCCCGATGAGGCACCCCGTCATCACTCCCGCAGCTCAGGCCGCGCTCGATGCGGCGGGCATCGAAGGTGTGCTGCTGCTCGCGCGGCACATTCACGGTGACTGGGGTGATTTGAGCACAGAGGATCTTGCCACGAACGAGTTGGCATTGCTGACCGGGAAGCGATTGCTGTCGAGCTA
Source organism: Paraburkholderia nodosa DSM 21604 (assembly GCF_000519185.1). Classification (GTDB taxonomy): domain Bacteria; phylum Pseudomonadota; class Gammaproteobacteria; order Burkholderiales; family Burkholderiaceae; genus Paraburkholderia; species Paraburkholderia nodosa. The sequence continues at coordinate 20,373 of NZ_JAFA01000067.1, read as the reverse complement.
CAACCTGCCGGACGGGCAGAGCAAGGTCTGGATCATTACTGAGGCAGATCGTGCCGTGACTACGATTTTACTGCCGGAAGAGTATTGATTGAGCTCTCGCATATGGGTGAACCCGGCACGCCGTATTCGGCCGGGTTCGCCCCAGAGCGGTATTTGTCGCTGCCGGATTCGCCCGCCAAAAGCAGTCGCTCAACGGTTTTGGTGCCGGTCGGGCCCGCCTAGCTGGCGGGCCGGCACAAGGCCTTTGAGCTTCCGGGTGGAAGCTGCTACACGGAAATTTCGGACACCATTGGACCTTCGGCGCCAATGGCTTGAAAGCGATAGAACTTTGCGGCTGACCCCATGTGACGGAATTTGTGCCGAGCAAGCTGCAACAGCTTCTCGTCGCAAGTGGAGATGACGAACTGCCGCTCGCCTTCCGGAGAACTCTGCAACCCAAGAATCAGGTCGAGTAGGGCATACGTATTCAGGTCATCGAAGTGGGTGACTGGGTCATCCATCATGATGGACGAGAAGCCCGACCAAGTCTGCGAACTACAGGCTGTGAGGAACAGACCCAAGACGAGCGTCTGTACCTGCGACTGGCTGAAAAAGTCCGTCGGCCGCAGTGTCTCCCCCTTGCGATGGACGCGGATGCCGATGGCCGAGTCCTTGCTGGAAACCTCAATTTCACCGAAGCCATAGACCGGACGAAGCCGCTGCTGAATGACGGCCGTCCTCGGCCCGTACTCGGTGATGAAGTGATCCGTCGCAAAAGCCTGCTGTGTGCTGAGAAGCTTCTTGATCTCAGTGAAATACCCAACCCAAGGCTGAATCTGCCGCGCGCGAGAGGTTGCTTCCTGAACCACTGCCTCGTTGGCAACAATGCGCTTGCGGATGTTCTCGAATGCAGCGGAAGTGGCGGCGGTGTCAACGGCCACCTCCAATTCCGCAACGCGGTCTCGCAGCCCTACTGCTGAGACCTCGCGTGCCGCGGCGACTTCCGCTTGTCGATGGAGCTCCTCCGGCGACACCGCGCTGTCGAACTTTGCAGCTGCGAGCTCCGATAGGACCGACTGGATGCGGGTTAGATGCCCGGTCCAAGCTTGATTCGCCTGCTGGTGACTGGTTCGAGCGGCAGTAACGGCCGCCTTTGCTGCGGCGCAGACTGCCTTTTGACTGTCGGCCTGCTCGTTTGCCGATTGAGCGGCGGCGCTCGTCGAGATCCTTTGTTCTTCGAAGGCGCGCTCCGCATCGGTTAGTTCCTGTAGAGCACTTGCCAGGTTAATGGAGCCTCGATTGGCCTGATTGAGCAGCTCGGTCAGGCGCTTCTGTGCATCGTTCTGCGCTGACTCGGTGGCCCGCTTCTGCTCGTCGAGCGCTTGATAGCCCGTCTGGGCAGATGCAAGCGCGGATTCAGCCATTTCCAGTAACTGCCTCGCTGATCCGACAGTCCCCGTGGCGTGCAGCTCGTCCTCGTGAACTTGGAGATCGAGGCTCTGTATCTGCTGCGGCGTTTCGCTGTTTAGCGAAAGCCCAACTGAGCTGAGCGACACCTCATAGTCCGCGCGCTGGCTCTCCAATTGCGACCGCTGCATCTGTGCATGAGTGAGCTGCAGCTCCTCCTGCTTCACCCGCTCAGTGAGTGCTTGTCTTTGGCGTACGAGCGCCTGGAGTGCCGTCCGCTGCGTCACGGCAACCTCGCTCAACTGGACGACGCGGTCGCCGCGCTGCATTCGCCGATCGATAGCGGCCAATAAGCCTTCCGTGCTTCCATGGTCATGCCCGCACAGTTGGCAATTTGGCCCGTCCACATGACCGCGAAGTTCTGCAATGAGTTCCTTGAGCCTCGAATCGTTGCCTCTGGCCTCTTCAAGCTCCCGCTCGGACTGTTCTACTAAAAGTTCCTGCGAGTGTTCGACCTGCAGGGCGTGTCCGATTTGCCTGCGCAGATCCTCGATTGAGGCCTGTAATTGAGTCCCAGAGTTCAGCAAACCGACGAAGGTAGGGGCAGCCTGTTCCCACGCTGCGGCAACGTCCTTGACCGATTGGAGGCGAGCTCGTTTCTCCGATGCGGCCTTGAATGCAGTCTCGGCCCGTTGAACCGATGCTGCGGCTTCGCGTTGAGCGGCTTGCGCTTGCCCCAGAGTAGCCCGTTGCTGGCTGATCTTCGGGGACAGTGCGGCCAGCTCCGCTGTCAGACTCTGAGCCTGGCTTGTCAGCTGTTCATACTCGGGCTGGACCGATGCTGCCCAGTTGAGCCTGTCCCGTCGAAGTTGAGAGTGTTGTTCCTGCGTCTTCAGCAGCGCCAACCGGCTAGACAAGGTGCCGAGGAGTTCCGACGCCTCCTTCTCGTGCGTTTCAGCCTGCTGCAGTTGGGCCTGCCGCTCGGCTAGCTGAGCTCGCATCGGCTCCTGTTGCTCACGAAGGATACCCAGTGTCCCGACCTGCTCAATGGCGCGCGACAGCAACGCCCGCCGAGCGACTGCCTCAGCCGCCGCAGCGTCTAGCATGGCCCTCAGACCTCGGGTGTCGCGTGACGCAATCCCGGAGATGTCGAAACCGGCGGTCGAGATTGCTTCCTCCAGATCGGCGAAGCGGGCGTCCAGCGCCTCTGAGGAGGTGTTCGAGGCAGCAAGCCCCTCCAAACGTTCCAATTCCCTGCGCTCATGTGCGATGACCTCCTGGGCACTGGCTATGTCAGTGGTCGCCTTGCGGTGTTCTTGCCCGGCGAGCTTGAGCACTTCCTCGGTCTTCTTGAGTCCGCTCGCATAGTCCTCGAAGGCGAGCATCCGAGAGACCAGTTCCGACGGTAGTTCGCACTTCGACGCCACGTCCTGCGTGAGTTCCTGGTTCTCCTGGCTGAACAAGTGGGTTGCTCGGAAAAGATCTACCAGGCTGTCTACCCGGTCGGCGCCCGGGGCCGTACCGCCGGTCATCAGACTGAGGACCTCTTTGCGTGGTGTGGCCTTGCCGTCAACCAAGGCATTGTTGTTGTCAGCAAGATTGCGCGTGATGACGTGCGTCTTGCCTTCCCGCTCGAGCGTCAGTGAGACTTCGGTGGGATCGCTTTGGCTATCGAGGTGCTTAGCGACCCGGGCTAACCCGCCAGGTGCTTTGGCTAGGCGGCCAACGCCGCCGGTGACCGCGAAGTCGAGGGCATCGAAGAACGAGGTCTTTCCGAAACCGTTCGGACCATAGAGGATGGTCACCGCTGAGCCGAGCTCGAATACCTTCTTCGTCCGGTAGGCCCGGAAATTCTGGATGGAGATGGACTTCAGGGTAGCTTGAGCCCGGTCTTCCCCGACCGCGCTAATCGCACTGGGACCGACTGCCGACTGCAGCGCTTCAGGAGGACCATAGGTGCCGGCAAGACAATCGGTCAGGATTTTCGACGCGCTGCTCGTCGACGGCACGACAAGCGCCTTCGCAAGGTCGGCCTTGAGATTGCGCTGGCGAAGCAACGTCTGGGCGGACGGCGGCCTCGTCTGGACACCAGGTGTGATGGGCGAAAGAGGAAGGAAGGGCAGCCTGGCCAAGCTGTCGGCCAGTGCACCGTCAAGACGAACGACGTACTTTCTGCAGAAGTACACGTCGACCTCCACACGGGAGCAGAAGTCCGGGTCTACGGTGACGCCCGCCGGAAGGCAGTACACGAACGCCACGTCCTTCGTCGACCACTGGGCGCTGTTCTTCAGGTAGTGCTTTTTAAAGGCTTCATAGAGCGGCTGATAGTCGGCCTGGTCACCGAACGCGAAGGCGGTGAGCGCGTGCTGACGCAACATCATCACGACGGGCAGGCAGCCGTCCCGCAGGGCCTCTTCGGAGAAAGTCACTCCATTCATGAGGTCCGCTAGAGTGGACTGCAGTTCTGACGGCAGGCTCATAGCCTCAGGAGAACTTTGCATCGAGTGCCTCCTTCAAGTCGGATTCGTTGGCCGAGCTCCGATACGCGTCGAGTACGTCGTGGTACCCAACGCGAATGATGGCGCTGGTGGGTTGGGTGAATTTCGCCTCGGTGGATGGCTCGTCTGGAACTTGGTCGTAGATGGACTTGAACCGCGGGTCCCACGGGGTGTTGTCCTCGTCTCGGCTGACAACCACGAGTTGCCCCTTGTGCGCCGGCAGGCAATTGAGAACATGCTTGTCGCAGTCCTCATGGCTGGTGCCCATTACGGCAATGACCTCCAAGCTGGTTTCGTCCTTCATGATGGTCGCCTGAGCACCGTTTCCATGGAATGTCGCAGGGTACTGAGCCACGTCGAGAATCGAGAAGGTGTGCAGAAGATGCTTCACGGCATGGCTTTCACCAGCCTTCCATTCGTCCGGTGTTCCCTTGCAAGCTGTGAGGCTGGCAAAGTTCACGGTGGAATTGATGGCATCTGCCTTCAGCTTTCGTAGCTCGCCGACCGCCCGCTGGTGTGCAGCACCGGCCGCCGCAGTTAAGGGCAGGTTTGAGTACTTAGTGGCCAATGACTTTGAAGGTTCGTCCAGTTCGTCGTTCATCCACTTGACGACAGCAGGCACGGCGCCACCTGGTGCCCTGGGGTCATCCGCGCCATTAAACGGATGTACGGTAGGTTCGCGCAAGGCAAATCGACGTCCTGCTGATCCCGGAGGCAGCGTGGACGGATGGATGACCAAGAACGAGTGAATGCAGGCTCCGCGCTCGCGAAAAACAGCGTCTCGGAAGTTCTCCAGTATGTCTCCCCCTCGCTGCGGCGTACCTCCATTGCCGTACGTTGGCATGCATTCTGGGCGCGAGAAGCGGCTCTGCGTGACGATGACTGCAGACTGACCGAACTTCTCAGCCATGCCGGGCGTCGCCTTACCGGCGACGTTCGCCATTACCAAACAGGTCTCGTCGCGAGTGACTCTGGGATAATGGGCAGGGTCAAAGAAGGGTCCCACCTGACTCATGAACGAGGCATGGGACGGCGCAGGGTTGCATTGCGCTACAAACAACCAAGTCAGAGGAAGTATGCCGCCCAACTGCCCAGCCCGTGTGGCAATTCCCTCGAGCAGCCACTCCCACATTCGCTTGGCGTCCGTTGATCCAATCCAGTCGAAGCAAAGCAGAGCTGCGAACTGATATGGGGCATCAGCGTTTGAGTGGATACCTTTGAACACATAGATAGAACGGCCCTGGTACATCGACATGTGGTTGACATTCAGCTCAACCCAAGCAGGGGAGAGCTTCGGCTGCACCCAACTCCGAACTTCGCCGGTCGGCAGTTTCGCCCAGATGAGCACGCAGTTCACCCACTGATGTTCGTGTACTCGGTCAAGTCGGTTCTCGACGGTGTCATACGTGGTGTTCGGCTTTTGAACCAGCTCAACGAACTGGGCTTTGGTCAGCCCATCCACCCCGCCGATGACGATCGTTTCGGTTGGCCACTCGGCTGCTTGCAAGGCCGCCGTAATGCGATCTACGCCATCCAGTCCTGGAACCGTGCACTCGGGGAAGACTGTGAAGTGCGTCTTGTCGGCGCCGTGCGCGCAACGCCGTGAGACGGCAAGAGTCTCATCGATGCACTGAAGAGCCCGTTGCCGTTCTGCGGGCTCCCATGTAAAAGGTTCTTGCGGTACGAAAACTACGTGGGGCTGCGCGATGACCATCGCAACTTCCCCACGAGGAAGGCGCACGCCCAGCGCGCCCAAGTCGACCTCGCGGACCGCAACCATCCAACCTCCTTGTCACTTTTAAGATCATTTTGACACGCTTGGTAACCGTCGGGCTCAACTGGCGTTCTACACGCACGTTCCCTAAATGGCGGCGGCGCCGTGACCAGTCCTTTCGTCGTATTCGCCGCCACTGGACTGCCGCAGAGCAGATCTTGGTGAGCGTCCGCCGATGGCCGAACGCTGCCTGATGTCTCTCACCAATACCGGCTAGACCCGCGTCCGCAACCGACTCGATCCCCTCAGCGTCGCGCAAGGCGACCAGCCAGACGCTCAACAATCTCGACGACCATCGTCCGGTCGTTGCCGCTGAGCTTTGCCAGAAGCTGGCCAACGTATTTCCCCTGATCACTGCTGCGCGTGCTGGCTCCGGTCAGCAGATCGGCCGCGTCACAGCCGAAGATTTCGGCCAGCTCGACAAGCCGAGCAACGGTCGGCATCACGAGGCCGCGCTCCATACGTGATACCGCCTCGTTGCCGATCCCGAGCATCTCCGCGACCTGCTCCTGCGTCAGGCCGCTCTCCAGCCGGTGCTTTGCGATCGCCCGACCGATCAGGCCGGCAAGCTCATCCAGATCAACCTGCGCCATGTGTTCTCCCATTCAACTTGAATGGTTGAGCACACGACCTTTAAAATTAAGGACTTTATGAGTTTATATTCAACTTATAAAGATGAATTGCCGTTATCCGTTGCAACAACACCATCAGCTTCGTCACCAGAGCCTTACAAACCGGAAAGAGAGATCACCGCATGAAGAACCGCCGCTACACCCACATTCCTCACAGCGTCGCCCTCACTGCGCTGACCGTCCTACTTGCCGCATGCGGTAACAGCGCACCGAGCGAAAGCGATGCGAAGCAAGCCGTTCAAGCCCAGCTGGGCGATTGCAAGTACGTCGATATGTCCGACTTCAATCGAGTCAACGATACGCAGGGCGGCGATGACCGCCACTACCAGGTCCAAGTGCAATACAACCTGACGCTCAAAGCCGACGGCGATCAGAAAGACAAGCTGGAAGACTGGGCAAAGAAAACGTCAGAGCGCCAGGATTTGCTCAAGCAGGAAATGCAGATCCGAAAGGACAACGCCGACAGCGGTAAAAGCGCGGCTGACGATTCGGATCTGAAAGACGATGAGCAGAAACAGGCGGCGATCTATCAGGAGCTGATCACCAGTTACGGCCCGCGCACGTTCCGATCCGAGTTCGACCAGGCCTGTCCGAATTTCCCAGGCGATGCCGCCCGGGACCTGTTTACCAAGGTCGATGGTCCAGGCTTCAGCGGCAATAACACGCTCCAGTTCCATTACACGCTGGACATGGTCAGAACTGACAACGGCTGGCAGTTGGATCGCTAACGCCATTGCTACTTCAGTGCCGTCCATGATCAGGCGGCCCTTCCTCAGCACGACTCAACCAATAAGGACCGTAGAAGAATGAAAATCCGATCCATCACGGGAATTGCACAGCTCGCGCTGGGCGCTTCACTAGCATTTTCTCTTGCCGCATGCGGCGGTGGCGGCGGCTCCGGCGCATCAACGTCGAGTCAGCCGGTGACTGCCGCCGCCACGTCGATGACCGGCACCGTCGCCATCGGTACCGCGCTGACTGGCGCGACGGTCACCGTGACTGATGCGAACGGCAGGACGGTTTCGGCTACGTCAGGCGTCAATGGTGCCTACAGCGTTTCTCTGACCGGACTAAGCACGCCGCTCCTGATCACCGCCGCCGATCCGTCCGGCGTGTCGGGCACGCTGTATTCCGTCGTCGCCAGCTCCAACACCGCCAATGGTGCGCCAGTGACGGCTAACGTCACACCGCTGACCACGGCCGTCGCGGCGCTCATGACTCAGTCAGGCAATCCGGCGGATCTGACTGGTAACGCATCGGCAATCACGTCATCAGCCATTACTGCGGCGGAAGCCACCCTCGACACCGCGATCGCGCCGATCCTGTCGGCCAATAGCGTTCCGGCGTCATTCGATCCCATCGGCACGACCTTCACCCCGAACCAGGCGGGCGCAGATGCAGTAATCGATTCCGTCGCAGTCACGCCCTCGGCCTCGGGTTCCGGGCTGCAGATCACAAGCCTTGCCAATCCCAATACGGCAATCCAGCTCAACTCCAGCACGAGCGTATCTACCGCGCTGACGGCACCCGCCCAGGCCGCGAACTACCTCGGCAACCTGCAAGCGTCGCTGAGCGCTTGTGCCTCGGACGTCCAGGGCGGTGCCACGGACACCTCCGACAGCAACTGCGCGTCGGCAATCGATGCGAACTACCTGAACAACGGCATTGGCACGGGCTTCGCCGGGTTCGCCAAGCGTCACACGCTCTTTACCAAGGGCACCGTGCTGACCGGCATCAAGACGGTCGCGTTCGTCCCGGCTGGCACGCTTGGCGGAATCAGCAATCCGGCTGCCCTTGTCTATCTGCTGATGACCGATCCGGACGGTACGCCTGACTTCGGCATGGACTACGTGCAGCAGTTGCCCAATGGCCAGTGGGACATCATCGGGAACCAGTTGCAGGACAGCAGCTACATCGCGTCGTTCCTCGGTCGTGTTCAGTACACGGATTCGGCGGATGCGGGCAACGCGCACTATGAGTCGGGTCTCAATATCCAGATTCCGTCTTCGGTGAAGGTCAACGGTACGGCCACGGGTGTCGGTTCTGCCGCGGTGACGGGGCCGGGCCTGCCCGCTAGCGGCCTGTGGCTCCAGACCGCTGGTAACGGTACGGGTGCTGGATATCTTGAAATTCCGACGGGCACGCTCACCGCGCCGCTCACGAGTGTTGGCAATCGCGTCAACGGCGGCATGTCCACGGCCTATAAGTGGGCATGGGCGCCGCTCTCGGGCAGCGTGACGTCGTTCTCGCCGAACGGTCTGCCGGAATACGCGTCGTCGTCGCAAAACGTCTCGACGATCTCGAACTTCGGCATCTATACCGTCACGCTGTACGACACGAGCGGCACAGAGATCCGTTCGGAGCAGATCCAGAACATCGCCCGCAACTATGCGGCGGCAGCAGGCAGCACCATCAAGTGGCAGACGCTCGGCAACGACGTAATCGCGAATTACCTGACGCCAGGCGGTTCCAGTACCCAAATTGCACCAAGTACGTCGGCCACGCTCGACTGGACGGCTCTGGCCAGTTCGTTCTATCCGAACTTCTGGGCGTCGATCAATTCGCTTGGCGTTGCCCAGGTCAGTATCCCTGCCACGACTTACGACGCGACGGCATGGGGGGCAAGTACGGGCAATACGCCGTCGCCGTTCACGTTCAACACGCCGTTCACCGACGTGCTTACCTCGACTGCAACCACGACGGCCGAGCAAACCGTTCAGGTGCAGCTTGGCTGGCAGGCTGGCGGCGAGTATTACGTCAACACCTGGCAGTACGGCAATCCGTAACGTCGCCCTGTAGGAGCACCGAGGAACCCGCGGCAACACGGGTTCCTTTTTTTTGCCATCAAAGTCACTTCACGAAACGGTATCCACCGTATTGCTGCAACAATCGCGCCGCCCCCTAGCCGTCCATTGGCTACCACCGGTTGCAATTGGCCGTACCCGAACTTCGTGCGTTTAACGAAGCATTCGAGGACCGACGCAAGCGCAACTCGGCCATAGCGAGCAACCTGAAGCGTAACGGCCTCGATGTCCTCGCGCATGCTGGCGAAGTATTTTTCACGCAAGAAATATTCGCCCGAGACTGGCCTTCAACGGCCAGGCGCCGGCAACGTTCCGGCTTCTGCCTGCGGTCTTTCCTACTGTTTGCGCGGCTTCGGACTCAGCGAGATGCGCCATTGCCCGACGGTTCTCGCGGCGCTGTCCGCGTCGAACGTCCGCTCCAGGCAAAACAGCAGATCTTCCTGGCGCGGCTGCGCGAACACCAGCCGATACAGCGCGAGACTGCGTTTGAGCCGCCGATAGCATGCTTCGTCGCGGCTGAGCGGCAGCGCCATCACTGTGCGTTCGATCTGCGAGCCGCCTTCGACCTCGTAGATCCAGAACGGGATCAGATCGTTGGCATTGGCTGGCCGGCTCTCGACGGCCAGATCGAACAGTGTGCTCCAGACATCGCCGTGCGCGCCGGGCGCACGTTGCAGTGCCGCGTGCCCGTGCCTGAGCGCCACGTTTTTGCGCACCGCGTAACCCTTGTAGCGATGCACGCGTCCTTCGCGCTGCTCCATATCGACGGGATTCAATGGCAGGTTCCAGTGCATGACCGAATGGCACCAGTGATGAAAATCCAGCCCTTCCTGCCCGATGGACGTCGACGTCAGCACGAACGGCCAGAACGGCGAGTTGAAAGCGGCCTGCACCGTTTTTTTTCGTGTGACCGCGCCATCATCCTCGCTGACCTGACCGAATCGCAGCGCGAAATGCGTGCGGATGCCCGTCTCGAATGGCTTGATGGACACGAGGCCATCCTGAACTTTGACTTCGTCTGGATGCTGGGTCGCGCTTCGCAGAGACATCGCTTCGAACATGGCGTCGCCGAGCTTCTGGCAGCCTTCGTCGACGGGGCGTTCGGCGAGCCCGTTGGCATCGAAGAGAATGTGCGCGTATTCGTCCAGCAGCGCCTGCAGATTGCCGTCTGCGCTGTACTGCAACACGCGCTGCCAGTACGAATCCTCGTCTCGTTCGACGGCTTTCAGCAGTGCGACTGCGCGCGGCGAGTTAAACTGGCTGCGCATGCCCTCCGCGATGCGCGCGGCGGCGCTGAGCATGGCCTCGGGCGCCTGGTCGTGCGCCCAACGGCGCATCAGCGTCCGCAACGCACAGGTCGCCGGCGCATTGAGCGCGACATGGGCGAGCACCGTCACCAGATCGTCAGGCACGCGGCCCAGTTCGTTGAATTCGCCATCCCATGCCTCCAGCCAGCGGACGACGTGATCATCGAATGCACTGGACGAATCGTCCTCCATGTTCTCGCGCAGGCTGCGCGCTACGGTCCAGCCATGCTCGCACCATGCACGGGCTTCGGGATGACGACTCGCCTCCAGACGCGCAAGCGTTACCCAATACCAACGCCGGTCGAATGGCCCTTCGTTGACGCGATGCTCTACGAACGGGGTGATCGCCGCCTCGACTATTTCCATCGCGCGTTTGTGAATGTCCGCGTAGCACGGTGCAGAATCGACATCGGCGAGCAACGCGAGCGGATCTACGAGAGACGTCAGCGCCTGCGACGGAAAGGCCAGCAGCATGGTCGCCATGCCGGCCGGTTCGTTGCCGCTTCGTTTGAATTGTAGGCGCGGCCCGAAGCGCTTCACCATCCCAGCGTATGAAGCCCGGCGGTCGAAGTGCTCCACTAGCCTGCGCTCGGCCTCGAAGGAAAGGATCGCTGCAAGCGCATCCGGCACCACGTTCCACGCCGAGAACACCAACTGCTTGCTAACCGCACCGATACCTTCATACTCGCCGCCAGCCTGCCAGTAGCCAAGCGAAGGTGGCATCCAGAGAAGTTTCCACAGACCATCCCGATCGATTCGCCCAACGAGAGCACGAAGGCGCGCGTTACCCGGATCGATCACCCGATAGTGCTCCACGTCGCGCGGGTCGAAGGACGCGGGCGGACGCTTCGCCAACACCTCGTGAACCGGCGACAACTTCCGCCCGGGCTTGATCTCCTCCTCGAGCAACTTCTTGAACCGATAGCCACTCATGAAATTGAGCAGATACGGGCTCGACTTCCAGTATTCGATTGTGTCCGGCTCCTTGAGCGTGCTCGCCAGCGCCTCCAACGTGCGGAAGTCGGCGAGATCGCCAGGACACAGGCATGGCATGAGCGGCTGGTCCTTGACCATCGCGTCGGCGCGCAGGGTGGCCTCGACGCGCTCTGTCCGGCACATCACATGCCGCAAGGTTTGTTCGATGCGTGCCTTCACTGGCGCTAGCACGGCGAGATCGTCGGGACCGCGCGCGCTCAGAAGGCCCGTGCGCAACGCGCCGATATCGCTCTTGAGCGCATCGATCTTGTCGGGTTCGCCTGGATATAGAAATTGTAGGGTGCGCAGAAAATCGGTGTAGTGATCCTCACTCTCGTCATCGCGCGCGTACATCTTGTAAGGCGTCGCGGACAGAAGCAGTACGCGCGCACGGCCTTCGTAATTGAAGAGTTGATGCGCGAGCTCGGCTGCGGGATTATCCGTTTCGTCGGGATCGTCGAAGAGATCGTTGAAGCGCTGAAACTCGTCGAGAATGACAAGCGCAGGCTTTAGCGCGACGAGGCAGGTCCACGATAGCAACCTGCGCAGATCGCCGACGAGGGTCTTGCAACGTTCATGATCTTCCTCGGTGATTTTCCTGCGTCGATCGGCACGAAGCTCCGCGATTTCGCACAGTTCCCGGTAGAGCGCTTCGTCGCGCAGGATGTTGTCGCGAAACGCACTCGCGATGGTCTCGTCATACCCTCCTTCGATTTGCTGTTGCGCGTCGACGTCCCACGTATCACCCGCCGTTGCGCGTAGCGCACGGCGCAGGCCATGCTCGCGCACGCCCTGCAGCGTGCGCAGCATCTGATAGATAAGATGCCGCTCTTCCTTTCGTCCTGTGCGCAAACCGCCACCGTTCTTCGTGCCGAAGGCCACGGTCGGCGTGAAGCTGATCAGGTTCACCGCGTGATTGTCAAGCTCGTGCGTGTACTTCGGCAGCAGCGTGAGCCGATTGGCCTTCGATACGTTGGACTGCCCCGGCAGCAGCAGCCGCCTGATGTTCTGCGCGGCGATCTCGGCATTCGAGCAGACATAGACGATATCGATCCGCTTCAGCGTCTGCGCGTATTTGTCGATGGTCTTCGCGATCACCCCCTTCGCGATCATCGTCTTGCCGAGGCCCACTTCGTCAGCGACAAGAAAGCGCATGGCCGGTTCTGCGTCATCGAACATACGCTCAAAGACGTAATCGACCGTCATCTTCTGAAAATCCTTCAGGCCCGTGATGAACGTACTTGCCGCAATATTGCGTGTCATGTGAGCTTCTCGTTTTTCAACGCTGTCTCGAAAACCGACCAGATTTCGAGGAAATCGGCTGTGAGAACGGGGTCGCTTGTGTGCGCCTGCTCGCTGCCGTGTTGCTGTTCCTGCGCGGACTTGCGGCGCAGCCGTTCGACGAGGTCGCGCACCTGCGCGAGGCGCTCCGGCTCGCGTGCGTAGGCACGTGCGAGCATCTCGAAGAGCGGCATATCGTCGAAGGACGCGCCGTGGCCGTCTCCGAACTTCACGCCGTCGCCGTTCCCATCGCCTTCGTCGCCATCCCAGTCCCCTAGCAGCAGCAATAGATAACGGATCAAGCCTTCGCGATTGCGGATCGCCGCGTGCAGGATCTCTAGATCGCGCTCTTCCGGACCACCGTGCAGCGGCAGCTTGAGCACGAAACTCAATGTCGCCTTGCCGAGCATGAGCGTGAAACCCGTGAACGCAGTCACCTGATGCGGCGCAAACTCGCCGAGCCGAATGCCTGAAAGTGAAACATCGACAAGAGCCTGCCGTGCGGCGTCGATCGGTTTGGCCCGTGTCTCATCCTGCGACACGAGCCACGCGTGCGCCGAGGCACCGTTCCAGTCGGTGTTGTCGAGGCCGCGTAGATCGACAGTCCAGCCCGACTCGGCCAGCTCACCATGCAGCGCGAGTGGTCCACGCGCCAGAGCATCACGCAGCGCTTCCAGCGCATGCTCGTCCTCGAGTGCGTCAGCGTCTTTCGGCTCCGAGCGCACGTAATCCGCAAGGAGCGGGCCGAGCCCTTCCTCTCCGACCCAATCAGCCGGTCCGCCGACCTTGCTCGCGCGCCCAATCAACTCGACAACGAACTCGACATTCCGGCCTTGCACGAGTGCGGCACCAGTGGCATTCGCCGACCCGACGAAGAGATGAGTATTCCAAGCGCGCTTGCCGATATACGCCTTCGCATGTAGCCCGCACTGCCGATGCGCGACGTCGTCCTCGGTGTCGCCTGAGAGCGCCTGATCGCTCAACACGCGCACATTCGTAAAGCCGCCGTGCGATGCACACTTGTCCAGCTCCTCCGCACGCGAGACGAGGAAAAGCGGTGCTCTGGTGCGTGATACAAGACGCGTCAGCGCGTCCATCGAAACGAACGGCGAGATCACTCCAAGCTCGTCCCACTTCACGCCGTTCGGCGCCTCCGGAAACCAAGAGGCAGTCTTCTTGCCAATGCCAAGAGGATAAAAGTGCACCTCCTCGAACTGGCCAGGCGGCGCCCATGTCGTACGCGCGGCATCGACGCACAGTTGCTCGATTTGCTCTGTGCGCGCCGCACCGACGGTCACCTCATTGCCCCGCAGCAACCATTCGATGAAGGACGCAAGTGGCCGGCTCGCATCAACGCGCTTTTTGCCCGGCTCGCCTTCGAGCCAGAGCGACAGATCCCACGAGCGGTCGTCGGTGAGATTGCGCGTGAGCACGAGCAGGCGAAGTAGCGTGGGCTCCTGATCCGCCGCATCAACAGGCTCGAAGCGTAGCAGCCACACCTTTGGATGGAACACACCGTGCTCGTGCGGTACCTGTGTTTCCTGCACCATGTTCTCGAGCAAGCCGAGCAAGGCATTGGACTTGCGCGGAATATGAAGTCGGCCGCGCTGACAGAAGACTGTCAGCCGGTCACCCATGCGGCGCACCGCGTCGAGCACCGGCAGCGGGTCGGGCCGCTCGGGCGATGTGTGCTCGGCATCGCGTCGCGCGAGATGCAGCGGCAAGGTCAGGAGCGTGATGAGATCGAGCGAATAGGTCGTCGCCACGCCACAATCGAATCGATAGCGGTCAGGCGGTGTGAGCGCATCGGTCAACAGGCTACGTCGTTCGGGATTGATCATTTGGCGTTCTTCCAGCCGGCGTGCCATTCTCCAAGAAAGTCGCGCGCCACGGGCCATCGGTAGCTGAGCGGCATGAGCCCCGCATTGCCGCTCCATTGGTCACGCGCGGCGCGGTTTTCGAAGCGTGAGCGATTGCCCTTGCGCTTCAAGCTCACCTCGCGGTCGCGAATGAGTTGACGGCAATCGACAGATGCGCCGATATCGCTGCGATCACGCAAGGCGAGCACGAGCCACGCCTTCACGAACTCCTGCGTCTTCGGTGTGATCGTGTGGCCTTTGTTGAGCACGCGTTTCCAGAACGCACCGAGATCCCAGTCGATGCAAAGCGGCAGATCTTGTTCGGCCCACTTCATTAGGTCAAGCCCGCGATCGATGGCAATCGCTTCCGACGGAGGCGAGAGACGCGCGAGTTCAAGGTTATAGAGTAAAGCCGCACCATGAATCAGCACATTTAGCCGATGCGCATCGTCGATCAGCAGGCGAATGTCCTCCGGAAACGTTTCCTTGCGCGGATGCAGCCAGATCTGCTCGACATCGAACAACGTGCTGCCGGCTGCGAGGTCCTGGGCGATCCAGGTCAACAGCGACTGACCGTGATGCAGCGTCCAGCGGTCCAGTAGCAGTTCCGCCTCACCACGCGTCAGCATGAGATTTGCATGGGTGGGAAAGCCTTTCGGGCGCAGTTCGACGACCTTGCGATCCCAAGCGAGGCCACTGCGGTCACCGTCGTGCGTGTCCTGGTCATCACGGGTGCGCCGTGTATTGCGCTGCGTATGACGGCGGTCGGCCTGCGCATAGTACTGCTGCTGCGAGACGCGCGCGCGCCGTAAGCCCCAACTGCCGAGGGCCGCCCAGTAGACGGAACTCGGGAAGCGCTTGAGAGCCTCGCGCTTTTCCCGGCCGATTACGCCCGGCTCGTCCGGCGAGGTATTGGCGATTAGTTCGTCGAGCAGCCCAACTTCAGCGTCGCGCGCGGCCGTCCGGAATGCCGAGGCTCGGATGTTGCGCGCGTCGAGTTGCTCCATCAACCAAGGCACAAAGAACACATAGCGCAGACGCGTCTGGATGGTCGACGTGCCGGGAAAAAGCTGATCCGCGATGGAATCCCGGATACCACCGATGCCCAGTTCGTCGCGCGCGTCCGGCTCGTTGAAGAGCGAGAGAATCTGCAAGCTGCGTTGCGCAGCGGCTGCATCGTGATCAAGCCACGAAAGTTGAGAAGCCATGATCGCGGATCACTGGAGTTTATTTTTCATGCCGTCCGTGAGGGCTGGAGGAACACGTCCCCGTGGAGGTCGATCCACAATAAATGCACTTGTTGGCACCGCTCCCATGCTTGTGCTTCCGGAATGGACTGTTGCTACATGTGCCATATGACGACGATCCACAGAACTCGCAATGCTTTTCGTCATCGTGGTGCTCATGCTTCCCATGCGGGCTAGAGCTACACGTGCCATATGACGATGATCCACAAAATTTGCATTTCCCCGACATGCCTGATCCCCATTGAAACGTTGATATTGCAACTGGCGCAACAGCTAGATACCCAGACGAATCCCATTCGCTGCGCCCGGTCTTCTTTCAGCGCACATTCTTCCTCAAGCGCCGTGACAAATGCCTCCGCCGAGCGGCCCGCATAAAAGCGATGACGGCGCACGACTGCCGCATAGTCGCCCAGAGTCAACGCATGAATCCGCACGAGGCGTGCAAGCGTTACGGCGAGCGGCTGAGGCAACCCGAGTGCCCTCGCCTGGCGGCACAACAGCATCCATGCTTGATCGGCACAAAGGTAGTCAAACTTTAACGTCAGATCGAACCGACGCAACACGGCCTGATCGAATCCGTCGAGCAGGTTGGTCGATGCGATGAAAACCCCTTCAAACGCCTTCATTTGCGTAAGCATTTCGTTAACCGAGTTGCCTCCCACCCATGCATCACACTGCGGCGATCGTGGAGAACACTGTCAATCTCGTCAATCAGCAGGATCGCCCCATCGTTTGCAACCTGCCGGAATGCGCGAGCAATGTGCTTCTCGGCCTCGCCGACCGATTTCGACAGAATGTCCGATGCGCGGCATACCAGCATCGGCATCTCCAGATGCTGTGCCAGGAAACGCCCGAATGCCGTTTTCCCGGTACCGGGGGGTCGTATAGGTAGGCAGATGCGTGCGCACCTTCCGTACGGATGCCCTGCGCCACCTGTGCGAGATCCTTATCGGTGTGGACAAACGCAAGGTCATACGTATCCGGCAGCGCCTTCTTTACCGGTGAAATTTCTGCGGCCACGCGCAACACGCCGCCCAGACTGTGGGCGGCGTGATCAGCATCGGACACTCGAATTTACGCAGAGTCTGACTAAGCTGCATCCAGCATCCGAAACTCCGCATCGATCGCTTCACCTTGATCGCGCCAGCGATGGAACTGCTCGCGCTTCTCGCGTCCCGCCACGACGCTTTGCTCGACCGCCGTTACGTTGGCGCGCAAATCGACGAGCTCCGGGAAAAACTGATCCTCGAAATCCGGTCCCTTGATCAAATCAAGCAATTCCGCGCGCTGTTTCTCGAAGTTCTCGACCATCTTGTCGAGCACCTGGCGGAACGCCTGTTCGCGTTTCATCTGCTCCACAGAGTCCCAGATTTCGAGCGCAAGACCGAATGCCGACAGTAGGCCGTTGAGCCCCTTCGCGAAATTGACGGCGCCCCACGGCTTGAACTTCAGCATCTTGCCGAGATCGAGACCAACCGCCTTTGCGACACCGACAATGCCATCGCGTGCAGCCAGCACCGACGTGTTGTTTATCAATCCGCTCTTGACCACGTAGTCGATTCCCTGCTTGCCATAGGCACGCACGCTCGCGTTGAAGTGATTCACCTCCGCGTCGAAACCGACCGCCATCTTGCTGACCTCAAATTTCACCGAGCGCATCTGCTGATCGAACGCGTTTTGCAGATTCGCGTTCAACACCACGCCGTCCGAACCGACGTTACGCTCGAAGAATTCCGCGAACGTATCCAACGACTGTCCGCGCGCCTGCAGGATCAGATCGGTGAAGAAATCCGTAACGAAACTGCGCAAACCGATGCGTACGTCGTTGATGCGCGCATCGGACGAAACCAGCTGCTTGCGCAACTGGTTGCTCATCGTTTCGAGGCGGTTTACTTCCTGCGCGATGCAATCGTCGTTATGGACGGCGATCGGCAACTGCTTGCCGAGCACGTCGCGCACGATGCTGCGCCGCGTCTCGTCGACAACGGCCTCTATTCCACCGGCCGCCGAGACCTTTTCCGACGTCGCGCGCTGGAGCAGCCCGATGCGCGAGAGCGCGCGAAAACGTTCGAGGTCTGTGAGCCAGTGTTCGGTGCCCATCTCGAACGGATCGGCGGCGACGGCCACCACCGCGAGTTCTGCGGTCTCCGCGTCGGTCAACGCGATCAGATCGCGCAGGCGGCTCGCCACGTTGTCCTTCTTGATCGCGAATAGCTTCGCGTACTCGAGCTCGTCTTCGACGTCCGCGACCGCGTCGAAACGGCTCAGCACAAACACCGTGCGCGGCAGCAGGTTCAGCGAGCGGAACAGCCAGGTGAGATCGTCTCGATGGCTCTCCTTGATCGGGTTCGTCGGGTCCATCACGTAGACCACGAGATGCGCTTCGCTCACGTACTTGCGCGTGAGCTCCTTGTATTTTTCGAGCGTATTGGTTTGTGCGTCGAACTGCTCCTTGAAGCCGAATAGACCCGGCGTGTCGATCAGCAGGCAATCGGGGCTCGCCTCGTAGACCGTCACCGCATTCGACGACTCCTCGTGGCTGATCTTCATCGTCGACTTGTCGAGCCGTTCGAGCCACGCGGCAGCGATCGCCGTCTTGCCTTCGGAGAAGCCACCGATCAGCACGACGCGCAGCTTTTCTTCTTCCATGCTGCGGATCGCACTGTCGAGTTTCACCTTGACGTTCGGATCGGCATCGATACCGAATGCTTCGCCTTGCGCGAGGAACGCCTGAAGGTCGTTGAGCACCCTCAACGTTTCCGCTTGCCGCTCCTTGAAAGAGTTGAGTGTCTGTTCCATTACACTGCCTCAGTTTCGGACATCGTTTTAGAAAAATGCATGAGCTTCGCGCTGACACGGATCAGAGCGGAATTTACTTGCGCAACCTGCTCGACCGAGCGCTCGACTTCGGCCGCGATCTCGCCGATGCGTGCCTTGACGCTTTCCATCACCTTGTCGCAGCTGCTTTTCATCGCGTCTTCCATGCGGCCGACGACGCGCCCGATGTTCTCGTTCGCGGCCTTGCGCTGCTGCGATTTCTTGTAATCGCTGTCGAAGAAGCCCCAGACCGCTTTCGCGATGCTCACGACAAGCGTCACTCCGCCGATCGCAAGCGTCACCCATCCGGCGGGATTCCAGATCATCATTAGCCCCCCGGCGAGCGCCGCAATGAGGGGCATGTACTTTACGCCGCTGTCGAAGGTCATGTTCAGCTCAAAGCCGCCGAGCGTCTGCGTACCGATCGACCGATACGCATCCTGCAGTTCGGCGATGCGTCGCTGGAAGCGTTCAAGCGTATCGCTCACGTCCTGCTGAAATCGCGTGAGTTCCCTATCCATCAGCGTCGGAAGGGCCGATTCAAGCTTCGCCTGCTCGCGCTTCATCGCTGCGCCCAGCGCGTGCTTCACGTCGTCGTTATCGATGCCGTCCTTGATTCGCTCGTAGATATGCTCGCGCACGCGCATTTCGAATGTGCGGATCGCGGCGTCCGCATGCGTTTGCAACGCGGGGCCGAGCGCACTCACCGCGAGTTCCAGCTGCTCGCTGACGTGGGCCCAGTCGCGCTGCACGTCCGCAGCAAGCGGTGCGACCTTGTCGCGCTGGATCAGTGCGATCGTGCCGGCCGCTGTTTGCACAGCGCTGCGCACCTTGTTGACATTCGCGGCGCGAATACGCGCCTCGCTATCGGTCACCATACTGCCGCTCAGCCAGTCGAGAAACGACTGGAATCCCGACCTCGCGAGCACGTCGGCGGGACTCGCCTTCGCGAGGAACTTCTCGCGGCTGCGCGCGGCATCCGACGCAGGCACGAGACAATCGGCCGCCGCGAGAAACGCGGGCTGCGCGCTCAGAGCGATGTAGCGCTGGTAGTTGTTGCCCAGATGCTCGCGCATCGTTTCGTCAAGCACGGTGAGGCTCGCGCGTTCGCCCTGGTTCAGCAGATCGCCCTTTTCGAGCTGGATCGGATTCGTGATGCGCTTGTTAAAAATCGACCGCACTTCCGTTTGATCGCCGAGATGCTCGCGAATTTTTTCAAGCGTACCTTGACCGTCCTTGTCGCCGGTCTGCGGCGCTGAGGGCTTGCCGGTCACATAGAACACCGCGTGTGCGGCCTTCACTGCGCCCAGAATGCTGTCGATCACGCGCGCTTCCTTGCCCTCGATACCGGGCACGTCGAGCAGTTCGAAGCGCTGACCGTTCGCATGGAATTCGTAGCCATGCGTGTCGAGCGTATAGTCGGAGCGACCCGTGCCGATGATCTGGCCGTCCGCGAACGGTGCGAGGCTGTCGAGCATCGCGTGCGCCTTCGCCTGCTGCGCTTCGAGCGACTGAAGTGCCGTTTGTGCTCTGTCGAGCTGAGTATCGAGCCGCGCGCGCTCCGCTGAGTGCGCCGCCGCGAGTTCCCGCTGTTGCTGTCCGGTACGCGCGAATTCGAATTGTTCCGATGGCTTGCTGAACAGCCACACGAGCTTTTTCCAAAGCGACGCAGCCCGTTTCTTCGCCTCGACCGCAAGACTGGGCGGCGACAATTATGTTGGCCGGTCGTTGACGATTGTTTTGGCCGGTGGTGAGGAGTCGCAGGCGGCGTAGCCGCCGGAGACGACGAGCCA
>NZ_JAFA01000066.1 GCF_000519185.1 Paraburkholderia nodosa DSM 21604 | reverse complement strand
CAACGCAGTCGCAATCGTCCAGTCGAGCGACCCGATCAAGGTGATCACGGTCCGCACGACCGGTTTCGATCCCGTCGCAGCCGAAGGCGGCAGCGCAGCGGTCGAGAAGATCGAAGCGGCGGCAGACAGCGGCCTCTCGAAGTTCGTGAGCCGTGAAGTGACGAAGCTCGACCGCCCGGAACTCACGAGCGCGAAGATCATCGTCTCGGGCGGCCGGGGTCTGGGCAGCGGCGAGAACTACACGAAGATTCTGGAACCGCTCGCGGACAAGCTCAACGCCGCACTCGGCGCCTCGCGTGCAGCCGTCGACGCCGGCTACGTGCCGAACGACTATCAGGTCGGCCAGACCGGCAAGATCGTCGCGCCGCAACTGTACGTGGCGGTCGGCATCTCGGGTGCGATCCAGCACCTGGCCGGCATGAAGGACTCGAAGGTGATCGTCGCGATCAACAAGGACGAAGAAGCCCCGATCTTCAGCGTGGCCGACTACGGCCTCGTGGGCGACCTGTTCGCCATCGCGCCTGAACTCGTTGGCGAGCTTCAGGCGCAGATATAAGCGACACCGCGCGGTACGCACCGGTCAGGCGCCGCCCCTTGCGCAAGTCGGCGGCAGACAGTCACGGAAATAGTAGTCGCAGGAGAACTCGATGAGCAGCCGGAGCACGTCGTTGCGTCTGCTAGTCGACAAATGGCTGGACCCCGATGACGCACGTAATGCCCGCGGCACGCGCGTCCGGGACGCTCGCGATCATGTTTTTCCGCCACGGCGATGGCCCGTGGTTCGTCTATTCGCCCGAGAGCCGACAGCCGGTCATGGGCGGGTCGGCAACATCGATTGCACGCTGCTTCTTCAGCCCGACGAGCGCCTTCTGAGCACGACCTTTGCCGCAGTGGTGGCGTGGCGGAGAGGCTGACGCCCGGCGATCGTCGCGGATAGCCCGCACGCTGCGCGCCTACGACAAGACCAACGGACGCGAACAACGGACGTTGCGTTCGGCACGTCGGCAGGCGCGACACGCGAAACCGGCAGGGTAAGAAGGCCTATTTCAATAGTTCTAATTTCACTCACCTCGTATTCGCTCGCGCAAGCAACGTTGTGCCGAGATTTCAGGAAAGTCGATGCTAGTGCTCGAATTGCCACATGGTGCGTGCGTTGTGGGGTCGTTCGCCGCGACGTGCTGGAAAGTGTTCAGGCGATGACACTATCGCCACGCGTCGCGACGAAAATTCGGCTGCAATTCGTTGGTCGCGACACAATTTGCCGTGCCGGCACCGCGCCTCGAGCCGCTTATCGTCACGCAACCGACTGTTACCCTCGATAGGAAAAGGTAAGGATTCTCAGGTTTATCTACTGACAGATGTGCTTGAGCGGCGAGGTCAAGTCACAGGGCATGTGGACTAGTCACCGTACTGGTGGATGCTGATTACTCGGTGTTACTGTGGAAAGTCGCGTTTTCGGCTCATCGCAACCACCTTCTCAGCCAGCCAACGATACGGCGCGGGGAAGTTCGCTCGCGCTGTAAACGGCGGTAATCGTGGATAAAGAATTGAGCGACCAGTTGGGCCTACACTCTGAGCGTTCGATTTTCGCGCCTAGCGAAGAAGACGAAACCACTCCAAATTCGCCGCCGCAATCCGGTGGTGACGTTCAACTATGCAGTGCGCGCGATGCTTCGTCTTCCAGAATTATGCTTGCGGCGTGACACGCGGTGGCTGACCGCCGCATTGATACTCGTCGCCAGTAGCTTTGCGTCGCCTGCGCAAGCCGGTTGCCGGCCCACCGGTGAACCCGGTACGCTCGTTCTGCCCCTGTCACCGGAGCGCATCAGCGTCCCGAAAGGCGCGCCCGTGGGCGCACTGTTGGGCTCGGCCCACGCGGCGATCGTGCAAGACATCCCGTATACCTGTAGCAGTCGGAACGAAGTTCGTGAGCTGCGCGTGCTTGCCCCCGTGGATCGCACATCGGGCCTCGACAATGTCTACTCAACTCCAATTTCCGGCATCGGCATGCGCATCACGACGCGTGGCGGCAGCTTCGCCGGAATCGACGACGGGCCGCGCAGCGGCGCGTACACAGTCCGGTTGCCGCCGAACGCAGACCATCTCACCGGCTTTGCAGTCGATGTCGACTTCGTGAAAACGGGCGACGTGCAGGGTGGTCGTCTCGAGCCTGGCAAGCTGGCCAGCGTGTTTGTCGGGAGCTCGGACCTGGTGGACGTCGTGGTGCCCGACGGCGGATTTGCCTTCGACGAGATGCAGTGCACGCCGATTTACATGGGGGGCGAAATCACGACGGGCGTCAGTACGATGGGCGCGTTCACCCAGGAGGCAGTCGTGATCGGCACGGGCTGTAGCGGGTCAGGCGTGAGACTCGCCATCGGCCTCGATCAGGGCTACGTTTATGGATCACATCCATCGCTGGGTGCCAACACAGTAACGGGGCGGCACGCAGCGGCGCACGCGAATGACCTTGCCCCGCACGCCATCGGAATTCCGGGCGTTACGTTGACGTCGGGCAGCAATGGTAGGAGCAGGTCGCTACTCGACGAGTCGCAATCTGGCGTCGTCGGGATGGACCCGCGAGGCTCGAGCGGCGGCTTGTGGTCATCGGGCGATCCGGGCGGCGCAAGTCACACCCGATAGGTGACCGCCGGCCCTTGGCGAACAATAAGAGAGCGATATCGACGATACGAGTGCGGCAAGGCGGCACTGCCGCAAGCATGCCATGCACTTGAATGCGCGCGCGAAGGACTAGCCGTCCACGTGCATCCCGCGTCGTTTCGCCTGCCTGGCAGGCTCTTGCGTAGCTCAGGATCGTCCTGAACAGCACGCGCGACAACCCTGTTCAGCGCACAACCGTGCTTCCGGGCGTCGGCGGCATTCCTTTTCCTAACGCGGACAAACCCGAATGAAGCCTTCGTCGCCCCCACACGTGATTGTCGATGTGCGCCCGATGCTAAGCGAGCAGACCACTGGGATCGGACGCTATACCTCAGAAATCGTACGGGCGATGGATGTGCTGGCCGCCGGACGCCAATTCTCCTATTCCCTACTGGTGCCTCGCAGGCAGGTCGATCTGGCACGCGCCCTACCGTTGCCAAACTGTACGTCTATCGTGCCGCTGCCTGCGTTGACGAATAATCTCGCGCATCAGATTGTTAAGCGGCGCCTGCGGATGTCGCTTGATTTCCTGCTGCCCAAAGGGCACTACTATTTTCCGGCGTTCACTGCGTTACCCATGTACTCGCGCCGATCGGCCACTGTCGTCCATGACCTCGCGCATCTTGACGTGCCCGAATGTGTGGAATCCGGCAACAACAGGTTGCTGGGTTATTCATTGCCACGCGCCATCCGGCAGAGCGGAAAGATCATTGCCGTTTCTGAATATACGAAACAGCGGATCATCCATCATTTCGGCCTGGATCCGGCGGTGGTCCATGTGATCCCGCCCGCGGTTGACAGGCAAGTCTACCGTTACATCGAACCGGGCCTTGCACAACAAACGCGCGAACGTTACGGTGTGTCGTGTACCAACTATCTGCTTGCAGTCGGCACGCTGGAGCCGCGCAAAAATCTGCTCAACCTGATCGATGCTTTTGTTGCCCTGCGACCGGAGATTCGCCGCAATCTTTCACTGGTCCTCATCGGGGCGAATGGATGGGACGACGGCGAGGCTCAGGGGCGTATCGAGCGGGCACGAGAAAGGAAGATTAACATCGTGCGCCCTACGTCATTCGTGAAGGACTGCGATATGGCCGCGTTCTACAGCGCGGCCCGTGCGCTTGCCTTTATTCCACACTATGAAGGCTTCGGCATCCCGCCACTCGAGGCCTACGCGTGTGGCACGCCCGTTCTGGCAAGCCGCGTGGCTTCCGTTCCGGAATCTGCGGGCGGCATTGCTCACTATGTCGACGATCCAACGGACATTGCTGCGATTCGGCGTGGCCTTATGAGCGTCTTGTCGTTGAGCGAACACGAGCGAATGGCACTTACTCCAGCTATGCAAAGTCATCTGGACAAGTTCGCGTGGCTTCACAGCGCGGCGCTGACTGTCAATGCGCTGACCGGAATTACTCTGGCACAGGCCGGCGTATCGACCATTGACTCTCAGCCGTGATCGCCAAAACAGGAAGCGAGGTGCCCAGGGCTGTACCACCCAGCGTTCGCTCCGGGGAACTGGCGATCGTGCGCATCCTCGCAACGTTCTGGAGCTTGAAAGATCGGGATAGTGTTACTCGTAATCTGAAAATCTCGAAATCGGCGAACTGCTGTCCGGCATTGGCGTGTAACCCGGCACGGTTGCCTTAAACTGGTTTAGCAGGCCGTTATCGATTTTCGACAGGCCCTTGAGTTGCAACTGCATCAGCACGCGACTGCCGCTGCTCGGTACCGTTGAACTGGTTTCGTTCGTGTATTTCTCGAACGCAACGCCGAGCGACCAGCAATCCGCGTCGTACTGAAAGCCCACCAGGCCGGCAATAAGGCGGTGCAGATGCATGTCGTAGTTCATTCTGGCGACGCTGGAAAGCCGGCGGCTCAGCGGCCATTGGCCCGAGACGATGAACTGGCTGACCGGCTCGTTGTCCTCGGACGCGTCGGCGCGCGTGTATCTGTACGCCATGTTCACGACTTCGCCAGGCGCGGGCGCCCATGAAAAACCCGTGCTCGTATGGGAGAGGTAAGCGCTCGCCTCGTTGTATTCGATGGCCTGCTCGGCCTTGAATGCGCTGCCGATGTTCAGCGATGCACCGGCGATCACACCCGTGCGGCTTAAGTCCGTGGTGGATTCGTCGGCATCGAGCGTTACGCGCGGCGTGGTGAAGGTGTATTGCTGCGCGAGCACGAAGCGTCCTGCCTCCGAACCCGTTGCGGCGTCGATGAAACGCGTCGTGATCGCAGCAGTGAGGCGGTTGGCGTCGGCAACACGGTCGTTGCCGACAAAGCTGTTGGCAGTGAAGATTTCGGCCAGGCCGAAATCGCTTTCGGCGGTATCGAACAACGGGGCGAAGCTCTGGTTGCGGTACGGCGTGTAGACGTAATAGAGCCGCGGCTCGAGCGTTTGAATATAGGCGTGGCCGAATAGCGTGATGGCGCGCTCAAACGTCATGCCGGAGTCGAGGCTCACCGTTGGCACGTTGACCTGAAAATTGTGCGGCTGTCCGGCCGCTGCATCGCTGCCGAGTGAGGACAGGTCGTAGGCTGCGAAGTGCCACTGCACCTTGGGCGTGATGTACCACGACGGCCGCACGATGGGCAGCGACACGTACGGATTGAATACGAAGCGATTGCCCTGCGCGACGTCGCTGCTCGACATCGTGAAGCGCGAAGCATCTGCTTCTGCGCCGAAGTCGAACCCACCCACGTTATAGCGCGCGTATTGCACGTTCAATTGTGGCTCGCGGTTGTAGACGGTGTCGTTCGAATATGCCTGCCAGTGCTGCTCGCGCAACAGCACCGACCACGGACCATTCGCGTAGCGCAATCCCGCTTCCTGGTCGTAGAGCGTCGTCGATCCCAGCAGAAGCTGGTTTTCTGGGTTCAAGTCGGTGGTGACGCTCGAATCCGAAACCCGGTTGTAATTCACATAGGCGGAGAAGCCCGAACCGATATTCCAGTCGTGCTTGATCGAGAGCGAATAGCGGTCGGTCTTCGTGAGTGCGTCGTGCGGCAGGAGCAGCGCCGAGACTTCGCCGCTGTAGTCGCTGCCCAGATAGCGATAGTCGGCGCTCATCATTTCGCCGCGCCGGCTGATCGTGCGTGGGGTTAGCGTGAGATCGTAGTTCGGCGCGAGATTGAAATAGATCGGTGTCGCCAGATCGAAGCCGCCCGTGGAGCTGAATGAGAACGTTGGCGGCAACAGGCCGCTGCGGCGGTTGTCCGAGAGTGGAAACGACAACCACGGGCTCGCGAATATCGGCAAGCCCTGGAAGAACAGTACCGCGTTGTGCGCAACGCCGGTGTCCGTGCCGCTATCCATTTCGAACTGCGAGGCGCGCAGATACCACGCGGGCTGGCCGCTGCATTGGCAGGTTGAATACGTGCCGTTGTGAATCACTGCGCGTTCGTGGTCGACCAGGTCGGCGCGCTCAGCCGAACCCCATCCGCCGTTCATGACGAAGCGGTAGCGCGGAGTGCTGATATAGCCTTGCTCGGCTTCGACGAGCATATGCGCGTAGGGGCCGAAAAACGTGCTGCCGCTTTCGGTGAGGCTCACATGAGCGTATGCATCTGCGGTGTCCGTATCTTCGGAGTACTGGATGTAGTCGCCTTTCACGGACGACGCATAGCGCCGCAGTTCGGCCTTCCCATGCATCGAAAGGTCGGTGTCGACGGTGCCGGCCATCGACTGGGCGATGGCTGCCGTCGCGGACGCGTCGCCCGACTGCAGCGGATGCTCCTGCAACTGCGGATCGACGCGCAAGGTCCAGTCGTTGCCGAGCGCGGCGGGCTGCGCCGCCGCGCTGGATAGTTGTGCGAGCGCCATGGGCGGAGCGAATCCGGGCGCGACCAGCAACAGGGAAATCAACGGCTTTAAACGAAAGCCGAGCAATGCGTGACGCAGGATCAAGATAGGCGAGAAAAACCGGGAGTTTGCTGATAAATAGGGGACCGCGCGCCTGGGGCGCGGTCGTGCCGCGGGTGTCGTTTCACTGAAGCCTGACCGCGAGAGAAGACGGCGTGGCTTCGTGATGAGCGGCGGTTTCGAGCGCCTGGACGATGCCGGGGATCTGCTCGCACGGCACCATGAAAGACAGGTTCGCAGTTTTGGAGAGCCGAAAGCGGATCACGAGGTGGCGAGTGCCGTCGAGCCGACCGACCTCGCAGCCGCGCGCGTGCATGAGCGCAAACGATGGCGCCTGGCTCTTGTCGATGCGCTGGATCTTTTCCATCGCGTTGGGCAGCGCAACCAGCAGATCGTTGAATATCGAACGGTGCAGCGCCGCCGTAGCGCTGCCGTCGTGAATCAGCAGGAATTCACCGTCCGCGCTCAGGTCGGCCGAACTGATTCGACGTACGATGGCCGTGACGTTTTCAGCCATGCGCGTGCGCTCCGACGTCTCGCACCGCGGTCACACCGGGTGCCGGTGCGATCGACGCGCAAACGCTCGAATGCAAGCACACGTGCGCGGCATTGGCCATGCATGTGGACCACAACGGCGCTGAGCTGGCTTCGAGGACCGCGCGCGAGACACGTTCGCTGAGAAAAGGAAGAGTCGTGGACATGGCGGGTGGGTCGCGTGATTCGATCCCGCCACGATAGATGAAGGCGCGCGTTGTTTGGTTACCGCGCGAGCGCCTCTTCTTAACGCGTATTTCAGAGCAGTGCGCTCTCGAGGCGATAGTCCACACCGTAAATCGAGTGAATCATGTCGTGCTCGGGCCGGATCGACTGGATGTTGCGCCGCAGGTTCTTGATGTGCGAGTCGATCGTACGGTCGACCATTACACGGTGATCGTCGTAGAGCGCGCGCAGAAGAAAGTCGCGGGCGTAAATGCGGCCCGGTCCCGAATGCAGCGGCGAAACCAAACGAAATTCGCCGTTGCTATAGCTTTGGGAGACGACAGGTGAATTCCCGGTCGCCAATTGATACGCGACATCAATCGCTGAACTCTACACAGTCAGTCAACCTGCCGCCGAGTTTCATGCGTGAATATCAACGTCACAGCCGTGACGATACCGAGCGCGGCGAGAAACAACGACACTGGCCAGTAAGCATGAAAGCGTGAGAGGAGTGCAATGGCGATCAGCGGAGAGAGGCCCCCCGCGAAAATCGACGCCACTTCGTGGCCCAATGCAACACCGGAGTAGCGCACCTCGGTGCTGAAGAGTTCGCCGACCAGTGCGGGGAGCGTGCCAATCATCGCGCCGTGGCAAATCGCAGTGCCCGCGATGAGCGCAAGCCAGATGAGCGGAGTGGAATGTGTGTTGAGCAGCCAGAAGAATGGGAATGCCATTGCGACGAGCGAAAGCGCGCCGATCATGTACACGGGTTTGCGCCCGATGCGATCCGAAAGCCTGCCCCATGCGAGCATCGCTCCCATTTCGATAATCATGGCGAGCATGACGCCGGTGAGCATCGTCGAACTCGGGATGCCCGCGAACCTACCGTACACGAGCGAGAACGCGAGGAAGATGTAGGCGCCTCCGTTCTCCGCTACACGCAGGCCCATCGCGATGAGGATCTCTTTCGGGTGACGCTTGATCACTTCGAGAACCGGCATGTGCGAGGTCTTGCCCGCTTGTTCGACAGACGCGAAATCGCGGCTTTCGGGCAGACGGCGGCGGATATATACGCCGAGCGCGAAGATGACGATGCTCGCAAGGAATGGCAGACGCCATCCCCACGTGACGAATTGTTCGCGGGGCAACGCCTGGACTGCCAGAAACGCTGCAGACGAGAGCACAAAGCCAGCGCCCACGCCCAACTGGCTCCATGCCGCGTAATAGCCACGTTTCTCGGGTGGCGCGCTCTCGCTGATCATGAGGACGCCACCGCCCCATTCGCCGCCCGACGCAATGCCCTGAAAAACGCGCAGAACGACGAGCGCAGCGGGCGCCCACATGCCGACCTGGCCATAGCTCGGCAGAAGCCCGATGCCGAAGGTCGCAACGCCCATGATCAGCAGTGTCCACACCAGTGAAGCACGCCGTCCGTAACGATCGCCGATATGCCCGAAGACGATGCCGCCTAGCGGACGCGCGACGAAGCCGACAGCGAACGCCGCGAACGCGCCCAACGTACCAATGAGCGGGTCGGCGTCAGGCGGGAAGAACAGTTGTCCGAATACGAGCGCAGCGGCCGTGCTGTAGACGAAGAAGTCGTACCATTCCATCGCGTTGCCTGCTACTGACGCGATCACGATGCGATTGAGGGAACGGTCCGAATTTGCGCTCGTATGTGTCGCCGAGGCCGGGGAATGTACGGAAGCCATAGGTACTCGCGTTGAGGAATCCAGTGCACGCGTCCGCGAAAGGGCGGTGACGTATGGCAGCCAGTGTCTAGGCACAGGTATCGTGCGTCAAATCAACCGAAATCGGGTGCTGTCATCAGCGCGACGGATATGTGTCAGGCGTCGGGCCGACGGAACATGCCATAGATGGTCTCGCGCAGCCACGCGATTCCCGGATCGGAGGCGAATTGCGTGTGCGAATGTACCTGGATTACGATGGGGGGCAGCGTGAACGGCAGCGGCAGAATGCGAAACGCCTTGCCCCGGTTGAATCGCTGCGCAATGCTTTTCGGAAAGATGACCGCCAGATCCGTGTTCATCACGATCTCCGGCGCGACGACGAAATGCGGCAGCCTGAGGACCACGGAACGCTTGAAATTCAGCTCGTCGAGCCATTGTTCGACCATGCGATGGCCGGTCGCATTGGTGCTCGCGTAAATGTAGCGCAAGCCCATCAGGTCCTCGCGGGTGGGCTTCGTCTTTCGTAGGGGATGCCCCGCGCGCACGACACAGACATGCTCGTCGACGAAGAGCGTTTGCGTCGTGCAGTTGCCATCGAGCCCCGGCACGTAGCCCAACGCGAGATCGATTTCGCCGGCGCGCATGGCCACGCTCACCGATTCGACCGGCAAGTTGGTCACTTCAATACGAATGCCGCGCGTTTCGCGGTCCAGCTTGGCGAGCAGTGGCGGCAGAAAGTAGAACTCCGACATGTCGGACATCGAAATGCGGAAAACGCGCTGCGCCGTGGAGGGTTCGAAGTTCGCGAGCTGCTGAACAGCCTCGTTGATCATCGCGAACGCCTGCGCGAGGGGCGTATAGAGGCGGAACGCGGCATCGGTCGGCACCATGCCGTTCGGAGTGCGCGCGAAGAGCGGGTCGTCAAAGAGCGTGCGAAGCCGGCGCAGTGCGTGACTGACGGCAGACTGCGTGAGTGCAAGCCGCTCTCCTGCCGCAGTCAGGCTGCGCAGATCCCAGATGGCGAGGAATACCCGCAGCAGGTTCAGATCGACGCCGGCGAGGTTCGGCTGACTCATGCGCTGCGTCTCGAGGTGCGCGCGCGTGCTGCGCGCCAGTGGCATCAGGCCGGCCTGGCGCCGCTGTGGTTCGACGACGGTGCGAAAGCCGGTTACGGTGCTGCGAATTTACCGTAAATGCTGCGCATTGGGTAATGCGGAGTTGCCCCGCTATACGGGGGCAATGCCTGGAAATCGCGTCGCATCGCGTCGCGCACTGGCGAAGCGAGCGCTCCCGCGAGGGCGACCGGGTCGTCGAATACGACTTTATTGCGCTGCATGAGTGCGGCGCGCGAGAACGGCAACGCGCTACGGCTCTCTACGTGTGTGTAGAGCTCCAGTTCGCGCAACGCCGGCAGTTGCAGCATCAATGGCGGATGATGCGTCAGATAATGCGCGAGCCACGCATTGAAGTCCTCGGCCGGCCCCTCGTAGCCAACCATGTAGCTGCAGCGTTCCATGCCGTCATGCAAGGCAGTGCGTTGAGGCGGCGCGAACGTTTGCACGGCCATGGTCTGCTGTGAGAACGCGTGTGCATCGGTCGCGAGCGCCACGCCTCGCAGCGCGCGGTCAATCGCGCCATCTGCTACGAGCGCGGCTTCGAGCGTTGCAAGGTCGTTGAAATACCATTGCAGTATGCAAGAGGGTGCCTGCTGGTCCGGGGCGATGCGTGGATCGACTGCCTTTGCGATCGGCAGATGCGCTACCAGCTGGCAAAAGCCATCGATCTCCTTGGTCCCGCGTAGCAATGCATGAACGTCGACAGGCGGCTCAGCGCCGCACGCCCCGGTGAGAAAGAGACAGACTGGCATGCTCACCCCGCCGCGCAGGTAGCGGCCGCACGCGCGAGCCGATGGAACTGCCGCCCGAAATAAATGAGACCCTCGCCTTCTTCTTCGCGCAAGGCAATATGCTCGATACGAACGAAGATCACCGAGTGCGAGCCCACGGACTTGCTTTCGCACACGGTGCCTTCCAGGCTCGCGATGGCGTCGTCGAGCACCGGGACGGCGAGCCGGCCCGGCTGCCACGCGCATTGTGCGAAGCGCTCTTCCATTGAACAGCCGGTCATGCCCGCGAAGAGGCGCGCTAGTTCCTGGCCTCGCGCGCCCAACACGTTGATGCACACCTGCGCGTTGCCATGCAGGATGTCATGCACGTAGCTCGATTGATTGATACAGACGAGCATGGTCGGCGGTGTATCCGTCACGGAACAGACCGCGCTCGCGGTAATGCCGCAGCGCCCCTGCGGACCATCGGTCGTGATCACGTTGACGGCCGCCGCAAGAGAGGCCATCGCATTGCGAAACTGCAGCCGCACATCTTCCTGAGTCATGGTGGTCGAGCCTCTTCGATCAGGGGTAGGGTGTCACGGGCGGGATGCCCACGAACAGCGCCCCGGAAGCGTCGTAGGTCCCTTCGCCGAGGAACGCGTGTTGCGTCACCACGATCGAGTCGCGCACGAGACGCTGGAGGCGACTCTCGCGGTAGATCGCGCCGATGCCCGCCATCTTGTATGCCGCCATCACGACTTCTGCGCAGGTGTGCGCCGCATGCGTCGCGCTCAGGCGCAGGATGTTGGCTTCGGCCGACGTGACGGCATCGCCCGCGAGGATCGTTTGCCACGCCGCTTCCGCGGATTCGAAAAAGAAGGCGCGGGCGCTGCGCAACTGGGCTTCGGCTTGTGCAAGGCCCGAGCGGTAATAGGCCCGGTCGGCGAGACGCGGCGCGCCCGTCGTGGTTTGCGTCACCCCCGACATGCCGGCGAGCAGGTCGAGCGCCGCTCGCGCGAGACCGATGTTCACGGCGGCGTGCACCTGCGCCTGATAGGCGACGGTCGGATAGCGGTAAAGCGGCTCGTCGATCGTGGCTGCGCCGCCGCGAACGAAGGTCCATTGCTCGTCGACGAACTTGTCTTTCAGGCGCAAATCGTGGCTTCCGGTGCCTTGCATGCCCACGACGTTCCAGTTATCGACAATCTCGACCTCGCTGGAAGGAAAGACGGCAGTGAATGGCTTGCCAGCATTCGGATCGCCGGCATTGCCTGGCGCGCCGCCAATGCCGACGCCAATCCAGTCCGCCCCTTTGCAGCCGCTCGCGAACCGCCATTGACCGCTGACCATGAAGCCGCCCGGCACACGGATGCCTTTTTGCAGCGGATAGAGGCCGCCCGCAAAAACCTGATCCGGTCCGGCTGCATAGAGCTTTGCCTGGGTTTCCACGGGCAGAGAGGCGAGGTACGTATTCGCGGAACCGAACGCGGCGACCCATGCGGTTGAGCCGTCTGCAATGGCGATGCGTTCGAGCATGGCGAGGAACTGGTGAGGCGGCAGCGCGTCGCCGCCGAAACGCCGTGGCGTGCCCGCCCGAAAGATGCCGGCGCGTTTCATTTTGCCGACCATGTCGCGCGGGACGTGCGAGAGTGCATCGAAGTCGTCGCGCCGACGCTTGACTTCCTCGATCAGGGCGTCGAGCGAAAGCGGTCCGGCGTACTCCGGATAGTTGTCTTGTGGGCCGGCGATGTGGAAGCTGGCGGAACTGGCCTCGGAGCTAACGGTGTTCAGGGCGTGCATACGGGATACCTTTGGATCAAATTGGAACGAAGCTTGCGTCTCGGGTTGGGAGTGAACCACCTCATTCGGATTCCTGACGAGACTTTTCACGCATGGCTTTGGGAAAGGTTTCTGGTGCGAGGCAGGTCGCGATGACCGTGACCAATCCGAGCGCACCGAGATAGATCGCGACCGGCACTGCGCTGCGGTAGTAGGCGAGCAGGCCCGTCGCGATCATCGGCGAAAGGCCGCCGCCCAGCACCGAGGAAATCTCGCGCCCAATGCCTAGCCCCGAAAAGCGCAGATGCACGGGCAGCAACTCGCTGATGAAGGCCGGCTGCGCGCCTTCGAGAATGCCGAGCGTCAGGCTGTTTGCGAGCAGGAGCGCGGCGATGACCTTCCAGTACTCGCCCGAGCCGAGCAGAGCGAAGTATGGCCACGCAACGAGGACCATGGCGATGGCGCCGAGCAGGTAGACCGGCTTGCGTCCTACCTTGTCGGTAATGTGTCCGGCGACCAGCGAGACCGGAATCATGAGCAGCATCGAGACGGTGAGGCCGCCGAGTATCCACGACGATTTCACGCCCAGAAACTGGCCATAAGCGATCGAGAACGCGAAGAAGATGTACGACGCGCCGCCTTCGCCGAAACGCAGGCCGAAAACCGTCAGCACCTCACGCGGACACTGGCGCAAGACGTCGATGACCGGCGTGCGGCTTGCGTTCCGCGTGGCCTTCACTTCCGCGAATTCGGCACTCTCGCTGACCGAGCGCCGCATCCACAACCCGAGCACGACGAGCGCGGCGCTGGCGAGGAACGGTACGCGCCATCCCCAGTTCTGGAAGTCGGCGGCCGAGAGGTTTTTGGCAAGCAGAAAGGCGGCGGTCGAAAGCACGAAGCCGAGCGCGGCGCCACATGGGCTCCAGGCGGCCAGTGCGCCGCGCTTCGAGGCTGGCGCGCTTTCGTGGATAAGCAGGATGCTGCCGCTCCATTCGCCTCCCGCAGCCAAACCCTGAAGTATGCGCAGCATCACGAGCAGAACGGGCGCCGCTATGCCGATCTGGTGATACGTAGGCAGCACGCCCATCAGCATGGTGGCCGTGCCCATCGTCATGAGCGTGAGCATCATGACTCGTTTGCGGCCGTAGCGATCGCCCAGATGTCCGCAGAGCACACCGCCGATCGGCCTCGCGATAAATCCAACGGTGAAGCCGCCGAATGCCGCGATGGTGCCCGTCAGCGGGTCGCTGCCCACCGGAAAGAACAGCTTGCCGAATACCAGCGCGGCAGCCGTTCCATAGAGAAAAAAGTCGTACCACTCGAGTATCTGGCCGAGTACGGCGGTAGTGACGGCCCTGCGGACTGTGCGCGCCGGACGCGCTGTGCGGTGCGAGGCGAGGGGAGTACTCAGGTCGGAACTGACGGCGTCTGGATTCATGGCTGATCGTGTGCACGAGATTGAAGTTCCGCGCAGCGGCAATGGCAGACGGCGCGGGCGATCACATCGGGTTACATGGCCGAACGATAGGAGCGACGCGATCAGCGGTCAAATTCGAGCCAAAAATGAGGGCTATGAATGCGCTTCATGTTTGTCGAGCCTATTTCTCGAATCGACATGAAATCCATTTGATGGATGAGGGAGGGTATTTATGACTGATTTGACAGACGCGTTTTGCTGCCTAAAAGTCTTTACGAGGCTGCCGCTGTTACGCCACGGCACACGGCCGCGCAAGCCGGTGAAAATTGCGGGCAAAATAGACGAGCCCGTCGCCGTCGCTGCGCAGGCGGATGTGGGTCGCCTTGACGAACATGACCGAGTGAGAGCCGATGTCCTTGAGTTCGACGATTTCCCCCTGCAAGCTCGCGAGCGCATCGCGCAGCACGGGCACGCCATGCTCGCCTTCGTCCCAGAACGGCAGGTCGAAGCGCGCGTCCATGGGCAGTTGCGTGAGGCCTGCGAAATGCTTCGCTAGCAGCTCGTGTTCCCCCGGCAGCACGTTCACGCACACGCGGCCATTGCCTGCGAAGGCGGCATGCATCGCGCTCGAACGGTTCAGGCACACGAGCAGCGTGGGCGGCGTGTCCGTGACGGAACACACGGCGCTCGCCGTGATGCCGCAGCGGCCGAACGGACCCGCTGTCGTAATGACATTCACGGCCGCCGAGAGATGCGCCATAGCCTGGCGAAAGTCCTTGCGGGCGTCGCTCACGGGGAGCGTGTTCGTGCTGGAGGTGTCGGACATGATGGGTGTTTTTCCGTGCAATGACTGAGCCTGTGATTCACAGCGTACGGCAAGCGCCGAGCGAAAAAAACTGTCGTGAATCGCCCGTGCGCTGGCGTCGTTCCCGAGCCGTCTAAAGGTTTCACCAGGTATTGCGGTGAGGAGCGCGCGCGGTCTGGATTCGCCTGAGGGAATTACGGGGTAATGCGCATTTTCAGGGCTTTACTGACTGGTTATGATGGGAAACGCAACTGCAGGAGCGCAAGATCGAAACGAGGCGGCACAGGGCACGTCTCGCAGCGCTCGGCAATGAACAAAAGCGGAGAGAGCAGATGACTTTACCTGCTCCGGTCATTTATATCGTCGACGACGACAACGGTATGCGCACTTCGCTCGCATGGCTGCTGGAATCGGTCGGCGTGAAGTCGGAAGGGTTCGCCAACGCAGCCGATTTTCTGCGTGCGTTCGATCCGGACATCCCCGCATGTCTGGTGCTCGACGTGCGCATGCCGGAGACCAGCGGTTTCGACGTGCAGACAGAGTTGAACCGTCGCGGCGCGACGTTGCCCATCATTTTCGTGAGCGGTCACGGCGACATACCGATGTCCGTGCGCGCGCTGCAAAACGGTGCGATCGACTTCGTCGAAAAGCCGTACAACTCGCAGCAAATGCTCGATCGCGTGCAACGCGCGATGAAGCTCGCCACGCAACGTCACGCGGCCGACCAGAAACGGCGCGATTTGCGCAAGCGTCTGGAATCGCTCACGGGGCGCGAGCGCGAGGTGCTGCGCGGCGTGATCGACGGCAAGGGCAGCAAGCGTATCGCAGCGGAACTGGACATCAGCGTGAAGACGGTGGACGTGCATCGCGCGAGCATCAAGGAGAAGCTGGGCGTGGCGTCGATTGCGACGCTCGTACGCGATGTGATGGCGGTGTGGGATCAGGACGCGCAGACGCACACGCCGTGAGGCGGTGCGCGTTCTGCGGGCGCGCGGTGCGCTCTAACGCATGTAAAGGCCGCCGTTGATGTCCCAGCACGCGCCGTTGGCGAAATACGCGTTGCCCGAAGCGAGCAGCACGGCGGCGTCTGCGATATAGTCGGCGGCGCCCAGGCGCCCCACCGGAATGCTCGCGATCACCTTGTCGAGTTTGTCCGCGGGCACGCTTTCGTGCACGATCGGCAAATCGAGCGGCCCCGGCGAAATGGCGTTGACGGTCACGCCCGAAGCGGCGAGATCGCGCGCGAAGACCTTCGTGAGCGTGATGGCGCCGCCCTTGGCCGCGGCGTAGTGTGCCCCGGTTGCCGAGCCGCCGTTCTGGCCCGCGAGCGAAGCGATATTGACGATGCGCCCTTCGCCCTGACTCGCGAAGTGCTGCCCGAACACCTGGCAGCCGAACAGCACGCTGCGCAAATTGACGTCGATAACCTGATCGAACTGCTCGGCCGTGATCTCCATGACCGGCACGACCCTGGACGCGCCCGCGTTGTTCACGAGCGCGTCGATGCGGCCCCAGCGCGCGACGATGGCATCGCGTGCGCTCACGAAATCTCCTTTGCGTGTGACGTCGAGCCTGAGCGCGAACGCGCTCGACTCATCGGCGCTCAGGCCGCGCGCGGTGGCGGTTGCGGCTTCGACAGCCACGTCGCCGAGGGCAACACGGTATCCGGCCGCATGAAAGCGCGCGGCAATCACGGCGCCGAGGCCGCGCGCCGCGCCTGTAATGAGGACGACTCTGCTGGACATGGGGTTTCCTGTTTATTGAAGTACTTCAGCTTGCAAGCGCGGCTTCGAACGCCGCTGCGACGGCGCAGACCTGTTCGTCGGCGCCGTGCCGGCCGATGATCTGCAGCCCGGCCAACAGCGGCGAACCCTCGACAGGCAACGGCAGGCTCAGCGCCGGATGACCGCTGAGATTGAATGGGCGGATCAGCGACGACATCGCGATCACCGACACACCGTGACGCGCATCGTCGATCGTAATTGGCAATGCGGGAAGCGTCGGCATTACGATGACATCGACGCCGTCGAGCGCGCGATCGACCGCCTCGGTGAAGCTGCGGCGCACGCGCTCCGCCGCCCTCACCTGGTCGGGCGTCGTGGAAGAAGCGGCGCGCAGACGCACTTCGAGATCCGCGCCGAGCTTGCCGCTATCGACGAGATGGCCAAACGCGGCCCACGTTTCGGCGTTGATGATTGCGAGCCCTGCCTGGAAAGCATCGGCGAGGCCCGCAAGTTCGATGGCCTGCGACGAGAACCCTGCGCGTTGCGGCGCATGAGCAACGGCGGAAAGCAGTTCCGCTTGCGCATCGACTCGCGCGATGCCGACCCTGCAAGCTGCTAGTTCTTTTAGTGCGGCTTCCCTGTCGAACGCGGGCGCGATGACGCTCATCGTTTCGATGATCATTCGCACGTCGCGCGCAAATGGACCCACGCAATCGAGCGTCGATTCAGCGGGCGCGACGCCGCGGCGGGAAACGCGTGCGAACGTGGGCTTCAGGCCCACGACGCCGCAACACGCGGCGGGGCCGCGAATCGATCCACCTGTGTCGGTGCCGAGCGCGGCCTCGGCGAGCCCCAGGCCAACGGCGCTCGCGGAGCCGCTGGACGAGCCGCCCGGAATGCGCGCCGGGTCCTGCGGGTTGACAGGCGTACCCGTGTAGTCGTTTATGCCCGTCATGCCGAACGCGAGTTCGTGCATATTGGCCTTGCCCACGATTTTCCAGCCCGCGTCGAGCAGCAACTGCACGACCTGCGCGTGTTCTTGCGCGGGCGCGACGTTGGCGAGGGCGCGGCTTGCGCCCGTCGTGGGCATGCCCGCAATGTCGATGGTGTCCTTGATGGCGATGGTGGGTCCGTCGCCGCCAAGCGTGAAGGCACTGATCAAAGCGCTCATCGATTCGGTCT
The DNA here is from genome assembly GCF_000519185.1 of Paraburkholderia nodosa DSM 21604. GTDB lineage: Bacteria > Pseudomonadota > Gammaproteobacteria > Burkholderiales > Burkholderiaceae > Paraburkholderia > Paraburkholderia nodosa. The sequence continues at coordinate 9,252 of NZ_JAFA01000066.1, read as the reverse complement.
CCATGTGGGGTCAGGCAGTGGGACGCGGCGACACATGCCACGGCGCATCGAAAAGACGCTCGGTGCGAAAGTGCGCGATAAGCCACGCGGAGGCATCGGGCGAACCGGCGGGCGCAGGCACGAAGTCCACTTCGAGACGTGCGCCGATCAACTCGGCGCGCTTGTCCACATAGCCCGATGCCTGCAACATGATCCAACGGCCCTTCGCGCGCTCCGGCGTCACCATGTCGATGCTCTCGGACGTGAGAAAGTGCACGTTGGTGGCGAAATGCGGCTCCGGCGGCAGATAGCGCGAGAGCATCGCGACGATGGCGTCGCGTCCTTCGATATGGCCGAATTTGCTCGTATATTGCGGACCGATGCCTTCCCACACGGCATCCGCAGTGAACAGGACTCCGAGGGATTCGCCGTCGAGCGCGCCACTCGGTACATCGCACAGCGCCATGTAGCGCGCCATCGTGCGGCGCGCCGCGGCGGCGCCTTCCAGTGCGGCGAGGCGCGCTTCGAGCGCCGCAATCGTGTGTGCAGCGTCAGTATTCATTGCCATGGCTCAGGCGGTAGCGGCTGGCGGCACGACGAGCGCGCGGCCCACGCGCGCTTCGATCTTGCCGTAGCGCCACAGGTTGTACTCGCCCACCGGCGTCGTGCGATACAGATTGCAGACCGACACGGCGGTGTCGAAGTCGGCGACGTCGGCCATGATGTAGAAGGTCCACGGCGCGCCGTCGGACTGGCCGACCACGAGGCGGTCGTCGTCCATGATGCCGAGCACCTTGACGCCGTCCATTGCCTCGACGGCGGCGAGCATCTTGCCGTACGCCTGCCAGATTTCGCCGATCTTCTCGCGCGGCAGGTCGAAGAAGTTTTGCGTCACACCGCAGCAGAACAGCACGCGCAACGGCAGGGTAGCGTTTGTTTCGGACATGAAATGAATTCCTTGTGACAGGTGATGTGTATGGTTACAGATAGCCCGGAATCGGCGGCACGCCGACGAACACCGCGCCTGCGCCGTCGAAATTGCCTTCGCCAAGGAAGGCGTGCTGCGTGACCACCATCGCATCGCGCAGCAAATGCTGCAACGGGTGCGTCTTGTAGATCGCCATCGTGCCGCCGAGACGGTACGCGCGATGCACGACATCGGCGCCTTCACGCGCGATCTGGGTGGCGGAAAGGCGCAGCAGGCTGACCTGCTCGGGTGTTACGGGGTTGCCGGCGAGAATCGATTGCCAGACGCTGTCGGTCGACTCATAGAAGAACGCGCGTGCCGAGCGCAACTGTGCCTCGGCTTTCGCGAGTTCGATGCGATAGTACGCACGGTCTGCGAGTTGCGGCGCGCCGGTCGTCGTGCGGCGGCCGCCCGACATATGGTTGGCCACGTCGAGCGCGGCGCGCGCGAGCCCAAGGTTCACGACCGCGAGGACCTGCGCGGCGTAGGCAACGGTGGGATAGCGATAAAGCGGTTCGTCCACGCAGGGCGCGCCGCCGCGCACGAAGGTCCAGTCGTCGCTAACGATCTGGTCGGTCACGCGCAGATCATGACTGCCGGTGCCCTGCATGCCGACCACGTTCCAGTTCTCGACGATCTCCACCTGTGCGGGGCGGAACACGGCTGTGCGCGGCTTGTTCGGGCCGCTGCCCGCTGCGTCGCCGGTGCTGATGCCCACGCCGAGCCAGTCGGCGCCCTTGCAGCCGCTCGCGAACTTCCACGTGCCGTTCACGCGCCAGCCGCCTTCGACCGCCTGCACGGTCTGCACCGGAAAGAGGCCACCCGCGAATGCCTGATCGGGGCCGCTCGCGTAGATCTGGGCCTGCGTGTCGAGGGGCAGCGCCGCGAGGTAGACGTTGGCCGAACCGAAGCTCGCGACCCATGCAGCGGAACCGTCGGCGACCGCGATTCGCTCGATCATCTCGAGGAATTCGCCGGGCGCGCGCGCGTCGCCGCCGAAGCGCTTCGGCGTACCGGCGCGATAGATGCCCGCGCGCTTGAAAAGGTCGATGACGTCGCGCGGCACGTGCGAGAGCCGCTCGAATTCGTCGCGGCGCGCGGCCACCACGTCGATGACTTCGTCGAGCGAGAGGCTGTCGCCTGGCTGCGCCACGCAGGCCTGTGTACGGTGCTCGCTGTGGGACGCGACGGCGGTCGCAACTGATGCCATGGTGTATCTCCTGAGTTCCTGAGCCGGTGGTGGTGTTGGGGGCGTCGCTTTCGAGGGCGAATGGTCCAGTCTGGAACTCAGTCTAAAAAGGCAAAAAGGGGTCATCAATTGGGACGCCGCACGCATTTTTAAGTAGCGTTCCCCGCGCGCCTAAAGAAATCTTCAGTTTCCCCGCGCAGCGGCCGGATGCTATCGTTTGGGGACCACCTGGCGGGCATGTGGCCCGCTTGGGGTTCGCTTGCGGATCATGACGATGACGTACCCCACCGAAGACGATTTCCGGCGTCTGCTCGACGCCTTGACGATGTGCGTACTGCTGCACGACGCCAGCACCAAGGCCATCGTTTGGGCCAATCGCGCGGCATGCATCGCGCTCGGCTTTTCCGTCGAGGAACTGCTGCCGCTGAAGGCGCGCGACATGACGCGTCCCGAGCCGAAATATGCGCGCGAAATCGCCGTCGCGGCGATGGACCGGTCTATCATCGACGGCCCGCAGGGCTACCAATGGTGCTATCGCTCGCGCACGGGGCAGGACATGCTTTCCGAGGCGATTGCGACTTATGTGCCGCTCAAAGAGCGCGCGGTCGTGATGGTCCAGTTTCGCGACATCAGCGCGGAAGAGGCGATGCGCCAGGCGCTGCGGCGCTACGAAGCGCGGCTGCGCGAATTCATGCAGGACTTGAGCGAAGGCGTGGCGGTGCTCGCGCCCGGCGGCGCGGTCGAGTTCATCAGTGATTCGGGGCGGCGGCTGCTCGGCCTCGCCGCCGAACAGGCGCCGGGCTCGGTGTTCGACTATTGCAGCGAGCGCAACCGCGAACGCCTCGCCGAGCAACTCGACGACGCGCCGCAACAGCACCCGTCCGAGCCGCAGCGCTACCGCATGGTCCGGCGCGACGGTAGCGCGTGCTGGCTGCGCATCACGTGCCGGCGGCTCGTGATAGAAGGCGATCTCGACGGCCTGTTGATTCACTTTCGCGACATCTCCGACGAAATCAGCATCGAGGAAGCACGCCGCACCGAAGCGCGCATGCTCGAATACGCTGGGCGTTACAACGCGATGGGCGAGATGGCCACCGCCATCGCTCACGAGTTGAGCCAGCCGCTCGCGGCCGTGCGCAACTTCATCGAAGGCGCGATACGGCGCCTCGAACAGGGGGGGCCCGTCGAGGATGCGATCTGGGGACTGCGCAGCGCCGACCGCCAGGCGGAGCACGCCGCGCTCATCATCAAGAGCGTGCGCGAATACATCGTGAAACGCGAGCCGACCGAAACGCGCTCGGACCTGCGCGACATTCTCAGCGAAGTCGCTTACTTCATCGAACTGCGCGCGCGCGACGCCGGCGTGCGGGTGCATATCGTGCAGCCCAAGGCGCCGTTGCCCGTGCTGTGCGAACGCGTACTGATCGGGCAAGTGGTCCTCAATCTCGCGTTCAATGCGATCGATGCACTGGCGGCCGTCGATGCCGACCGGCGCGACCTGACACTCGCATGCGCGCAACACGAAGGCAGGGCGCTCGTGAGCGTGACCGACAACGGCCCAGGCGTGCCCGCCGATGCACATGGGCGCCTCTTCGACGGATTCTCTTCGTCGAAGGCGGGCGGAAACGGCATCGGCCTTTCGCTGTGCAAGAACATCGTCACGCGGCATCAGGGCGCGATTTGGGCGCAGCCTGTGCCCAGCGGCGGCCTCGAATGCTGCTTCGCGCTGCCGCTGATTTCGCCGCCCCGCGCGGACGAGCGCGCCCATTAGCGCCCGAGCGAGCGCGCCGTCTTGCCGCCGATGCCGAAGTCGGTGTTCGGGATGTCCTTGATGATGACGCGCGTCGCGTCGAGCGGCGAATCGAGCACGTCGGCGCTGGTCGTTGCGAGCGCATCGATCAGCGCGGCTTTCTGTTCGAGCGTGCGCCCGGCTATCAGTATCGCGACGATCACCGGCAACGAAGGCGGCGCGCCGTCCGCGGCGCGCTTGCCGCCAATGCCGTAGTGCGTGTTGGCCAGTTCGCTCAGGAGAATGCGCACGGATTCCGCAGGCGCGCCGATGGCTTCGACGGTGGCGTCGGTGAGGCGTCCGATCAGCGCCGCCTTGCGTGCTTCCGCGTGGCCCGCCGGCAAATAGACTTCGAGTGTAGGCATGGGGTCGAATGGAAGCAGGGCGCGCGAACATGTCTGCGCGCCCCTGGTTTTAGAGCAGGAAGCCGATCGCGCTCAACGCTTCGGTCGAATCGATCAGACGGATCACCTTCTGCATCAGTTTTGGCTCGCCGCTTGCGAAGCTGACGCGATGCGTGAGGTCCGCGGCGAAGATCGTGTTCGTGCCGCGTTTGTACGCGACGATGATCTGCGCCGACTTCACTTCCACGGTATCGGCAGCATCGCTCGACAGCGTGAAGCGCGAAACCGTGCGAACGGTGCGCGCCGCATCGCTCGCGGAAGCCGAATAGCCCGACGTCATGCGCTGCACGCGCAGTTCGCGCATGTGCTGGTCGTCGTACGCGTAGTTCAGCGTGGCGGCGAAGTCGGTCGTGTTCGGGTCGATCGGCACGACGTAGTGGCCCTGCGGGTCCCACAGCTCGAGCCATGCGCCATATTCGCGCCGGTCCAGCATCTCGGCTTCGCGCCAGATGAACTGCACGGCGCGCGTAAAAGTCTCTTGCGTGTTGAGTACGTTTCGATCGTCCATCATGCCTCCATCATCGCGCGCCACTGCGCATACGCTTCGCGCATGCCGGTTTCGTCGGTGGCGTGTGCGGTCTTTTCTCCGTTCGGTGCCGTCGTTTCGCGGTTCAGGCCGCGGTTCACGAGGATCGGAATGTCGGGGCCGGCGTGGGAACCGCGCTGCACGCGCTCCCAGGCTTCAGCGTCGTCGGGGCTGCCAAAACCGAATGGGCCCTGGAAATGCTCGTGAATGCGCAGCCGCACGCGGTTGGCTTCCTCCGGACCGCCGTCCATGGCGAGCGCGACGTGGCGAATTTCGGTCTCCTCGGCGGAAATCGGGCGCAGCACGCGGAAGAACGCCATCGAAAGCGCGAGGTTAGGGAACAGGTTCAGGTTGAAGCCCACACCCATCAGCGAGCGCACGATGCGGCGCACTTCCTCGGCCGTGTGGCGCTCGCCGAGTTGCGCGGCCAGTTCCTGGAAGCGCTCGGGCAGCGGCGCGCCGTCGTCCTGATCGAGGTCGACGAGTTCGGGCACGAGCACGGCGAGGCTATGGCCGTTGCCGAGCGAGCGGCAGAAGGCTTGATCGCTCGTCATGAAGCTCGTGATCGCGGCGGCCGTTTCGTCGTCGATCGACTTCATCCACGATTTGTGCACGACGGGGAAGTGATAAAGATCCGTCGTGTTTTCGAGCTGGATCTTCCAGTTGCCCTTGAACTTGAACTTGTGCTCGCCGTTGGCCTTTACGGGGTAGCCGGCGCCCTGCTTCATGAAGAGGTCGATCCACGGCTTCGCGCCGCCGAGGAAGTCTTCGAGCGGTTCGATATCCTTGTTGAAGCTCGCGAAGATGAGGCCCTGATAAATGCCCACGCGCAACTTTTCGAGCGGCAGGTCGCTCTTTTCGCACACGCCTTCGTAGCCGTCGCCATAGGGCAGCGCGCGCAGCGTGCCGTCGAGCGCGTAAGACCAGCTATGGTAGGGGCACGTGAAGCCCTTCGCGTTGCCCTTGTGCTCTTCGCACACGGTGGCTCCTCGGTGACGGCAGCGGTTTTGCAGCACATTCACGGCGCCCGTCTTGTCGCGCACGACGATAACGGGCTGCCGGCCGATGGTCGTGGTGCGGAAGTCGCCCGGATTGGGCAGTTCGCTTTCGTGCGCGACCCAGATCCACGTTTTATAGAAAATGCGTTCGAGTTCCGCTTCGAACAGCGCCGGATCGTAGTACAGCGAAGGCGCGATGCGGTCCGTCTCTACGCGGCCGCGCAGCGTACTCGTGTCGATGGTCTGCCAGGTATCGCTCATGATGTCGGAGTATCGGGGGTGGTTGATTGCAGGGCGTTTAGGGCCTGCGCGTTGAGTAAAAGTCTCGTCGGTGATGCTCTATACGTCAAATCGATCTAAAATCGGACGTCACATAAATCCGGCTGATAAAACCATGCCTTCTCTCGATCACGTCGATCTCAATCTGTTGCGGGTGTTTCAGGCCATCGTCGAGGAGCGCAACCTGACGAAGGCGGGCGAACGGCTCGCCCTCTCGCAGCCCGCTATCAGCTATTCGCTCTCGCGCCTGCGCTCGCTGTTCGACGATCCGCTCTTCATCCGCACGCGCGCGGGCATGCAGCCCACGCCGGTGGCGCTGGAGCTGGCGACGATCGTGGGCCGGGCACTCGACACCGTGCGCGAGGCGCTGCGTTACGCCGAGCGCTTCGATCCGGCGGTGAGTACGCGCACGTTCAGGCTCTCGCTTTCGGATGCGGGGGAAATGGCCTACTTGCCCTCGATTTGCGAGGCGCTTCATCGCGAAGCGCCGCAAATCAAGGTATGTGTCGAGCCGCTGCCGGTGGACGAGATCGAGGATGCGTTGCGCGCGAGCCGCCTCGATTTCGCGATCGGCAATCTGCCCGAGCTGACCGCGCGCACGCGCCATCAACTGCTGTTCGAGGAGACCTATGTCTGCATGACGCGACGCCGCCGTGGTTTGCCGCGCGGCGAGAAGCTGAGCCTCGCGCAGTTCGTCGAGGCCTCGCATGTGCAGGTGCGTTCGGTCGAGCACAGCCATCACGCGCTGGACGACGCGCTTCGTTCACAGGGCGTGGGCAGAAATATCGCGCTTGAATTACCGCACTTTGTTGCGCTGCCGGGCGTCCTGGCCGTGACCGATCTCTATGCGACGCTGCCGCGCCGGCTTGCGCACATCTTCAATGCGGACGGGCGCTTTCAGATCTATGAACTGCCGGTGGCGATGCCCGTTGCTGCCGTGACGATGCACTGGCATGAGCACTTTCACGAGGACGAGGGCATTGCGTGGATGCGCGAACTCATTCAGGGCATCATGGAGCGGTTCGACGCCGGGACGCCCTGATTGGCGTGGAATGGGTCAAGCTCGTGCTCAAAGGTCGAGCACGAGAACCGGCGAGCGCGAGCGGGAAATGCAGCAGCAGATGACCTTGTTGCTCGCTCGCTCGGCCTTGCTCAGGCAATGGTCACGATGCTCCGGCTCGCCCGTCACCACATCGATCATGCAGGTGCCGCACACGCCTTCGCCGCATGAAGTATCGACCTCGATACCGATCTTTGCGAGCGCCTCGACAATCGAGGTGTTCTTCTCGACGCGCACGATCTGCCCTGTGCTGGCCACCTGCACGTCGAACGTATCGAGCGCCGCGCCGCTCTCGGGCGCGACGGGTTCCGCCGCGAAGCGTTCGAGATGGATCGCATCTTCGGGCAGGTGCTTTTCGGCTGCAACGACCACGCGGTCCATGAACGCGGAAGGCCCGCAGGTGTAGACATGTGCGCCTGTGCCGACGTGGGCAAGACACGAAGCGAGCGCGTCGTCCAGCGCATCGGGCTCCACGCCGAAATGCAGCTTCACATAGTCCGCGAACGGCGCGCGCGCGAGCAGCGGCAGAAACGCCGCGTGTTCCTCGCTGCGGGCGAAGTAGTGCAATTCGAACGGCGCGCCAAGTTTGACGAGGCGATACGCCATCGAAAGCAGCGGCGTGATGCCGATGCCCGCGCCAACGAGCACGTGGCGCTGCGCCTCGGGTGCGAGCTGGAACAGATTGCGCGGCGCACCGACCGAAAGCTCGGTGCCAACCGTCACGTCGTCGTGCAGCGAGCGGGAGCCGCCGCGCGACGCGCTCTCGCGCTTCACGGCGAAGAGTTGCGCGTCGCGCTGGTCGGGGTCGCCGCAAAGCGAGTACTGGCGCGTGACGCCGGACGGGGCCGTGACGTCGATATGCGCGCCCGGTTCGTAGGTGTCGAACGGTTGGCCGTCGAGCCGCGTAATGCTGAACGAGCGAATACCGTGTGCTTCGTCGCGCAACGCGTCGACGCGAACCTTGAATGAGCTGGCTTGCATGATGAGGCCCGATCGCCGATATGGCTGGATGCTATGACTGAATGGAACGCTCGCGCCGCACACAGTGTCATGCGCGCGAGGGATTGAAGCGAGCATACGGTGGCCCTGTCGATCGGGCAAATCGATAAAAAATCGCCTCCCGCATAAACGCCGTTGATAATACGGCGGAGGGAGGCGCGTTCTCGCGTCAGGCGCGCGTGGTGCTGAGCGCCGCCGCCGCGCCTTGGGCGTCCCTCGTGACGTCTGCGCCCTGCGATTCCTCGCGCTCGAGGCTCAGACGGAACTGGCGGCAGCCGAAGCCCAGCAGCACGGTCGCGAGCAGCGCCGCGACAAGGCTTACGATCGACATCGAATTGCCGACGGCGAGGGGCGAGCCGAACACCTTGTCGGTCAGGAGCGCGACGAGCGTCGTGCCGATGCCGAGTCCGATCAGGTTCGACACGAGCAGGAACACGGCCGAGATCTGTGCGCGCATCTGGTTGGGCGCGAGCGTTTGCATCGCGGCCGTCGAGGTCAGCATCGCCTTCGAAGGATTGAGCGTGACGCTCATCGACTTCAAGGAACGAGCCGAGGCCGCGCTGGCGGGCAGCGAGGTGGTGTTCGAGCCAGTGCCCGACGTCATGGCGGCCAAGGAGGCGGCATTTTCCTGGCATGAAATCCATCCCATGGATGATAGGCGCCATATATGATTGATTTGACAGATATGGCGCCGGTCTTAAACTTGTGGACTGAATCTACGTAGACCACCCCACAGAATTCCAGAGGCGCTTACCGCTCTGCGAAATGTATTTAGTACGACATCCTAATGAATAGAGCGACGATCGAACGCATCGAAACCCGCCTCGTCGATCTGCCGACGATTCGCCCTCACAAGCTGTCCGTCGCCACGATGTACGGGCAAACCCTGATGCTGGTGAAGGTGTACTGCAGCGACGGCGTAACCGGCATCGGTGAAGGTACGACGATTGCCGGCATGGCCTACGGTCCCGAAAGCCCGGAAGCGATGAAGCTGGCGATCGACGCCTACTTCGCCCCGGCGATGATCGGCCAGGACGCCACGCGTATCCAGGCGCTCATGGC
>NZ_JAFA01000065.1 GCF_000519185.1 Paraburkholderia nodosa DSM 21604 | reverse complement strand
TCGGTGAAGGTCAGCATGTCGAGCGGACTGCGCGGCGTGGATACGCCGCCGGCTCCCACGATCTTGATCTGCGTTGCGCCCTGCAGGAACTGCTCGCGCACGCGTAAGCGCACCTCGTCCGCCGAATCGGCGATCGCATTCGCGCCAGCCCTCTCCTGCTCACTGACCTGGCCCGTGGTACGNGGGATGGCGGTGAGCGGGCGAAAATCGCCATGACCGCCGGTAGTCGTGATCAGCGCGCCGCACGGATAAATGCGTGGGCCAGAAATCATCCCCGCGTCGATAGCCTGCTTCAGCGCGAATGCCGGNCCGCCCAGGTCGCGTATCGTCGTGAAGCCGCGCAGCAGCGTACGCTGAGCTTCCGCACTCGCAGCAAGATAGACCAGGCCCAGGTCGGCCTGCAAGATCGTCTGGATCGGCAGTGAGGCGAGCATGGCATGCCAATGCATCTCGATCAACCCGGGCATGATCACCTTGCCGCCGCAATCGATTGTGCGGTTCGTGCTGGCAGCCGGTGGCTGGCCTTGCCCGAGCTGTGAGATGCGGCTTGCTTCGACGACGAGATACATCCCATCGCGCAGGCCGGCAGACTTGCCGTCGAACAGTCGGAAATTTGTAAACGTGACGGGCTGCGGCGCACTGGCGGCGGGACTCGCGCCCTGCGCCCGCACGAATTCCGGGAGCACGGTACTCAGCATGGTCGCCCCCATGCCGATCAGAAATCCTCGCCGCGCGAGGTCGGCGCCGATGCGGCGATTCGCATACTGGGCAAGCGCCTTGTTACAGAAGCAGGAATACGTTTGGCTTGTTCTGTTGACACCACGGTACTTGCCGGAAGCCATGTCTGCCCCCATTTGAGTTGAACAGCATGCACGGAAGCCCTGCTTGCGGTCTTTGAACAACCCCGGACCGTAACGACATTCGTGTAGAAGTGTGGCAAATTTTCCACGCGCGTGCGTGCAAAGCGTCAATGAGGGATTGCATTCCCATGTCACGCTCGCCAGCCTACGTGGCCTGTCGGGCGGAGGTCAATCACGGAGAGGGAATTTCACCATGGGTGTTCTCAGCCCCGAAGGCAGTCTGGAGTCCTTCGAGCCAGCGACTGCCGTTCTGACCGTCTCCGCACCGGAAGCACTGGTACAGGGTGCACTTGCCGACATGCGCATTGCGCAGGGCGGCGTCCATCACGCATGGGAGCATCTTCGTTCCGGCGCGCTGAAAGTCGTGCTGTACGATATTCACCATCCAGGCAGGTACGAGATGCTCCTTCAGTACCCGCACCGGACGTTGATGGCGCCCCGGGTTCGAGTGACAGCTGACTACCTGCTCGAGGTCTTCGAGCACGACAGCTCCCTGCATGTGCCGCTTGCCGGACTCCGCACGTTCGCGACCTGAGAATTTCTGAGCTGGCGAAAGAACTGCCGCGGGACCCTCACCTCGTCTCTCGCAACGTGTTCGGGCGGCACGGGTCTTGCAGCGCCCTCGCCTGTTACCTGCGCCCCGATCTGTCGCGACGCCTCGAAGGCTTCACGAGTTTAAGCTTCCCCCGAAAATCGACTCTCAATGCAAGTCTTATCAGGTGAGTAGACCCGGGGAGGCGCCCCGAGTCTCTCGCAGAACCGGACGTGAGTCTCCCACTCATTCGGCTCCCGTTATCCAACCGTTACCCGACGACACGCCAGTGGACAAACAACCGAGGGTGTGCCTGTTCGGCTCGAGGCCGAATTGGGACGGGACCAATTTTACCTGGGGCGGCTGCGAAATACTGATGGCCCCCTACGTGCCGATACATTGGCCCGATCGGCTTGGGGTGGTCGAACTCGTCATTGCGCCGCACATCAGCTGACGAGGTCCTAACGGCCAGAGGTGAGAACCACCCGCTAGTTAAGTGGCTCAGTGCGGTCGAAATCTTTAGCTGAGGCGGGGTCAGTGGCTCACCGCCGCAGCATCTGATATCCGTTTCGCATCGCGATGACTTCTACGACTCGCTTCTGGCTGAGCTCTACCGGACTGGGGGGCAACGAACAGCGTGGAAGTCGATTGGGGAAAGGACGAACCGATTGCTGTCGAAAAATCGTCCGGTAACGACTTGCTAGCGCTACTTGCAACGGCCGACATTGGGTAACGATTATGCAAGGCCCACACGAGGGAAAGTGGCATATCACATAGACGACGTCACAACGGACGATGCTCTGCTCGATGTCATCGCGAAGCCGTTAGTTAGATTGCAGGTTCACGAGGCCACCCACGCAGTTGCAAAAGGCGCGAAAACATACTCCTTTCAATCCCCGGTACTCTGATGGCTGTCCTCTCCCGAATCGAGTACATGAGAATAGCCGCACGCGGGAGATGCGTTGAGCTCACAGCCGTTTTCCCGGCTGCCGCCTTACTTCATTGCACCCTGTTCCTGCCCTGAACTTGCCACGTTCGCTCCACGCCGTGCTCCGCCGAGCCATGCCGCAAGCAAAGCGACAAAAACGAACACGGTGGCTAGATTAATAAACAGCATCGACACCGGTAGGTGCATCGCGAGCAATACGCCGCCCAGCATGGAACCAGCCACAGACCCGAGCTTGCCGATGCCAATCGCAGAACCTACGCCGGTCGATCGCAACGCCGTCGGATAGACCATGCCCGACATGGCATAGAGCGCGAACTGACTCCCAATCACACACACGCCGCTCGCGAACACGGCTGCGAAGAGCCAGGCAGTCGCCATCGGCATGCCTAGCGACGCGGTAATCGGGCAACCAGCCACTGCGAGCAGAAGCAGCACGCGAATGCCGTAGCGATCTACGAAGCGGCTCAACGCGAGAGCGCCCACCGTCCCGCCCACCGGAAACATCATCGCGGCCTGGGCGGCGCGCGCGGGGGCGAGCGTACCCATGCCAAAGAGGATAGGTAGCCAGTTCTGCAAGAAGTGCAGTGCGAGCGAATTGAGGATGAAAAGCCCCCAAAGTAGCGGCGTAACTGACGCAAGACCGTTCTGAAACAGTGCGCTTGGCCGGCTGCGCGTGTTCGTTTCGTCATCGACGACATAGCGCGCGCCTTCGTCCGCGTCTGTCGCGCCGAGACGCCATGCAATCTGGCGAATCCTGTTCGAATCGTGGCCGTTCACAATCAGGAACCGGATTGATTCCGGTAGCAGCACAATCGAGGCAAGTGCCACGATCACGGCGGCCGCTCCGCCCACCGTGAACAGCACGGACCAGCCATAGCGAGGTAACAGCCACGAGGCGACCGCCCCACCACCGCCCGCGCCAATCGAAAAGCCCGAAAACATTAACGTGACCCACGTGGCGCGACGAGCTTTCGGCGCGTACTCGGAAACGAGTGCGACCGTGTTGGGCACCACGCCTCCCATTCCAATGCCAGCAAAAAAGCGCAGGAGAGTCAGCTGTTCGACGGAACTTGCGTAGCTGCAAAGAAATGTGAGCGTACCGAACCAAACCGAGCCGTAGATGATGGTCGGGCGCCTGCCGAAGCGGTCGCCGCTGAAGCCCAGCAACAACGACCCGACGAGCACACCGAGCAGCCCCACGCCGAATACGCGACCGAAGCCGGCCGCGTCCGTCTGCCACGCGTGAATCAGCGCCGGCGCAGCAAAAGCCACCGCCACCTGGTCGTAACCGTCAATCAGCACGATCGCAAAACACCAGACGATGAGCAACAACGCAAAGCCGCCGAGTTTCTGCCGTTCAATCAGCTCCGAGACATTGACAGTGCTCATCACGAGCCCCTGCTCGGGTCGAGCGAAAGTGAACTCGAAGGTGGGTCTCGGCGCATGTTGGGTCTCCTGTCTTCTGGTTATCATCGGGTAGTGCTGCTACGCGGACTACGCGACACGAAAGCTAGCCACCTGCCGCTCCAGTTCGCGCGACTGCTGGTCGAGCGCCTGCGCGGCGGCGCTCGCCTCCTCGACGAGTGCAGCGTTTTGCTGCGTGATTGCGTCCATCAGATTGACTGCGGCATCGATTTGCTCGATGCCGACACGCTGCTCCTCGGCAGAAGATACGATGCCGCCCATCATGTTCGCGAAGCGCCGCGCGGCATCCAGAATGTTTTCGATTGACTGTTCGGCGTCGGCGACCATCATCGAGCCATCTGACGCCGCAAGCACTGCATCACTCACTAGTTCACCGATTTGCTTGGCCGCCGTCGCCGCATGTTGAGCGAGGGAGCGCACCTCGGCAGCAACCACAGCGAAGCCGCGCCCGTGCACGCCCGCACGCGCCGCTTCGACCGCCGCATTCAGCGCGAGGATATTGGTCTGAAAGGCAATGCCTTCGATGATGCCTGTGATGTCCGCAATCTTGCGTGCACTCGATTCGATACGCTCCATCGTGCCACTCACCCGCGCGATCGCCCCACTGCTGACGTTCGCCGCTGCCGCTGCTTCGTCGGCAATTGAGTGCGCCTCCTGAGCACGTGTTGCATTCTGGCGCACCGTTTCGGTCAATTCGGTCATGCTCGCCGCAGTTTCCTCGAGCGAGGCCGCCTGCTCCTCGGTGCGCGACGACAGATCGAGCGTACCTGCCGCGATTTCGGAGGTCGCAGTGCCAATCGACCGGCTGCTCAGTCTCACGGCCGTCACCGTCTGCGCGAGTTGCACCTGCATGTTGCGCAGCCCGTCGAGCACGCGACCCATTTCGTCTGCGCGGTGGCTCGCGAACGTACGTTGCAGGTCACCCGCCGCAATCGCTTCAAAATGCGTCAGCGCATCGTTGAGTGGCACCATGATTGCGCGGCGCAACGCGACCCAGCTGATTGCCGAAGCCGCAATGCCGAGCGCGATCACTGCCACCGACACTGCGAAGAACAGATGAAAGTAGTGCTCCGCGTCTTCGTAGTTGCGCTTCGCGTTTGCGTAGAGTGTGTGCTTCAACGCGTCATTTGCACCGGTCATTGCGTTGAAGAGCGGGCTCAGTTGCACCGTGCCGATACGTTGAGCAGCTTCGCGGTCGCCCGCCCTCAGCGCGTCGATGAACGCGTGCATCGCCTCGCGCATCGGCACGCGCCGCTGGCTCGCCGCTTCGATCAGTTGCACTTCGTTCGGCTCGTGCGGCTCCTCAACGAACGCACGCCATTCTTCATCCGACTGTGTGAAGAAGTCGCTCGCGTGCCCAATCTGCTCCTGTGCACGCGCACCGTCAGGCTGCGCCATCGCGCCGCCAAGCACGAGGCGCGTACGGCCGATCAACAGTTCGGCATTGCCGATGTGCATCGCTGCCGTAAGCTTGTTTTCGTAAGTGTCCTGATTCGCTCGATTCGCGCGCCACGCGCCCGCAAGCCCGAGCGCGCCAATGCCCATCATCAGCACCGCGAGCAGGCCAATGGTGAACGCGAGCCGCGCCTGAAGCGAGATAGCCTTCGCACGCGGGACAGCGCGCTGCATGGATGCGTCGTCAGCAGAATCGAAACTATCGGCGGCGAGATGGGGTGTCATGGCGAGACTCGGAGTCGTGGTCTAAGCAGAAAGCCATCGCGGTGGCTACAGCCACGGGGAGCGCTCGAGGTGCGCAGCTTCGAAGGCGCGAATCGCGTCGGCAAATTCGAGCGTCGCCCCGGTTTCGTCGAGTCCTTCGAGCAGCAGCGTCTTGAGCGCTGGCGCAATCTCAAAGGTCAACTGCTCGCCCCCTGGCGTCAACACCGTTTGCTCGTTCAGATCGACGCGCAGCCGATAGCCAGGCGTCGCCTCCACCTCGTTCATCAACTGGTTGATAGCCGCCGTCTCGAGTCGCACCGGCAAGATGCCGTTCTTGCAGCAGTTGTTGAAGAAGATATCCGCGAAGCTTTCGGCCACGAGCACACGAAAGCCATACTGATGCAAGGCCCAAGGGGCATGCTCACGCGAGCTTCCACAGCCAAAGTTGCGCCGCGTGAGCAGCACCGAAGCACCCTCGTATCGCGGCATGTTCAGCACGAAGTCCGGACGCGGCGTGCGTTCTTCATCAGATTTGCCGTAGTAACCTGGATCGCGGTAGCGCCATTCGTCGAACAGATACGGACCGAAGCCCGTGCGCGCAATCGACTTCATGAATTGCTTCGGCACGATCGCATCGGTGTCAACGTTGTCGCGATCAATTGGCACCACGAGCCCCGTGTGGCAGACGAGCGGCTCCATCATTGACCTCCTGTAACGCTAGCGATTTTTCTTACATCGACGAAATGGCCCGCAAGCGCGGCGGCGGCCGCCATCGCCGGACTCACGAGATGCGATCGTCCGCCAGCGCCCTGCCGTCCTTCGAAATTGCGATTCGATGTCGAGGCCACGCGCTCACTCGGTTCGAGCCGATCAGCATTCATCGCAAGGCACATTGAACAGCCCGGTTCACGCCATTCGAACCCGGCGTCGAGGAACACCTCATGGAGTCCCAGCGCTTCCGCCTCACGCTTCACCTGTTGCGAACCTGGCACAGCGAGCGCGAGCCGAACATTCGACGCAACGCGTCCACCCACCGAACGCAGCACGTCAGCGGCAGCGCGCAGGTCTTCGAGACGCCCGTTCGTACACGAGCCAATGAACACCTTGTCGATGGCAATCGCCTCGATCGGCATAGATGCGCGCAAGTCCATATACTCAAGCGCGCGCTGCCAGGATGCGCGGCGCCCCGCGTCATCTATCGCCGTAGGATCAGGCACACAGCCTTCGATGCCTGTAACCATTTCAGGCGATGTGCCCCACGTGACTTGCGGCGAGAGAGTGGAAACGTCGAGGGTGCGCTCCAAGTCGAAGGGCGCGTCATCGTCTGAACGCAGCGCTCGCCAGACGGACACCGAGCGTTCCCACGCTTCGCCGCGCGGCGCTTGCTCTCGTGTCCGGCAATAGTCTAGCGTGACGTCGTCCACGGCAATCAGACCGGCGCGTGCGCCGGCTTCGATCGACATATTGCAAAGCGTCATGCGCCCCTCCATCGACAATGCGCGTACCACAGGCCCCGCAAATTCAATAGCGTATCCGGTCGCCCCTGCGGTACCGAGCGCACCGACCACCGCGAGCGCGACGTCTTTCGCTGAACAACCCGCCGGCAATACGCCGTTCACCGTTACGCGCATCGTGTGACTGCGTCGCGTGATGAGCGTTTGCGTGGCTAGAACGTGCTCAATCTCGGAAGTCCCAATGCCGAACGCCAGCGCACCGAGCGCGCCGTGAGTGCTGGTATGTGAATCGCCGCAGACGATCGTCATACCCGGCAGCGTGATTCCGCGCTCAGGCGCAACGACGTGTACGATGCCTTGACGCGTATCCTCCATGCCATAGTGCAAGATGCCGTTGCGCTCGCAGTTCTCGCTCAGCGCATCCACCTGAATACGCGAAATCGAATCCGCAATGCCGAGATTGCGCGCCGTCGTTGGAACATTGTGGTCAGCTACTGCGATATTCGCACGCGGACGCCACACAGATCGCAGCTCGTGTCGCAAGGACTCAAACGCCTGTGGGCTCGTCACTTCGTTCAGCAAATGACGGTCGATGTAGAGCAGCGTCGTACCATCTGCGTCCTCACGAACGGTGTGCGCGTCGAAGATCTTGTCGTAGAGGGTTTGCTTTACGGGCATGGCATGTGCGATTTTATAAGTAATCCGAATTACTTCGAACCGTTTACTTCCAATTCGATGCGAGTGCCGCGCCCGACGCATTTCCGATGGGCAGGCGCGGCAACAATGTACGTTACGAGTCGTGCAGCAATGAACGCTGCATCTGTTCGACAGGCCCGTCCGCGACAGGCGCTGGTTTCTCACTGAACCGCGCACGATAGAGCAACGCGAGGACTGTCGAGAATACGGCCGCAA
The DNA here is from genome assembly GCF_000519185.1 of Paraburkholderia nodosa DSM 21604. GTDB lineage: Bacteria > Pseudomonadota > Gammaproteobacteria > Burkholderiales > Burkholderiaceae > Paraburkholderia > Paraburkholderia nodosa. The sequence goes on along the minus strand of NZ_JAFA01000065.1, from coordinate 23,590 downwards.
TCAGGAACAGCAGTGAGGCCGCATAAAAGAGCTTCGTGATGGGCAGGTGCATCGACAGCAACACGCCACCGATAACAGGCCCGGATACAGAGCCGATCTTGCCCACCGATATTGCACTTCCCACGCCCGCCGAGCGGAACGACGTCGGATAGATCATGCCCGCCACCGCATACAGCCCGTATTGCGCGCCAACCACGCAAAAACCCGTCGCGAACACTGCCAGCATCAGCCAGGCTTCGGACGAACCGTGTCCCAGCAGCGCCACAACAGGGAAGCCAATGATCGGCAGTGAGATGATGGCGAGCACACCGTGCTTGTCGACGAAGCGGCACAGAATCAGGCCGCCGATGACGCCGCCTACCGAGAACATCATCGTGATGAGCCCTGCACCACGCGGGTCGATACCCATCCCTTCAATCAGAATCGGCAACCAGTTCTGGAGGAAGTAAAGGGCCATCGAATTCGCAATGAACACGATCCAGAGCAGCGGCGTGATGGCGGCAAGCCCGTCCGAGAAAATCAGCTTGAGCACGAAGCGCTGCTTCTCGCGTACTTCCCCCGCGATGAACTGAGCGTCGGCGGGAATATTGAGTTCGGGACGCAGGCGCGTCATCAGGCGATGCAGCATCTGCAGATTGCGCTGGCGAATCACGAGCAGCTTCGCAGATTCTGGCAGCGTGAAAATCAGCAGAACCGCCACGATCAACGAGCCACCACCGCCCACGGCGAACATCACAGGCCAGCCGAAGCGATGAATGAGCGCGGAGGACACCAGCCCACCCGAGCCCGCGCCGATCGAGAATCCCGAGAACATCAGCGTGACCCACGTCGCACGCAGGCGCTTGGGCGCGTATTCCGCAACAAGCGCGACCGAATTTGGCACCACGCCGCCCATGCCGATTCCGGCGAGAAAGCGCAGCAGCATGAGTTCTTGCAGCGAGGTCGCCCACACGGACGCGTAGGTCAGCAAACCGAAAAAAACGCTGCCAATGATAATCGCCTTCTTGCGACCGAGCCGATCGCCGAGATAGCCGAAGATAAACGAGCCGATCAGCGTGCCGAACAGGCCCGCGCCGAATACAGGGCCAAATCCGCCACGTGCGACGTGCCAATCCTTGATAATGGCCGGCGCTGCGAACGACACAGCCGTTTGATCGTAGCCGTCCATCAGCATGATCAGGAAACACCAGAACAGCAGCCCGACGGCAAAGCGCCCCGTCTTTTGCTCTTCTACTAGTGTCGCGATGTTGAAAGTCCGGTCTGCTTGCATGTATGTCCCATTTACCGCACGTGGACGAACGCGCCGCATGGCGCGCCCGCTCGCGCTGTTGCCCCTCACTATTCCTCATGGCGGCGCCACGGCCGGAGCCACAATATAAGTGGCCGCCCCGTGTGGCTCAATCAAAAAATCGCGATGAAGAGATCGAAATATGTGAACAATCCGTCTTGCGCTCGCTGTATTACGTTCTCATTTCATCGCACGATGACTCTCCGCTTCTTCAGAACATGTGATTGATACCGACGCGTGCGACCGTCTGGCTGCCCGTCGTTGAGGGCTGATAGCCGAACTGCGCGGCGCGCGCGCCCGGACCCGAAGCGCGTTGCACGCCAACGCCGGCGTAAACTTGCGTACTCTTCGAGAGGTAATCGGTCGCGAAGAGGTTGTACTGGTTGATCACAAGACCCTGAAACAATGAGTGGTCCCATGAAAGGCCGAGAACATATGCCCTATTGCCGGCCAGGTTGGTGTTCACACCAACTTGATAGTTGTTTAACGTCGCCGAGCCTTCGCTGTTCTCGAGTTTCACGCTTGAATACGTCACGTGCGGCGTAAACCAGCCAATCGACAGCGACCCGCCTGCGGCGAGAGTGCTGTAGCGGCTCGCGTTGAACATCGTGCCCTGTTTCAATGACTGGCCGAGGAGTGACGGCAGGCTGAAGGTGCCAAAGATATCCGCTGTGCGGTTGTGAGACATCGTGTACGCGACGCCGACCATCACCGGCCCGCTCGCGTACTGGGCGCCGAAGCTGTACTGGCGCCCCGAGCTGAAATTTCCCGCCTGGTTGCCGAACGCGTTCATCACGCCAGCCTGGAAGCCGTGGAAGTTGATCGTCTCGTACTTCACGGCGTTGTTCAGCGCGTGGGTATTTGCGAGGCCGTCCAGGTTGCCGGGCGTGTAGAACGAGGAGATACCCGGGACCGAGTTGTTCATGCGGCCCACATACTGATAGATATAGTCGTTGATGTTGCCCAGGCTCAGCGAACCCCACCGATCGTTCGAGAGCCCGACATACGCATCGCGATTGAAGAAGCTGGTCGGGTTGATCTGCGCACCCGTGTTGGTCACAAAGCCGGACTCGAGCCGCGCAAACGCCTTATTGCCGCCGCCCAGATCCTCATTGATCAACAGGCCCCAACGATCCGGGGTTCGCTTGCCGGAAGACATCTGAAATAGCTGCTTGCCCTGCGAGTTCGACACAAAATCGACGCCAACGTCGACGCTGCCATACAGGGTCACAGACGACTGCGCCAACGCCGGGCCAGCCAGAATCGCGGCGCAACCGCCGACGAGCAAACGAGTTTTCAACGAATGTCTCCAATGTTTTTATCGTTCGTCGGCCGCTCATTGGCGCCGACGCCGTGCATCGCGCAGTCCGTTCGGGCCGTTCCTCAACGTCCCAGTCTTTGATGCCGGACAAAGTTTAACGACTTCAATTCGTGTTTTGAATCGCGAATTGTTTATCAACCAATAGAACATTTCGAATACTCATCCAGGGTATTTACCCATGGGTTCCAAAAGTCCTCATAACGTATCCGGAATAATTAATCGCCGTGCTACCATCCGCGATACTCAGAACCAGTTACCGTTTAAACGGAGAGCACGAATGCATTTCAGCGCAGTACCGCCCCGTCGTATGATCGTGGGCATCAGCGGCGCTTCCGGCGTTGTCTACGGTGTCAGGCTGCTACAGTTGCTCAGGCAGCTCGACATCGAGTCGCATCTAGTGATGAGCCGCTCCGCTCAGGTCACGCTCGCACACGAATCGCCATACAGCGTCGCTGACGTCCGTGCACTCGCAACCGTTACCTATCCGAACACGGACATCGGTGCGGCCATTTCAAGTGGATCGTTCCCCGTTATGGGCATGATCGTGGCACCTTGTTCGATCCGCACGCTCTCGGAAATTGCCACAGGTGTGACCAGCGGCCTGCTCTCGCGCGCAGCGGACGTCACTCTCAAGGAGCGCCGTCGCCTGGTGCTAATGGTGCGCGAAACCCCGCTACACCTCGGCCACTTGCGCAGCATGACCAGCGTGACCGAAGCCGGTGCAATCGTCTACCCGCCGGTGCCGGCATTCTACGCGAACCCGGAGTCGCTCGACGAGATGGTGGATCACACGTTGGGCCGCGTGCTCGACCTCTTCGGCATCGAGAGTTCGGTCGTGCATCGCTGGGGCATGTGAGATTTATCCAAGCATTAACAAAATATACTGATAGGACGTTCGAATTCTTTTGCTTCTTTGGCGGTTGACGTTCATTTAAAGTGGTTCCGTTTTAAAACAGAACCCTATTTAAAAGATTTATCGATGGATTGATAAATCTTCTCGATAAGAGAAACGTCATTACCGAAGAGGTTGAAAGGTCGAATGAAGATCGTCATTGCAGGGGCCGGAATCGGCGGCCTGACGGCAGGTGCCGCGTTGTTGCGAAAGGGCTTCGACGTCACCATCCTTGAACAGGCCAAGGCGTTAGGGGAAATCGGCGCCGGCGTGCAGCTGAGCCCGAACGCCACGCGCGTGCTGTATCAGATCGGCGTCGGCGAGCGCCTCGAAGGCCTCGCATGCGAGCCGCCTGGCAAGCGCGTGCGCCTCTGGAACAGCGGTCAGACCTGGCCGCTCTTCGACCTCGGCGCGGCGTCGCGCGAAGTGTACGGCTTTCCGTACATGACCGTTCACCGCGCGGACCTCCATGAAGCGCTTGTCGATGCCGTGCGCGCCTTCAGTGCCGACGCCATTAAGCTGGATCACAAGGTTGAGTCGATCACGCAGAAAGACGGCAAGGTCGAAGTGCAAACCGTTTCCGGCGCCGTGTTCGAGGCTGACCTGCTCATTGGCGCGGACGGCGTGCACTCGCGCGTGCGCCGCGCGCTCTTCGGCGCAGATGAGCCCGTCTATTCTGGCGTCATGGCCTGGCGCGGCGTAATCGATGCGACGAAACTGCCCGAACATCTGCGAACGCCGTACGGCACAAATTGGGTCGGCCCGGGCGCGCACGTCATCCACTATCCGCTGCGCGGTAACAAGCTCATCAATTTTGTCGGCGCGGTCGAGCGCGACGGCTGGCAGGTCGAGTCCTGGTCCGAGCGCGGGACGATTGAAGAATGCCTCGCCGATTTCTCAGGCTGGCACGAAGATGTGCGCACGATGATCTCCGCCATCGACGTGCCGTACAAATGGGCTCTCATGATTCGCGAGCCGATGACACGCTGGACATCTGGAAACGCCACGTTGCTCGGCGACGCCTGCCACCCCACGCTCCCTTTCCTCGCGCAAGGCGCGGGCATGGCGCTCGAAGACGGCTATCTGATCGCACGCTGTCTCTCGCGTTACCAGGACAACCTCCCGCGCGCGCTCGAGCGCTACGAATCGCTGCGCCTCGAACGTACCTCACGCATCGTGCGTGGCTCGGCTGCCAATACGAAACGCTTCCACAATCCCGCGCTCGCGCACGCCGAAGGCGCAGCCGAGTACGTTGATCGCGAGTGGAGCGAGGAGCGCGTGAAGGAACGCTACAACTGGCTGTTCGAGTACGACGTTGACGCCGTCGAAGTCTAAAGCGCGCACCCCAACACTTCCTGCGCATCAAGGAGACACAGCATGCCCGAATCCCTGCCGCCGGTGCTCGGCCTGCACCACTTCGCATGGCGTTGCCGCAATGCCGAAGAAACACGCCACTTCTACGAGGACATTCTCGGCCTGCCGCTGGTTCATCTGATCCGGCTCGACCGGGTGCCTAGCACAGGCGAATACTGCCCGTACGTCCACCTGTTCTTCGAAATGGCTGACGGCTCGAACATTGCCTTCTTCGACCTCGGCGATGACACGGCCGCTGAGCCGTCACCGAACACCCCGCCGTGGGTCAATCACATCGCGCTGCGCCTTGCCACGCTCGACGAACTCGAAACGATGAAGCAGCGCCTGGTCGATCACGGCATCGAAGTGCTCGGTGTGACCGACCACCACTTCGTGCGCTCCATCTACTTCTTCGACCCCAACGGCTTCCGGCTCGAACTGACGGTTCCCGTCGCGCCTGCGGAAACGCTCGAAACGTACAAGAAGCAGGCACGTCCCGCACTCGAAGCTTGGACTAAAGAGCGAGTGAAGGCCGTACCGGAGACGCCCACCGCATGAACGCGCTTAACCCTACACACGACCCTGCACGCCGTAGCTGGATTGAATCGGCAAACCGCCCCGAAACGGACTTCCCGATCCAGAACCTGCCGTTCGGCTCGTTCGAGCGCGATGGCGTCGTTCGCACGGGCGTCGCGATCGGCGAACACGTCCTGGACTTGCGAGAGCTGCTCGACACTGGCCTGCTCACGCCGGGGAGCGACGCGGCGTACGCGTGCGAAGCGGCCGACGGCGCGCTCAATCGCCTGATGCCGATGCCGCCACGCTATGCGAGCGCTTTGCGCGCCGCGCTCTCCGACCTGCTCAAGAGCGATGCGCCGCAACGCGCGCGCATGCAACAGCACGCTGGCGAGCTGCTGCCACGCATCGACAAGCTCGAGCTGCGTTTGCCCTGCGAAGTCGGCGACTACACCGACTTCCTCACGTCGCTGCATCACACCGAACGGCACGGCCGCTACAAGGGTCTCGCCGATCCGCTGCCACCCGCGTTCAAGTCGCTGCCGATCGCGTATCACGGCCGCGCGTCGTCGCTGCGCGTGAGCGGCGGCGAGGTGTGCCGGCCGCACGGCCAGTATCGCGACTCGAATGGCCAGGTTGTGTTCGGCCCCGCCCCCGCGCTTGATTTCGAACTGGAATTGGCGGCGTGGATCGGCAAAGGCAACGCCCTCACGCAACCGATAGCCGTCGATGCCGCGCACGCGCACATCTTCGGTTACTCGCTGCTCAATGACTGGTCTGCGAAGAGCATCCAGTGGTTTGAACAGGTGCTCGGGCCGTTTCTCGGCAAGAGCTTTCATTCGAGCTTGTCGCCATGGATCGTTACATCAGAGGCGCTCGCGCCGTTCCGCAAGGCGCCCGTTGCGCGCGCGGAGAATGATCCGCCTCTCATGGCCCATCTGCACGGTGCACGTGATCAACAGGAAGGCGGGCTCCATCTGGATCTTTACGCGCATCTCTCGACGCAGCAACTGCGCGACAGTGGAGCCGAAGCCACACGTATCACGTACACGCATCTGGACAATCTTTACTGGACGTTCGCCCAAATGGTCGCGCATCACACAAGCAACGGCTGCAATCTGCGCACCGGCGACTTGCTCGGCAGTGGCACGATTTCCGGCGCGGAAGATGCTGCGCGCGCTTGCATCACCGAGTTGACGAATGCGGGACGCGACCCGTTGCGCTTACCCAATGGCGAAACGCGTACTGCACTCGAGGATGGCGACGAAATCGTTCTGACCGCACGTGCGACGAAAGCAGGCGCGGTGTCTATCGGTTTCGGCGAATGTCGCGGACGCATCGCACCGGCGCTCGTATTCGCGCCCAGCGAAACGGAGGTGGCAGCATGACGCAAGCACTCAACGGTTACATAGAGGTTGGCCACGGCCCGCGCAAAGTGCTGGCGATGAGCGGCTGGTTCGGCAGCGCCGATGACTGGGGCGGGCTCATTCCTGCGCTCGACACCGAAGCGTTCACCTACGTGTTCTTCGACTATCGGGGCTATGGCCGTTCGCGCGACCGCGTTGGGGCTTTCACGTTCGAAGAAGCGGCGCAGGACGTGCTCGCCCTCGCCGATCACCTCGGCTGGGACAAGTTCAGCCTGATTGGTCATTCCATGGGCGGCGTTGCCATTCAACGTGTGATGCTCGCTGCACCTGAACGAATCGAGCGCATGGCCGGCGTGTGTGCTGTGCCCGCATGCGGCTCACGCATGGACGAGACGCGCCTCGCCGCGTTTCGCGCCACCGTGGACGACGTAGAGCGACGTGCCGCAATCATCGCGTTTTCGACCGGCAATCGTCTCGCGCCCCGCTGGAGTGCGCATATGGCTCACGAGTCGCAACGGCTCTCGCGCGCCGAAGCCTTCGCGGGTTTTCTGCCTGACTGGGCCGCGAACGACTTCTCGGCGCAGGTCATGGGCAACGCCACACCGGTGAAGCTCTTCATTGGCGAACACGACCCAACCATCACCGCCGATCTCATGAGCCGCACCTGGCTCGCGTGGTATGCGAACGCGACGCTGGAAACGGTCGCGAACGCAGGGCACTACCCGATGTACGAAGTGCCGGTTGCCCTCGCGACGGCGCTGGAAAACTGGCTGAAAGAAGCCTGACGAATGCCGTGCGCGCCGAGAACGGCGCGCACGGCGGCAGGAGACGACATGTACGAGACCACCTACCTTCGGGCATCAGCGCTCGAGGACGCGCTCGCGTGGCTGCGCGAGCACGAGGACGCCCGGCCGCTCTCGGGCGGCATGACGCTGATTCCCACGCTAAAGCAACGACTCGCAGCACCGTCACATCTGATCGATCTCACGCGCATCGAGACGATGCGCGGCGTGAGCGTCGAAGGCGGTGTGCTACGCGTGGGCGCACTCACGAAGCACGCGGAAGTCGCGGCTTCGCCCATCGTCGCTGCGGCAATTCCCGCGCTCGCGCAACTCGCCAACGTAATCGCCGATCCGCAGGTACGCAATCGCGGGACGATGGGCGGCTCTGTCGCGAACAACGATCCCGCCGCTGACTACCCAAGTGCAGTGCTTGCGCTTGACGCGCAGGTCATCACCTCGCAACGGCGCATCGCAGCAGATGACTATTTCGTCGATACGTTCGAAACGGCCCTCGAACCGGACGAACTCGTTATCGGCTTCGAATATCCAATCCCCCTGCGTGCGGCCTATGCCAAGTTCCGGCAACCTGCTTCGGGCTATGCCGTAGTCGGTGTGTTCATCGCGCAGTTCGTCGATGCGATTCGCGTGGCGGTAACCGGCGCGGGAGCGTCAGTGTTCCGCTGGTTCGACGCCGAAGCCGCGCTTGCCAGTGACCTCTCAGAAGCTGCACTCGCGGACCTCAAGGTTGACCAGGCGGCACTGCCCGAAGACGACAACGGCTCGGCCGCCTATCGCGCACACCTAATCGAAACCTACACGCAACGCTCGTTGCAGGCTCTGCTGGCGCAGCCGCTGCGCCAGCACGCTTAAACCTGTTTCAACCGTTTTCAGGAGACACAAGAATGGAGTTCACCGGATCGCAGACTATCGCCGCCACGCGTGAGCAGGTATGGAGGGGCTTGAATGATCCAGCAGTGCTGCAGGCGTGCGTGCCGGGTTGCGAAGAGTTCATCGGCGAAAGCGACGACGACTTCAAAGCCGTGGTGGTTGCGAAGGTCGGCCCTGTGAAGGCGCGCTTCAAGGGCACGCTCGTGATCTCGGATCGCGACGGCCCGAACGGTTACAAGATCCTGGGCCAGGGCGAAGGCGGCATCGCCGGCTTCGGCAAGATGACCGCGACAGTCACGCTCACGGATGCCGAAGACGGCGGCACACAACTCACCTATGTGGCCGACGCACAGGTCGGCGGCAAGCTCGCACAGATCGGTTCGCGCCTCGTCACGTCTGTGGCAAACAAACTCGCGGCGGAGTTCTTCACGCGCTTTAACGCGACGATGAGCGACCCGGCGAACGCGGACGCTGTCGCTTCGAAGTAAGCGCGCAGTTAGACGATCGAACCAGCAACAAAAGGTGAATCATGGCTGAAGTCCAATTGCAGGTGAACGGCGTCGAGGTGCGGCACGTTGTGCCCGATCAGACACTGCTCGTCGAATTCTTGCGCGAAACGCTGCGCCTGACCGGCACGCACGTCGGCTGCGACACGAGCCAGTGCGGAGCATGCACAGTCAATCTTGACGGCGTGTCGGTGAAGTCGTGTACGGTGCTCGCCGCTCAGGCGAGCGGCGGCGTTGTCACTACTGTCGAAGGGCTGCGTGAGAACGCAGACGCGCCGCTGCATCCGGTGCAAAACGCGTTCGTACAGTGCCACGGCCTGCAGTGCGGGTTCTGTACGCCCGGCATGATCATGTCGGTCGACTTCTACCTGCGTAAAGAACCTAGCCTCGATGAAGCCAACATCTGCCACGCGCTCGAAGGCAACATCTGCCGGTGCACGGGCTACGTGAACATCATTGAAGCGGTCCGCCACGCGGCGCACGAGATGTATCCGGCGCTCGCCGATGCCACGACGGAGGGCACGCAGTCATGATTGGCCAACCGCTTCCCCGCGTCGAGGATCGACGCTTCGTAACCGGCAACGGGCAATACACCGACGATTTGCGTCTCGAAGGGCAGCTTCACGCGGCCTTTTTGCGTTCACCGCACGCGCACGCCGCGCTGTGCTCAGTCGATATATCGGCTGCGCGCGAAGCGCCGGGCGTCATTGCCGTGCTTGTCGGCCAGGACTACCTCGACGACGGCTACCTCGGCGTCGATCACGTGCCGAACCCCGTCGATGCCGTCGACGCGACGAAGAAAGCCTTCCTCACGTCGCTCACTGGTCAGATCTTCAATCAGCTGCATATCCCTCTGCCAATCGATCGTGTGCGCTACGTGGGCGAGCCGATTGCGATGGTTATCGCTGAAACGCCGCTCGCCGCCCGCAACGCGACGGAAATGATTGAGGTCGATTACGAAGAACTCGACGCCGTGGTCAACGCGGCCGACGCGATGCAAGACGGCGCGCCGCAACTGTGGGACGGCGCGGCGGACAATCTTTGCTTCCAGGCGCAAATCGGCGACCGCGACGCGGCGCGACGGATCATCTCGGACGCACCGCTCGTGCTGCAACGCGAGTTTCATCACAGTCGCGTCGTGAACTGCCAGATGGAGCCGCGCAGCGCGATCGGCGCCTATGACGAAGCAACCGGCGTCTACACGCTGATTTCGGGCAGCCAAGGTGCGGTGCGCCAGAAGCTGTGCCTCGCCGGTGCCTTGAAGGTACCGCCGTCGCAGGTGCGTGTGGTTTGCCCCGACACGGGCGGCGGCTTCGGTCCGCGTTCGTTCATCTACGTCGAGCAGCTCGCTGTCGTGTGGGCCGCGCGGCGCCTGGGCCGCGCCGTCAAATGGACGAGCGACCGCAGCGAGGCGTTTCTGTCCGACTATCAGGGCCGCGACCAGATCATCCGCGCGACGTTCGGCTTCTCGAAGGACGGCCGCATTCTTGCCATCGACAACGAATGGATCGGCAACGTCGGCGCCCATACCGTGTCGTACGTGCCCATGTCGAACGGCACACGGATCATGACGACCGTCTACGACGTGCCCGTTGCCGCCGTTCACATCAGCGCGGTCCTGACAAACACGGTGTCGACCGCGCCGTATCGCGGCGCAGGCCGCCCGGAAGCGCATCACGTGATGGAGCGGATGCTTGACCTCGCGGCGGCGGAACTCGACCTCGACCGCGCGGAAATCCGCCGCCGCAATATCGTCGCCCGCGAGAAGCTGCCGTATCGCAGCCCGATGGGCCTCACGTACGACAGCGGCAAGTTCGCGCGGAACATGGCTCGCGCACTCGAACTCGCGCAGTGGGATAGCTTCGAAGAACGCCGCGCTGCCTCGCGTGCGAAGGGGAAGCTGCGTGGCATTGGCGTGGCGAACTACATCGAGTCGCCGGTCGGCGCACCGCGCGAGCGCATCGAATTGACAGTGTTGCCGGAAGGCCGCGTCGATATCGTGTCCGGCACGCAGTCCACCGGCCAGGGCCATGAAACGACGTTCGCGCAGGTCATCGCACAACAACTCGGCGTGACGATTGCCTCGATCACGCTGCGCACCGGCGACACCGCGTTCGTCAGCGTTGGCGGCGGCAGTCACTCGGATCGCTCGATGCGTCTCGGCGGGATGTTGCTCGTCGATACGGCCGCGCGGATTGTCGCGACCGGCAAGCAGGTAGCGGCCTCGCTGTTCGAGGTGTCGCCGGAGCGCGTGACGTTCGCGAATGGCGAGTTCGCCGACTCGGGCTCGGGCCGTCGCATCGGACTGTTCGAAATTGCCGCGCATGTCGCGAGCGACGGCCTGCCGGGTGACCCAGCGAAGCGCAAGCTGTATGCCGAAGCTGAGGTCAACACGCGCGTACCCGCGCACCCGACCGGCGCCGCGATCTGCGAGCTCGAAGTCGATCCGGACACCGGCATGGTGCAGCTCGTGAATTACACGTCGGTCGACGACGTTGGCCAGCCGATCAATCCGCTCATCGTCGAAGGCCAAGTGCACGGTGGTCTCGCGCAGGGCATCGGCCAGGCGCTTTCAGAAACCTGCTATCTCGATCGCGACACTGGCCAGGTGCTGACCGGCTCGTACATGGACTACGGCATGCCTCGCGCAGGCGTCATCCCGACGCTCAACCTCGAACTCACCGAAGACCCCACGCACGGCAACCCACTTCGCGTGAAGGGCGGCGGCGAGAGCGGCATCACGCCGGCCACGGCGACGATCTTCAACGCACTCGCCGACGCGCTCAAGGAATTCGGCACAGACGAACTTGCAATGCCTGCCACGCCGAAGGTGGTGTGGGAATACATCCACCGCGACGCGGTTTGAACAATTGCACAAACACGCCCTAATGAAGGAGACAAGCATGTCCGGCCCTCACGTTTTGATTGAACGCAACGGCCCGCTCGTTGACATCGAGCTCAATCGCCCCGAGAACGGCAACCTTATCGACGCGGCAATGAGCGAAGCGATTATCGAAGCCGTCAGCACGCTCGACGACGACGTAAAACTCGTGCGTATCCTGTCGAGCGGCCCCGACTTCTGCAAGGGCCGCCAGTCACCGATGCCGCCGAAGGACGCGAAGCCGTCTGCCGAAACGCTGCGCCGCGTGGTCACCGCGCCCCCGCTCGCGCTCTATGACGCGCTCAAGGCCGTACGGGTGCCCGTAGTCTCGGTCGTGCGCGGTGAGGCGCTCGGCGTGGGCTGTGCGCTCGCAGGTGTGTGCGATATCGCACTCGCATCCGACGATGCCGTGTTCCAGATTCACGAAATGGAACGCGATATTCCGCCGACGCTCGTGATGTCGGCGCTGATCGGCCGCGTGCCGGTGAAGACCGTCGCGCATATGGTCCTGAGCCGCGTGAAGCTTTGCGCGAGCGAGGCGTTGCACGCCGGACTGATAAGCCAGGTCGTGCCCGCCAATAGCCTGAACGCCGAAGCGGACGCGCTCGCTGAAATGCTGCTTGGTTGCAGCGCGGTCACACTGCGCGCGGTCAAGCAGTTTCTGCATCTCGCACCCGAAATGCCGGCCAGCGGGGCGAGCGGCTTCGCTGCGCATCTTGCGGCCACGGCACTTTCCGCACGCTTCTGACGTCGTCCGGCGCACCGCTTCCTGCTTGATAAAAACTGCGCAGCCCGATGCGCGAGGAACCCAGATTGAAACCCAAGACCGCTATTCCCACCACCGCCGACGGCGCAAGCACGCCCGACCTCGAGCGCTTCCGCCTGCGCCGCTTCCTCGAATCGCTCGATGAAACCGAGCTTGAACGCCACGAAGAATCCGTCGAACTCGCTGACGTCGCCGCGATCATGGAAGGCAACCCGCGCGCTGTGTGGTTCGCGCGCCCGTCCGGTGGCTCGACCTCACTCGCCGGCAGTGTCGCCGCGAGCCGCTCGCGGCTTGCCCTCGCCTTCAACACCACGCCGCAGGGACTGCTCGATACCGTGCGTGAACGGTTGCGCGTGAAAGGCAAGCTCGTTGAGGTGAGCCGCGAGGAAGCGCCCGTGCAGCAAGTCGTCCTGACCGGCGACGAATGTGACTTCACCGCCCTGCCCGTGCATCTTCAGCATGATCTGGACGGCGCGCCGTATATCTCCGCATCTATCGACTTCGCCGTCGATCCCGACACGGGCTGGACCAACGTCGGCATTCGCCGTCTGATGCTGCGCGGTCGCCGCACGGCTGGCATCGACCTTGTCGCGCCTTCAGACCTGCGCGCGATTGCAATCGGACACGCGAAGCGCGGCGTGCGTACTCCGATTGCGTTCGCGGTCGGCACACATCCGATCGACCATGTTGGCGCCACCATGCGCATTCCCGCCGATGAGCTTGAGCTGGTCGCGGCGCTGCGTGGCGAAGCGATGGGCGTGGTCAAGTGCGTGACGAACGACCTGCTTGCGCCCGCCGACGCCGAATTCATCCTCGAAGGCTATCTAGACGAGCGCGGCCACGCCGAACCCGAAGGCCCCTACGGCGAATTTCTCGGCTACTACGGTGGCGTGAAAACTAACCCGGTATTCCATCTGACAGCGATCACCCACCGGCGCGACGCAGTGTTCCAGACCTGCACGATCGGTGGCCGCTCGATGGCGCGCACCGACACTGCGCAACTCGCCGCGCTGCGCACCGAAGTAACTGTGTGGCGGGCGCTGGAAACGGCCGTGCGCGAGGTGAAGGCCGTCTACGCGAACCCAGCCACGGGCGGCATGTTCAACGTGCGCATCGCCATGCAACAGCGCGTACCAGGCGAGGCTCGCAACGCGATTGCAGCCGTGTTCGCCTCGCTCGCGAACGTCAAGCACGTCTTCGTCGTCGACCCCGACATCGATGTCTTTTCCGACGAGCAGATGGACTGGGCGCTCGCCACGCGATTCCAGGCCGATCGCGACCTCGTCCTTCAGGACAGCCTGCGCGCGATGCCTCTGGACCCTTCACTGCTTGGCGCGGCGAAAACGGCGAAGGCTGGCTTCGACCTCACCCTGCCACTGCTCGCTCCCGGCGCTGAGCGCGATCTCGAGCATCGCGTGCCGACGCCGCCGGCGTATCGCGGCGCGCGCTTCGACTCGCTTGACGCCGCCCTGGAACATGGGCCGAAGCGCTTCTCGGAACTGATGGCGGCCACTGGCACGCGCGACGGGCGGGAAGTCGTGCGCTGGCTCGAAGACGTGGCGCAACAGCGCGTGATCAAGCGCGACGAAGAAGGCCGATACGCGTTCGCGTGACGCCATCTCACGCGCTAGCGGCTACCGCACATGCCCGGACGTGCAGCAGCCGCTGCGACAGACGGGATAGAATCGGGCTTGCGCCAAGCCCGAACTCAAGTCTGATCTACGTAGAGCCGTCGTCGATGAATCTGTCCCTAAAACAACTCAAGGTTTTCCTCGGCGTCGCGAACGCATCGAGCTTCACGAAGACCGCGCAAAGCATGCATCTGAGCCAGGCAGCGTTGTCCGCGATCATCCGAGAACTGGAAACGCAACTGAATTGCCGGCTGCTGGAACGAACTACACGCACTGTCTCGCTCACCGATGCCGGGCGCGTGTTCTACCCCACGGCCATGGCAATCGTCGAGACGCTAGAAAAGTCGGTGATCGAGCTCAACGAACTCGGCCGCCAAAAGCAGTCGTCGCTGCTGATCGGCTGCACGCCGATGATCGCCGCGAGCCTCATGCCGCCCGTGCTCACGCGCTTTGCGCAGGTCTATCCGGCCTCGCACATCGAACTCGTGGACCGCAACCCGACCGAGCTCCTTCAGATGGTTGAGGAAGGCCATCTTGACGCCGCGTTCGGCGTTTTCTTCTCCCAGCTTTCGGGCATCGACCGCGTACCGCTCTTTCCCACGCGACTCGTAGCCGTCTCGAGTTCTGACGAAGGCGCGCCGCGTCGAGGCTCGGGAATTCGCTGGACGGCGCTCGAAAACCAGTCACTCATCACACTGCCGAAGGACAATCCGCTGCAACGGCTGATCGAGGCAACGCTGTCGAAGGAAGATGTGACCGTGAGCCGTCGCATCGTCGTCGGTCATCTACAGACCGCCATCGCAATGGCGCAGGAAGGACTTGGCACGGCAGTCATGCCGCAGTTCTGCGAGCACATCTGCTACCGCTATCGTGTGCGCATTGACGCGCTGCGCCCCGAAGTACCGCTCTCGTTCTATCGCATTACGCGCACGGGACGCGACACGATGGCCACGCTAGACCAATTCACCGCGCTGTTCACCGAGGCCGCGAAGGGAGATCCGATGGGCCTCATTGACATCGACGAGGACGAAGACTAAGCCACGCACTCTCCAGTGCTTCACGCGAAGCAAAGCGGCTCGGCCGAAGCAGCGATCTCGCGCGCGGCCTTCGCGCCTTCCACTTGCAGTATGGTCGGCAACGAGACGCCGTTCTTCGCGGCCGTCACTTCGGCAAGGATCGAGATTGCAATTTCCGGCGGCGTACGGCTACCGATATAGATCCCGACCGGGCCGTGCAGCCGCCCCAGCTGGGCATCAGAAAGATCGAACTCACGCAAACGCTCGCGCCGCGCTGCGTTGTTACGCCGCGAGCCGAGCGCACCCACGTAGAATGCGGGCGTCTTGAGCGCTTCCATTAGCGCGAGGTCGTCGAGCTTCGGGTCGTGCGTCAAAGCGATCACAGCGCTGCGCTCGTCGAGGCGCATGTCGAGCACAGTATCATCAGGCATGGTGCGCACAAGCGTCGTGCCGGGCACCTCCCAGACGTCCGTGTACTCCTCGCGCGGATCACAAACCGTCATGTGATAGTCGAGGCCAGTCGCAATCTGACACAGATATCGCGAGAGCTGCCCGGCGCCGATGACGAGCATGCGATAGCGCGGGCCGTGAATCGTGACGAAGCGTTTGCCGTCAAAAATCACGCCTTCGGTCGCGCTGGCAGCCGTAAGTGTGGCCCTGCCACTCTCCATGTGAAGCGTGCGCGCGACTAGTTCACCAGCCTCCACGCGCTGGCGCAATGCGGCAATGCCAATGGCGTCTTCGGCATCGACCATCGGTTCGAGCACGAGTTCAATCGTGCCGCCACATGGCAGGCCGAAACGATGCGCCTCGTCCGCGCTGATACCGTAACGCATCGATTCTGGCCGCGTCTGAACTACGCCGTACCGGCGTACGCGCTCGATCAGGTCGTCTTCGATGCAACCGCCCGACACGGAACCGCTTACTACGCCATCGTCGCGCACGACGAGCATCGAACCTTCCGGTCGGGGTGACGAGCCCCACGTTTTTACCACAGTCACGAGCAATACGCTGTGCCCTGCCCCGATCCATTGCTCGCATGCGCGAAGCACCTCGAGATTGACGCTGTCCATCATCGCCTCCTGCTTGCCGCGCGTCGTCAGCATGCGCCGGAGCGCGATGCAAACATGCAGCAACATTCCGAAGACGACACGCACACGCGGCACATATGCCGGACACGACACGGCCGGCTTGTGCGAACAGTGTAAACAAGCGCCCTGGCGCGGGGAATCAGCGAATTTTTATCGATTCATCAACACAACCGATCAATGTGCGACTCGTCCGGCGCTGAGCACCGCGTCGGTGTGCTCGCCCAGTTCCGGCGCGTGCAAATTCGGCCGACCTGGCTCGTACACGAAGCGGATTGGCGTGTTGAGGTGGTGCTCGCCGAGCGAGTCCGCGATCAGCATTTCGCGCGCGCTCGTATGCGGATGCTTGAGCGCCTGTGCGTAATCGAGCACGGGCACACAACTGATCGCGCGCGCGGACATCCAGGCGAGCCACGTGTCGAGCGTCTTTTGCAGAAACGCGCTAGCGAGAAAGCCCCGCAGTGGGTCTTGCACCGCGCCCGGCAAGCCCAACGCCATATCAATGAGATCGAGCCCGCCAAGCGCATCGAGCAACGCGCGGGCGAAGCGCGGCTCGCCCGCGCCCACGCAAAGCCAACGTCCGTCTGCGGTTTCATATGGTTCGAGAATAGCGTGGCCGCACGGCGCTTCGAGCGACGCGACATCGTGCTCAAGTGCATCGAAAATCGCGCCGGGCCGTGCGCTCAACGCCACATCGTGCATCGAAAGATCGAGATGGTCACCGCGCCCCGTCTCGCGTGCGGAGAACAGCGCCATCGTCACACCCGCGAGCGCCGCGAGCGCACTTCCCCACGACGCCACCGAAACCGCCGGAACGATGGGGGCGCCCCCTTGGTCGCGACTCAGAATGCCAGCGAGCGCCTGCACAGCGGGATCGTGACCGGCGGCGTCACGTAGTGGACCGTTTTGGCCGAAGGCGCTAATCGAGCAATAGACGAGTCGCGGATTCAAGGCGTGCGCCGTTGGCGCATCGATGCCGAGTCGCGCCGTAACGCCCGGACTGAACGATTCGATGAGTACGTCTGCGTCGTGGATCAGGGCATGCGCGCGTGCACGATCGACCGACTGCTTCAGATCGAGCACCACGCTGCGCTTGCCGCGATTGAGCACGCAGAAGGAATCGCCCGCCGGCTGTTGCAATCGCGTGCGGCGGCCCTTTCGCGTAGGGTCGCCTTCGGGCGGCTCGATCTTGACGACATCAGCGCCATGATCGGCCATGATTGACGACACGAGTGGGCCCGCCATGAAGCGGGAAAAATCGAGAACGCGGATTCCGGAGAGCTTCACAGGGATGTCGATCAAAGTGGAAAATGAAAACACCGCGAGCTACGCCCAAAAACGGCGACTCGCGGCGTGGCGTCAACGGCCAGTGAAGTTGGGCGGCCGCTTTTCGAGGAACGAGCGCACACCTTCGGTCGAATCGGTGGTACCTACCAGTGACGACTGTGCGAGGCGTTCGAACACGCGGCCCGTCTCTGTATCGACGTTCTGACAGGTGTTGGTGACATGTTTTCCGATACCAACGGCTTGTGGCGCACCCTTCATCAGTAGCTTAGCGAAGGCAAACGCCTCCGATTCGAGTTGATCGTGCTCGACGACGCGGCGCACAAAGCCCATGCTGCGGATTTCGTCTGCATCGACCGTGCGGCCCGTCATCACGAGATCCTTGACGTTCTCGATGCCGATCATCTGAATCATGCGCGAGCACGCGCCCGACGCCGGAATCACTCCGATGAAGATTTCGGGCAGCAAGAACGTCGCCTGCTTCGAGGCGAAACGGAAGTCACACGATGCAGCGAGTTCAATACCGCCGCCCGCGCACACGCCGTTGATAGCAGCGATAACAGGCTTCTCGATCGATTCGAGGTCGTCGAGCATGTCATGATTCGCGCGCACGTACGCGCGGTATTGCGGCAGCGGCATGCCGCGCTCGCCCTGCAGTTCCTTCACGTCGCGACCAGCGCTAAAGCCCCGGCCCTCACCCGTCAGCACAATCACGCGCACGCTGTCGTCATAGTTGAGCCGCCACATGGCCGCGCGGATCTCGCCGATCATCGCTGAGTTGAAGGCGTTGAGCTTGTCAGGACGATTGAGCGTGAGTTTCGCTACGCCTTCGACCGGCATCGTAATCTTGATCGTTTCGAACTCTTCTTTTTCGACCAGATAGCCGCGCGGGCCCGCCGAGTGGTTCAGCTTCCATTCCATCACTTCTTCTCCTTGATTACTTTAGGCATCCAAAACAAACTACTCAAATATTTGATTGAGCGGCGGCCGGGGTCGTGAACTGGTCGCGCAACTCGCGCTTGAGCACCTTGCCAACGCTGTTCAGCGGAAACTCACCCACGAAATGCACGGCTTTGGGCGACTTGTAGCCCGCAAGGCGTGCTCGGGCGAACTGCATCAACTCGGTCGGTGTCGACGCACCGCCTTCGCGCAGCACGACGACCGCCGTCACGGCCTCACCCCACTCTTCGCTCGGCAATCCGATAACCGCCACCGACTTCACGGCCGGATGCTCGGCGAGCACTGCTTCGACCTCCGCCGACGAAACGTTCATGCCACCCGTCACGACCATGTCCTTCGCGCGGTCAATGGCGAAGAGATAGCCATCGTTGTCTAGATATCCGACGTCGCCTGTGTAAACCCATTCGCCGCGCAACGTTTTGGCCGTGTCTTCGGGACGATTCAGGTAGCCGGAGAAGTTACTGGCTGAGCGTACGGTGATTTCGCCGGGCTCGTTTGCGGGCAGCGGCACGCCGCTCTTCAAATCGCGAATGCAAATTTCCGCGTAGCCAGCCGGACGGCCAACCGAGGCGAGACGCTTCGCATCGGCATCGGCATCGCCTTCGAGTACGGCTCGGTGATCTTCTGGCATCAGATACGAAACCAAACCGCCCATCTCTCCGCCGCCGAAGCCCTGGTAAAAATCGCACGCGAAGGTTTGGAGCGCACGCGCGATGGTGGCCGGTGGCATTTTCGAACCCGTATAGCCGAAAAGTCTCAGCGAGTCGATAACGTAACCGCCCTTTTGCAACTCTTCGGTCAGTCGACTGAGCATCGTCGGCACGCCGCAGGTATGGACGACGCCGTGCTTCGCAATCGCCTCAAGCGCGACGCGCGGGCTGAACTCGGGCATCAACACATTTGCGAGGCCATGAAACGCCGCAGCAATCGCCATCCAGATGCCTGCGCCCGAGAACAACGGCAGCATTTGCAGAAACGGGCCGCGTTCCGGAACTGGAATCTGGCGCAAGAAATTGTCAATGCTCGAGAGAATCTGTCGATGCGTTCCAAGGCAGCCTTTCGGCGCCGCCGTGGTCCCGCTCGTGTAACGGATCGTGCGGATGTCGTCGGGATCGACGCCCGCATCGGGCGCCAGTTCGGAGGCGTTCGCCAGCAATACGTGCTCGCTAAGCCAGCCTTCGCGCGGCGTGACATCACCCCGCACAATGACGGGCACTCCGCGGCGCGTCAGCACGCTCTCCAGCGTGGGAAGAAACTCGGCGTCGACCACGATCGCATCGGGACGCGAATCGTCAAGCAATACGGCGATCTCGTTCGGAGTGAGTCCGTAGTTGACCGGCACGGCCAGTACGCCACCTTTGGCGAGCGCGAAAATCCATTCGACGGCCGCCGCGCCATTGCGCACAATGGTCGCGACGCGCTTTCCCTTACCGAAACCGTTCGACGCCAAGGCATTCACGATGCGATTAGTGGAACGATCAACATCACGCCATCCCAGAACGCGGTCGCCTTCAATGAGCGCGGCCGCGTCTGGCGAGCGCCGCGCGTTGTGAGCGACAATATCGCCGATTCGCAGATACATCATCTTGCTGTCTCCTTTCATAGAGCGTAGTCATTCAACAGGAGGCAATGCTATATCCGGCTGTATATAACGAGAATCAAATTATCTCGCACAGTTCATAAAATACCCGGAAGAATAGGCGCCCCGGTTGTCATGGCCTCCTGGCAACCAAGCGCAGGCCTATGCAACTAAGGACTGCAATTCACTGTGGATAGGCAGCCGACTCTGCGTCCTAGTCCTCCGTGGCATCACCGGAATATCCGATCCGGAACACCGCAACCGCGTCACGCAGTGACCTTGCCTGAGCGTTCACGGAATGTGCAGCAGCCGAAGTTTCTTCCACCAGCGAGGCATTCTGCTGGGTGACATCGTCCATCCGGGTGATCGCCTTGCTGACCTCCCCGATTCCTGAGCTCTGTTCCGCTGACGCAGAGGATATTTCCAGCATGATGTCCGCCACTCCCTGACGGAAGCAACTACGGCGTCGATTGTGCTTCCCGCCTCCTCAACAAGCTTCGACCCCTGAGTGACCTGAGCAACCGACGCGTTGATTAGAGCCTCGATTTCTCGGGCCGCCGCCGCACTGCGCGTGCAGGGCTAACAGCAATCCCTTAGTCTCCCCAAGACCCACCAGCAACGTAAGGAGAAACGAAGGCTCAGGTCCTGGCGCCCCCGATGCTCCCCCGCGCTCCCCTACAGATTGTTGGCAATGCGTGGTGAAGCCGGGTGTACCGTAATTGCACCAGGAGAAGCCTCAAATGAACAGCATGGAACGCACAAATGTGCGCCCTTTGAAAGTGACCGATGCCTCGCTCAAAGCACTCCGGCCGGGCGATAGACCCCATAAAATTTCCGTCGGCGGGGGACTGTATCTGCTCGTTTCAACTGCCGGCAGCAAGACGTGGAACATGGCCTACCGGTTCGGTGGCCGTCAACGAACGCTGAAAATCGGGTTATTCCCTTACGTGAATATTGCAGAAGCTCGCTTGCTCGCATATGAGGCGCGTAAACTGCTTGCCGTGGGCATAGATCCGGTTGCCGCTCGCGAGAAGGAACGGCTGATGAACGCTCAAGCACATGTGGAAACGCTCGGCGCGTTGTGCTCTGAATGGTTAGAACATCGCCGAGGCAGCGTTGCTGACTACACTTTCGGTCAGTCAAAAACATGGCTCGAACGATACGTCGTTAGCCGCGACATCGGCAGACTGCCCGTTGCGGAAATCACAGCGGCGCACGTTCACCAGTTGGTTAGGGGCGTCGGTAACGGCAGCATTCGCACAGGCTTCGAGCGGCAGAACGGTAGCACGTACGTTGCGGGCAAACTCAAGCAGTTGCTCGGACAGGTGTTTCGCTATGCAATCAGTTCGGGGCGCGCGCAAAACAATCCCGCTACGATGATCGCCTTGAGCGATGCTGTTAAGCCCAGAAAAGTCCGGCACAATAAAGCCCTGCTGCCCTCTCAAATGTGTGCGTTGCTCGGTCGAATCGACAACGAGAACAGGATGCTAGTCACGCGGACGCTTGCGGCGACGATCCTGCTAACCGCATGCCGCACCGGAGAGGCGTTACAGGCACGTTGGGGCGAATTTGACTTCGAGAATGCACTGTGGAACATTCCGGCTTCCCGGATGAAAAACAAACAGCCGCATTGCATTCCGCTCTCCGCCCAACTGGCTGCTCGCTTGCTGGTACTTCGTTCGATTTCACAAAAAACGAATGCTGAAGATTACGTTTTTTATAGTTCGAAGGCCAAGGTACTTCCCCATCTATCACGCGGGGCAGTTAACGCAATCTTCGCCCAAATGGGCCTAAATGAAGAAAGCAACAGCTGGTTCCGCGCGCATGGCGCACGCGGGTCCAGAGTGTGTGGAAACCCCAATTTTTCCCGAATGTAAGCGGTAGGCAATCAGATCGATCGAGTTCGATACGCCGATTTTGCGCTAATCGGACGTCGCAAGTACAACAACGCCCCTCGGGGCTTCAGCCTACCGCCAACTTCATGGCTTTCATCATTCCCGCTACGCCAAGTATGTTCATGACGCGTTTCAGGTTGTAGGCCAACACGTGGAGGCTCATCTCGGTGCTCACTCGCCCGAGCGTTCTGGTCAGGAAGTGTGCGGGGCCCATCCAGTGCTTGAGCGTACCGAAGACATGTTCGACCGTGCTTCGACGGACGGTCATTGCATCGGGTTTCCTGTCGAGCCGTCGCTCCATGGCTTCCAGTATATTTTCGTGTTCCCATCTTCGGATGCGGCGATAGTCGCTGGGGGAACATCGCCGTTTCATAGGGCAACGCGGGCAGGCACTCGGCCAGTAAACCCTTAGATTCAGGCCATTTTCAACGGTAGTGAAGCGATGGATAGCTCTCTCGCCGGCAGGACATCGATACACATCGCCTCTTGCCTCATAGACAAAGTCGGCTTTGGTGAACAGACCTTTCTTCCGTGATGCCGATGTGAGTGGCTTGGGAACGTATGCACGGATGTCGTTCAGCTCACATGCCCTTATCTCCGGCCCGCTGAAGTACCCCCGGTCAGCGACAACCTTCAGCTTCAATCTGCCCATCGCGTGCTTTGCAGAGATCGCCATTCTGCTGAGTTGTCCGTGGTCGTTTCCGACATTGGTTACCTCGTGCTCAATGATCAGATGGTGTTTCGTATCCACTGCCGCCTGCACGTTATAGCCCACTATGCCGGAGCCTCTTCCGCTTGTCGCCATGGAGCGCGCGTCGGGATCAGTCATCGACAGTTGCTTCTCCGGTTGTTTCTCTAGCTGCTTCCTGATCTGTGCAAGTTCACGCATCTGCAGGCGCAAGCGGGCGATCTTCTCGTACAGTCGAACGGTCTTTGGAGCGAAACCTGTTGCGCTGGTTCTGTCTGCCGTTTCAATCAGGTCGAGGTATCGCTGCACACTCTCCTCGATCTGCCGCTGGCGCTTGTCGAGCTTGCCCGTTGTGTAATTCAGGTCCCGGCTATTTGATGCCTTGAACTTGCTGCCGTCGATGGCCACCATGTCGCTGGACAGCAGCTTTAGTCCGCGACACAGTTCGACGAAACGCCGACATGTATTGCGAATGGCTGTGCCACTCTCGCGGCGAAAATCTGCGATCGTCTTGAAGTCCGGAGCGAGACGGCCTGTTAGCCACATTAGCTCGACATTGCGCTGACACTCGCGCTCCAGGCGCCGACTGGATGGTATCCGGTTCAGATAGCCGTATATGTAGATCTTGAGCATCACACCGGGGTGATAGGAGGGACGTCCGGTGGTCGCCGGCTTGATGCCGGTGAAGCCCAGTTCCGCGAGGTCCAACTCGTCGACGAAGGCGTCTATGACTCTGACTGGGTTATCTGCGCCGATGTAGTCATCGACACATTCGGGAAGTAGTGCGACCTGTTTGCGGTCATCGCCTTCAACGAATCGCTTCATGAGTCACCCGGATCTCAGTGCGTTGATTCAGTTTAGGCGACCAACGCGTTTTCACACAGGCTGG
>NZ_JAFA01000064.1 GCF_000519185.1 Paraburkholderia nodosa DSM 21604 | reverse complement strand
GCATCAAGCGCCCACACTTATCGGC
Organism: Paraburkholderia nodosa DSM 21604; assembly: GCF_000519185.1. Lineage (GTDB taxonomy): Bacteria > Pseudomonadota > Gammaproteobacteria > Burkholderiales > Burkholderiaceae > Paraburkholderia > Paraburkholderia nodosa. The sequence continues at coordinate 36,123 of NZ_JAFA01000064.1, read as the reverse complement.
TGTAAATTTTTAAAGATCGATCGCGAAGTCGCCGTTAAAACCACCTAACTACCGGCTTCCTTCTGCGTTGCTGCGTCAGCAGCAGAGAAACGAGATTATGAAGAATCTTTTTCGCTTCGTCAACCCCTTTTTTTCGCTCACCGCTTAAAAAAGCTGCCGACTCCTGCGTCCGCCGGTTTCCGCGGCGGCCTTCGCTGCCCTGATGTCAGAGACATCGAACTGCGAAGGGGGCGAATCTTATCGCCCCCGCCAGCGCTGTGCAAGGGGGTGGCGAAAATAATTTCGATCGACGTTCCCGGCGATCGAAATTCCCAGTCAATTACTTGTTCTTGAACGCGGGCTTGCGCTTCTCGACGAAGGCCGCCATCCCTTCCTTTTGATCTTCCGAAGCGAAGAGCGAATGGAACAGCCGGCGCTCGAAGTGCACGCCTTCAGCAAGCGTCGTCTCGTAGGCGCGATTCACCGACTCCTTCGCCATCATCACGGCGGGCAACGAGAATTCGCAGATGGTCGCCGCCGCGGCCAGCGTTTCGCTCAGCAACTCTGCCGCAGGAATCACCCGCGATACGAGCCCGGCGCGCTCCGCCTCTTCCGCGCCCATCATCCGCGCAGTCAGGCACAGGTCCATCGCCTTCGCTTTCGACACCGCGCGCGGCAGACGCTGCGTACCGCCCGCACCCGGAATCACGCCCAGCTTGATCTCGGGCTGGCCGAACTTCGCCGTATCGGCGGCGAAAATCATGTCGCACATCATGGCCAGTTCGCAGCCGCCGCCGAGCGCGAAGCCCGCGACCGCAGCGATGATGGGCTTGCGAATCGAGCGGATCGTTTCCCAGTTGCGCGTGATGTAGTCGCCTTTGTACACATCCATGAAGGTGTAGCTCGCCATCATCCCGATGTCCGCGCCCGCGGCGAACGCCTTTTCGCTACCGGTGATGACGATCGCGCCAACGCCCTCATCGGCGTCGAACGCCTTGAGTGCCGCGCCCAGTTCGTCCATGAGCGCATCGTTTAGCGCATTGAGCGCTTTTGGCCGGTTCAGCGTGATCAGGCCGACCTTGCCTCGCGTCTCGACCAGGATGTTTTCGTACCCCATAACTCCTCCTTCCATCAAAAGAAAGTCCCCAAAAAAATTTTTTACGCCGAACTTTGACTAATGCTAACATTGGCCAACCAACCGGTCGGTCAATTAATTGGCACGGGCCCTGTCCAACCTCTCAATCAACGTTGAGCCATGACACATTCGCTGTTCGCCAAGCATGAGGGCGCGCTTCAAAAAGCGCTTGCCGCCATCGAGACCCGCGGCTATTGGAGCCCGTTCGCCGAAATGCCTAGCCCCAAAGTGTACGGGGAAACCGCTAGCGCAGATGGCGAAGGCGCGTTCAAGGCCCACCTGAATCGCACCTTCGAACTCGACCAGCCGTCGACAGGCGAAACCGTCGGCAGCGAGGCCTCGCCGTTTGGCTTTGCGCTCGGCGCGCGCTATCCGAAGTCGACGCCGGACCAGTTGATCGAAGCCGCGCAGCAAGCCCAGCGCGACTGGCGCGCCGCCGGCCCGCAAGCATGGGCAGGTGTGAGCCTCGAGATCCTCGAGCGCTTGAACCGCGCGAGCTTCGAGATCGCCTTCAGCGTGATGCACACGACCGGCCAGGCGTTCATGATGGCCTTCCAGGCCGGCGGCCCGCACGCTCAGGACCGCGCGCTCGAAGCCGTCACCTACGCCTACGACCAGCTGCGCCGCATTCCCGCCGACGCGCACTGGGAAAAGCCGCAGGGCAAGAACCCGCCCCTGGCGATGCAAAAGCGCTTCACCATCGTGCCGCGCGGCACCGGCCTCGTGCTCGGCTGCTGTACGTTCCCGACCTGGAACGGCTACCCCGGCCTTTTCGCCGATCTGGCGACGGGCAACACGGTCATCGTCAAGCCGCACCCGGGCGCAATCCTGCCGCTCGCGATCACCGTGCGCATTGCGCGTGACGTGCTGCGCGAAGCCGGCTTCGATCCGAACGTCGTGACGCTGCTCGCCACCGATCCCAACGACGGCGCACTCGTGCAGCAACTCGCACTGCGCCCCGAGATCAAGCTGATCGACTTCACGGGCAGCACGCAAAACGGCGACTGGCTCGAGCGCAATGCGCATCAGGCGCAGGTCTACACGGAAAAGGCCGGCGTGAACCAGATCGTGATCGACTCCGCGGACGACCTGAAGGCCGTCGCCCGCAACATCGCGTTCTCGCTGTCCCTTTACTCGGGCCAGATGTGCACGGCCCCGCAGAACATCTACGTGCCGCGCGACGGCATCCGCACCGCTGAAGGCCCGGTGAGCTTCGAGGCCGTCGCCCAGGCGATTGCCGGCGCGGTGCAAAAGTTCGTCGCCGATCCGGCGCGCGCCGTCGAAGTGCTCGGCGCGATCCAGAACGAAGGCGTGACGGCTCGCATCGACGAAGCCCGCAAGCTCGGCACCGTGCTCGCAGAGAGCCAGACGCTCGAACACCCGCAGTTCGCCGGCGCACGCGTGCGCACGCCGCTCGTGCTTTCGCTCGACGCAGCCCGCGACGCCGCCCAGTTCACGCGCGAATGGTTCGGCCCGATCTCGTTCGTGATCGCCACGGATTCGACGGCCCATTCGCTCAAGCTGGCCGGCGAGACCGCGCGCGACCACGGCGCGCTCACGCTTTCCGTCTACAGCACGGACGACGCCGTGATCGAAGCCGCGCACGAAGCCGCCATCACCGGCGGCGTGGCGCTCTCGATCAACCTCACGGGCGGCGTGTTCGTGAACCAGTCGGCGGCGTTCTCGGACTTCCACGGCACCGGCGCGAACCCCGCGGCAAACGCTGCGCTCGCCGACGCCGCCTTCGTGGCGAACCGCTTCCGCGTGGTTCAGAGCCGTGTTCACGTTGAACCGAAAGCGGTCCCCGCAGTTGCCAGCTGATCGGCCCATGCCGCTCAGCCGAATGGCGCCCGATTGCCCATCCCTCTAGCATGCAAGGCGTGAGCGCACTTCCGCGCTCGCGCCCCAGGAACCCGAGATGACCGAAGCCTATATCTGCGACGCGATTCGCACCCCGTTCGGCCGCTACGGCGGCGCCCTCAAGGACGTCCGCGCAGACGACCTCGCCGCGGTGCCCATCCGCGCGCTCGTCGAGCGCAATCCCGGCGTGGACTGGAGCGCGCTCGACGACGTGCTCTACGGCTGCGCCAACCAGGCCGGCGAAGACAACCGCAACGTCGCGCGCATGGCCGCGCTGCTCGCGGGCCTGCCGACCGACGCGCCGGGCGGCACACTCAACCGCCTGTGCGGCTCGGGCCTCGACGCCGTCGGCAGTGCGGCGCGCGCGATCAAGGCAGGCGAAGCGCGCCTCATGATCGCAGGCGGCGTGGAAAGCATGACGCGCGCACCGTTCGTCATGGGCAAGGCGGCTTCGGCGTTTTCGCGCGAAGCGGCCATCTACGACACGACCATCGGCTGGCGTTTCGTCAACAAGCTGATGAAGCAGCAGTACGGTGTCGATTCGATGCCGGAAACGGCGGAAAACGTCGCGGAAGATTTCGGGATCAATCGCGCCGATCAGGACGCGTTCGCGCTGCGCAGCCAGCAGAAAGCGGCCCGCGCGCAGAAGGACGGCACGCTTGCGCAGGAAATCGTCGCGGTCGAGATTGCGCAAAAGAAGGGTGACCCCGTGCGCGTGACGCTCGACGAGCACCCGCGCGAGACTTCGCTCGAATCGCTCGGCAAGCTCAAGGGCGTCGTGAAGCCGGACGGCACGGTCACGGCGGGCAACGCCTCGGGCGTCAACGACGGCGCCTGCGCCCTGCTGCTCGCCAATGAGGAGGCCGCAAAGCAGTATGGCCTGCGCCGCCGCGCGCGCGTGCTGGGCATGGCGACCGCTGGCGTCGCACCGCGCATCATGGGCATCGGTCCGGCGCCCGCTACGCAAAAGCTGCTCAAGCAGCTCGGCATGACGCTGGATCAGTTCGACGTGATCGAACTCAACGAGGCGTTCGCCTCGCAAGGTCTCGCCGTGCTGCGCGCACTCGGCATTGCCGACGACGATCCGCGCGTGAACCCGAATGGCGGCGCGATTGCACTGGGCCACCCGCTCGGCGCTTCGGGCGCGCGTCTCGTGACGACGGCGCTCCATCAGCTGGAGCGCACGAACGGACGCTTCGCACTTTGTACGATGTGCATCGGCGTCGGCCAGGGTATCGCCCTCGCAATCGAACGCGTCGAGGCATAACGCACGCAGTATCGACCGGCCGCCGGGCGATGCGTTCGGCGGTCTCAGACAGCTTTGCATGGGACCAGAGTAAGCGCTGAAGCGCTAACTCTGGTCGACAAGGAGACAACCGATGCCCTACGATGCGATCCGCGTCGAAATCGACGCATCCACCCGGGTGGCCACGATCACGCTGAACCGCCCGGACAAGCTCAACAGCTTTACGCGCGCCATGCACCGCGAGCTTGTCGCAGCGCTCGACGAGGTCGCCGCAGCCGGCGCGCGGGCCCTTGTGCTGACGGGCGCGGGCCGCGGCTTCTGCGCGGGCCAGGATCTCGCCGATCTCGACTTCACGCCGGGTGCGATGACCGATCTCGGCGACCTCATCGATGAGCATTTCAATCCGCTGATCAAGCGCCTGCAGGCGCTGCCGATGCCCGTGATCGCCGCCGTCAACGGCACCGCGGCCGGCGCCGGCGCCAATCTCGCCTTCGCCTGCGACCTCGTGCTCGCCGCACGCTCCGCGAACTTCATCCAGGCGTTCGTGAAGATCGGCCTCGTGCCCGATTCCGGCGGCACGTGGTTCCTGCCCAGGCGCGTGGGCATGGCGCGCGCGCTCGGACTCGCCATGACCGGCGAAAAGCTGAGCGCGGAAAAGGCGGAAAGCTGGGGCCTCGTCTGGCAAGTGACCGACGACGCGGAACTCGCGCAAACGGCCGGCGCGCTCGCCGCACGCCTCGCCCAGCAACCCACGCGCGCCATCGTCGCCACGCGCGAAGCGCTGCGCGCATCGGCCACGAACTCGCTCGACCAGCAACTCGATCTCGAACGCGATCTGCAGCGCGAACTGGGCGCTTCGTACGACTACGCGGAAGGCGTCCAGGCCTTCATCGAAAAACGCGCACCACATTTCGAGGGCCGCTGAGATGTCCACGCAAGTCTCGCAACTGTCAGAGGGAGACGGCATGTCGCCCGACGAACTCGCCCGCGCGGCCGCGCAAGCGATGTACGAATCGGACGGGTGCACCCGCGCGCTCGGCATGGAACTCCTCGAAGTGCGCGCCGGTTACGCGCGCCTGCGCATGGCCGTGCGCCCCGAGTTTCTCAACGGCCATCAAACCTGCCACGGCGGGATGATCTTCTCGCTCGCGGATTCGGCATTCGCCTTCGCGTGCAATTCATACAACGTCAACACCGTAGCGGCCGGCTGCTCGATCGAGTTCCTGCGTCCGGTCCTGCGCGACGAGGTGTTGACCGCCGAAGCCGTCGAACAGGTGCTATCGGGACGCAACGGGGTCTACGACATCCGCGTGACGAACCGGGCAGGCGAAACCGTCGCGCTTTTCCGAGGCAAGTCCGCGCAGATTCGCGGCAATGTCATTCCAGTCGCAACGTGAAGCGGGTTTCCCCCTCTCGATTCCCCGCGCGTCACGAGTAAAGTTCCTAAGATCCAGGAGACACCCATGAGTACCACGCTGCCGCTCGAACCCATCGAAAAGGCGAGCCGCGACGAGCTTGCTGCGCTGCAACTCGAGCGCCTGAAATGGTCGCTGAACCATGCTTACGAGAATTCGCCGGTCTATCGCCGCAAATTCGACGAAGCAGGCGTGCATCCGTCCCACGTGCAGTCGCTCGCCGATCTCGCGCGCTTCCCGTTCACCACGAAGAAGGATCTGCGCGACAACTACCCCTTCGGCATGTTCGCGGTGCCGCAAGACCAGATTTCGCGCATCCATGCGTCGTCGGGTACGACCGGCAAGCCGACCGTGGTGGCCTACACGGCGCGCGACATCGACACCTGGGCGAACCTCGTCGCGCGTTCGGTGCGCGCAGCGGGCGCCAGGCGCGGCGACAAGGTGCACATCAGCTATGGCTATGGACTCTTTACGGGCGGCCTTGGCGCGCACTACGGCGCGGAACGCGCGGGTCTCACCGTCATTCCGTTCGGCGGCGGCCAGACCGAGAAGCAGGTCCAGCTGATCCAGGACTTCCGTCCCGACATCATCATGGTCACGCCGAGCTACATGCTCGCCATCGCCGACGAAATGGAGCGCCAGGGTATCGATCCGGCCACCTGTTCGCTGCGCATCGGCATCTTCGGCGCGGAGCCGTGGACCAACGACATGCGCAAGGCCATCGAGCACCGCATGGGCATCACGGCCGTCGACATCTACGGTCTTTCGGAAGTGATGGGCCCGGGCGTCGCCTCGGAGTGCGCGGAGACGAAAGACGGCCCGACGATCTGGGAAGACCACTTCTACCCCGAGATCATCGACCCGGAAACCGGCGAAGTGCTGCCCGACGGCGAATTGGGCGAGCTCGTCTTCACCTCGCTCACGAAGGAAGCGCTGCCCATCGTCCGTTACCGCACGCGCGACCTCACGCGTCTGTTGCCCGGTACGGCGCGCACCATGCGCCGCATGGAAAAGATCACGGGCCGCTCGGACGACATGTTGATCATCCGCGGCGTGAACGTGTTTCCCACGCAGATCGAGGAACTGCTGCTCAAGCAGCCGGCGCTCGCACCGCACTATCAGATCGTCCTGACAAAGGAAGGTCCGATGGACGTGATGTCGCTCAACTGCGAACCGTGCCCGGAAGCCGCGCCCGACTACGGCGCGCTCGACGCGGCCAGCAAGGCGCTCGCTTATGACATCAAGGCGCTGATCGGCGTGACGTGCAAGGTGAACGTGCTCGAGGTGAACGGCATCGAGCGCTCGGTTGGCAAGGCCCGGCGAGTCATCGACAAGCGGCCGAAGTAACCGCGGTTCGCAGCGCGCAGCAAAAGAAAAAGCCGGCAAGCGCCGGCTTTTTCGCTTAACGTGCGCAACGCAAGAACCACTACGATCACGAGTTCGGGAACAGCAGCCACATGCGGCCGCCCTGCTTCATCTTGCCGGCCAGGTCGCCGGCGTCGTCGCCGAGGCCCCAAAAGTAGTCGGCGCGCACGCCGCCCTTGATCGCCGTACCCGTGTCCTGCGCGAACACGAGCCGGTTGAGCGGCGTATTCGTGAGGGGGCGCGTGGTCTGGAGAAACACCGGCGTGCCAAGCGGAATCGACGACGGATCGACGGCAATCGAGCGTTCCGGCGTGAGCGGCACGCCGAGCGCACCGATCGGGCCGTCCGCGCCGCCCTGCGCGTCGCCTTCGGAGCCCGTCATCTCGCGGAAAAACACGAAGCGCGGATTGGTGTCGAGGAGCGCGTCCACGCGCGTCGGGTTCGCGCGCGCCCATGCCTTGATGCCCTGCATGGTCGCCTGCGCGGGCGTGAGTTCGCCGCGGTCGAGCAGCCAGCGCCCGATCGACTTGTACGGCTGGTTGTTGGTGCCGCCAAAACCCACGCGCATCACGCTGCCGTCTTCCATCACAACGCGCCCGGAGCCCTGCACCTGCAGGAAGAACGCTTCGATCGGATCGTCCACCCACACGAGTTCGTTGCCGGTGAGCACGCCCGAACGTTCGAGCTGCGCGCGCGGCGGCATCGCGGCCCCCGGACGATAGCCGGACGGCCAGCGATACAGCGCAGTCTGATAGATGCCGTGACGCGTGCGCGAACCGTGCAGCAGCGGTTCGTAGTAGCCGGTCACGAGGCCGTCGAGCGTGCCGTCGTTGTTGGCGAACTGATAGGGCGTGAAATACGTTTCGAAGAATGCACGTGCGCTCGAGGCGTCCAGGTCGTCTAGCTGCGAGGCCGCCGAGCACGCGCGCTGCCAGCGAGGATCGCGCGCGAGGCGCGTGCAGTTCGCGCGCAGCGCCGCGGTCACGCCGATCAGCGAGTCGTCCTGCCAGCCCGGCACCTGCTGCCAGGCGACCGGTGTGAGGCGTTGCGCGGCGAGCTGCGAGGGCAGCGTGGGCGTGCCCTTGGGCGGCACGTTGTGCACGTAGCTCGGGCCGCCGCATGCGGCAAGCAAAGCCGCCAGCGAAGCAGCGCCCAACCAGCCGCCTAACCGGAGGCCCAGGCGGCTCCTCCCACGTCGAAGCGCCGACCCCACGCAATATCGCACCTTTGTGAATCCCGGCATCACCGGGACATCGAGACCGGAATCGACGCCAAAATCACGCCTACAATATTGGCTCTCGATGGATGCCGCCATGTCAGAACTGCTCGACGAATACCCGATGCTCATGTTTGGTCTGGAAGCGCTCCTTGCGCTGTTCCTGCTGATTTTCATCGTTGTGTGGACCGCGTCGGGCAGGAAGAAGCAAGCCGCGCGCGACGATCGGCGTCAGGACTAGCAGACCCCGAATTCCCGCGGCGGTTCAATGCAGCGTGCGCGGCATGCGCAGCACAAATTCGGGCACAGGCGCCTCGAAGCGCTCGGCGTCCTCGGCGACACAGAAGTACTCGCCGCGCATGGTGCCCACCGGGGTCGCGATCACGGCCCAGCTCGTGTACTCGAACTGCTCGCCCGGCTTGAGAAGCGGCTGATGGCCGACCACGCCCAGCCCCTTCACTTCCTGCACGTGATTTTCGCTGTCGGTGATGACCCAGTGGCGCGCGATCAGCTGGGCGCTCACCTGACCGGTATTGCGAATGGTCAGCGTATACGCGAAGGCATATTGCCGGCGCTCCGGGTCCGATTCTTCGGGCAGGTAGCGCACCTGCGACGTCACGCTGAATTCGTACTGGCTCATCCTTGTTCCATTCGCTTAGGCGCGGCTGCTGTGTCCGTTGACTGAGACGCCCGCGCGGCAAGGCGCTCGCGAGCGCGCCGCGAGGCGCGGCACATGGTTTGGCATTCTGCTTGATGCAACGGGCACCCGCAACCCGGCGCGGCCCGCGGCACCCGCCGCGAAAGGCTCTCCTACTGACGGTAAAATACGGTTTTCCGACCGTTTCCCGATTGCCGCCATGACGCAATTCCGCATCGCCCCCAGCATTCTCTCCGCCGACTTCGCGCGTCTTGGCGAGGAAGTCCGCAACGTCGTCGCTGCCGGCGCCGACTGGATCCACTTCGACGTGATGGATAACCATTACGTGCCGAACCTCACCATCGGCCCGCTGGTGTGCGAGGCGATCCGCCCGCACGTGAGCGTGCCCATCGACGTGCATCTGATGGTGCGCCCGGTCGACCGCATCGTGCCCGACTTCGCCAAGGCCGGCGCGAACCTCATCAGCTTCCACCCGGAAGGCTCGGACCACATCGACCGCACGCTCTCGCTGATCCGTGACCACGGCTGCAAGGCGGGCCTCGTGTTCAACCCGGCCACGCCGCTGAACTACCTCGACCACGTGATGGACAAGCTCGATCTCGTGCTCATCATGTCGGTGAATCCGGGCTTCGGCGGCCAGTCGTTCATTCCCGAGGCGCTCAACAAGCTGCGCGAGGCGCGCGCGAAAATCGACGCCTACACAGCCCGCACGGGCCGCGAAATCCACCTCGAAGTGGACGGCGGCGTGAAGGTCGACAACATCGCCGAAATCGCGGCGGCTGGCGCGGACACCTTCGTGGCGGGCTCGGCGATCTTCGGCAAGCACGACTACAAGACCGTGATCGACGAGATGCACGCGCAGCTCGCAAGCGTTGCCAACGCTGCAAACGCAAAATGAACGCCCCGATCAAATTCACCGCGCCGCGCATCGAAGCGGCGCTGATCGACCTCGACGGCACGATGGTCGATACCGCCGACGACTTCGCCGCCGGCCTGAACGGCATGCTCGCGCAGCTCGACGCCGAGGAAACCACGCGCGAGGAAGTGATGGGCTACGTGGGCAAGGGCTCGGAGCACCTGATCCGCAGTGTGCTCGCGCCGCGCTTTCCCGCGGACAACGTGGAGGCGCGCTTCGACGAAGCGCTCGCGCTCTACCAGGATGAGTACGCGAAGATCAACGGCCGCCACACGCATCTGTACCCGGACGTCGAAGCGGGCCTCGCCGCCCTGCGCGACCAGGGCATCAAGCTCGCGTGCGTGACCAACAAGCCGCACCGCTTCGCCGTTGAGCTTTTGCAGCAATACGGCCTGGCCCGCTACTTCGAAGTCGTGATCGGCGGCGACAGTCTGGCGAAGAAGAAGCCCGACCCGCTGCCGATGCTCACGGCCTGCGAGCGCCTCGGTGTGAAGCCCGCGGCTGCGGTGGCGATCGGCGATTCGGAGAACGATGCGATTGCGGGCCGCGCGGCCGGCATGGCCACGCTCACGGTGCCCTACGGCTACAACCACGGCCAACCTGTACAAAAAATTGAATCGGATGGTATAGTTGCCTCGCTGTTCGACGCCGCCAAGGCGGTCGCAGCGCACAATGATCTGACTTAAGTTCTCAACTGAACGTCAACTATCCTCATGTTTCTGAATAAAAAACGGAGTCTGAGCACGATCGACCGGGGAGCCTGGCCCTGGCGTCGCTGGTCGCGCTAACCTCACCCGAGGTTCGCTGAAGATTGTCTTCAGCACCGTTTTTTACTTCGCTGCGCACTCGCGCGTGTCTCGACTCTAAACTGTTGCAGTAACCCGTCGGCTGGTCTGGCCGTTCGCTTTCGTTGTCCTTGTGTGTCGTTTCGCCGTTCGCGGCGAGGTGCGCGAGGCGCGAGCGGCTACGCCTCACCTTCCGTCGATGTACTGCACGCCGGCCCGGCAAGCGCTTGATCATCAGCGCGACCTCGGGCCGCACGAGCGAGCGCCAGCGGCCATCAAGCACTCAAAAACAAACGCCTCGCGCTCACCGCGCGCCCCGTTTTGAGCCGCACTGGGCCCGCACCCGCCGCGACCGGCAGCACGAACAGGATCGGAACATGACCGAACTCGAATTTCAGTCCCTCGCCAACGAGGGCTACAACCGCATCCCGCTGATCGCCGAAGCGCTCGCCGATCTCGAAACGCCGCTCTCGCTGTATCTGAAGCTCGCGCAGCCCGAGCGCAGCGGCGCCAATTCTTTCCTGCTGGAGTCCGTGGTGGGCGGCGAGCGCTTCGGGCGCTACTCGTTCATCGGCCTGCCGGCGCGCTCGCTGATCCGCACGCGCAACGGCGTCTCGGAGGTCGTGCGCGACGGCCAGGTGATCGAGACGCATGACAGCGATCCGCTCGAATTCATCGCGAAGTACCAGGCGCGCTTCAAGGTCGCGCAGCGTCCGGGCCTGCCGCGTTTCTGCGGCGGTCTCGCGGGCTACTTTGGCTACGACGCCGTGCGCTACATCGAGAAGAAGCTCGCCGATACCTGCCCGACCGACGACCTCGGCCTGCCCGACATCCAGTTGCTGCTGACCGAAGAAGTCGCGGTCATCGACAATCTCGCGGGCAAGCTGTATCTGATCGTCTACGCCGATCCGCAAACGCCCGAGGCCTACACCAAGGCCAAACATCGCCTGCGCGAACTCAAGCAGCGCCTGCGCACCACGGTCCAGCCGCCGGTGACCTCGGCGAGCGTGCGTACCGAAACCTTCCGCGAATTCAAGAAAGACGATTACCTTGCCGCCGTGCGCAAGGCGAAGGAATACATCGCCGCTGGCGAGTTGATGCAGGTTCAGGTCGGCCAGCGCCTCAGCAAGCCGTATCGCGACAATCCGCTCTCGCTCTACCGTGCGCTGCGCTCGCTCAATCCGTCGCCGTACATGTACTACTACAACTTCGGCGAATTCCACGTGGTGGGCGCGTCGCCGGAAATTCTCGTGCGCCAGGAAAAACGCGGCGAAGACCGCATCGTGACGATCCGTCCGCTCGCGGGCACGCGGCCGCGCGGCAACACGCCCGAGCGCGACGCCGAACTCGCGACCGAACTGCTCAACGACCCGAAGGAAATCGCCGAACACGTCATGCTGATCGACCTCGCGCGCAACGACGTGGGCCGCATCGCCGAAATCGGCTCGGTGGCCGTCACCGACAAGATGATCATCGAGAAGTACTCGCACGTGCAGCACATCGTGAGTTCGGTGGAAGGCAAGCTCAAGCCCGGCATGAACAATTTCGACGTCCTGCGCGCCACGTTCCCGGCCGGCACGCTCTCGGGCGCGCCGAAGGTTCGTGCGATGGAACTGATCGACGAACTGGAGCCGGTGAAGCGCGGGCTCTACGGCGGCGCGGTCGGCTATCTTTCGTTCAACGGCGAGATGGACCTGGCCATCGCGATCCGCACCGGCCTCATCCACAACGGCAATCTGTATGTGCAGGCCGCCGCGGGCGTGGTTGCGGATTCGGTGCCCGAGTCCGAATGGCAGGAAACCGAGAACAAGGCGCGCGCCGTGCTGCGCGCCGCCGAGCAGGTGCAGGACGGCCTCGACAGCGACTTCTGAGCGGAGAAAAGACCATGTTGCTCATGATCGACAACTACGATTCGTTTACCTACAACATCGTCCAGTACTTCGGCGAACTCGGCGAAGACGTTCATACGTACCGCAACGACGAAATCACCATCGACGAAATCGCGAAGCTCAACCCCGCGCGCATCTGCCTCTCGCCCGGGCCGAGCAACCCGCAGCACGCGGGCATCACGCTCGAGGTGCTGCGCGAATTCGCAGGCAAGACGCCGATTCTCGGCGTGTGCCTCGGCCATCAGGCGATTGGCGAAGCGTTCGGTGGGCGCGTCGTGCGGGCGAAGACCATCATGCACGGCAAGGTGAGCCAGATCGAAACCGACTGCAAAGGCGTGTTCGCCGACCTGCCGAAGCACTTCAACGTCACGCGTTATCACTCGCTCGCCATCGAGCGCGAGTCGCTGCCCGACTGTCTCGAAGTGTCGGCCTGGACCGACGACGGCGAGATCATGGGCGTGCGTCACCGCGAGCTTGCGGTGGAAGGCGTGCAGTTCCATCCGGAATCGATTCTCTCGGAGCACGGCCACGCGCTGTTCGAGAATTTCCTGAAGCAAACCAAAAGCGCTTAACCCGGAGGCGACCATCATGATTACCCCGCAAGAAGCGCTGCAACGCACGATCGAGCACCGCGAGATTTTTCACGACGAGATGCTGCACCTCATGCGCCTGATCATGCGCGGCGAGCTCTCGCCCGTCCAATCGGCGGCCATCCTCACCGGCCTGCGCGTGAAGAAGGAAACCATCGGCGAGATCACCGCCGCCGCGACGGTGATGCGCGAGTTCGCGAATCACGTCGAGGTGAAGGACAACTCGAACTTCATCGACATCGTCGGCACGGGCGGCGACGGCTCGCACACCTTCAATATCTCCACGGCTTCGATGTTCGTGGTCGCGGCAGCCGGCGCGAAAGTCGCGAAGCACGGCAACCGGGGCGTGTCCAGCAAGTCGGGCAGCGCGGACGTGCTCGAAGCGCTCGGCGTGAACATCGACCTGCAGCCGGACCAGGTGGCCGCCTCGATCGCCGAAACGGGCATGGGCTTCATGTTCGCGCCCAACCACCATCCCGCGATGAAGAACATCGCCGCCGTGCGCCGTGAGTTGGGCGTGCGCACGATCTTCAACATCCTCGGGCCGCTCACGAATCCGGCCGGCGCGCCTAATCAGCTGATGGGCGTGTTTCATCCGGACCTCGTCGGCATTCAGGTGCGCGTGATGGAGCGGCTTGGCGCAAAACACGTGTGCGTGGTGTACGGCAAGGACGGCATGGACGAAGTCTCGCTCGGTGCGGCCACGCTCGTCGGCGAACTGAAGGACGGCCAGATTCGCGAGTACGAGATCCACCCCGAAGACTTCGGCATGCAGATGGTCTCGAACCGTTCGCTCAAGGTCGAAAACGCCGACGAGTCGAAGACGATGCTGCTCGGCGCGCTCTCGAACGAGCCAGGCACGGCACGCGAGATCGTCGCGCTGAACGCGGGCACGGCGCTCTATTGCGCCAACGCCGCGGACTCGATCGCCGACGGCATCGCGCTCGCGCGCGAGACCCTCGCCAGCGGCCGCGCGCGCGCCAAAGTCGACGAACTGGTACGCTTCACGCAACAGTTCAAACGCTGATCCAGCACCGTTTTTTGCCTCCGAACATCATGAGTGACATCCTCGAAAAGATCATCGCGGTCAAGCGCGAAGAAGTGCGCGCCGCCGAGCAGAGCGCCCCGCTCGAAGAACTGCGTCTGCAGGCGGGCACGCGCGACCTGCGCGATTTCGTCGGCGCATTACGCGCGAAGCACGACAACGGCCAGGCCGCCGTGATCGCCGAAGTGAAGAAGGCAAGTCCGTCGAAGGGCGTGCTGCGCGAAAACTTCCAGCCCGCCGAAATCGCGCGCTCGTACGCCGAGGGCGGCGCGGCCTGCCTCTCCGTGCTGACCGACGTACAGTTCTTCCAGGGCAGCGCCGCGTACCTCGAAGCCGCGCGCGCCGCGTGCAACTTGCCGGTGCTGCGCAAGGACTTCATCGTCGATCCGTATCAGGTCGTCGAAGCCCGCGCGATGGGCGCGGACGCGATCCTGCTGATCGCCGCCGCGCTCCAGCCCGGCGAAATGCGCGACCTCGAAGCGCTTGCGCATTCGCTCGGTCTAGCGGTGCTCGTCGAAGTGCACGACCGCGCGGAACTCACGCACGCGCTCACGCTGAAGACGCCGCTCATCGGCATCAACAATCGCAATCTGCGCACGTTCGAAACCACGCTGGATACGACCATCGGCATGCTCGACGACGTGCCTGAAGACCGCATCGTCGTGACCGAGTCGGGCATTCTCTCGCGTGCCGATGTCGAGAAAATGCGCGCGCTTTCCGTGCACACGTTCCTCGTGGGCGAGGCGTTCATGCGCGCCGAGCAGCCGGGCGCGGAACTCGCCCGCATGTTCTTCTGATCGCGCGGCACCATGGGTATCGAACGCGAAATCAAGCTCGCGCTGCCGCGCGACCAGGTAGACGCGGCGCTGCGTCTCTTCGAGACGCGCGCCGGCAAGCCGGGTCACGCCATCCGGCTCGAAAACATCTACTTCGACACGCCGGCGCTCGCGCTCGCGCGCGCAAAGAGCGCGCTGCGCCTGCGCCGCGCACCCGAAGGCTGGCTGCAGACGTTCAAAACGGTGGGTGTGGCGCAAAACGGGCTGCACGCGCGGCACGAGTGGGAAATGCCGGTGACGGGCGAAGCGCTCGAAATCGAAAAGCTGCTGCACGAGTGCGATGAAGCCGGTGTTTCGACCGCGCTCTCCGATGCCGCCGCGAACCTGATCCCGCTCTTTCGCACCGACTTCACGCGCACGCTATGGACGCTCGAAGTCGATGGCGCGCAGGTGGAAGCGGCTATCGATCAGGGCGAAGTCACCGCGGAAGTGAACGGCGAAACGCGGCACAAGCCGATTTGCGAAATCGAACTCGAACTGAAATCGGGCGACGAAGCGGCATTGCACACGCTCGCGGCGGAACTCGCGCAGGCGCTACCCGGCCTCGCGCCGGACGACATCAGCAAGGCCCAACGCGGATACAAGCTGCGCGAAGGCTGAGAACGACGCGGCGCGGCTTCGGCGCGCCGCACGAACGCGCCCAAACCCTCGAGGAAAGCGCGAAAAAGGTGCTGTTAGTTGCAACATCAGCGCCGATGCCGGAAAAGGCCGCCCAGCCGCGCTCGCGCCGGATTGAATCGCCGCGCAATTGCTGCGACACTTGCCGCCCATGACCTCCACGAAACGCCCGCGCGTCGCGATGCCGGTGCAAGCCTCGCTGTTCGACGACTTTCTGTCCGACGCAGCGCAAGCCACGCTCGACGAGCCGCCGCTGCCCGAAATCGACCCGCGCCAGATCACGATCTTCTCGCTGTTCGGCGCCAACGAATTCCCGGCGCCCGAGCGCACGCACGCCGTTATGCCCGCCCCCGCCATGTCCAACGAACCCGCCGCGCCGCAGGCCGCCATCGACACCACGCGCCTCGAAGACCAGTTCGACGCGCTGCCCGCCGCCTGGCGCGAGCTGCTCGCGCCTTTCATCGCGAGCGATGCCTACGCGCCGCTGTGCCGCTTCGTCGACGACGAGCGCGCCGCCGGCAAGACCGTCTACCCCGCCGACGTGTTCCGCGCGCTGCGCCTCACCTCGCCCGACGACGTGAAAGTCGTGATCCTCGGCCAGGACCCGTACCACGGCGACGATCGAGGCACGCCGCAGGCGCATGGCCTGGCGTTCTCGGTGCCGCCCTCGGTGCGCCCGCCGCCTTCGCTGCGCAACATCTTCAAGGAGATCGCGGCGAGCCTCGGCATTCAAGCGCCCGCGCACGGCTGTCTCGACGCCTGGGCGCGCCAGGGCGTGCTGCTGCTGAACACGGTGCTGACCGTCGAGCGCGCGAGCGCCGCGAGCCACGCGAAGCGCGGCTGGGAGCGCTGCACGGACACGCTGATCCAGGAACTCGCCGCGCGCCACGAGAACCTCGTGTTCATGCTGTGGGGCGCGCACGCGCAGAACAAGCGCGCGCTGCTCCCGGGTGCGCATTGCGTGCTGGAAGCGCCGCATCCGTCGCCGCTTTCCGCGCATCGCGGCTTTCTCGGCTGCGGGCATTTTGCGCAGGCCAACGAGTACCTGCAGGCGCACGGCCGCCAGCCGATCGACTGGCGTTTGCCGGAGGAAGGCCTCGTGCTCGCCTGAGCATCTTGAGCCGCTTGAGCCTCACGACGGGACGCGCAATGAAAAACGCCACGAGATCGCTCTCGTGGCGTTTTTGCTTTTACAGCCGTCAATCAGCCGTCAAGCGCGTACTTTACGCTGCAGCGATCGCCTCACGCGCGCCGGCGAGCGCGGCGCTTGCCGCGTCCGGGCCCATGTTCAGGCCTTCGGCGTAGATGAAGTTCACGTCGGTCATGCCGAGGAAGCCGAGGAACGACTTCAGGTACGGCGTCTGGCTGTCGTGCGGGGTGCCTTGATACTTGCCGCCGCGTGCCGAAACGACATGCACCTTCTTGCCGTTCACGAGGCCTTCGGGACCGTTTGCGGTGTAGCGGAACGTGATGCCGGCACGCGCGATCCAGTCGAAGTACGTCTTGAGTTGCGACGAGACGCCGAAGTTGTACATCGGCGCGCCGATCACGATGACGTCCGCTGCCTGCAGTTCTGCGATCAGCGCTTCGCTGCGTGCGGCGATGGCCTGCTGCTCCGGCGTGCGCTGCTCGGCCGGCGTGAAGAACGCGCCGAGCACGGCGTCGTCGAGGTGCGGCAGCGGATCGGCTTGCAGGTTACGCGTGACGACTTGCGCGCCCGGATTCGCTTGTTGCAGTCTGGCCGTCAATTCGTTGACGAGCAGCGTCGACTGGGCGCCTTGCGAGCGGGCGGCGGAATTGATTTGCAGGATCGTGGTCATGGTGGCTCCTTCGGGTCTCTGTTGCGCAACGTTGCGCGAGTGAAGCCATTGTGTTTTTTTACTGCGCCCCGAAAAAGTAGTCCGCGGATGACGGATCGTTGCAGCGATAGAACAATCGCCGGTACGAAAAGACGGCGCGGGATCAGTCCCCACGCCGTCTTTGGTACCGCCGAGCCCCGCCCGGCGGCTTACGCCGCCAGCCAGCGTTCGCGCAAGCCGCGCGCGGGCGCCCGCTTGTCGGAGGCCGCGAGCTTGTAGCGCGCGACGTCGGGCGCGTCGAGGGTCAGACGCGCCACGCGAAGCTCGTCGCGGCGGAACGCGTGGATATCGACCTTCGTGCCCGGCTGGTAACGCGAAAGCAGTGCGTCGAGATTCGAGCCCGTCACGCGCAGGCCGTCGAGCGCAACGAGCGTGTCGCCAGCCGACAGCCCCGCCTTCTGGGCCGCGCCGCCTTCGTAGACCACGGCAAGCGTCGCTTCGGCACCGCCACGCAGCCGCGCGCCGAGCGACGGCTTCGCGCCGCGCTCGGGCTCCCCCTCGAGCGTCACGCCGAACGGCTCGAACAGCGTTGCGAGCGGCAGGTCGCGCGTGCCGCGCACGGCGTCGCTAAAGAGCGCGCCCAGCTCCACGCCCGTCGCCTCGGCAATCAGCGCCTCGACTTCGTCCTCGCCCACGCCGACCGGCTTGCCGCGATAGAAGTCGCGCCCATAGCGCTGCCACAGCAGGCGCATGACGTCGTCGAGCGATTTGCGGCCGTTCGTCTGCGCGCGAATCGCGAGGTCGAACGACAGCGCCACGAGCGAGCCCTTGGTGTAGTAGCTGACGATCGCATTCGACGCGTTCTCGTCCTGACGGTAGTACTTCACCCACGCGTCGAACGAGCTTTCCGCGACGCTCTGCTTCAGCCGCCCCGCCCCGCGCAGCACGCCGGCGATCGTCTTGCCGAGCAGGCCGAAGTATTCGTCTGTGGAAATGAGCCCGCTGCGCACGAGCATGAGGTCGTCGTAGTACGACGTGAAGCCCTCGAACAGCCACAGCAGCGACGTATAGTCCTCGCGCGTGAGGTCGTACGGCACGAACGCCGCCGGCTTGATGCGCTTCACGTTCCACGTGTGGAAGTATTCGTGGCTGCACAGGCCGAGATAGGTGCGATAGCCGTCCGACGTCTCCGGCCTGCCCTTCACCGGCAGGTCGGTGCGATTGCAGATGAGCGCCGTCGATGCGCGATGCTCGAGGCCACCGTAGCCGTCGCTCACGGCTTGCGTCATGAACACGTAGCGCTCCATCGGCGCGCGCTTCGTGCGCGGCTCGAAGAGCGCGATCTGCGCCTCGCAGATCTTCTTCAGGTCGGCGGAGAGACGCTCGGTGTCGAGCGCGACCACGCGGCCCGCGATCACGATGTCGTGCGGCACGCCGTGCGCCTTGAAGCTCGCGAGCGTGAATTCGCCGAGCGTGACCGGATGATCGATCAACTCGTCGTAGTTCGTGGCCGTGTACTCGCCGAAGCCGTAACGCTTGGTGCCGCGCGCTTCCGTGAGCGCCGTGCCCACGCGCCAGTGGCGGTAGGCGTGCCCGTCCGGACGCTGAATATCGACCGCGTGCTGCGCCTCCTCATGGCCGAGTGCCGCGAGAAACACGCTCGTGCCGTTGAAGAAGCCCACCGTGTCGTCGAGATGCGCCGCGCGCACCGACAGGTCCCACGCGTAGACCTCGTAGCGCAGCGTGAGCGCGCCCTTCACGGGCGCGGCCTGCCACGCATGCTTGTCGGTCTTCGTGACGCGCACCTTGCGGCCCGCGTCGTTGAAGGCCCGCAGCGTGACGATGTTGCGCGCGAACTCGCGCACCATGTAACTGCCCGGAATCCACACGGGCAGCATGAAGCATTGGCCGTCCGGCGCGGGGTCTTCCACGGTGAGCGTCACCTCGAACAGATGCGCGGCGGGATTCTTCGGGACGATGGTGTATCGGATCGGCTTCATCGGCGGGATCGGTGAGAGAGTCGGTCAGCAGACGCTGCAATGCAAATTCAGTATGCCCGGCAGACAAAAACGGACAAAAGCGCCGGACAAAAAAAGCACCGGCCGCAAAAGCGGCCGGCGGGTTCGGGCGAGGCGTCAGTGCGCGCCGTTCAGTCCGCGTTCGAGCCGGTCGGCGCTGACTGCGCCCGGCAGGCGCGTGCCGTCGGCGAGGATCACGGTGGGCGTGCCGGTCACGTTCATCTTCTGGCCGAGCGCGAGATTGCTGTCGATGGCGGCCGTGTCGCACGTGCCGGCCGCCGTGGGCGCCTTGCGGTCCACCATCCACGACTCCCACGCCTTCGCGCGGTCCGACGAGCACCAGATCTGCTTGGCCTTCGCCGTCGAATCCGGCGAGAGCACCGGATACAGGAACGTGTAGACCGTCACGTTGTCCACGGACTTCAGCGTGTTTTCCAGCTGATGGCAGTACGGACAGTTCGGGTCGGAGAACACGGCCATCTTGCGCTTGCCGTCGCCCTTCACGACCTTGACCGCGTTCTCGAGCGGCAGCTTCGCGAAATCGACCTTGTTGATTTCGTTCAGGCGCGCCTCGGTGAGATTGCGGTGCGCCTTGGTGTCGATGAGTTCGCCGTTGAGCACGTAGTCGCCGTTGGCGTCGCTGTAGACGATCTGCGTGCCGAGGTTGATCTCGTAAAGGCCCGGCATGGGCGCCTTGGTGATGCCCTTGATGTCGCTGGCGTCGATGCCGAGGCGCGTCTGCAGCGCCGACTTGATCTTGTCGGTGGTCTGGTCGGCCTGAGCCGAGCAGCCGAGCGCCGAGGTGGCTACCGCGATCACGAGCGCGGCAAATCGAATACGCGTTTGCATGGGATGCATTCCTGATTCGGGCGCGCCGCGCAGGGGCGGCGCGCGCAGAGTTCCGTTGGATGGCCGGAGCGGCATGCGCTGCGGGCGCGGCCAATACGTCCATTCTAAGCTGCAGCGGGCCTCAAGCAACCGAAATGCCCGCTTGAGCGGCAAATGGGCGGTAGATGAACGATAAAGCCCGTGGATATTAGCCGAGCGCCGAGGCCACGAGCCAGCGTTTGAGCAGCGGCTGCGCGCCCACGAACGCCATACCCGTATTGCGCACCGCGCGAGCGAGCGTGCCGGGCAACGAGAAGAGCCGCTGCAGGCCGTCGGTGGCCACGACGAGCTTCTGGATGTCCTCCCGGCGGCCGCGCTCGTAGCGGCGCAGCAGCACGATGTCGCCGAGATCGCGGAACGCCTCTTTCTTCGTGACCACGTCGACGAGCGCGGCAACGTCGCGCAAGCCGAGGTTCACGCCCTGGCCCGCAAGCGGGTGAATCAGATGCGCGGCGTCGCCGACCAGGGCGACGCGGGGCGCCACGAGCCGGTCGACGGTTTGCAGCGACAGCGGAAAGCCACGCGCAGGCGTGACGCATTCGAGCGCGCCCAGCTGGCTTTGCGAGACGCGCTCGACTTCCGCGGCAAGCTGCGCCGGTTCGAGCTTGAGCAGTTCGTCGGCATGTTCGGTCTGCGCCGACCAGACGAGCGACACGTGCCGATCCGGCAGCGGCAGCAAGGCGACGATCTCGCCCTCGCGGAACCACTGATACGCCGTTTCGCCGTGCGGCTTTTCCGCGCGGAAATTGGCGACGACGCCGGTTTGCCGGTAATCGCGCCGCTCGACCTTCGAGCCGATCTGCGCACGCACCCACGAATGCGCGCCGTCCGCGCCGATCGCGAGGTCGGCTTCGATCGTGCGGCCATTGGCGAGGCCGATCACGGCCGCGTCGGGTTTCACGTCGAGCGTCTGTGCACGCGTGTCGATCCACGCGAGATTGGGCTGGAAGTGCAGCGCGGCGTCGAGCGCGCGCTCGACGACCGACGACTCGGCAATCCACGCAAGCTGCGCAACCGACGCCTGATAGGCCGAGAAGTGCAGCTCCGCCGCGGCGTCGCCGAACACGCGCATGTCGTAAACGGGCGTGAGGCGCGCGGCATCGGCGGCCTGCCAGACCCGCAGCCGCTCGAACAGCGCCTGCGAACTGCGCGAAAAGGCGTACACGCGCGCGTCGAACACGGCGCCCGCGGGCAGCGGCGCGCACGGTTGCGCGAGCAGCGCCACGCGCAGGCCGCTCTGGGTCAGCGCGAGCGCCGCCGACTTGCCGACGAGCCCGCCGCCGATCACGGCGACATCAAAGGTCTGGTTGCTTGCAGTCATGCGCGCATTATAGCCGCGGGCGCTTGTGTGACCGGGCCGGACGGGCGCGGTGTTGCGGCGCAGCAAGGCGTTGCAGGAAGGCGGCCCGGAGGCGCGGCGACGCCCGCGGCTAACCCTCACCCGGACGAGGTTACAATTACGGTTTTCGCGACTCCCCGTCACGTCCCCCGACGTGCCACCTGCGCCGCCCCGCCCGCCGCTTCCGCTTTCGCGAGACGCCCGGCCCCGGGCGCTTCGCGCGCGGCGAGCCGCACGTCACCACCCTGACATGCAGAGATTTACATGAGCCTCCAATGCGGCATCGTCGGCTTGCCTAACGTCGGCAAGTCCACCCTCTTCAACGCGCTGACCAAGGCGGGCATCGCGGCCGAAAACTATCCGTTCTGCACGATCGAGCCCAACGTCGGCGTGGTCGAAGTGCCGGATCAGCGCCTGAAGGCGCTTGCCGAAATCGTCAAGCCCGAGCGCGTCGTGCCGGCCGTGGTCGAGTTCGTCGACATCGCGGGTCTGGTCGCGGGCGCGAGCAAGGGTGAAGGCCTCGGCAACCAGTTCCTCGCGAACATCCGCGAAACGGATGCGATTACGCACGTCGTGCGCTGCTTCGAAGACGAAAACGTGATCCACGTGGCAGGCAAGGTCGATCCGCTCTCCGACATCGAAGTCATCAACACCGAACTCGCGCTCGCCGACCTCGCCACCGTCGAAAAGTCGCTCACGCGCTATTCGAAGGCCGCCAGGTCGGGCAACGACAAGGAAGCGGCGAAGCTCGTCGCCGTGCTCGAAAAAGTGCGTGCGCAGCTCGACCAGGCCTTGCCCGTGCGCGCACTCGACCTGAACGAGGACGAACAGGCGCTCCTCAAGCCCTTCTGCCTGATCACCGCGAAGAAGACGATGTACGTCGCGAACGTGAAGGACGACGGCTTCGAGAACAACCCCTACCTGGACGCCGTGCGCAAGCACGCCGAAGCCGAGGGCTCGCCGGTCGTGGCCGTGTGCGCGGCGATCGAAGCGGAAATCGCCGATCTCGACGATGAAGACAAGATCGCGTTCCTCGCCGACATGGGCATGAACGAGCCGGGCCTCGACCGCGTGATCCGCGCGGGCTTCAGGCTGCTCGGCCTGCAGACGTACTTCACGGCGGGCGTGAAGGAAGTGCGCGCGTGGACGATCCATGTCGGCGATACGGCCCCGCAAGCCGCGGGCGCGATCCACACCGACTTCGAGCGCGGCTTCATCCGCGCGCAGACCATCGCGTTCGACGACTACATCCAGTACAAGGGCGAAACCGGCGCGAAGGAAGCCGGCAAGATGCGCGCCGAAGGCAAGGAATACGTCGTGCACGACGGCGACGTGATGAACTTCCTGTTCAACGTGTAAGCGACACCTTTTTCTTCCCGTTTCCAAAGACACTCTTATGGCCCAATACGTCTTCACCATGAACCGGGTCGGCAAGATCGTGCCGCCCAAGCGCCAGATCCTCAAGGACATCTCGCTGTCGTTCTTCCCCGGCGCCAAGATCGGCCTGCTCGGCCTGAACGGCTCGGGCAAGTCCACGCTCATCAAGATCATGGCCGGCGTCGACAAGGACATCGAAGGCGAAGCCACGCCGATGCCGAATCTGAACATCGGCTACCTGCCGCAGGAGCCGCAGCTCGACCCGGAAAAGACCGTGCGCGAAGCGGTCGAGGAAGGTCTGGGCGACGTGTTCAACGCGCAGAAGAAGCTCGACGAGATCTACGCCGCCTACGCCGAACCGGACGCCGATTTCGACGCGCTGGCCGCCGAGCAGGCGAAGTACGAAGCGATCCTCGCGACGACCGACGGCAGCGCGGAACAGCAGATCGAAATCGCCGCCGACGCACTGCGCCTGCCGGCCTGGGACGCGAAGATCGGCAACCTCTCGGGCGGTGAAAAACGCCGCGTCGCGCTGTGCAAACTGCTGCTCGAAAAGCCCGACATGCTGCTGCTCGACGAGCCGACCAACCACCTCGACGCCGAATCGGTCGAGTGGCTCGAGCAGTTCCTCACGCGCTTCCCGGGCACCGTGGTCGCCGTGACCCACGACCGCTACTTCCTCGACAACGCCGCCGAGTGGATTCTCGAACTCGACCGCGGCCACGGTATTCCCTGGAAGGGCAACTACTCCAGCTGGCTCGACCAGAAGGAAGAGCGCCTGAAGCAGGAAGAATCGTCGGAATCCGCTCGCCAGAAGGCGATCAAGAAGGAACTGGAGTGGGTACGCCAGAACCCGAAGGGCCGCCAGGCGAAGTCGAAGGCGCGTATCGCGCGTTTCGAGGAACTGTCGAGCCTCGAATACCAGAAGCGCAACGAAACGCAGGAAATCTTCATTCCGGCGGGCGAGCGTCTGGGCAACGAGGTCATCGAGTTCAAGAACGTCAGCAAGTCTTATGGCGACCGTCTGCTCATCGACGACCTGAGCTTCAAGATTCCCGCGGGCGCGATCGTCGGCATCATCGGGCCGAACGGCGCCGGCAAGTCGACCCTCTTCCGCATGCTCACGGGCAAGGAGCAGCCGGATTCGGGCGAAATCGTGCAAGGCCCGACCGTCAAGCTCGCCTACGTCGACCAGAGCCGCGACGCGCTCGTCGCCGACAAGACCGTGTTCGAAGAGATCTCGGGCGGCGCGGACGTGCTCACCGTGGGCAAGTACGAAACGCCTTCGCGCGCATACATCGGCCGCTTCAACTTCAAGGGCGGCGATCAGCAGAAGATCGTCGGCAACCTCTCGGGTGGTGAGCGTGGCCGTCTGCATCTGGCCAAGACGCTGATTTCGGGCGGCAACGTCCTGCTGCTCGACGAACCGTCGAACGATCTGGACGTCGAAACGCTGCGCGCGCTCGAAGACGCCCTGCTCGAATTCGCGGGCTCCGTGATGGTGATTTCGCACGATCGCTGGTTCCTCGACCGTATCGCCACGCACATCCTCGCGTTCGAAGGCGACTCGCAAGTCACGTTCTTCGACGGCAACTATCACGAGTACGAGGCCGACAAGATCAAGCGTCTCGGTGAAGAAGCCGCGCGTCCGAAACGTCTGCGCTACAAGCCGATCAGCCGCTAAGCAGGCGAGATCGATAGCAAACAACGGCGGCCTGCGGGCCGCCGTTGTCGTTCTGGGAGCACGCGCGGCATGACGGTTGCTCGAATGCCGCTACGCTTAGGGTCACTTTGGGCCTTACTTAAGCCCAGCTCCGCGAGGAATTCCGTATGGCGATGCCGTTGCGCAACCGTGTTCTCCTCATCGTGGCGATCGTCGTCGCTCTGCTCGTGCTCGCGGCGCTCGGCACGCTCTACGCGCTGCAGCGCGAGGCGAAGGCGTACGTGGAACGCGCGCTCGCGCCCGTCGGCACGGCCGCCAGCGTGAACGTGGCGTTCAATCTCTCATCTGTCGAACTCACTGACGTGCGCCTGAAGCCGCCGCCCAACTGGCCCACCGCCGACACGCTGCGCGCCGCGCGCATCACGATCACACCCGACTTGCGCGCGCTAATCTCGCACCGCGTGCATATTCGCGACGTCACCGTGAGCGATTTCACGATGACGGTGCTGCGTCGGGAAAGCGGTTCGATCCTGATCCTGCCGAATCTGCGCGAAGAGATGACGCAAAGCGCCACGCCCGCGAGCGGCGCGCAGGGAGGAAGCGGCCTGCCGCAGGAAAAAGTCATCGACCATATCGGCTTCGAAAACGGCACATTCGACTTCTACGACCGGTCGGTGAGCAATCCGCCGTGGCGCGTCACGGTGAACCGCGCACAGGCGAGCGTCGACAATATCCAGCTGCCTGCGCTTACGGAGCCGACCCGCGTTTCGGTCACAGGCAACGTGATTGGCCCGGAGCACACAGGACGCGTCACGTTCGACGGCTGGATCCAGATCGCGAGCAAGGACGCGCAGCTCCACACGACGCTGCGTGGCGTGGATGTGCGCACGATCGATCCCTATCTGCTTAAAAAGGCCGGCGCGAAGGCCAATGTGACGGGCGGCACGCTCGACCTCGATCTCACCTCGACCGTACGCGGCTATCACCTGCACGCGCCAGGCACGGTCACACTGCACAACCTGCAACTCCCGGAAAGCGGCGACGCGGTGGACACCTTCCTGTCGATCCCGACGCGCGCCGCCGTGGCCGCATTGAAGGCGCACAAGGGTGAGATCACGCTGCATTTCGTGCTCGACGGCAACCTGCGCGACCCGAAGTTCAAGCTCAACGAAAACCTGATGACGGAGTTGCGCGCAGGGTTTGCGCAGGCGCTCGGGGTTAGCGCGGAAGGGGTGGCGAAGGGCGCCGGGCAAACCGCGAAGGGTATCGCCGACGCGCTGCGCAGTCTGCTGCAGCCGGCGGCGCCGGCACCCGCCTCGAAATAGCGCGCGGGGAGCCGGCTCGAGCCTGGTTAGACCGGCAGGCCGAGTTCGCGCAGCTTCGCGTCGGTGGTGGCGTTGCTCGTGTGGTGCACGCCGTGCCAGCCGAGCGCCGTGGCCGCTTCGGCGTTGTGCGCGTTGTCGTCGATGAAAACGAGTTCCTCGGGCTTCACGCCCGGCAACTGTGCCTCGATGCGGCGGAACATCTCGTGGAAGATCGCCGGATCGGGCTTCACCAGCTTCACGTGGCCCGACACGACGATATCGCGGCAGCGGCGCAGGATGCCGAAACGCTCCCACGCCCACGGAAACGTCTCGGCCGACCAGTTCGTGAGACCGAAGATCGGCATGCCCGCCGCCTCCAGGCGCTCGAATGTCGCGACGCCCCCGGCGAGCAAGCCGCCGACCATCTCGTGCCAGCGCTCGTAGAACGCGCGGATGAGCGCTTCGTGCTCGGGAAACGCCGCGACCAGCTCCTCGGTACCCACGGCAATGGGCTCGCCGCCGTCCTGGCGGATCACCCAGTCCATCTTGCAGACGTGCGTGAGAAACCAGCGGCGCTCGTCGTCGTCGGGAATCAGCTTGCGATAGAGATACTCGGGACTCCAGTCCACGAGCACCCCGCCGAAATCGAACACCACTGCCTTGATCGTCATGCGCTTCTCGCTCCGCTTGATCGCTATCGGGATACCAGGGAAATCAGATCGGCTGCGTGCGCTTTTCGAGCCACGCGAGCGCATCGCCGCTCACGTGCGGCGCCACGCGCACGCGCACCGTCTGGTGGTACGCATTGAGCCACTCGCGCTCGTCCGCACGCAGGAGCGCGAGATCGATGCAACGCGTGTCGATCGGGCAGAGCGTGAGCGTCTCGAAGCTGAGGAACTCGCCGAATTCGGTGGTTTCGGCGCGCTGGTTGAGCACGAGATTCTCGATACGCACGCCCCACTTGCCCGGCCGGTAGATGCCCGGCTCCACCGAGGTGATCATGCCCTCTTCCATCGCGGTCCAGGGCTCGGCCGGCGCGTAGTGCGAAATGACCTGCGGACCTTCGTGCACGTTCAGGAAGTAGCCCACGCCGTGGCCCGTGCCGTGGCCGTAGTCCGCGCCCGCTTCCCAGATCGGCGCGCGAGCAATGGCGTCGAGCATCGGCGAGCGGATGCCGCGCGGGAACTTCGCGCGCGAGAGCGCCATCATGCCCTTGAGCACGAGCGTGAAATCGCGCTTTTGCTCCGCACTCGGCGTGCCCACGGGCACGACGCGCGTGATGTCGGTGGTGCCGTCGAGGTACTGGCCGCCCGAGTCGATCAGCAGCAGGCCATCGCCTTCGATCACGCTGTGCGACTCGGGCGTGGCGCGGTAGTGCGGCATCGCGCCGTTCGCGTTGAAGCCCGCGATGGTCGCGAACGAGA
The DNA here is from genome assembly GCF_000519185.1 of Paraburkholderia nodosa DSM 21604. Classification (GTDB taxonomy): domain Bacteria; phylum Pseudomonadota; class Gammaproteobacteria; order Burkholderiales; family Burkholderiaceae; genus Paraburkholderia; species Paraburkholderia nodosa. Next base: position 8,758 of record NZ_JAFA01000064.1, on the reverse strand, counting down.
GCGACTTGAAGCCCGCGCGGCGCGCACGCGCGGCGGAAAGCTTTTCGTCGATGGTCAGCTCGGTGATGGTCTCGCGGCCAAGCGCGGCCTCGAACCACGCGAAGAACTCGGCAAGCGCCGCACCGTCCTGCTCCATGGTCGCGCGCACGTGCTCGGCTTCGGCGACGGTCTTGCGCGACTTGAAGAACGTGCTCGGATTGACCGACTCCACGAGCTTGACCGCCGACGACACCGCCTGCAGCAAGCCATACGTCACGCGGCGCGGATCGACGAGCAGCGCGGCCTTCGCGGGCAGCGCCGCGAGCGCGGCGGCGGCCTCGGCATACGGCGCAACGCGCACCTTGTCTTTCGCGAGCGACTGTACGAGCGCCTCGCCCACCTTGCCGTCTGCGACGAAGAGCGTCGCGTCGTCCGGCCCGATCAGCGCGTGCGCGACGAATACCGGGTTGTAGTTCACGTCCGCGCCGCGCAGGTTGAAGAGCCAGGCAAGGTCGTCGAGCGTGGAGATGAAGTGCCACTGCGCGCCCTTCTCCTGCATCGCGCGGCGCACCTGATCGAGCTTGCCGGCGCGGCTCGTGTCGGCGTGCGGCGCGACGTGCTCGTACACGGGCTCGAGCGGCAGCGACGGGCGGCCTTGCCAGACGTCGTCGAGCAGATCGAGGTCCGTGCGCAACGCGACATCGCGGGCCTTGAGCGCCTCGGCCAGCGCGCGCGCCGAGGCGACGCCGAGCACCGCGCCATCCACGGCCACCGCGCCGCCCGCACTCACGTTCTGCGCGAGCCAGTCGATGTGCGGCGCGCTCTGCTGGCCGCCCATCATCTTCATGAGCTGGATGCCGGTGCCGGCCAGTTGCTGCTCGGCCTGCACCCAGTAGCGGCTGTCCACCCATACGCCCGCGAAGTCCTTCGTCACCACGAGCGTGCCCACCGAGCCAGTGAAGCCCGAGAGCCACTCGCGCCCCTGCCAGCGGCGCGGCAGGTATTCGGACAGATGCGGATCGGCGGAGGGCACGAGGACGGCATCCACACCGGCGCGCGTCAGCGCGGCGCGCAGGGCGGCAATGCGTTCGGGAATCGAGGAGGTTTCGGGGAGTCGGGCGTTCATGTTTTCACCTGCGAAGAATTTGAAGCGGAAGATCGGGGTTCGGCCAAAGGCGGCGCCTGGGAGGCCCGGCTGCGCACGACTAGCCGCGTCGCGCGCGCAGCGCCACGCACACGCCCACGAAAACGAGCGCGAGCGCCGTGCAAAGCGGCCACTGGAGCAACTCGCCATCGTAGAAGAGGCCGGTCGCACTGCCCGCCGCGTTCGCGAGCGCCGCGCCGAGCACGCCGGCCACGACCGCCAGCGCGAGTCCGTGACGTGCGGCGTGGCGCAAGGGATGGAGCCACCACCCCGCGCAGCCCACTGCCAGACCAAGAATGACGATACCGGGCCAGCCCATTAAGGACTTGTCCTATAGGTTTTCGGATAAGTCCGATAGGACCGCCGAAGCACGAGAGCTAGCATTGGTAGCCTGATTAATCTCTATTAATACTGGAAAACGGTCGGCTCGGCGCTTCCCGCGTAGCGGTTGAGTGTAGGGGGCGGGATTGCGCAAGGCAAGCGCGTCCGGGCCGCCCCCAGCCGCACTCTCTCGTATGCGAATCGCCCTTGTCGAACCGGACACCCGTCAGGCCGAAACCCTCGTCCGCCTGCTCATTGCGGGCGGGCATGCATGCCACCATTTCCCGCTCGGCGCACAACTCTTCGAAACCCTCGAAAAGGAAACCTTCGACCTGCTGATCGCAGCATGGTGGTGCGGCGACGCCGGCGCCGACGACCTCATCCCCCAGGTGCGCAAGCTCCTCCCCGGTCTGCCCGCGATCGCGCTGATGCTCGCGCCCCATGAAAGCGAAATCGTCGCGAGTCTGCAGGCCGGCGCGGACGACTGCATCGCCAAGCCCGTGCGCGGCCCCGAAATGCTCGCGCGCATCGACGCGCTCCTGCGCCGCGCCGGCGTGCGCCGGCCGCGCAACCGCGCCCGTCATGGTTTTGGCGACTACCTCTTCGATTCCGCGCGCTACGAAGTGTCGTTTCGGGGTCACACCGTCACGCTCACACCCAAGGAATACCGTTTCGCGTTGCTGCTCTTCACCAATGCATCGCGCCCCGTTTCGCGGGCACGCATTCTCGAAACCGTGTGGAATCTGAACCGCGACGTTCGGTCGCGCACGCTCGACACGCACGCCTCCCGCCTGCGCAGCAAATTGCAGCTCGGGCCGGAGCACGGCTGGCGTTTGACCACTTTGTACGGCTATGGCTACCAGCTCGAAAGGCTCCCCATATCACCTACCGGAGTGTCGGACTCTGTCGGCGCGAATGTCGGAAGCGAGGAAAAGTTATAATATCCGCCTAAATCTCGCCCCCATGGTATGCAGCTTCTAACGATCGGAATCAATCACCACACCGCGCCCGTCGCCTTGCGCGAACGCGTGGCGTTTCCGCTCGAACAGATCAAGCCCGCGCTCGCCCTCTTCAAGGAAGCGTGGTCCGGCAAGCGTTCGCTGAGCGCGCCGGAAGCCGCCATTCTCTCTACCTGCAACCGCACCGAGCTCTACTGCGCGACCGACGCACAAAGCTCGCGCGACGCCGCCGTGAGCTGGCTCTCGCACTACCACGGCATCCGCGAAGAGGAACTTGCGCCGCACGTCTATACGCTGCCGCAGTCCGAAGCGGTGCGTCATGCGTTCCGGGTGGCTTCGGGGCTCGATTCGATGGTGCTGGGCGAGACGCAGATCGTCGGCCAGATGAAGACGGCGGTACGCACCGCGACCGAGGCCGGCGCGCTCGGCACCTATTTGAACCAGTTGTTCCAGCGCACCTTTGCCGTGGCGAAGGAAGTGCGCAGCACGACCGAAATCGGCGCGCAGTCGGTTTCGATGGCCGCCGCCGCCGTGCGCCTCGCGCAGCGCATCTTCGACAAGATCGCCAACCAGCGCGTGCTCTTCATCGGCGCGGGCGAGATGATCGAACTGTGCGCCGCGCACTTCGCCGCGCAGCAGCCGCGCGAACTGGTGGTCGCCAACCGCACCGCCGAGCGCGGGCGCTATGTTGCGGAACGCTTCGGCGGCCGCTCCATTCCGCTCTCCGATCTGCCCGCGCGCATGCACGAGTTCGACATCATCGTCTCTTGCACGGCGTCCACGCTGCCCATCATCGGACTCGGCGCGGTGGAGCGCGCGGTGAAGGCGCGCCGTCACCGCCCCATTTTCATGGTCGACCTCGCGGTGCCCCGCGACATCGAGCCCGAAGTCGCCCAGCTCGAAGACGTGTTCCTCTATACCGTCGACGATCTCGGCACGATCGTGCGCGAAGGCAATGCTTCGCGCCAGGCCGCCGTCGCGCAGGCCGAGACGATCATCGAGTCGCGCGTGGCGAACTTCATGCAGTGGCTCGACTCGCGCAGCATCGTGCCGGTCATCCGCCACATGCACACCCAGGCCGACACGCTGCGTCGCGCCGAACTCGAACGCGCCCGCAAGATGCTCGCGCGCGGTGACGACCCATCGGCCGTGCTCGAAGCGCTGTCGCAGTCGCTCACCAACAAGCTGATCCACGGCCCGACCCATGCGCTCAACACGTCGAGCGGCGATCAGCGCGATTCGCTCATCGAGCTGATGGGCGGCTTTTACCGCCACGGCCAGCCGGCGAGAGCCGACGACGACGCGCAGTCCGCGGCGGACGTCACCGCCTCGCCGCATTCCGCCGGCTCTTCCGACTCGTCCGGCAGTTCGGACCGTTAGCGACGCTCGCGGTCGGGCGCGCGCCATGCGTGCCCTGCACGACCGGGCCGCCCGCCCGCCTCTTCTCTCTCGCAGTCCTATCCGGAGCCCGCTCCGCACCGCCCGATGAAAACGAGCATGCAATCGAAGCTCGACCAGCTGACTACGCGCCTGGCCGAGCTGAACGACCTGTTGAGCCGTCCCGACGTGACCTCGAACCGCGACCAGTACCGCAAGCTCACGCGCGAGCATGCGGAGCTGGGGCCCGTGGTCGAGCACTACGGGCAGTGGCGCCAGGCCAAAGACGACGAGGCCGCGGCGAAAGACCTGCTCTCCGACGCCTCGATGCGCGACTTCGCCGAAGAAGAGGTGAAAGCCGCGCGCGAGCGCATGGCGCAGCTCCAGCACGAATTGCAGATGATGCTGCTGCCGAAGGACCCCAACGACGACCGCAACGTGTTCCTCGAAATCCGCGCGGGCACCGGCGGCGACGAATCGGCCCTGTTCGCGGGCGACCTGCTGCGCATGTACCTGCGCTACGCGGAGCGCAGCCGCTGGCAGATCGAGATGATGTCGGCGAGCGAGTCGGATCTGGGCGGCTACAAGGAAGTGATCGTGCGCATTGCGGGCGAGGCGGCGTACTCGAAGCTCAAGTTCGAGTCGGGCGGCCATCGCGTGCAGCGCGTGCCCGCCACCGAAACGCAGGGCCGCATCCACACGTCGGCCTGCACGGTCGCGGTGATGCCGGAAGCCGACGAAATCGGCGAAGTGGAGATCAATCCCGCCGACCTGCGCATCGACACCTTCCGTGCCTCGGGCGCGGGCGGCCAGCACATCAACAAGACCGATTCGGCCGTGCGCGTGACGCACCTTCCGACCGGCATCGTCGTGGAGTGCCAGGACGACCGTTCGCAGCACAAGAACAAGGACCGTGCGCTCAAGGTGCTCGCCGCGCGCATCAAGGACAAGCAGTACCAGGAGCAGCACGCCAAGGAAGCGGCGACGCGCAAGAGCCTCGTGGGCTCGGGCGACCGCTCGGAGCGCATCCGCACCTACAACTTCCCGCAGGGGCGGCTCACCGATCACCGCATCAATCTCACGCTCTATCGCCTCGAAGCGCTCATGGACGGCGACCTCGACGAGCTGATCGGCGCGCTCGTCTCCGAACATCAGGCCGAGCAACTCGCCTCGCTCGGCGACGCCGATTGAGCGCGCAAGAGACATGAGCGAAGCCGTTACCGCCGAGGCGCTGCTGCGCGCCACGCCGCTGTCCGCGCTCGAAGCACGCATTCTGCTGATGCACGTACTCGGCTGGCGCCGCACCGAACTCATCACGCGCGGCGATCGGGCGCTCGACGCGACCCGCGTGGCCGCCTACCGCACGCTCGAAGCGCGTCGCGTGCGTGGCGAGCCGATCGCGCAGCTCGTGGGCGCGCGCGAGTTCTACGGCCTCGACTTCGATGTGACGCCCGACGTGCTGATTCCGCGCCCCGATACCGAACTGCTGGTGGAAACCGCGCTCGCGGCGCTCGAAGGCGTCGCACAGCCCCGCGTGCTCGACCTCGGCACCGGCAGCGGCGCGATTGCCGTGGCGCTCGCCTCGGCACGCCACGATGCGCGCGTCTGGGCCGTCGATCGCTCGGCGGCCGCGCTCGAGGTGGCCGCGCGCAACGCCGCAAAGCTGCTCGACGCCCAACGTCCCGGCGGCCCGCTCGCGTTCGTGGCGGGCAGCTGGTACGACACGCTCGATGCGGCGCTGCGATTCGAGGCGATCGTGAGCAATCCACCGTATATCGCGAGCGGCGATCCGCATCTCGAACAAGGCGACCTGCGCTTCGAGCCGCGCGGCGCGCTCACCGACGAAGCCGACGGCCTCACCGCCCTGCGCGCCATCGTCGCGGGCGCACCTGCCCGGCTCGCGCCGGGCGGCGTGCTCTGGATGGAGCACGGCTACGACCAGGCGGCCGCCGTCCGGGCGTTGCTGGAACACGCCGGTTTCAAGGACGTGCGCTCCGAGCGCGATCTGGCCGGCATCGAACGCATCAGCGGAGGCCGTCTACCGCAGCCGGCCGACCAGGAAAGCTCCCGGTAACGTCGGGCTCGCACGGGCGAAATCCGCTATCATTTCATCCTGCATTCCAACGTATTCAGCATCAATTCAATCGCAAGGTCAGTCATGGACACCCAACAACGCATCAAGCAGATCGTCGACGAAAACGCCGTCGTCCTCTTCATGAAGGGCAACGCGCAGTTCCCGATGTGCGGCTTCTCCGGTCGCGCGGTGCAGATCCTGAAAGCCTGCGGCGTCGATCAGTTCAAGACCGTCAACGTGCTCGAAGACGACGCGGTCCGCCAGGGCATCAAGGAATTCTCGAACTGGCCGACCATCCCGCAGCTCTACGTGAAGGGCGAGTTCGTCGGCGGCTCGGACATCATGATGGAGATGTACCAGAACGGCGAGCTGCAGCAGCTTTTCGCCGCGGCGTAATACCCAGCCACGGGGCGGCATCGGGCGCACGACGTTGCGCCTGTTCCGTCCCGAGTGCGGTACGCCATGCCAGCGCTTTTTCACGAGGCGCTGCATGCGTCGTTTTCGCCTCGACCTCGCCTTCGCTCCGACTCCCGCCTGACGTGAATACCGCCCTCCCTGCCTCGTCCGCTATCGCACAACTGCCGCAACGCCGGCTGATCGTCGCGATCACGGGGGCCACGGGCGCGATCTACGGCGTGCGCATGCTCGACATGCTGCGGCGGCTCGGCGGCGTCGAAACGCACCTGCTCGTTTCGGCGGCGGGCTGGCTCAACATCCAGCACGAACTGCAACTCAGCAAGGACGAGCTGCACGCACGCGCCGATGTCGTGCATTCCGTGCGCGACGTCGGCGCGACCATCGCTTCGGGCTCGTTCGCGACCGACGGTATGATCGTCGCGCCCTGCTCGATGAAGACGCTCGCGAGCGTCGCCCACGGTCTCTCCGACAACCTGATCGCGCGCGCCGCCGACGTCACGCTCAAGGAGCGCCGCCGTCTCGTGCTGCTCGTGCGGGAAACGCCGTTCAACCTCGCGCATCTGCGCAACATGACGGCCGTGACCGAAATGGGCGGCGTGATCTTCCCGCCGTTGCCGGCCTTCTACAACCAGCCGGCTTCGATCGACGAGATGGTCGATCACACGGTTGCGCGCGTGCTCGACCTGTTCGCGCTCGGGCCCGCGCTCTCGCCCGCCTGGCCGGGGCTGCGCGGCACCGACGAATAAGCGCCGAGCGCGCGATTGCCTGCTGCACCGATTATCAATAGCGGTGACACAATCAATTCCCCTTCGCCCCGTTTAATTCGCGACGGTACGGTCTTATATTGATCGCAATACGATACTTTCGGACCGCCCTGGCGCGGTCAGCCCACGATCATGACCACCCGCACGCCTACCCTTTTCCTCTCGCACGGCGCTCCGACGCTGCCGATCGACCCGTCGCTGCCTTCTGGCGGCTTCGCCGTGCTCTCGGAGCATTTGCCGCGTCCGCAGTCGGTGCTCATGCTCTCCGCGCATTGGGGCACGATGCGCCCCGTGGTGAGCACCGCCACGCAGCCTGAGACGATCCACGACTTCTACGGCTTTCCGCGCGCGCTCTACGAGATCCAGTATCCGGCGCCCGGCGCGCCCGAGATGGCCCAGCGCGCAGCGGCGCTGCTGCGCGAGCAAGGCGTACCCGTGGATGAGGAAGCGCACGGCCTCGACCATGGCGCGTGGGTGCCCATGCTGCTGATGTTCCCCGACGCGAACGTGCCCGTCGCCCAGCTTTCGATCCAGCCGCGCGCCGACGCCGCCCATCACTTCGCGCTTGGCCGTGCGCTGCGCTCGCTGCGCGACGACGGCGTGATGGTGATCGGCTCTGGCCAGATCACGCATAACCTGCGCGAGGCGGACTTCTCGGCGCGGCCGGAAGACGCCGATCCGCGCGTGGCCGAGTTCACGCAATGGTTCGAGAATCACCTCGCCGCGCGCGACATCGACGCGTTGCTCGACTACCGCCAGCGCGCCCCGCATGCGGTTCTCATGCACCCGACCGACGAGCACCTGCTGCCCATCTTCGCGGCGCTCGGCGCAGCCGACGACGACTACACGCTCGGGGTGCAGTCGCTTGGCACCTACCAGCGCGCGCTCGCGATGACGAACTACGTGTTCGGCAGCGCCGTGCAATAAAGCCGCCGCGAGCCGACACGCCGGCTTCGCTTTTGCTCAAAAGGCAAAAAAAGCCCGCCTGAATCGCTTCAGGCGGGCTTTTTGTACTGCGCGACGCTTGGTTCGGCGTCCGGCTCGACACTTAGTGCGCGCCGATACCCTCGAGGACTTCGTCGTGCTCCTGGCGTTCCGCGAGGTACGGCGAGCGATAGCCCGAATTCACGCCCCAGTAATAGAACACGAGCGCGATCAGCGCGACGACCAGCATGTCCCAGCCGTAGGGCAGCAGACCGGCGCCGCCGAACTCCTTGCTGCCGATCAGCGAGAGGAGCGCCATGATCGGCAGATATGCGCACAGCCACCATGCGGCCTTCAGATCCTGGCCCCAGCCTTCAAAGCCTTGCTTGCGCTGGAAGTAGAAGTACACCGGCAGCGCGACGACCATCAGCAGAATGATTTCGCCGGTCAGCGGCCACTTCGCCCAGTACAGGATCATCGACGCGCAGACGAATGCGAACGGCGCGATCACTTTCATGAACGGCACGGAGAGCGGGCGCTCGATGTCCGAGGCGGCGCGCTTGAGCGCCATCAGGCTGATCGGACCCGTGAGGTACGAAATCACCGTNGCCACCGAGATCACCGCNGCGAGCGAACTCCAGCCGCGGAAGAAGAACATGAAGATGAACGAGACGAGCAGGTTGAACCACATCGCGTTGCGCGGCACGCCGTAGAACGGGTGCACGTTGCCGAACATCTTCGGCATCGTGTTGTTGCGCTCCATCGCGTAGATCATGCGCGAGGTCGTCGCCATATAGGT
>NZ_JAFA01000063.1 GCF_000519185.1 Paraburkholderia nodosa DSM 21604 | reverse complement strand
TCCAGCCACGGCACGCGCCCGGGATGCTCGCCGTCGGCTTCTCCGCGAGCCGTGTAAGCACAGCCTTCGCGCGTTTATTGCGCCTCACGTCACCCAGATCCACGCCTTCCAGTTCCTTGTATGCCCAGCCATCGGACTCTCGCGTCATTTGTCGTCGCCGCAAATTGCAAGAGTAAACGCGCATTCGCTTCAGTTAACAACCCCGAATTCCTGCGTCAGATCAAACTTCAAGCCTTATCTGACGGGGCTTCGCGGAGATGTGTGTAACGAGGTGGCGTAAGCCGGGGACCTTACCAGAGCGGGACATTATGTTCGCTGGCTCCGGGAACCGGGTAGCGAGAAGTGAGGATGAAAGTGGGCGCAATGTTGAACATGCTGGAGCTGGAAACATTTGCCGCGGTAGTCGAACATCGCAGTTTCGCGCAGGCGGCAGTTGCGCTGAATATCTCCTCTGCAGCAGTGACACGACGGGTCAAGCGGCTCGAACAGTCGATGGGGGCACTGCTCCTGATCCGCGAGCCTCCCGTGTTGCCGACGAAAGCGGGCGAAGAGGTCTTTCGTCATTTCATGACGATCCGGCTGCAGGAGGATGAGCTGCTTCGGCGTGTCATGCCGGGGAGAGCGACGACAACAGCGCTGGCGCTTGCCGTCAATGCCGACTCGCTGGCCACCTGGTTCGAGCCGGTGACGCGCGAGCTGGTGCAACACCAGGTGGCGCTCGAGATCGTCGTGGACGATCAAGACCACACGCTCAAGGCGCTGGCGCGCGGCGACGTCAAGGGTTTTCTGTCCACGCAACCGGAACCGGTTGTCGATCGTTTCGTGGCCGCGCCGGTCGGGCAGATGCGCTACCAGTGTGTGGCCACCCCTAGATTCGCGCGCGAACATTTCGCTGGTGGCCTGACCTTGCCCGGCGCACTCAAGGCCACCGCCATCCTGTTTGACCGGAAGGACGCCCTGCATGATGTGTTTTTCCGGTCGCATTTCGGTGTGACGGTCGGCCGGTACCCGCGACACTATTTTCCCTCGCCGGTGGCGTTGCTCAATGCGATCCTGGACGATCTCGGCTATGGGCTGGTGCCCGCCATGCAGGCGGAGTCGCTGATCGGCAGCGGCAGACTGATTGCGCTCGCGTCTGGGCACGATCTGCTGATCGATCTGTACTGGCATCACTGGGAGCAGGAGCCCGAGCCGCTCGCGACTATCAGCGCACTGGTCATGGCGGCGGCGCGGCGAAGCCTGGTTCAACCGGCCCAGAGGGAGGAGGAAACCCGTTGAAGGAGTCTTGTGGCGCTACGCTGATGTTTTCGCCGGTCGGACGCTACATGCTCAACAGGCAGGCATCCTGGGGTTCTGCTCCGAAAGGGCGCATCACAAAGGGACGACATCACGGCTTCGTGAAAGGTGCGATGACAAGCCCGTGCGCGGTGCCGGGAAGCAGCTGCCGCGTCGACGAGCTGCGCACTCGATCTGCTGCCATGGCCGACGGTCGACTGGAAGTTCGGCCCCGTCGAGCCGAAGCCGCTGTCGCGCGTCGAGATGATCTCGGGCGCGAACCTTCACAAAGGAGGAGGACGTTTATGGCGATTTCAGGAATGTCGTTGAGAAGCATGGTCGACGACTGGTTGGCACCCGACCCGGAGAGAGGATTCCGGATCAGTCATTACGGGCGATCCGGGGCAGGACGTTACGTTTGCGTTGTCGCAGACAACGGAGGCGGGTCGAAGGCGATGTTCTTTTTTCGCCACCGAGACGGCAAATGGTGCATTTATCCACCCGGTCCAGAGCGGCCCGCCATGCAGGGTGAAGTCTCGTGCACGGAGGCGAGTGGTGCAAGCGTCTAGGTCGGGAAAAGTACCGGCTGGCCTGTGAAACGGCAATGGCCTGTGGCTGTCCCCATCTGCAAGATACCGGTTACGGTTTTCGGTCACGGTTAGTTCTGCAACGGATTACGTGCTGGTCTTGACCACCAGGCGCCTGCACAGGAGGACCATCGACACCGCGCCAATACCGCACGCTGTGTGGCGTTGACGTTCCCGTGTCAGATGCGCTATCGAAGAGCGAGGGTGAAAGTGAGTGCGATGCTCAACATGCTGGAGCTGGAAACATTTGCCTCGGTGGTCGAGCAGCGCAGTTTCACGCACGCGGCGGTTGCGCTGAACATCTCTTCCGCAGCAGCGACACGGCGGGTCAAGCGGCTCGAGCAGTCGATCGGGGCGCTGCTGCTGCGGCGTGAGCCGGCCGTGCTGCCGACGAAAGCGGGCGAAGAAGTCTTTCGTCATTTCATGATGGTGCGGCTGCACGAGGACGAGCTGCTTCGGCGTGTCATGCCGGGGAGAGCGACGACAACAGCACTTGCGCTTGCCGTCAATGCGGATTCGCTTGCCACCTGGTTCGAGCCGGTCACGCGTGAGCTGGCGCAACACCATGTGGCGCTCGAGATCGTCGTGGACGATCAGGACCATACGCTCGAGGCGCTCGCGCGCGGCGACGTCAAGGGCTTCCGGTGCACCCAGCCGGAACCGGTGGTCGTTCGATTCGTGGCGGAGCCGGTTGGACAGATGCGTTACCAGTGTGTCGCCACACCGGCATTTGCACGCGAACATTTCGCCGGTGGTCTGACCTTGCCGGGCGTGCTCGAGGCCACCGGCATCCTGTTTGACCGCGAGGACGCGCTGCTCGACGAGTTTTTCGAGCTGCATTTCGGTGTGACAATCGGCCGGTACCCGAGGCACTATTTTCCTTCGCCGGTGGCGTTGCTCGATGCGATCCTCGACGATCTCGGCTACGGGCTGGTCCCCGCCATGCAGGCGGAGCCGCTGATCGGCAGCGGCAGACTTGTTGTACTCGCGCCCCAACATGATCTGATGATCGATCTGTACTGGCATCACTGGGAGCAGGAGCCCGAGCCGCTCGCGACGATTGGCGCATTGGTGATGGAAGCGGGGCGGCGAAGCCTGGTTCAGCCGACCACGAGGGCCGAGGACGCGCGTTGACGAGGCAATGCGACGTACCGTGGTGATGCTTTGGCGCGGGTCGGAGCGCTACGTGATCAATACGCAACGCACCGGCGCGTTCGAGTGAGCGGGCGGTTTCTATGGCCGGACACGGCCGAGAAGCGGCGCGAACTGCCATGCGACCGGCACGCACGCGGAGGCAAACAGCCCAGCCGGAAGCGGGAGCCAGGCGGGAAGATGGCCGATACCGGCCCAGTTCATTGCCGATACGAGCAGGGAGACAGTCGTCCCGGACAGCAGCATCGCTGATGCGCAGCGCGGTGGAACCTGTCGACCGCTCTCGTGGAACAGGAACAGCAGACCGACGGCGGCAACATACACGACGTTCAGCGAAACGATGGTCGACACAATCGCCTGGCCATCAGCGGCGATTGCGCAACCGATGGCGATGATCAGCAGGCGCGACGCGTAGCCGTAGCGACCCTCTCTGGCATGCAGGCCCTCAAGTGCCGATGACATTGCGCGCGCGATCGCGGTCCCTGATCCGAGGGCAGCAAGCAGGATCACGCCGATGCAAACGGGCCCAACTGACCGACCGGTTTGCAGCATGATCCACGGGATCGCGCTCGCGGTGTCCGTCAGGCCGGACAGCTTGCCGGCATGAAGCGCTGCGACGACCGTTGCGGCCGGGAGAAACCCGGTCACCATTAGGAAAAGGCTCGCCAGTACGCAGCCTAGCCACGCATCGCGTGGTCGGCGCGCCGCGATGACGAACTGCTGATAGTCCGATCCTGTGATCACCAGAAACCCGACTGCAGCGATGGTTACTATCGTCTCGGCGCGTGGTGCGGCGTGCGTCTCCTGGATGAAGGACGGCCATGCGTGGAGGTACACAGTCAGTCCGTGCGAAGCCACCAGCGCATGTACGAGCGCGAGGTTCGTTGCCAGCAGGCAGCACGCGAAGAGCATGGCGGCCATGCCGAGCTCAATGGAAGACATCACCAGCAATGCAGCCGCAATCACCGCCAGTGCATGCGTCGCTGGAAGTCCGACGGCGACCAGCGCCGCAATACCGCCGTGGATCTGGGCGGCCAGCACGCCGGCCATCCAGACCAGTGAGAGCAGCGCGACGAGCTTGCGTACTATCGGGCCGTAGCGCTTGCCCAACACATCCCAGATGAGTTCGCATCCCCGCCAGAGCGTCGGCGCGACAACCGCGAGCGCGAGCATAGCCAGTGCGGTGATGATCGCGTACAGGCTGCCCGCCATTCCGGAATGGACCGCCATCTCGCCGGAACCGAGCAGGAACGCGACGCCGTAGCTTGCCGAGACGAGCAGGGCGGCGACGTGCATCGCGCCAAGATTACGCTGCAACATTTTCGGCTCCTCCCTGGACGTCCCATTCACGCACAACCGCGTCGGGTCCGCGAAAGTACGCACGACACACCCGCGCTGTTCGGGCGAAGGCAGGCAGCTCCAGTAGGCGCTGATGTACGGAAGAAAGTCGGTGGTAGGGAATCGCGGGCATCAGGTGATGCGTCAGATGGTAGCCGTTGTTATGCGGATGGATGACGCAGCGCCACAGGCTCCGGGAAGACACGTCGCGCGTGTATCTGAAGATACCGCCGGGCTGCCGGCCGAAGTGGTCGCACAACTCCCGGAACGTGGTGATCACGTGGAAGACGGTGGCTCTTGCCAGCAGCCAGATACCGAAGAAAAGTGCCGCCGCATGTACGCCCCATAGAAGCGTCATGGCACCCAGTACGGCGCACCACCATCCTACGATGGCGAAGCGCTGCATCCATGTAAGCGTCGACAGATGCAGGTGTCCGAACATCGAGCTCAGGCATGCCGCGGGCGCGAACAAAACCTTAAAAAACGGCTGCCACCAGCGGTCGCCCGGCTTCGAACGAACGGCGATATAGTCGGGATCGCGCGTAGGGTCACCCAGCCACGCGTGATGACGGGCGTGCAACTCCCGATAAACTGCAAGGCTGTTGAACAGCGCCGGCGCGATCAAGAGGCATGCAAGCGCGTCATTGATGCGAGCTGATCGGGCGAAGTTGCGGTGGGCGGCGTCGTGAAGCAGGTTGCCCAGCGCACGTTGCCGATTTCCAATCCATGCAACCGCCGCAGGCGCCGACATCCATCCCAAGCGATGCAGGGTCAGCATGGCGAGCGCGATGCTCAGCCAGTCGAACGCGATATCAAAAATGACGGGGACCACGTCAGGCGAAGTCACGGCCCGATGAAGCGTGTCCCATTCGGGAAACGCGGAGCGGATCAGTTCCTGATCGTGGATCACGGCGCGATTACTCATGGATTACCTCGCGTGAATGGCCTCGCATCGAAGACAATCACGTCGCCCACAGCGAATGCGAAGGAGGAATGGAAGCGCAGGGGCGCCGACCACCGAGATTTGATCTTACGAAACATGTGCAATGGTCGAACGTGCGTTGCGCAAATGTTCAGCGGGTTGCATTTTCGACAGCGGCATGCGCGATGGATCGCCTTGCTAGCGGAGCATCAGGAAGTTGTGTCGTGAGCGCGCAATCCGGCGGATCGTACGATAATGCCTCCGGTTATCGACACTCCGCTCGACGCCTGGTTGAACTGAGAAACGTCATGCAATGTGACGAAAAAGGCGTTGCGGACAAGCTATCGTCGCGGTTGCCGCGCCGGTTGCCGCGCCGGTTGCCGCGCCGGTTGCCGCGCCGGTTGTCGCGTTGCCCGTCGCGCCCGACCTTGGCCCGGACTGACGCAATGCCTTTCCGCAGCGATGGTCCCTGGACTTCGCACCCACAACCGCGACGATGGCAGTTAGCGGAACACTGTCGTTGATTCAGCAAATCGAAGCAAGATCGCGTGCCGATGGCGGCCACCCGGGCCGAGCAATCGATCAAGGGCATGATTTCCAGGACCAGTGCCTGGCTGGGCGAGGGGCGCGCGCCGCTATGATGGTTCGCCGTTACCGCTCGGTTCCATCGAGATATGGATCTGAAAGCCGGAGGGCGGGGGCTGCGTAATGAAAAGTTCAAGACGGATATGCGTTTCGGGCATCGAAGGCAGATTCGCGGCGCGCTCGCCGCGCCGACGCAAAATATCCTTCTCGATTTCACCCGCCAGTTGATCGAGTTCCTCGCTGATCTCTTCCCGACGTCCCATTGCATTTCTCCACTACCGATTGCGATATCGCAGGCATGATCACCCGTGCGTTGAAAAACGCTACGTCCAAAGATTAATGTCCGGCCGATGATTGACGCACACCGTTGCGGAATTTTTGTGGTCGCTGACTTTAAAGAAACTAACGCGTCAGGCGGCTGATGCGCGAGTCCTTCAGGATATCGTCGGCACTGTCGCCCAGCAGCTGACACTGCTCGTAGAGCAGCCCAATGAGTCGCGCCTTCCTTTTCGCGTCGAGCGGGACATCAAGGCGAGCCTCGATCCGCGCGACGGCGACCAGCACACTATCAAGCGTCTTCTGGTCGAGCCGATACCGCACGTCGCGATCGAGAATCATGTTGCCGTCACCCGTCAGCAACCACGCGGGATCGATCGAGAACCGTTCGTACAACGCACGCAGCAGTTCGACCGGGACCGCACGTTCGCCACGCTCGTAGTTCGCATACGCACGCAGGGAGAGCCCGAGCTGCCGGGCTATTTTTTCCTGAGACAGTTCGAGATGCTCACGAACCTGCACGATGCGCTGGTGGTAGTCCCCGTGATCCGCGCTGCTTGACATGTGGGCCTCACATTCCTACGATGATTTTGTACCTTGATTATAGGAACGTTCGAGTAATGGACAAGACTGGACGTACCTGGACGAACGCAGCACGCCGCGGACCGATGGGCGTCACGTTCGCGGAGGCCGAGTGACGAGCAGGCGGTTCTATACGCTGGAAGAGATTGCACGCGAGCTACATATCGCGCCCGCGACCGCGCGCAACCGCCTGACGCTGGGGCTGCCGATGCCGCCGTCACTGCGCGTAGGTCGACGGCGTCTGTTTCCCGTAGACGAGTATGAAAAGTGGATTGCCTCGCAATTGACCCGCACTGACGCGCGTGACGCTGACGATCTTGCTGCTCCGGATCAACGCGGGCCGTCTCACGACAAAACCTGATCGGTTTCTTTCTGATTCTGTTATCCGCTCAAACGATGACGCTGTACTGGATATCCCACCGTGCCGGCTGTTATTTCCTTCGTCTCCACCAAAGGCGGCGTCGGTAAGACGACCGTCGCCGCCAATCTGGGCGGCCTGCTCGCAGCCTTCGGCCTGAAGGTCCTTGCGATCGATGCAGATGTCCAGCCGAGTCTAAGCAAGTTCTTTCCCGTCCATTACCGTTCACCGCGGGGTCTGAGTGCCGTCGTGACCTCAGGCGGCAATCCGGCCGCCGACTGCATCAGCCGCACGATCTTCTCGAATCTCGATCTCGTTTATTCCGACACACCGGACGCGGGGCTGCAGGCCTGGCTCAACCGCCGTGAGGATCGGCTGATGATCCTGCGTCGTGCGATGCAAAGTCCGCTGATGGAAGCCTATGACGTCGTGCTGATCGATACACAGGGCGCGGTGGGCGAGCTGCAGAAGTCCGCGGCGATGGCCGCCAACATCATGGTGTCGCCTGTCAAGCCGGACGCGCTGAGTGCCGGGGAGTTTGCTACGGGGACCATCGCGATGCTCGATGAACTGAACCGGCTGGCCGACTTTGGCGAGTCGTTTCGCTCGGGCGATCTGCTCGCGCTGATCAATGCGCACGAGCGCACCACCAACGCCAGGACACTCTCGGCTGTGCTGCGGCAACGGTTCGCAGACCATGCGAAAGTGAGAATACTGGACACGGTCATCCCGTCGGCCGCCGCCTATTGCGCGGCTGCAACGGCACGCGTTCCCGTTCACGACTTCGATCGTCGCAGGCGGTTCGACAATTCCGCGTGGAACGTGATGCACCGTCTCGCATGGGAACTGTTCCCGTCGCTGGCGAATGTCTATGCCGGGGCACCGCGACGCACACTGGTTGACGTCGGGACGGAGGATGAGGGGACGGGCGACGGCGGACAGGGGGCGGTCGCATGAGCGCGTCAGGAAAGTCGCTCATCAGGACGCGCGAAGACCTTGCTGCGCAACGCCTTGACGTGGCGCCGCCGGGTGCGCAGGCGCCCGATCCGCAGTTGACATCGGTGATCCGGCTCAGGATCACCGACGTGATGGTCTACGAGCGCAATCCCCGGCGCGCGTCGCACGAGCGCATCGCGGAACTCAGGGAGTCGATCCGCGCAAACGGCATCGAGCAGATCGTCACGGTGACCCGACGGCCTGGTGAGACGCGCTACGTGGTTGCGAAGGGCGGGAATTCGCGCGTGACCGCAGCGACGGCCCTGTACGACGAAACCGGCGATGAACGCTTTCTTCATTATGACTTCGTCTACGTGCCGTTTCCCGGCGAGGCGAGGCTGCTGGCGGCGCATCTGCGCGAAAACGATCAACGAGCGGACCTGTGCTTCTGGGACAAGGCGAACGGCTATCTGGCGCTCAAGGCCGATCTCGAAACCGTACGGGGAGCCACGCTGTCGCTGCGCGAATTCTCGCGACTGCTCGCGCAAGATGGTGCTGCGGTGAGCCATGTACTGCTTTCGCTCTTTCAGTTTGCGATCGAGCGACTGTCCGCGCTCGGACCTGCCACAGCATTTCTCAGCCGACGTGCACTCGTTGATGTCATCCAGCCCGGCATCGGTATGCTCCTGCGTCTGGCGAGGCGTCTGGGTCTGGATGATCAATGGGTGCAGGCGCGGGTGATCGATCCGCACCTGACCGGCATGGCTGCTGGCTGCGAGCCGGGCGATGCCGGCATGCCGCCACAGCGTGCCGCTTTCGACGCGGCACGCCTGGTCGATGGATTGCGACAACGCATGGTGGTCGAGCTGGGTGTGTCGCGCGATGCGCTGGACCGGATGTGCCATCTGCTCGAACGCACGCCGGATGCCACAAGCGACGATCTGCGCGAAGTGGGCGGTATGCAGGTTGAGCGAGCCGAACCTTCTCCGGCTGCGTCGGCTGGAGACACGAACGGTGTGGCCGTCGCGCAGATGGTGCCGGCGCAGGGCGTGGGCGATCTGTCCGCCCGGGCGCGGGCCAAGGAAGCCACTGTGCCGGACGCGACTCTTGGTGCGAAACGGCCAGGCCAATCGGCCATGGCACCGGATAGCTCGCAGCGCACGCCCGGTGACGGATCAACACGGGTGGCTGCTGACGTCCACGATCCTGGCGAAGACGCCGCGGCATACGCTTCAGATGAAGGTGAGCTTTTCCGGGAGGCGGTGGTGGCTTTCGCGCGCACCTGCGGTCTTGGCGGCTGTGTGCGCGATGCGCCAGCGCTGCCGTACGGTTTCATGATCGAGCCGCCACCGCCGGGTCAACCGCGACTGTCGCCCGAAACTGATGCGGGGCACGACGAAGGCGCACTGAACCGGTATCTCGGCTGGTGGTGGCTCGTTAGCCTGTCCCGGCAAAATACCGCAACGGGCATCGCACGCATCCCCCGCGATACCCTCTTTGCACGGATGGCCGGCGACGACGAAGTATGGAACCGCGCGTGCGACACGAGTGTCGGCGAACCGTTGCTCGGCGACCGCATGGACGTGCTGTTCGACTTGATGCTGAACCCCGATCACCCGATCGGACAATGGTGGACAGAGCTTGTTCTTCAGGCGCGCGCCTTCCGGGTCGCGAATTCAGAACGCTTTGCGTCCGCCCGCTGGCCAGAGCCGGGCGCCGACGAGCGGCTTCAGCGAGGAGGGCTGTGATGGACCAGGCCTTCCTGCGGGTCAGGAGCGCGTCGCTCGAACATTTCACGCTGCTCGAGCTGATCGCCTGTTCGACCGCAGGCATTCTGGATGGCAAGCCTGTCAATGAGGATTGCAAAGTTTCATGCGAAACAGGGGCGACCGACTGCATGTCGCCGACAAACGCGTTGACGGATACACTCCCGGCGGCAGTTCGACGCGTGCTGGGCGATGCTCGTGTATCAGCCTTCACCCGCGAGCTGCTCGCGTCTGGCGCCTTGCGCCTCTATGTGGACGCGGGCACGTTGCAGCGTCGGTGCGAACTGATCGAACGCCAATGGCGCGACCAGGAGCTGTTGTGCGCGTTTGTCGAAAGACAGGCCAGCATTCCGATGATCCGCAGGTTTTTTCGCACGGCCACGCGCACAACGATCTCGCAGCTACGCGACGAGCTCGGTGTTGCACCACCGACGAAACCGCGCGCGCTGGCGCCGAGCGCGATGGACACGCTGTTCGATGCCTGGGCCAGGCTGAACGACATCGGCGATCCGCGCGAACGGTATCTGGCACTGCATGAGCGCTATCAGGGCCAATGGTCGCTCGCGACGCTGTTCGCGGCACTGGAGCCCGACACCAGAGATTGTCATCCGACTTCCTCCCTAAAGGAGTCTCACCATGTACGACATGCGACTTGATCCCCAGGGCAACCTGCTGCCCGGCAAGAGCTGGGACGATTCGCCCGGACTGCCGCCTGCCGAGGCCGACATGCTCCTCTCGATGCTCGACGTGCCGATCACGATCGACCGGTGTTTCGTCGAGATATGCGGCGACCTCGCTGCCGCTGGCATGCTCACCGAGCTCTCGACGCTGGAGAGCGAGACAGGGCGCCAGCAAGTCTGGCTGCAGGTCGCGTCCGACGAGTTCGAACGAAAACTGGCGCTCACGCAAGCCCAGCAGCGGGCCGCCCGGCGACTGCTCCGGTCGAAAGGTCTGGTCGCTTACCGCAGGAGAGGGACGCCGCCGCTGGAGGAATGGCGCATCCTGTGGCGGGCCGTGCTCGCGTTGCTTCAGCAGAAAGCGGAGGAACGCACCCCCCATATTGTGTGGCCGCCCGTGTGTGCAGCCCACCCGGACCGTACGGACCATACGGAGCAACTGATGGAGGTCGAATCATGATGCCTGGATGCCATCCCTATATCACCGGGTTCGACGCGCTGTGGACCATGCTGAGGCCTCACCGGCCGATTGCCTTTGGAACTCGCCTTGCCCGGATCACGGGCCATCCGAAGGACGCGCTGCTGCTCTCACAACTGGTGTACTGGACACGGCGCGGGCGCGATGTGGAAGCGAACGACGGGTGGATTTACAAGACCCGTGAGCACTGGCTGCTCGAGACGGGCCTGTCGCGCGAAGAGCAGGAGAACGCACGGCGGCGCCTGCGAAACATGAATCTGCTGATCGAGTGGCGCGGTGGCCAGCCGGCACGCATGCATTACCGGCTGGAGGTGGACGCCATTTCGCATGCGGTACGGGCCAATTGCCGGATGGTGAGTGAACTTCCCGGATCGATCGAAGCGATGCGCACCGATGAATTCGCGAGTGAGGCGCTGCTCGGACCGACCATCGCATACCGGCGCATATTCGCTGACCTGGTCGGCAATGTGAACGCCGCGTTGCTGCTATCGCGTATGGTGCAGCTGCAGCGTCGTGAGGCCGACCGGCAATGCACCTGGTTTACGCTGACGGCCGGTGAATGGCAACGCACGCTGGGCCTTAGCCGGCGTCAGCTCGACAACGCCAGAGCGCGGCTCGTGCGTCAGGGCCTGATTCGCGAGCTCATGCGCCAGTGCACCGGCAGGCGCGTGTTCACCCAGGTCAATGCGGACGAGCTGAAGCGCCAGTTCGAGCGCCTTGTGTCGCGTGGCGATATGCGCGAACGACTGGCAACGCGCAAGCGCCTGCTCGCACGGAGCCTGAGCGAAGAACACAACGGTGTGGTCGGAGCACGGCCGGTGGCTGTTACCCCGGGTAACAGCGGGGCCAATCTCGCGCCGCTTGACGAGACCATCCACGTGCCGTTCGCATGCGCGGGCAAAGGGGCACTGGAAAAGTCGCCAACCGGAAGTCCCCCACTGCAGGCGAAACACGGCGTAGCGCCTGCCGCGCCCAGGATCCGGTTGGCGGGTTTGGTCCATTACCGCTGGCGACAAACGTGCGTTCCAGACGCGCGCGTATACGGAACGATTACATATCGGACTACGACAACCACCGGCCTGGCGCTCATGCCGTTCATGCCGCGCGAGATGCCGAAGTCGGTGTCGGGAATCAGTCTTTCGCCGATGCAGTCGGGCGCCACGGCTGACGTCGGTCCGATCGTCTGGCCAGTCATGGTGGCCGCGGATGATCGCGCACTGATCGCCGCACATCTCACGCGGATTCCGGTTGCGGACCGGCAGGTGCTGCTCGACGAGATGGCGGCAGGTCACCGGCATCAGCCGGTGCAGTTGCCGGTGGCCTACATCGCTGGCCTCGTGCGTCGCTATCTCGCCGGCGAGTTCATCGCGACGCGGGCGCATCTCGAACGCATGGCACGCGAGCGGGCAACCCGGGGCGCGGAGCTGAGCGTGGGATCGCGGCATTGGCGTGAGGACCGCGATTTGTCTGCGTCAACGCGCGAGACGGCCTGCCAGCATCTCGCGGCGATCCGGCATGCGTTGCGCGTCCAGATGGCGTATCGACTGGCCTGTCAGGCCGACACGCATGCGTGACCGGGTTTTCCGTTCCCGGGGCGCTTACGTCAATGCGCTGCTGTTACCCGGGGTAACAGCAATCCCGCGGTCACCGCGACCGGCGCTGGTGTTACCCCGGGTAACACGCCTGCGCCGGCCATTCCTCTGTAGCGATTGCCTGTTTCAAGGAGCCTGTCATGGAGCCAGCGCCCCCCCCGCCGTCTACCACCATCGATCCATCTGCCGACGCCTTCGCGCGCTCCACGACGTCGCCCTTCGCCGACGGTTACGACATCGACGCGGAACGCGCGGCCCTCGCGCATCTGATTGCCGAGGACGACCCCGATCCGGCTG
Source organism: Paraburkholderia nodosa DSM 21604 (assembly GCF_000519185.1). Lineage (GTDB taxonomy): Bacteria > Pseudomonadota > Gammaproteobacteria > Burkholderiales > Burkholderiaceae > Paraburkholderia > Paraburkholderia nodosa. The sequence continues at coordinate 23,848 of NZ_JAFA01000063.1, read as the reverse complement.
ATCCCCTGTTTGGCCGCTATCAGCTGTTGCTCGAACGTGAGGACGCGCTGAGTCACATGCACGAGACGCATGCGCTGCGACACGGCGGTGATCCGCTGGTGCGCCCGCATGAGGCGCAGCAGATCAGCCGCATCGGGCAACTGGGCAGCGACGGTGCCGATCGCATGCATCTGCATACGCGCGATGCGATGCGGTTGTTCCTTGGGCGCTCGATTGCGCCAGGCGAGCATGGACATCCGATGGCGGGTGGCCGTCGCGTCGCCGCCGCGCTGCGCGCATTGTGGTCGCTCTCGGGCAACGACAATCCGTATGCGGACTGGAGCCTCGTCAGGATCGCGGAGCGCATTGCCGGCATCCGGCGCGCAAACGATCTGGAGCAGCAGCATGCCCGTCAGTTGCTCGACGCTGCTCGTGACAAAGGCCTCGACTATTCGGTGCTGCAATCGCGTGAGCCCGCGCAGGTGTCGCTCGGTTTTGGCTCACCGTACGGCTACATGATCGTGATGCTGCTGGTTGAACTCGACTACCTGGTGCGACTCGTGCGCTCCGCCGTGTTGCGCGACCTGATGTCGTCGACTGAAGGCTTCCGGCGCATCGGCTCGGCGAAGCACCGGTGCCTGTCCGTGTTCCACTTCGCGGTCCACTGCCAGCGGGTGCTCACGCGCCCCGAGCTGCTGCCGCTGTCGCGCGTCGACTTCCTGCCGAACGCCGATGCTGCCGCAGGCAAACGCGTCGAGGCTGCGCGTGCATTGCTCGGCGTACTTCCGCGTGACGTGTTTACTGGCGAGCGTGAACCCCGCCATAGCCGGCGGCGCGTGCGTCGCCTGTCGGACGCGGAACTGCGCCTGCTCGATACGGTGCCGCTGTCCGGGGACGACGCACACGCGCAGGCTGCGGCAGCGGCGTTGGTGCAATGAAGGAAGGGACGGGAGGACTGCGGCAATGACGGATCGCACTTCAGATCTGGATCGACGTCCAAAGGCCTTTAAGGGTAAGGGGGCGGGTGCGGCTCAGCCCGCGACGGCACTGCCGGTATCCCGGGTCGCAGGTCAGCCGGGATTTCGTGTGCTGCTGCGCTCGTATGAGCACTGGCTCGACGAGACGGTGACCGAAATGCAGACGCTGGCGCTGGAGACCGCGACCGCCGGGCTCGATGTATCGCTGCGCTGCGTGCGCATTGCACTGGCGAGCGGCGCGAAGCGCCACCGGCTCGACTGGTTCATTCGTGGCGAGCCGCATGCACTCGCCTGGCCGCGCGTGAAGGGCTGTTTCAATCGCGTTCCCGCGCCGCTGCGCCCGTATCTGCTGCAATGTAATGCGCGTGCGAAAGAGCTCAACGCACTCGAGTCGGTCTTCCGGTATGCGGCCAGCCAACTCGGGATGTATCTGGAACACGGCACGGTGAAGGTTCGACGGACCGACGATCCCTGAGACAGGTGCCCGGTTTCGACCGCGTTTGATCGATGGACATCAGGCTGACGCAGAGCGGTCGATAACAAGGAAGTCAGTGGACAGCGCGCTTCATTCGTAGGGGCAATCCTTGATGAACGGAGTGCACAATGGGCATCTACGCAGAACTGGTCGGTAACGTACTCGCGTCGCCGACGATGAAACAGGTCAACACCGCCAGTGGCGCGCGCCGCATTGTCGAGCTGCGCGTTATGTCCGCCAGCTACCACCGGCTCGACGATGGCACGCTCGAGCAGCGCGAAGGGCGGACCTTTCCCGTCGATGTCACCGTCTGGAACGAGCGTCTGACCGAGCGGGTGATGCAACACATCCGCACGGGTGCCAGCGTCGTTGTGCGCGGCGACTTCTACGTCACTCCTTGGGTTAACCGCGACAATGAGGCGGACGCCGGTGCGCATATCGACGCCGAATCCATTTCCCTGAATCTCGTGCGAGTCGAACAGGTGGTGTACCGCCAACGCCAGGCCCGTGAAAGTGAGGCCTCGGGCGGCTCATCACATGACGAAAGTGTGGGCGAGGGGGGCGATCGGGCTGATGATGAATCGGGGCAGGCTGAGTTGACGCCGGAAGATGGGCCGCCCTCGGACGACGCCGGGTCGGATTCAGCTTCCCCGGAGCAGTCTGCCAGCCGACGTTCGCGTCGGGGTGCGCGGACGCAAGCTCAATGACTCACATCGAACATTGCCGGTGCGATGCCGGTCCGTTCGCCGCGCATCGCGGCGATACTCCGAACGCCTGGCGGCCCGCGAGCATGGTTCGCACTGTTTGCCCGGTATTACCCGACGTAGAGGAAGAGCGAATGTTGCGCGCTCTGGTGTCTGAGGGCGTCTCGATGTTTCACCGGGGACCTTGAGCGCGCGCTTTCATGGATGGCGCGTCCAGGTTTCGCGCGATGGTCGCTTCGGTGGATGCCCTGCGCTCATCACTGTCGAGATTCGTTGCCGCAAAGGTGACCTGGTGGAGCGCACCTGCCTGTTTACCTGCGCCCTTACGAACGAGGGCTCAGAACGATGATCGCAAGCCGTTGCGGGAACAGGGCCAGGCAACGGCTGACGCCCATAAAGCGAAACATGACATCGCTGTCCCGATCGTCAATACCGGAATGGTATTCCCGGGCCGGGTAACGGTATTGGATTCCTCTTCGCGTCGAACCTAATCTTCCAGCAAAGACAAGGTTGGGACGTCTGCCGTAGTTCCAGACTGTGGCGTATTCCGGCACGGCGCATCTGGTTTCTGACCCACCGAAGGGTTGCCAGCCTCGACGACGGCTAAGCGCGTGACGCCGTGACCAATGTGGGGCGGTATGTGCCTGACATGTAAGCCGTCAAGTCGAGAGTGAAGGAGCAGAAGATGAACAGCAACGGTAGGTCCTTGCGAAGCCTGGTCGATAAATGGCTGGCCCCGACGCCGGGCACGCCGATACTTTTAAGGCGTCTCAGGCACGCGAAACAGGGTTCGCTGCGATGTGTGCGCGTGGGGGCCGCAGGCGCATTACAGACGTGGGCGATTCTTTTTTTCGACACGACGACGGTTCGTGGTGTGTGTTTCCTCCTGCAGTTGAACGGCCGACTATGGCACCGCACATAACGGCAGCATGAGACGGAGATTTAGCGGTAAGTGTTCACGAAAAATTCGTTTGAAATTCGGATCCGTATTTGTTTAGAAATGCAGCAAGTTCGGCATCGATGGTATCGCGCGTCCAGGTGAGAGCGCGCCGCCATCGGTATTTCAGTTGCCGCCAGACGATCTCGATCTTGTTTAGCTCGGGACTGTAGGCTGGGAGGAAAAACAGGATGACTCGTTGGCTTTATGTTCGAGCAGCCAACGTTGGCGCGTCGCTTCGCTGATGCCGTGATGGATGCTGGCATTGTCCAGCACGATCACGGTGGGCAGAGCGTTTGCACGGGCGAGCATGCCGTCAATGAAGCACTCGACATTCGGGGCTTTGATAGTCCCGCTATGCGAGGCGTGGATCAGCGTGTTCTCGCCGAAGTCCAGCGCGCCGATGACGCTGCGACGGCAATGATGATTCGGCTCGACCTGATGGGGCAAGCCTCGTGGTGACCAGCTACGTTGAACAGGGGGCGATCCATGGAAACCCGCTTCATCAAGGTACAGCAACCGCACGGCACCTTCACGTGCAGCCTGCTGGAGCTTCCCGAGGGTGGTCTGTTTCAAGGCGAATGCCTCTTCGTCCCGCTTTTTTTAAGCGAGAAGCGGTTACGCTTGAAGGAAAAACCGTTGCGCTTGAGTGCTTCACCCAGTGTTTCGATCTTGCAGGGCAGAGGTTCGTTGAGTGCAGATTCAAGACGCTGGGCGATGCGGCCCAACGTCAGGGGCTCGGCGCGCGCAATCTCGAGGGCCGCAGCGATTTGGGCTTCACTCAGCAGCGCATGTCGACCGCCGTTGTGAGCGCTCATCAAGCCACACCTGACGCTGGCGCCATCGGCCCGCTTCTTCAAATCCCAAACTACCAGTCCCGAGGTCCGGCACGATGTCGGCGTACAGGGATAGCCAGGGCCTATCGTCCTTCGTGGCCGTGCTCAGATCGAAAAGCGTGGTCGCATAGGTGATGCCGTTGGTGGCGGCACCGACGACGCTAATCGAGCTGTGCTGATGTTGAATCTCTGGGAACGCGATGGGCTCACGCCTGAGTTCGCTCGGCTGAACGCAAGGCAGTACATCGGTGTTGCTTCGAGCCTTGCGGTGTTCGGCCAGAGCGGCCTCCTCGGCGCCGATCTGGCGACGCTCGTCGTCGCTCAGCTCGCGCTCCTTCAGCGCGAGCGCCTTCGCTTCCTGCGCCTCGCGCAGAGTCGCGAAGTCGGCATCTGCAATCACGTGCGTGGCCAGAAGATTCGGGTGATTGATTAGCTCACGGACGGCACGCTTGAAGAAGGCTGGGTCCTCAATCTCTTTCTCGAGTTGCTGAAGCACGGGTTCGATATCGAATGCCGCTGCGACATCGCCTCCGTTCATCCGCAAGGGTACGGCGTCAAGCAACCGGCGCAGTGCGTCTGGGATGGTGTCCCCCTGCATCTCGCGCTGTGCAAAGCGCATGTCGCGCAGTGCGGTTTTGAGGACAACCACCGGAACGCCGTCAGTTGCGGCGTCCTCGAGGGCTTGCTCGATACAGCTCTTTGCTCGCTCCACCTGTGTCTCGGTCAATCCTTCCATGCCAATATGTAGCACAAGCTGGCGCAGGCCGCTGTCGACGAAATTCATCTGGCTTGGTCGGCCGAAGCCGGCCGACTGCATGGCCTTCATCACCGGCGCGGAGGCGTCGCCAAGCAAGCCGTGGCTCAGTAGCCGAAGTCGTGCAGTGGCTAGCGGGTCGGTGGATTCACCGAAGCGCCAGCTGAGCTGCAGGCCATGTTCGTCAGGGCGCGCTTGAGCCGACGGTACTCTGACCTGAGCGCGGCGCGGTGCTATCCAGTCAGCAGCCAGCTCTGGCCGGCGCGCCGGGCACCGTCCCGTGCGGCGCGAGAGCACGCGCTCAACGAGCTTGGCCTGAATCTCCTTTGCCTCGATTCGACCAGCGCTCATGAACATCGCCTGCGAAGGGTGGTAGTGGCTGGCGTGGAACTCCAGCAGCATTTCGTGTGAAAGCTCCGGGATGACGAGCGGGTCGCCGCCGGAGTTCTCGGCGTAGGACGTTCCGGGGAACAGAGCCTTGTTGAGGCCGGAGTACAGGATGCTCAGCGGATTGCCAAACGCGCCCTTCATCTCGTTGAGCACTACACCTTGACGGACCAGACGATCGCCCTTGAAGGGGCTCTGGTGCAAATAGGCGGTCTGTACGAGATTGTTGTTATATAGAGGATACGTCATCAAGCAGACAGGACGGCCTCCCGGACTGCGGGCGCAGTGGTATCTTTGAGGCCGAGCTTCGCGAGGCCGAATTGGCCCTTGCGAATGCGATNTCGGGAGCGCCGCGACCACGATTTCAGGAATCGAGTTGACGCATCGCATTCGCAAGGGGCAGTTCGATCTCGCGAAGCTCGGCCTCAAGGAGGCCGCTGCGCCCGCCGTATGGAATGCGGTCCTGTTTGATCGATAAGCTTTCCTACCTATATGAGCTTTCTCAACCCGCTTACCTATTTGCACCAGAACCCTAATTCGCAGGTAGTCTAGTTGACGCAAGACAGTCCGTGCCGGATCGCGTACCGGATCACGTCGGTGTTGTTCGTGATGCCGAGTTTCTGCATCAGCCGCATCTTGTGGGTGCTGATCGTTTTTGCACTGAGCGCGCACACATCCGCGATTTCGTTAAGGCTCTTTCCCGCAGAGAGCATTTGCAACACCTGAAACTCGCGGTCTGACAGCACTTCATGCGGCGGCACGTCGCCGCGGTGCCTGTCGAAGACCATTGCGTCGACGAGCCTCGGATCGATGAAGCGCCCGCCGCCCGCGATCTTGCGGATGGCTTCGAGCAACACGGCGGGGTCGCTGTCCTTTGTCAGGTAGCCCGTCGCGCCTGCACGCAGCGCTCGCGACGCCACCTGCGCGTCGTCGTGGATGGTAAGTACCAGCACTGGCAGCGCAGGCTGCTCGACGCGCACGCGCCGGACGAGGTCGATTCCGCTGATGCCCGGCATGGTCATGTCGAGCAGCAGCACGTCGACGGCGCAGCTGCGCAGCTTGTCGATCACTTCCGAACCCTGTGCAGCTTCCGCGGCGACGATCATGTCGACCGTTGTCGCGATGATCTGCCTGATCCCGCTGCGCAAGATCGCGTGATCGTCCGCAATGAGTATTCTGATCATGTTCAGGCCCTATTCCACGAGCGCACGCTTCTGATCGGCGTTGGCCGCTCGATCAGCTCATCAATCAGATCGGCCAGTTCACATAGTGCCTGAAACTCTGATTCGTCGAGTTGGTCGACGTAATTGAGCCGCAGATCGCGCATGGTTTCGCCAAGGCGCTTAAGCATCTTCGGCGTGCTGTCGAGCAACGGCCAGCAGTGCATCAGATACGCAAGCAAGGTCACACGACGCGTCTCGCACCACTCATCGAACAGTCGTAGACAGACCGAATTAATTTCCTCGACGGCGTTCTCCCGCTCCGACAGATAGGCGATCATGATGCACCGGTTTTCCAATTGCGCTTCGACGACTCATAGTCAGCGACCAGAATCCCTGTCACATTCAGCGGAAGCTGGAAAAACGAGGCGCGGCATCCTGATTTTCGCATCAGGAAATCCTTACATCCTCTTTTCCGCTTTCCCAGATGGATGGCAATCTGCCCAATCATGGGGTGAGCCGGTCCTTGACTTCCGCGGCCAGCCTTGCCGTCAAGTTCTCCCAGTTGCCCATCGTATCGGGTCGGAGCACACTGAGCGACGGGTACCACGGCGTTGCCCCGGTGCTTTGCTCGTATCGCCAGTCAGCGCATTGTGCGTTCAGCAACAGATACCCGGGCGGCGTTGTCACGTTAAGGTATACGAGACGCAAGAGCGCACGGGACGTACATTTGCTCAGAAATTGGACGGATCTTGGGTGAGCCCAGTGAAGCGATGCCACCCGGCAAAGCGTGCGGCGAGCTCTTTGCGATAGAGTGATGCACGCAGTAAATGTCGCTTGAGCGCGAAGTGCTGGCGAATCGGACCGAAGCTCGATAAGAACGCTTGTGTGCGATCAGGATCGCGGAAACCACGCATCCGGCGTTCGCGCTCACGCGTAGGTTGATGGCTGTTTTCGGCACGGTTGTTCACCCGGGCACTGGCTTTGACAAAGACGTGTTTGATGTTTGCCAGTTCGGGAATTTCGGCCTTCGCGGCCGGATAGCTGCGCAATTGATCGGTGACAATCCTTCGTGGCGCGTCGGCACAGGCGGCCAGCACGCGATTGAAGAAGCGCTTTGCTGCGGCCTTATCGCGACGTCTCTGGTGCAAATAGGCGGTCTGTACGAGATTGTTGTTATATAGAGGATACGTCATCAAGCAGACAGGACGGCCTCCCGGACTGCGGGCGCAGTGGTATCTTTGAGGCCGAGCTTCGCGAGGCCGAATTGGCCCTTGCGAATGCGATGTACCAACTCAATACCCGAGAGCGTGATCGCTGCGTTCCTGAAACGTTTGAAGCCGAGCATGACTTTCGTCCGGGACTTGATGTTGCGGTGGTCCTGCTCGACCAGATTATTGAGATATTTCGAGGATCGGACCTTCGTGTCCTCAGGCAGCAAGCCATCGGCCTTCATCTCGCGCACGGCGCGGTGCGAGGCCGCATAGCCGTCAAGCGTGATGGTCTTCGGTGGCTGGCCTGATGTCTGATTGCCTTCCTGAAAAAGGCTTTTGCCGCCTCCACGTCGCGCTTTGCACGGAGCATGAAGTCAACCGTCTGGCCCACCCGATCCACCGCCCGATAAAGATAGACCCACTTGCCGCGCAGCTTGAGATAAGTCTCGTCAACACGCCAGGACTGGCCGGTGGGCCTGCCGAAGCGATTGCACCGTTTGACGAACTCCGGCGCAAAGCGCCGCACCCAGCGCAGGATCGTCGTGTGGGCCAGCGCCAGACCCCGTTGCGCCATCATTTCGACCAGATCGCGCAAGCCAAGCTTGTAGCGCAGGTACCAGCGAACACACAGAATGATCACATCGCGGTCAAAGTGACGGCCTGCAAACAGTTCGTCCCGGCTCTTCAGCTTGCTCATCGTCGGTTCTCAATTCGTTCAGCCCGACACCTTAACCGATTCGCCCCCGCGCTATTTGCACCAGAGCCCGCGCGACGTCCATGCGCCATGCACGAAGGCGTTTTTCGGATCACCGTCTTCGCAACGTTGCGCGATATATCGACCGACAGGTCTCTCGGGGACGGCAATCAAGGAGTTCACAATGAGTATCGCGGATCAGGATCAGATCACTGCTGCACAGAAGGCAAACGCCGAAGCGTTTTCGCGCTCGCCGGCACGGTGCTTGAAGGAGTGGAAACGCTTGCCAACGTGAACCTGCAGGCCACGGAGTCCGGTCTCGCCCAGACGCAGGCGATCGCTATCAAGACGGTCGAAAGCGCCGGCAATCCGCAGGAGTGGATCGCACTGCAGGGAGGACTTTTCGCGCCGCTCACCGAAAAGCGGATGTCGTATGGCGCCAGTCTGTTCGATATCGCCCCAACCATGCGCTCGGCAATCATGCAGACCGCCGAAGCGCACTACGAACGCTGCGATGAGCGCATGCAGGCGCTCACAGAGGAAGCCGGCAAGCACGTGCCCCGGGTTCCGCGGTCGCGATTGAAGCGTGGAAGTCAGCGATTGGCGCCACGGCGACCCTGTGTGACACGCTGCAAAAGGCGAGCCACCGGGCGATTCGTGCGGCGGTCTAAACATGCGCGATTTGTAAGGAATCCAACATCACTATTTGATAGCCGACGAAAGTGCGCGACGCAATTTCCCGCCAATGCGTCATTGTGCCTGCCCCGTTGGGCGCGACCGTTTGCGGCCCACGTGGCTTGGAAGATGCTTGGTGACAAGGCGCGCGCAGTGAAAGTGTGGGCCATGCTTGCCTGCCGACACTGCAGTGCGTCGCAGGAAAACCTGGTAACTTTTCGGAAAGGATCGATCATGTCCAAACTAAAGTGGGTGCTGTGTAGCGGTGTGGTGATGGCTATGCTAATCGGGGTGGCGGCAGAAGCTGCCGCCGCGTCGGAAGACGCGTGCATTCCGTTCGACCCGGCTAGTGCTGTCTTCTGCTCAGTCGTTGGCCCCCCCCCCGAGGCAAAATAGTTGTCGCCCGAATAGAACTTGAATCTTTTGAGCGTGAGCACGTAAATCGATGGGGCAATGAGCAAGATAGATGATGTTCGATAGAGGAAGTAAAACGGGGGCGATGAAGCCCCCGTTGTTGTTTCAGAACGGCTCGTCGACCGCCCGGTGAGGCGATTGTGTCGGATCGCGGTACCAGGGCTCGCGGTAGCGCCGGATCTGGGTGGCGTAGGTGCGGCTGAACCACAGATAAAGGTCTTCGATAAAGAACTGCATCATGTAGGCCGCTTCATCGGAGAGCTCTGGCAATGGCAGGCGTGGCGAGGCATTGGGTTTGCGAGGTGATGCTTTACGGGACATGTCATCGGGCTCCATTGGTTTGACGCGCCGGCGTGCGGCGTGAGGACGGCGTTGATGGTGCAAAGACCTCGAAGTACAGCTTCTCGTCGAGTTCGGACAGTTCGCGCTGCGCGGCGGTGGTGAGCAGATCGTTGGCGAGCGTGGTGAGCACGCGATAGTTGCCCAACTGATTGCGGCTTTTCGGAAGGGGCCGCATTTGTCTGCGGGCCCCGTCGGGACTAGCTCGCGGGGTTGGCGAGGCCGGAGCGGTTAACGTCAAGGCTTTGCGGATACGAGAATGGCTGCAAACCATCGCCGGCAGGCGATTGCCACGACATTGACGGATGAGCGATCTTCTGACTTTGTCGACCAGTAGCGAAGTGTTATAAAGTTTTGTTTCCAGTTCATGGGGATTGAAATGCGCAAGAAGCTTAAAAAAGTGGTATTCGTTGGTTTAATGGTGGCGACTGTGCTTGTTGGGGATACGTCTGCAGTCGCTGCGGAAATGGACGGGTGGTCCGCCGACTGCTGGTTCTTTGAAATCGGAATTGGTGATTGGACGATTTGTTTGTAAGCCTGACGGCATAGGCGCTGCAGCCCTGATAGCTTTGTTAGGTTGGCGGTAAGGCGCCGGTAGAATGAAGTGATGAAGAGAACGAGATCGCTTTATCAGGAGACCGTGCCAAAGCAGGGTCGAAGTCGGGTTGCAGCGAGTATGGCCGATAGGAAGTCTGCCGGGCTGCTCGTCGTGATCTGTGTGTCGCTGTCCACCGTCAGCATCGGTGCCGCGTTGACGCCGAAACTGACCGCTGTCGCACCGCTAAATCCGCTGCCTGAGATCGTCACCGTGTCGCCGCCCGCGCCTGATCCGGAATTCGGATTGCCCCCCGTCACTTGCGGGCCGCCCGCCGAATAGGTGAACTGATCGGCGCTGGCCGCCGCCGAGGTCCCCGATGGCGTCGTGACGAACACATCCACGACACCGGAGCCGGCCGGGCTCGTCGTCGTCAGTTGGCTATCCGAAACGATAGTGAAATTTGCCCCCGCCGCGCCGAAAGCAACCGACGTCGCGCCGGTGAAGCCGGTCCCCGAAACGGTCACAGTCGTTCCCCCGGAAACAGAACCATTGGTCGGCGAAACACCCGTCACGGTCGGCGTCGGAGCCGCGAAGGTGAATTGGTCTGGCGTGGACGCCGATGAAGTTCCGGTGGGACCGGTGACCGAAATATCGACGGTCCCGACTGCCGACGCCGGGCTTGTTGCCGTTATCTGTGTGTCAGTGTCGACGTTGAAGCTTGCCGCCGGCGTGGCGCCGAAGGAAACCGCGACCGTGCCGGTAAATCCGGCGCCGGACACCACGACGACTGAAGTGCCGCCCGTCGTCGGACCGGTTGCAGGCGCGATGATCGTGATCTGAGGCGCTGGCGATGGTGTCGAGTAAGTGAACGATGCACCGGCCGTCGACGACGTTGCACCGGTTGCGGTCGCTACCCAGACAGTCACTGAGCCGAGGCCGGCCGGAGTGACAGCGGTGATCTGCGTGTCGCTGTCGACGTTGGAGGTGACGGACGGGTTGACGCCGAAATTGACGGACGCGCCGGCCGTAAACCCGCTCCCCCTGATCACGACGATCGTACCGCCGGCCGGATCTCCTGCGGTGGGCGAGATGCTCGTGATCACCGGCGCCGGTCCAGCGGGCAGAAGGTATGGCTGCAGCGCAGCCGTAATGGTGTCGCTGCAGACATGGCAAAACGGCACCGGCGTCGCGGGCGGCGCCGCGACTGTACGCATCTTGCAGTCGTATTCAGGGCGGTATATTCCGCAATGGAAATATCTGGCGCCATCGAAAGCGCCTACCGTTCCCGCAGGCACCGGCGAGGTTTGCGGGTCGACCACCGCACAATTGCCGTTCTTTGTCGTTGGCATCGCCACCCCGGGCGAAAGCAATGCCTTCCATTTGATGGCGTTGGAATCGGTGACTGTAGTCACGTTCGGCTCAATTGGCTCCGTGCCGGAATAGCTGTCGCCACCCTGTGTTGGCGCTGGGTCGGCATATTCGTCGGCCAAGCCGAAAGCCGAATGCCCCATCTCGTGCAAACCGATGTCCAGCGAAGCCGGATCCTTCGACAGAACCGCGATGCCGGACTGCCCGGAACCTCCGTAGCTTGAGCTGTTAACGATCACGAAGATCAGGTCGGTGCCCGGCACACTTGTCTCGGCGACGTTGTGCGCCGTGGTGTAGTTCACCTGCAGAAGCCGATGACTAGCCGCGCCCGAACCGCTTGGGCAGAACAGCGCGTCGAAATACGTGTGCATCGTCACTTGCGGTTGCCCACAATTCCCCGTATCGCTCGCACCGCTATCGGTCGAGCTCACGTCAACCCGATAGACGTTGACGCCCGACCAAAGCCCGGGGAAGGGAGGTGTGGCGGCGAGTGAATTGGCGAAGTTGAGCGCGTCGGTGGCGAACGTCGGCAATTCTGCCTGCTGATACCCTTCGCTGAGGATAGTGATCACATAGCGGGCGGCATCGATCCCGTGATCGACTATTTTTGTCGCTGCGCCGACAGTGCCGTCGCTGGTCGTCATGGTGCGATGTCCCGCAGGTTGACGCGGAAGATCTCACGCGCCGCGGGTGTGGTGCCGCCGATCGACGAACTGAAAACCGCAACCGAAACCGCCCGCATGAGCAGGGGTGCCCGTATTTCAAACTCGGTTACGGGAACGCTGCGGGGCAGCCACTTCGCCGTCCCGTCTGGACCGAATGTGGCTCTGGTGCAAATAGGGGGTCTGTACGAGATTATTGTTATCTAGAGGATACCTCATCAAGCAGACAGGACGGCCTCCCGGACTGCGGGCGCAGTGGTATCTTTGAGGCCGAGCTTCGCGAGGCCGAATTGGCCCTTGCGAATGCGATNGGCAACCGCGCGTTCGCAGCGGCGAACGCTGATAAAGGCCAGCGCCTTCAGCGTGAAGAGCCAAAAGCGTGCCGGTCCAGGAATCGTGAAATCTGTGTCGCCTGGCTGTACCGCACACCAGTCAATGTCAATTGACGCTTCCCGCGCTGCAGCTGTCAAAGCCTTGGTTGCAACTTCCTTCGCCTCGCCAAGCTCGCCCCGGTTCGCGTGAAACTTGTATAGCAGATAGTAGGGTGGCAGGCAGCGCGGGTGACAAAGAACGGCGGTCCACAATGCAGCGGTAACATCGTCACAGCGGCCGCCAAGTGTGTCCTCGATTAAGCGCAATACGGAAGGAGGCACGGCGCCGCCNAACAGATCTGTCGACTCAATGCCAGTAAGGAGATTCATTGACTTGCTCCGAAACGATAAGGCTTCTGACCTTTCCTGTGGTAGGCGGAAGCCGAAATGACGAGGTCGTATTCGTCTATCCAAACTTGAACTGGATTCCGTGGCCACCCCTCGGGTACTCCCAAGAAAGGTTGCGGTGTTCCCTGCATAGAATGCGACAACTGCCGCACTCAAGGCAGCCGTCGGTAATTAGTGTCACGGCGCCGTTGTTCTCATTCCGATAACAAGAAGCGGGGCAGACGAACGTACAGCTTTTATCGCTACATTCATTAATGCAGGTCTCGGGATTTTTTATTTGGACGTGTGGTCGGCCGACGTCAACGCGGTAACGGTTTTGGAATAGCTTCTCGTCGATGTTCACAGTAAGTCTGGTCATCGGAAGGCTCTCCAGAGTTTGTACGCGTCGCCCACCAAGCCTGTTAGTGAGCGACTTTTGCGGAAACTCGCCATGACCTCACCCTTCTTGGTCTGCTTGTCCACGCCGTCGACCGTAATCATTGTCCGAGCCGCTTTGGCGACGAGATCAGGATATGTGGTGAAAAATTGCGGATTGCGATGCAAGATCTTCGGCATGTCTCGGTACTTGAACAGGTCCTTCATCACGAAACTCTTGTCGAGCGCGGCCTTGTACCCGGAGAGGGCGCAAGCCCGATAGCTGTGGCCTCCGGTGGCTTTTGCGGCTATCGCGGTCTCTGCGGCGAGACGTCCTGTCGTCATGGCAAGATTAGAACCTTCGCGATGTGCGGAATTGACGAAGCCACCGGAATCGCCGACGATCATCCAGCCATTGCCGTACACTTCCGGGATTGCATTGAAGCCCCCTTCGGGGATCAGATGCGCACAGTACTCCTTCATTTCACCGCCGGCGATGAGCGGGGCGATGGACGGATGATGCTTCATTTTTTCAAGCAACACATACGGGCTTGTACGGTCCGAGTTGTTTTTGAAGTCGCTCAGCATACAGCCGACGCCGATTGTCAGCGACTCCTTGTTAGTGTACAAGAAGCCGGTTCCAGCCATGCCGTCGGTGATTCGGCCGACCATCTCAATGACGACGCCTTCGTTATCGGCAACGTTAAAACGCTGGCAAATTATTTCCTCAGGTATAAAGAGAATCTCCTTCACAGCCAGCGCGACATTGCCCGCCTTGATTTCGCCGTGAAAGCCTGCCTTACGCGCCAATGTCGAATTGACGCCGTCCGCGAGGACCACGATGTCCGCATAGACTTCGCCGTGTTCGCGGTCGCATTGCACACCGACAACCTGGTCTCCGTCCATAATCAGGCGATTTACCGTGGTCTCGCAGATCAGCAAAGCGCCTGCTTCACGTACTTTCGATGAAAACCACTTGTCGAACTGTGCCCGTATGATCGTGTAGCGGTTATATGGGGGATTGTTGTAGTCTTCGCTGCGCGCGTGCGTGCCGACAAACGAGGTATCGTCGAGCATCCACAGGCGCTGCTCGATGATGTGGCGCTCGAGAGGGGCATCGTCGCGGAAGTCTGGAATGATCTCTTCCAGTGCATTGGCGTAAAGAATCGCGCCCTGAACGTTTTTGCTTCCGGGATACTCGCCGCGTTCAATCTGAAGCACTTTCAGCCCGCCTTTTGCCATAACGTAGGCTGCGGCGTTGCCTGATGGTCCAGCTCCGACCACAATGGCATCGAATTTGGGGGAGGTTATCATGTTTGTTTTCCTTACGAGTCTAGCCGCTGCGGTGTCAGGTGCTGCTTAAAGGCCTGTGTTAGTTCTGGTAGTACGCGCATTGCGTCCCCCACAACCCCGTAGTGTGCGTAGTCAAAAATCGGGGCGTTTGGGTCGGTGTTGATTGCGACGATGACGTCAGAGCTTTCCATTCCGACCCGATGCTGGATCGCACCAGAGATTCCCGCGGCGATATAAAGCTTGGCCCTGACAGTTTTGCCGGTTTGTCCGATCTGGCGTTCGGCTCCGACCCAACCCGCCTGAACGCATGGGCGGCTGGCGCCGACTTCGCCACCGAGCACCTGCGCCAGCTCGAATAGCAGCTTGAAGTTCTCGCGATTCTTGAGTCCCTTGCCGCCGCTCACGATCACGTCCGCGTAGGCGAGGTTGATTTGATCGCTCGTCTCGTCGGGGATGAAGTCAAGCAATTTAGTTACTATATTGGCCTCGATCATCCCGAGCGTTTCCTGCACGATCTCGCCACTGCGGCCTTGCTGCGCCGGCGGCATGGACATGACTCGTGGGCGCACAGTCGCCATCTGAGGGCGGGATTCGAGCGTCATGATCGTACATAGCAGAGAGCCGCCGAAGGTCGGCCGCGTCGCAGCTAGTGCACGCGAAGCGGGATCGATATTCAACTCAGTGCAGTCGGCTGTAAGGCCAGTCAGAAGGCTTGTTGCGACAGAGCCCGCGAGATCTCGGCCCATTGAAGTCGCACCGAGCAACAGTATCTCGGGGCAGTACTTGCTAACCAGATCTGACAGGCCTTTCGTGAACGGTTCATTGCGATAGCCGCGCAACACCGGATCGTGGATGACATACGCTTTGTCCGCACCCAAGGTGAACGCCTCAACGGCAAACTGCTCGAGTGGCTCTTCAGTACCACCGAGTACCGCTACAGCGACGTTGCTGCCTAGTTTGTCGGCGAGCTTGCGAGCCTCACCGACCAGTTCCCACGATACGCTGCGCGCTCGGCCACAGTCGTGCTCGATGAAGACCCACACGCCCCGATAGTCTTTCATACGGTCGGGAAGTTCCACGTTGCAGCCGTTAGCCTGTGCGATCGGCGCAGCCGGTTTTTTTTTCCAAGCAACAAGCGAATTCATGCATTCCTCTCCGTGAGCCGCAGGTCCGCCTCCAGCGTCGGATGGCGAGTAAAGATCTTATGCACGAGTTGAGCCGCCGCGTCGTGGAGACTCGACTCGTCGAATTCGATCATCTCGGCATCTTCTTCACGCGGCGTTGCGCCGAACACCTTACGTACGACGGTATGTGAACCCTTCAGCCCGATCTTGCTGACGTCATCGATCCCGGCCTGCTCGCGGTTCCACTTGCGTACGGGGAAGCGAGCGGCGTGGATTACTCTGGGCAGCGTTGCGAAACGCAGATCGTTCGTGTTTTCAAGCATCGTAACAAGGCACGGCAACGCAGTCTCGAGTACCTGAACTCCCCCTTCAGCACGGCGTTCGACCATGATCGTGCGTCTGACGAGGTCGATCTCGAGGATTCTCGACACGTAGGTAAGCAGTTGGATGCCCATGCGCGTCGCGATGCCCGGGCCGACTTGGGCTGTATCACCGTCGATCGTTTGTTTGCCCGTAAAGATCATATCCACTGAGCGTTCACTCGCGATCTGGCGGATCGCGGCGGCCAACGCATAAGAAGTGGCGAGCGTGTCGGCGCCGGCGAACAACCGGTCGGTGATGAGCACGGCGTCGTCTGCACCGTAGCTGATGCATCTGCGCAGTGCGTCCTCGGCCTGGGGAGGTCCCATAGAAAGTATCGTGACCCATGCGCCGAAGCGGTCTTTTAGCCGCAACGCTTCTTCTAGCGAGAAGAGATCGTAAGGGTTGACGATTGCCGGCACGCCTTGCCGCATGATGGTGTTGGTCACAGGGTGAACCCGAATCTGGGCAGAATCCGGTACTTGCTTGATGCAAACGACAATATGCATTGAGGTTCTCCTGATCAGACGCCGCTGCGTGCCGACAGCGGCGCGCACAACCTTTTGAGGAAGGCGACATGCCGGTCGGCGGCCTTCTAACGACTTTAAACACTCGTTGTTCAGGGGGCATGGGTACAACGAAGTCGTCGCAGGCCTTCCGCAGCAAGCCGTGATAGGTCAGCCGTCGCGGGGGCGGCGTGTCGTTCTGATGTTTGATGTACCGAAGGAAGTGTTTCATGATGTGCAGTCGGTTCGACTTCACTATCCTTTCGTCGAGGGCAATGCAAAAGACGCGGAAATCCTCCATAGATGAAAGTGGACGAAGTTTCGAATAAGTCCTTCCATGGGTTTGCTCCTCCTAAGTCCGTTCCTCACTCCAAAAGCGGCGGAGATCGATTGCGCTAGGCGGCTGCTTATGTCGCGTGGCGAAGGCGCGGATGCGCTGTAGTAGTAGCGGCACAAGCCGCTCCGATACCTTCAGGCCCAAAGCGTCATATGCGTCACGCACGCCTTGAGACCCAGAATGTTTGCCGAGCACCGTAGACCGTTGCCGGCCCACCTCTGCGGGATCGAATCCTTCGTAGGTTGCGACGTGTTTGGAAAGGCCGTCCGTGTGAATTCCCGCTTCGTGAGAAAAAACGCCTCTACCGACGATGCTTTTTCCAAAGGAGACGGCTCGGCCCGACGCATGTTCGACCAGCGACGAAATACCGGGCAGCGCTTTAGTGTCGACGCCCGTATCTCGTCGTAGAAGATGACGTGCTCCCATCACGACTTCCTCTAGCGCCGCGTTGCCGGCTCGCTCGCCAAGACCGTTGACGGTGGTGCTGGCATGTGTTGCGCCTGCCGCAAGGGCCGCTAACGTGTTGGCTGTGGCCAGCCCGAGATCGTCGTGCGCATGGATTTCGATCTCGAGGTCCACGGCAACGCGCAGCGCCGCAATCGCGTGGTATGTCTTAAACGGATCCAGCACGCCAACCGTGTCTGCGAAACGCAAGCGCTGAACCCCGTGCTGCTGTGCGCATTGAGCCACTTCGATGACAAATGAAGGATCCGCGCGCGAGGCGTCTTCCATGCCGAGAGAAATCGTTGCGCGACTTCCGATCGCTATGTCGACGATTCGCGCAATTTGACTCAGAACCCACGTACGCGACTGCTGCAGCTTGTGGCGCAGATGAATATCCGAAACAGGGATGGAGAGGTGAACGATGTCGGCATTGCAACGCAATGCCGACGCGAGGTCGCCTTCGGTGAGGCGTCCCCAAACGATTATACGGGAGTCGAGATTTAACCCGGCAATTTCCGCTATGCACGCCATTTCCTCGTCGCCCATTGCGGGAACCCCGACTTCGAGTTCCGGCACGCCGGCCTGAGACAGGGCGCTCGCGATCGCGCATTTTTCCTCGACACGAAATGCAACACCTGCAGTCTGCTCACCATCGCGGAGCGTCGTATCATTAATAATTGGAACATGCATGTCAAGTCTCCCGAGAGATGTCGATAGCGCTGCAAACATCGTGCCAATGGGATGCTACGGCCGGAGTGCGGTTCTGTTTGACCCTGAAAGGCGTCATGTCGGGAATCGGAGTGCGTCGTGTGATAAGTCGCGTCGGGAATGTCCCATTCCCAACAGTGTCGCGCTTGAATCTGGCCGATCGGGTTATCGGCGAACACAGAAGCGGTTGCTTTTATCGCGAGTAATTCGAATGAATAAGAACTGAGACACAGCGCCAGCGCGGCTGGACTACCCATGTGTCATGGCGACGGAGCAAGGCGATGCTCTCGGCTTCAAGTATCGTCCACTCGCACATCGTGCGTTTTCGCGATGGCATGGATTTCGCTTGGGGGGCAATGGCACACACACTGTTCATTGCGGAGAGATATCCATGCACGATTGCGCAAATGCCGGCGCTCTGATCTTGGCCGACGGCGCCAGAGTCACACACATCATGCCATCGGTGTCGGCCGCGGATCCAATTGCTCGATACGGCCGCTCTGATTCAAATGGCGCACCAGCCGGGTCAAGTTGCTGTTCGAGCGACGCACCAGAAAACATCAATGTGGAGGTGTGGGAAAAGATTAGAGATCACCCGTGTTATTCGGAAGAAGCGCATCGCCATTATGTTCGCATGCATGTCGCAGTGGCGCCCGCCTGCAATATCCAATGCAACTACTGCAACCGAAAGTATGATTGTTCGAACGAGTCGCGGCCTGGTGTGGTATCAGAGAAGCTCACGCCGGATCAGGCCGTGAAAAAGGTGATGACCGTCGCCTCGAGGATTCCGCAATTGACTGTCGTCGGGATCGCGGGCCCGGGGGATGCACTGGCCAATCCGAACAAAACGTTCGACACCTTTCGCATGCTTCGCGAACTCACGCCGGACATTAAGCTATGTCTTTCGACGAACGGGCTTTCGCTTCCTGACTATGTCAACAAAATTTGCGATTACGGCGTTGATCACGTGACGATCACTATCAACATGGTCGACCCTGTCATCGGCGAAAAGATCTATCCTTGGATCTTTTGGGATCACAGAAGAGTCACGGGCGAAGAGGCCGCGCGAATTCTGCACGAGCGTCAGATGCTAGGGCTCGACATGTTGAGCGCGCGTGGCGTACTTACGAAGATCAACTCGGTACTCATCCCCGGCATCAACGACGAGCACCTGGTCGAAGTGAATCGTGAAGTAAAGAGGCGGGGTGCGTTTTTGCACAACATCATGCCGCTGATCTCGGATCCTATGCACGGCACATATTTCGGTGGCCGTGGCCAGCGCGAGCCTACCGCTAGCGAGTTGAAGGCCGTGCAGGACGCCTGCATGGGCGGCGTGGCCCTAATGCGCCATTGCCGGCAATGTCGTGCAGACGCCGTAGGCCTTCTGGGCGAAGACCGCCATCACGAGTTTTCGCTCGCAAGCATCGAACACATGGACGCCGTGGACACGCTTGAGCTTGGCCGTACACGTCAACGCCGCGTGGACACCGAATGCGATGGAGAGTGCAAGATGACACATAAGGCGCGAGGCTTGTCAGGAGCGACCCGGGTGCTAGGCGATGTCGAGGTGCGGATTGCCGTTGCGACGAAGGGAGGCGGGCTCGTCAACGCACATTTCGGCCATGTTTCCGAGTTCCAGATTTTCCAAGTCAGCGCCGCTGGAGCCCTGTTTGTCTCGCACCGCCGCGTGGGCGCTTATTGCCGCGGCGGCGACGGCGATGAGGATGACTTGGTGCCGATCATACACGCGATTAACGATTGCCATGCTGTGCTGGTTGCAAAGATTGGCTTGTGTCCACGGAAGTCGCTATTAGAAGCGGGAATCGAACCCGTGGATATGTACGCCCACGAACCAATCGAAAAAGCCGCGGTTGCATGGCTGACCGACTATTGTGGCCGTCTCGCGACTGGAGAAATTGACCACGCGGGCCGCGGCGACGCGGCAGTACCACAGATCGGATTGACTAGGGTGGGCGAAGATGCCCCTGTTTGAGCGACAGGTAGCGTAGTCGTCACGACGTGCTCGATTACACAGAAAATCATCACAAGGAGTGCCTGGTATGGCCCTAAAGATCGTTGCCTCCGCCTGCACTGGCTGCTCGGCGTGCGAGCCGCAATGCCCAAACGTCGCCATCATCGAGAAAGGCGGCGTCTTCGCAATCGATCCGAGGAAATGTACCGTTTGCGAAGGGCAATTCGATAGTCCGCAATGCGTGGCAGCATGCCCTGTGGACGGGTGCATCGTGCCGGCCTAGCGTTGCGGTTCCGCTGCTTTGCGCAGTGTTCCCGACGATTATTCAATTCGACGATTTCTAAATCATGTTGCCAAATTTTTCAGTGACACCTGCCGCCGAAAAGTTCCTGCACCGTATCGTGCGCTTTTCCGGTCTGCCATCCGGTGCGGGCGCCCGTATTTGTGTGAGTACCGGCGGTTGCTCCGGATACGAAGCCGAACTTGGCGCCGCCGCCGATGCGCAGCCCGGTGATGAGACTACGGAGATCAATCGACTGCGGATTTTCTTGTCGGCAGAAAGTCGGCTGTTGCTCGACGGCTTTACCGTCGACTTCGTCGAAACACAAGACAGGTGTGGTCTTGCATTCAACAACGGCAATCAAGCATTTGGCGTCGCCGCGCGCGATGGCGCAGGCAAGTCGAGCGTCTCGCGCATCGGCGCGAGTGCGATCGGACGCGGACGTAACTCATTGCCACGGGAGGTGTCATGAAGCGTGCATCCCTGTGTTTAAATGAGCTGGGCGTGAGGGACGTTGAGAGCGACGATGCAGTCGAACTTGCTTTTCCACCGCGGTTCGCCGTTGGCGAGCGAGTGATTGCACGCGCCGTGATTCATAACGACGGTACATACAACGGTAAGGCTATGGGGGACCTGCTCGTGAGCCAAGGCGATGCCGGTTATGTCACTGCAATCGGCACGTTTCTGCAGCGGTTCTACGTCTATGCGGTTCACTTTTTCGAAGGAGACCGCCGTGTCGGAATGCGCGCGAAAGAGCTCTGCACGCTCGACCGCCTGCCGCAGGACGTGCTCGCCCAACTGGGGAGGCGCGCCGACGCGCTTCGCTGGATCGGTTCGTGGCACGCCGATATGGAGAAGGAGAACTGCGTGCAGATGCCGACGCTAAGCGCTGAGCGCATTAGTGAGCCGCTCGATGATGGTGGACTCCCTTAACTCAGCCTGTTTGTGTGGGATAAGGCGGCATCGTACTGCGCACGTGCGGCATGTCCGCCGGTTGTCGCAGCCATACGTCCGGCGGGAATCGCTTAACCAACCCGGGAGATATAAACGTGAAGGTCACGATCCGAAAGGATGAAAATGGCGTACTCAGGGCTTATGTTCCGAAGAAGGATCTCGAGGAACCAATCGTCTACATCGATGGAGCGCAGCTGTGGGGTGGACGTATTACGCTTGCTAACGGCTGGCAGTTTCAGTTGCCCGAACTTGCGAACGACACCACGCTTCCGGTAACTGTCGAGGCGCGGCGGCTGTCAGGTGGGTGCGAATGACATGGGCCTTACTGTGGAACAGATTCATGCGATAACTGAGCTGGTTTGTACCGAACCGACGCTGCTGGAAGCCGCGGTAATTTGGCGAAAGCGCTATCCCGAGGTGCGCGTCATTCGGATCACCGCAGTCGAGCTAAGCGATGAGAAGCCCTTCCTCGAGTTCCGTGGTCGCCGGGTCTATCTAGCAACATGGACAGGCGTTTGCATTGACGTCACCACGGACGCAGCGCAAGCGGATCTGCTAATACTGGCAGAGGAGGCGTTTTGCGATGGCGACTGAAGAAATCGCACGCGAGCTGGCCTACCGGACCACGACGATCCAGGTTGTTTTCGCTGGCTTTCGGTCGTTGGAGCGATGTCGTTGTCGCGGTGACTCGACGCTCGGCGGCGTTAATGGAATGGACGCCCCCACCCAGCGGCATGGATGTGCCAAAGTGGAGAGTGCTACGTCAACCACCTGAACTGAACGGGAGCGCCCACCATGAAGGTTACGACCATCGGCATCGATCTGGCGAAAAATGTTTTCCAGATTCACGGCGTGAACGAACACGGCAAGGCCACCTTAAGGAAGCAGCTCAAGCGCGACCAGATGGCATCGTTCTTTGCCACGCTCGCTCCTTGCCTCATAGGCATGGAAGCCTGTGGCAGTGCTCATCATTGGGCTCGCAAGCTGCAAGGCTTTGGACACAAGGTACGGCTGATGGCACCGCAATTCGTCAAGCCATACGTCAAGACTAACAAGAACGACGTCGCCGATGCCGAAGCGATCTGCGAAGCGGTAGCGCGACCGAACATGAGATTTGTGCCGATCAAGAATACTGAGCAGCAAGCGGTATTGTCTCTGCACCGTGCTCGCCAGGGTTTCGTGACTGCGCGGACTGCCCAGGCTAACCAGATCCGTGGATTGCTTGCCGAGTTTGGTCTGGTGGTACCCCAAGGTATCGGAAATATTGCCAGGCAGGTACCGGAGCTGATCGAGGATGCGACCAATCCGCTGCCGGGGCATTCCGTTTGCTTATCCAGCGATTGCTGGAGCACCTCAAAGAACTCGATCGCCAGGCGGACGAGATTGGCGCACAGATTGAGGCGTGGCACCGGGACAGTGACTTTAGCCGCAGGCTGGCGAAAATTCCCGGGATTGGCGCGCTTACCGCCAGTGCACTGGTAGCGACGGTGGGCGAAGCGCGCAGCTCCGCCAGCGGTCGCCAACTGGCAGCGTGGCTTGGCCTGGTGCCTGGGCAAAACTCCGGCGGAGGCAAGAATGTCCTGCTCGGCATCAGCAAACGCGGTGACGTGTATTTGCGTACGCTCCTTATCCACGGGGCCCGTGCGGTGATCTACAGGAGCAAACTCAAAAACGCGATGAGCCGTT
This sequence comes from Paraburkholderia nodosa DSM 21604, assembly GCF_000519185.1. Lineage (GTDB taxonomy): Bacteria > Pseudomonadota > Gammaproteobacteria > Burkholderiales > Burkholderiaceae > Paraburkholderia > Paraburkholderia nodosa. Next base: position 998 of record NZ_JAFA01000063.1, on the reverse strand, counting down.
GGCTTCAGACATTGCGCGGGCGACGCAACGTCAATGTAGCGGCCGTCGCCCTCGCGAACAAGAATGCGCGAATCGTTTGGGCACTGCTGACGCAGCAACGGGACTTCGACCCTGAGCATGTGCCCACCGCAGCAAGATCGACAGTGCAGGCCTGAATTCAGGAATAGCAGCACACCCGTTAACTCTCCAGAGAACCGATTGCTCGGGCGATCAAACAGTGATGGCAAGACGGTCAGACCGTGGTTGGCAGAAGCCTGATATGCAACACGAGCACAAGGCTCGCGGCGTTGATGAGGCGCCAACCAGCGGATTCCATCAGGGACGGCAGGCATGAGCCTGACATCGAGTCCGGATACATGGCTGCAATCTCGACCACCTACGCATTACTGGTTACATCGCTTGACAAGCCGGCGGCGTCCATACATGTTGCATAAATCCGGGGCACTGTGCATATGCTGACGTATACGCGCAACATCGGTGCTGGGGCCTCTGTTAACGATTCGGGTTCCTGCGTACATTCTCGATTTTTGCCGGGAAGATGCGCAGGGACACTACCAACAAGCAAGCCGAGCCCAAGGGCAAGTACCGCGTCAAGACCTGGGCGCAATACAACGCGGGGCTCATCGCTCGATGGGATGTAACGATGTGGAGGGTGTAAAAAGTTTTGTGTAAACGGTCATTTGGCGGGAGACTGCCATCAATAGGAGCATAGATGACCGTAGCGAAACGCAATAAAAGAGAGAAGCCCGATCCTGAACTCGTCAAGCTGGCAGACAGCCTACTAACGAACTACCAGAAGCCAGAGGACCTGATCGGCGAGAATGGCCTGCTCAAGCAACTGACCAAGATGCTGGTGGAGCGGGCGCTCGAGACGGAGATGTCCGAGCATCTGGGCCATGGCAAGAGCGAAGCGGTGACCAATGCCACGGGCAACACCCGCAACGGCCATAGCGCCAAGACGCTGCAAGGGGAGTTTGGCGAGTTGCCGCTCAATATCC
>NZ_JAFA01000007.1 GCF_000519185.1 Paraburkholderia nodosa DSM 21604 | reverse complement strand
GGATGCCGTGCATCTGCACGGAAGCCAGCTTGCGCAGGATTTCCGGCGTGTCTTCCAGCTTGATCCAGTTGTACTGGATGTTCGAGCGCGTCGAGAAGTGGCCATAGCCGCGGTCGTGCTCGCGCGCGATCGTGCCGAGCATGCGGAGCTGGTCGCTGCGCAGATTGCCGTACGGAATCGCGATNCGGTGCATGTAGGCGTGGCGCTGGTAGTACAGACCGTTTTGCAGGCGCAGCGGACGGAACTCTTCTTCGCTCAATTCGCCCGACAGGCGGCGGCGAACCTGGTCGCTGTATTGCGCGACGCGTTCGTCGACGATGGTCTGGTCGTACTGATCGTATTGGTACATCGCTTGCTCCATCGGCGCCGACCCGCATCGGGCCGACGCCTTCCTCAACGCATCCGGTACGCGACGCCTTTACGCCGGGCTGCCGCCATACGGCTTGAAGCCGTAACGCTCGAAGATCTGCAGCGCCTCGGGCGAGCGAATGAACTGCAGCCAGCGCTGCGCCGCCTGGGGATGCGGAGCGTGCGCGGCAACGCCGCCTGCGTATATCGCCGTCGTATTGTCCGCCGCCGGAATGTCGACGTGACTGATCGGATGGCCGGCCTGCTCCTGGAACATGGCTTCGGACTGCCATGTCACGCCGGCCTGCACCTTGCCCTGCATGATCCACAGCGGCGTTTGCCGATGGTGGATGTGCGTGAGCAGCGTCGAGCCATCATTCATTTTCGCCACGTACACCGTGTCGACGAGCGCATCGCCCCCCACGTGCGAAAGCGACGCCTTGATCTGTCGCGCGATACCCTCGAACGCCGGATTCGGCATTGCGAGGCGCACGTCGGGCTTGCCGAGATCGGCTAGGCCCGTGATATGCGAGGGATTACCCGCCGGCACCATGATCGTCAGCGTGTTGGTGACGTAGGGAACCGCCGGTGCCTTGACAGTCCCGGCGTCGATCTGCTTCTGCACCGCCTTCAGCCCCGCGAGATACACGTCGGGCTTAACCGTCCAGGTCATGTTGCCGACCGTAACCGTCCCGCCGTTCTCCATCTGCTTCACGAGCAGTCCGGGCGGAATCGTTTCCCAATATACGTGCCCGCGGTACTCGGGATACCTGTCCTCGAATGCATGGACGAGCGGCGCCATCGCGAAGAAATAGTTGCCGCCGACGAACAGCGCCAGGTCGGGATGTATCGGATCGCCATGGAAATCGGCGAGGTTGTCCGCGTCAGGTTCGGTGAATTCCAGCCCGCGCTGGCTCGCGTCGTCGTTCGCGCCATGCTGCCACGGCGGCGACACGCTTTGCGACGCAGCCTCGCTGCCGGTTCTGCCGGTATCGGCCGCATGGGACAGCGGTGCGGCCAGTGCGCCGACCGCGGCGACAACGCACGCATAGAGAGCGGTACTGAATGAAGGCATGATCGGCATCCGGAATAGCGAGGTTCAAAGGGGCATCAGCACGTAGCCATCCGACTCGAGTGTGGTCACCGTAGTCAGGCCCGAAAGGGCCAATGTGACGTCGGACGCAATCGAGTCGTAGCTGAAGTGATGCTCGGCAACGGCCTGGCCGCACACGGCAACCGTCACGCCGGCCTTCTTCAGTTCGGCGATCAGCGCCAGGTTAGGATTCGCGACACCGTAGGCTGCACGGTAATGCGCATCGTCGAGTACGAGCGGTGTAGCCGCGCCGTACGCGACGGCCACGAACTTGAGATGCGAAGGCGGCACGCCCGCAGCCGCGTAGAGGTTAGCCGTCCTGGCCACGTGGTCCAGCGCCGGATTGACGGCATCCGGCCTCTTCGAACCCTGCGTGAGCGCGAAAACGATCTTGTAAGTGTGATCGGCCTGAGGCTTGAACTGCGCCTCGGGCAGGAAATGGATCGGCCCGTAGCCCTGGATCGTGGGCGTGGTCCAGAAGCCCTGCGGCTCGGCCTGCTGGCCATGGGCGGCGAACGAAATCGCCGAAGCGGCGATTAGAGTGGCGGTGGCGAATGACTTGACGTGTCTCATGATCGTTCCAATCGTCGAATGTGGGAGAGGCGTGAGGATAAACTCATGATGCAAACGCGCGTTCGACAACGTAATGCCCCGGCGATGCCTGGCTGCCTTCCTCGAACCCGCGAGCTTCGAGCAACGCCCGGGTGTCCTTCAGCATCTGCGCGCTGCCGCACAGCATCAGCCGGTCGTGTTCCGGCGCAAACGGCGGGACACCCAGGTCGTTGAACAGCTTGCCCGACGCGATCAGCCCGGTGATGCGCCCACGATTTGCATAGTCTTCGCGTGTGACGCTCGGGTAGTAGATGAGCTTCTCGCGCGCGAACTCGCCGAGCAACGCGTCCTGAGGCAGTGTTTGCGTAATGTAGTCGCGATAGGCAAGCTCGCGCACGTTGCGGCACGTATGCGTGAGTACGATGCTTTCATAGCGGTCGTAAACCGACGGATCGCGGATGACGCTCAGAAACGGCGCGAGCCCCGTGCCCGTCGAAAGCAGCCACAGCGTCTTGCCGGGCAGCAGATTGTCGACGATCAGCGTCCCGCTGGGGCGCTTGCCGATCAGCACCGAATCGCCCTCTTTCAAATGCTGCAGGCGTGAGGTCAGCGGACCGTCCGGCACCTTGATGCTGAAGAACTCGAGCTCTTCCTCAAAGTTCGCACTCGCAATGCTGTATGCCCGCATGAGCGGCTTGCCTTCGACTTCCAGACCGACCATGGTGAACTGTCCGTTCTCGAAGCGAAACGACTTGTTGCGCGTACAGATAAAACTGAAAAGCGTATCGGTCCAGTGCCGCACGGACAGAATGGTTTGGGATTCAAAGTTGCTCATGGTTATGCCATTGAAAGGCCGAAGGACGGCATCGATGTTCGCGACGACACCGATGCAGTGTATGGAATGACCTTCACCACGAAAAATACAATGATGGCATCGATGCCATTACTTCAACGCATGGCAATATCGAGCGTGAAATACCTTTCGAAATCCGGATAACAAAAAGGTATTTCATGAATGCAATCAAGGTATTTTTCGTCGCTGGCGTTGATCGATACGCTGACTCCGCGTTCCCAGGCGCGGACGACAGTCCCACTCGATATGGGAACCGGGTCCTTCAACTTGCATTCCCACTTCATGGATACTGCGATGAGCACGATTTCCTTTCAAGCCACAGCGCGCGGAGTGATCGCCGAAGATCACGTCAGCTCCGGGCTGGAGCAGCACGCGGCGCGCGTAGCCGGACTTTCATTGATTTCGGTTCGCGCCATTCAAGGGTTTATTTACTGGGGCGGCGGCTCGCGGCGATTCATTTATGCACCGGGCAAGCTTAACCCCAATGCCACGCACTGGATGGCGAACAAATTCCAGACGGCCATGCCCGGGGCAATCCTCGGCATGAGCCACGTCATCAGCTACATGCTCCACCACTTCGTTTTGCTGTACGCCGGTGTGATTCTCTTCAGCGCAGCCGAACTGATCGTCGGGTTGATGCTAATGATGGGTCTCTACACGCGCGCCGCGGCGCTCGCGTCGATGGGCTTCTCGGTCATACTGATGCTGATGTTCGGCTGGCAGGGCGCCACCTGCATTGACGAATGGACGATGGCCGCATGCAACCTTGCGATGGGAGCAACATTGTTTCTCGGCGGCGGCGGGGCCTATTCGCTCGACAACGTCCTCGTGAGGAGCAAGCCGCAACGGGCCGGGAGCGGGCTGTTCCGCTGGGCCTCGGGCAGTCTGCCGCTGCCGCTCACCGATGCCGGATTCCGCAAGCTCGCGCTCGTGATGCTGGCGCTCGTGGTCAGTTTCGATGTGGGCACGTACAACTACTATCGCGGCTCGGTATTGACGCCGTTCCATAGCGGCCCGGTAAGCCCGACCGCTCATCACGTCACGCTGAGCGACGCGGTAGTCACGGCCGGAGGCAACGTGCGCTTCCATGCAACGCTCGATGCAGGTACGCCCGAAGCACCCATTCACATCGTGCGCGCCGCACTGCTCGATCCGAACAACACCCCGGTCGTCCAGTGGAGCGCCGAAGCGCTCTCGACATTGCCCAAGTCCGCCTTTTCGAACGACTATGCCTATAACAGGTTTGGTCCGGGACCGTTTGGACTACGGGCGGCGATGGGGGCGGCGTCCTATATCACGCTACCGCTGCCGGCCGGACAGATCGCAGACGCAGCACATGCGGCCAGACTGCAGTTGACCGATGTAGACGGTCGGACGTTCTCGGTGGCAATCGGACACGCGACTGGCTCCGGCCGTTAAGTTCTTCCTGCGCATGCCGGACTTCTGCGAGGTCCGGTTCGAGCGGCCGCCACCCGACCGCGCTCGATACGATCGGGTGGCGTCGAGATTCCATCAAATCGCTTCAACGTCAAAGCACGTGCGCACCCAGCTGCGCCAGTCGCCAGGCGCCCGCTATCTGCAGCGGCAACCCCATGGCCAGCATGACAAAGCCGGCCCAATGCTGGTCGGCCAGAGGCGAAATATTCCACTGGCAAACGACGTCGACGTAGGGCATGTAAAGAACATGCGCCGACAACATCCACACCGTGGCGACCGCCATCATCGGCAATGAACCGACGAGCGCATACAAGCCGGATTGCCAGTCATGTCGAAACGTGCGCAGGCTACGTGACAGATGCGCCCAGAACAACAGGCCCGAAATAAGTTCCAGCAGGCCAAGCGGCGCGGCGAACAGTGCATTCGCGAGAGCGGGTTCAAAAATGCCCGGGAGGCTGACCATCACGGAAAACGTCGTGAACACCGTCATGGCAACCCAGGGGTCGAGCAGCCAGCCGGCCAGACTGAGAGCCGGCATCGGTGCGGCCGTGCCGCGCCAGCGCGTCCATCGGGCAGCGGGTACCGACATCAGCAGCAACGGCGGCACCCACTGATTCAGCACCATCAATGCTGCGCTATAGCTGGCCATGGATGCCAACGGATTCCGCAGGCCGAGTGCGGCGCCCACCATGCAAACGCCCGCGGCCACGGCGGTCAGCGCATGGTGCCAGTGCCAGCCCCTGCGGACCACGCCGGCGATGCTCGCCGCCGGAACCAGTCCGCTAACGCACAACCAGACCACAAGCGTGGTTGCGTTCCACCCGGTCTTCATGTTTTTCGCGCGGCGGACTCGCGAAGCACGCGCAGAAGGTCGTGCGCCACAGCGCGGGGGTCGGTCAGTTGCGCATACCCGTAGCGAACCCGGATTCGTCCTTCGGGGTCCACCAGGGTCACGACGGAGGTATGGTCGATGAAGCGCCCCTGCCCGGCATATTGCCAGTGAATTCCCCAGGCGCGGGCCGCTTCGGCGATTTGCGCCGGCGTTCCCGTCAGGCCCAGCGGTGTCGGCGTAAACGCCGCAAGATACGCGCGCAGCAACGCAGGCGTGTCGTGTCGAGGATCAAGGGTGACGAAAAGCACCTGCACATGCGCCGCCTCCGTTCCAAGCCGATCGAAGACAGGGTGCAGCGCCGCCAGCGTCGTCGGGCAAACGTCCGGGCAATCCGTATATCCGAAATAGACCAGCACGGCACGGCCCCGTAGCGAGGACAGCGCGAACGATCGCCCCTCGTCGTCCGACAAGGCGAGCTGCGGCGCCTGCCGTTCGGCGACCGGCGTGCCTTCGAATTCCGCTTGCCTGCCGAGGGCAGCGTAGCCCCAGAGCGTCGCCAGCAGGCTCGCAAGCACCACTGCCGCCCTTAAGGCCGAACGCCCTATCGGACACGAGAGGATGGGCGGGAAAGTCATCGCGATCACGCTACCAGAGCACCCAGCCGGGCGCGTGGATCACGTGCCTCATGAACGACCAGAAGATCGGCACATACGCGGCCAGCATCACCACGAATGCGAACAGCGACCACCAGCCGACCGGCTCGAGCACCCTGGCGGTCGGCGACTCGTGCTCATGCCCGGCCGGCGTCGCCGGCCCGGCCGCGTCGAGCGCGTAGCTTTCCCGCCTGCCGAACGCGTGGGCGAAGGGAACCGGCAGCCGTTCTTCCCGTCGTGCTCCGGCAAGGAGCGTGCCGAAGAACACGACGTAAAAGCAGGCTATGGCCATCCACAGGATGATGCCGCCCAACGCCACCAGTGCGAGCGGAATATGCGCAGCGCCATAAAGCGCGTCATACGCGGAAGGCGGCAGCTCCGAAATCCACGCGCGGCGAGGCACGCCATAGAGGCCGGCCCACAGCATGCCGAACGAGAAAATCAGGATTCCTGTGAACCACGCCCAGATGGCGGCAAGCGCAAGGCGCCGGCTGATCAGCTCGCGACCGGTCAGGTGCGGCACCAGCCAGAACGCAATCGACATGAAGGTCATTGCGGTGACACTGCCGACGGTCAGGTGAAAATGGCCGGGCAGAAACGTGGTGTTGTGCACTACGCTGTCGAGTTGCCAGCTGCCGTTCACGATGCCGCTCGCGCCGCCGAAGATGAAGGTCACGGCTGCCAGGACCTGACCGGCCACGCCCGGATCGCGCCACGGAAGCGCCTTGAACCATCCGAACCAGCCCCGGCCGCCCTGCAGCCGTCCCGCGTATTCGAGCGACAGCCCGATGGTAAAAGCCGTGATCAGACTGGGCAAAGCCACCGACATGGTCAGCACCGTCAAAATGCCGCGCCAGACATTCGAGAAACCCGGGTCCTGGAACTGGTGATGACTGCCGACCGGGAGCGAGAAGACCAGCAGCAGGATGAACGTCACGCGCGCCATCGGGTCGGACACCAGTCTGCCTCCGACCTGCTTCGGCAGCAGGCCGTACCACGACACATAGGCCGGCATCAGCCAGAAATACACGACCGGATGGCCCGTGAGCCAGAACAACGTGCGGCTGATCAACGGATCGACCGTGCCGGTCATTCCCAGCGCCCAGGGATCGAGTTGCAGCACCAGTTCCAGCACGATACCTGTCGCCGAAAGCGTCCACATCCACATTGTGACCAGACTCATGTACGTCACGAGCGGCGTAATCTGGCCGGGATTGGCCCGTTTCCAGCGCTTGCGCATTCCATGCACGACGGGGAGCGGAAACACGCTGCCGAGCCCCAGCAGGGTCATGCCGAGATAGAACCAGGGACTCCCCTTCAGCGGCGGATAGAATGTCCAGAGGACGCTGGAGGAGTTGTCGAACATGGCCACGAGCAGCATGACCGTACCTGTTGCCATGCAGCCGAAACCCGCGCGCCACAGGAACAGGTTCGGCGTCAGTCCCAGCTCGCGCGACGGCAGATAGACCAGCAGTCCGCAGATCACGAAGAATGTGAACACGTAGCCGTTGAGGACGCCGTGTACGGTCAGCCCTTGATAGTAGGTTTGCAGCAACGGCCGCAGGAACGGATACGCATTGATGCCGCCGTAGTTGAACGCCTGCAAAGGCCCGATCGTGGCGCCGATCATCAGTGCGGAAAAGCCGGTCACGAGGAACGCGAGCATCGTCCGTTGGGCCGGCGTCATTCGCGGCACCGATACGGCCGGCGTGCTCGAAGCCGGCGAGGACGGGAAGACGGTACTCATGCATTGTCCTTCGGATCGACGACGATGCGGCCGATCATCGAATGATGCTCGATGCCGCAATACTCATTGCAGATGATGTAGTAGGTTCCGGCCCGATCGAACCGATATTCGACCTTGCCTACCGCGCCCGGCATCGCCGTGACATTGATCGTGGTTCCCTGGACCTCGAAGCCGTGCAGCACGTCCGTACTGGTGACGTAGAACGTCACCAGCGAACCCGCTTTGACGTGAACGACGCCGGGCGACCAGCTCCATGCATGGCCGACCATATAAACGGCGTAGCGATTCGAGCCGGTCTGCACGACCCTGCCTTCGTGGAACGCGGGTTCGTCCATGGCTGCGCTGGGCTGCCGAAAAAACGAGGCCCCCTGCGTAACGATGCCGTAGTCGAACACCACATAGAACATGGTCCCGACCAGCAGCACGGCAAGCATGGCCAGCACAATGAAGACCCATGCTCGCTCATGCCGCTCCGCGGCCCGATGGAAGGCATCGTCAAATGGCGTTTCCGATGAAATGGGATTCAAGAGCCTCTCTCCTTAGCTTCTCGACAGAAACACCAGCGATACCAGCAGCCAGGCAGCAAGCACCGATGCAATCAGGAAGCCGCCCACTACCCAGGTGCCCACCGGCTTGACCGTTTCGCCGGGCCTCGGGCCGGCGTCGTTGTGCTCACTCACGATGGACCTCCGGTTTCGCAACGGCTACAGCCGCTGGGGAAGCCGCCGGAACCGTCCCGGACGGCGGCGTATGCGCCGGATCGCCGAGCAGGACACCGTCTACGATTGTCCCGTACATCGACGAACCCGAGTTGTGGTACTTCTTGCGCGTCTGCGCAACATCGCCCGTAAAGCGGGGATCCTGCGGCCGCACCTGGCTATCGATGTAGGTGGCCACATCCCACGCCTGCTGGACGGTCAAAGTCCCACCGAGGCCAAGCGGCATGTTTGCCTTGATGAACCCCGCGGCATTGCTCGTTCCCGCCATGCCGGCGCCCCAGTTATAGGACTGCGTGCCCCAAAGAGGCGGAAACACTTCATGTCCGCCAGAAGACTTGCCCTCCCCGTTCGCGCCGTGACACACGGCGCAGTTCTGCGAATAGACGGCCATGCCACGTTGATAGTCCGCGGGTTTGTCCGGCTTCGGCAGTTTGGGAAAGCCACGCCCCTGGATCGGCACACCGGTGGGAGCGCCCTTGGCGAGGAAATAAGCGTAGGTCTCCAGCGCGACCAGTGTGGGGTCCCCCAGCGCGGGCGCCTTGCCGTTCATGCTGTACCGAAAGCATCCCTGCAGCCGCTCGGCGAACGTGTTCACATGACCATTCTTGCTTCGATAGGCCGGATACGAGATATAGGCCGCCCATAGCGGCGCCGAATTGGCTAACCGTCCACCCGAAAGATGGCAGTTGACGCAACTGAGCTTGTTGCCGACGAACGCAGGCGCGTATTTACCGGGATCGTGAAAAATCTTTTCACCTTGCCTGACTGTGTCGCCGAACTGGTCGTTCGGGATGGCGGAGTCGGGCGGAGGCTGGAATGCCGCGGACTGCGCGGCGCCGCCTTCTCCGCCAAAGTGGCGGACGGCACGCGTCCCCGCCCAGATCGCGGCTAACGCGATCACGAGGACCGTGACAGTGACGCCGACTCGCTTCATCATGGTTCGCCTCCGTTTGAACTGTCGTTGCGCGGGACAGACAGCGTGGCGACGTACGACGCGAGAGCTTGAATATCCCGGTCGCTCAGGTGTGCTGCCTCGGCTCGCATGAATTTTCCGGCAGCGCCGCGCAGCGAACCCGATCGCCATTGATCGAGCTGGCGCACGATATACCCCGGAGACTGGCCCGCAAGCGGCGGCGAAAAGCCGTCGACACCACGCGCCTGAATACCATGGCACTGCGCACAAGCCGGCGTACGGGATTGAGGGATCCCATGTTCGTAGACTTCCTTGCCGTACGCGAGCAATTCGCGCGAGGCCGCACCTGGCGGGGTATCGGCCTGTTGCGGAGCCTGCGATGCGAAGTAGCGGGCGACTGCCTGCCTTTGGGCAGCATCCAGCCGCATTGCATAGGGCGCCATGATCGCGCTGTCGCGCTCGCCGTCAGCGAAATAGGCCAGTTGCCGCTCCAGATAATCGGCGGGCAAACCCGCAAGTCTGGGAATGCCTAGCGCGGGCTGACCGGCACCGTCTGCCCCATGACAGGCCGCGCAACTTGCGTGTCCGGGTTGCCCCCCCATCACAGCGATGCGCTGCCCCGATTGCATGACGTCCTCGCCGGCGACTGCAGGATGGAGTCCGAGAGACAAGCCAAGCAATGCCGCTGCATATGCGGACCGGATGACGAACGCCATAGGCCACTCACACATTCGGTATCCTTAAGATCCGTAGTAGATCGTTGCATTCAGCTTGTCGAGTGTCCCGTCTTTTTCGGCTTGAATGAGCTGGTTGTATACGTCGCGCCTTGTAAGGCCATGCTGCGCCTGAAGCGGAGCGACGCCCGGCACAGGTTGTTCCGTGGGGACCGGGGCTTTCGCGACGACCGCATTGTCCGCTCCGGGCTGCGAATCTGCCGCCTTCGCGGTGGTGAAGCCCAGAGAAGCCGCGAGCACGATGGCGACTGGAGTGAGGCGGGAAAGAAGCTTGATCATGGCCATTCCTTAAACCGGTTTAAGCGATCCGCAGTACACGACTGCATGGCTTGCAGTTTAAGGAGCGATTTTCGTTCCGAAAAATACCATGATGGCATTGATGCCATCACTTCGACTTATACATGCTCCCTATAGCCGCTCCGCCTTCGCTCGCGCGAATCGCTGTCATACGTGAAAAGCATGGAGCACATATCAGTATGATATTTTCCCCGCTGCGACGAGGTCCCTATAGTTGGCCTCCTGTCGCAAAGGCATTCTCGGTGCGTGCCCCTCAATCTCTGCTATCCACTGCGGGTCCGCGCCCGGGCCGTCAGGCCGGCTCGATCAAAAGCCGCGCCGAACGCTGCTCGGCGTGGCGCGGACCGGCGGCGTGCAGAACCCGGGCGGTTAGAACCGGTGGCGCATCCCCAGGGCCACCACGACCTGCTCGCTGCCCGAGGCGGGGGTCAGGCTGAACACACCGGCGTCGAAAGCCGGATTGCCGCCGCCTCCGCTGACGTGCTGATAGACGCCTTCGAGGTAGAGGTCAGTACGCTTCGAAAGCTGGTAGTCGGCCTGCCCCATCACCTGGTTCCACTTTGGCTTCAGCGTCCCCGACACAGCATCGAACTGGCCCATGGTGTAGGTATAGGAGGCACCGAGGCTGAAAGCCGGCGTGAGGAAGTAACGGCCGTTGACTTCGAAGTTGTCGAACTTCATGTTGCTGCCGTTGAGTGCAGCAATGCTGCCGCCCTGCCAGATTCCCGTCACATCGTTGGTCGACGAATGAGTCCAAACGAACCCTACCTGCGACTTGCCGAACAGGTACTTCGCACCGACGCCATAGATCTGCTGGCGTCCCCCCGTCGTCAGCACGTTGGTGTCGCCCGTGCTCGCCGTGCCCGTTGCATTGGCATTCGCGGCGCCGGCAGCGCGATCGATCTGCAGGAACGCTGCGCCGACATTGAGCGGACCATAGGCGTAGCTCGCTCCGAGGCTGTACGCACGATTGTTGGCAAATGCGCCCGCGTCGTTCGAGAACCCGTACATCGCACCGGCGCGGAAGCCGTCGAATGCCACGCTGCTGAACTTGATCGAGTTGTTGAGACGCAGGTCGTTCGCCAGATTGTCGTTGTCGTACGGATGGTCGGCGAAGTTGCCGCCGAAGCCCGCACCGACGGCAGAGAGCGGTGCGAGGTAATCGACGAGGAAGTCGTACTGACGGCCGAGCGTGAGTGCGCCGACCCGGTTATCGGTCAGGCCGACATATGCCTGGCGACCAAAAAGATCGCCGCCGTTATTCAACTTGCCGCTGGATACATTGAAGCCATTTTCCAGCCAGAAAACAGCAGCGAGCCCGCCACCAAGGTCTTCGTTTCCACGCAGTCCCCAGCGCGACGTCGTGACGCTGCCGCTATTGACGAGCCAATTGCTGGCTCCGCTACTGTTGGCGCCACCCGTCCGCTGATTGTTCACGTAGACAACGCTTTCGTCGGCCACGCCGAAGAGAGTCACACTACTTTGCGCATGAGCGGCGCATGCAGACAACAACATCGACGCCGTTGCCAGGTGCCGGAATTTCATTGTTTGTTTCTCCACTAACAAATACTTTTTTGGGGTAACGAATGGGATGCCAGGAACAGGAGGCGGCGCGAGTATAGGTCTTCGGCCTGGCCAATCGGTCATCGCACCGACAAAAGGCTAGGTTGCGCTATCAGCAAGCGACTTTCACAAAACGTTAGCAAGCGGAAAAAGATAGTGGAGTCGTGCTTGCCGACTTTAGACCGGAAAATTTCTTGCGCTCGATCCTGGCTATCGCTCGAAAATTCTTCTCATGGAACGACGTTGCGGATCGCAGCGGCCCGGCACTATCGGAACTCATGTGTCGTCAGTGCAACACTCCGCCCATTGCAATGATTTCGCGCCCGAAAAGCTTGTGATGCTGGAATAGAAATAGACGTTCAGTGTTCACTTGCTACACATAGCTGGCTTTGGCGCCCGGTAGTCAATATCGCGTGGGAACTCCCTGCCCGAGCGCTGCGACGATCAATCGGCCAGACCTCAATGTATGCACTTCGCTGGAGCAACACGCAATGGACCACATCCAATCCATCAAGGCGTTCGTCACCGTCGTTCGTCTCGAGAGCTTCACCAGGGCCGCGCGGCAGCTGAACGTCTCGCTCGCTGCGCTGTCCCGCGCCGTAAGCAATCTCGAATCCCATACGCAAACCCGGCTTGTGAACCGGACGTCGCGATTCGTCTCGCTCGCGCCTGGCGCCCGGGAGTATTTCGATATCTGCGTCGAAGTGCTGGACCGTCTCTTTGAAGGAGAGCAACGTCTCCTGGTCGATCGCGACGAGCCACGTGGTGTGCTGCGTATCGCAGCTCACCCGATTGCAATTGAAGCCGGCCTGCCGCAAGCCATCACCGCATATCGTTACGCAGCACCCAAAGTCGAGGTCGTACTGAACGTGCGCACGAACTACTTGCGTCTCGGGCAAGACAGCATTGACGTCGCCGTATATCCACCGGACATGGTTCTGGATGCCGATGTCATTTGCCGCCGCATTCTCCATTCTCCAATACTACTCGTGGCGAGCCTGGCCTATCTGACTCAAAGAGAATTCGATTGCACGCGGCTGGACTTGAGCGGCCATGTCATCCTTTCCTGCGCGGACGAAATCAAAGCGGACCGGGTACTACGGGTCGATCGAGGGGACAGCGTTATGACACTTACCCCTGGGAGCGTCCGGATGAGTGTGGGTGAATCTGCCGCTATCCAGTTGGCCTTGTCTGGATTCGGCATGGCACTCTTGCCTGAATGCCTCGCCGCCCCGTATCTGGCCAGCGATAAGCTGCGGCTCGTATTCCCCGGTTGCCAGTTGGTCGGCGAAACCGCGGCGCTCGGCGTGGCTTATCTACGCTACGGGACCGTCCCGCATCGCATACGCAGTTTTGTCGATACGTGCACACGTTTCTTCGGCGTTGACGGTAAGGCGAAGGTTCAGCCGGCGTTCGATCTCGTTGCCTGACAAGCGGTCAGGTAATGTCCTCTCCATTGGCAGATCACGCGCTCCTCGAAGACGAGACGAGTCATTGATGCGCCGCACCATTCGGGCAACGCCTGCCGGGAACGAACGCGTGGCATGCGAATGCAAACGGTGAACGAGCAGAGTTATTCCGGGCAATTCCCAATGCGCACGCACGCCCATTGCGTTCACCGCTACGTCCTGTTGCCATGACTGCATGGCATGGCAAGCATCGCAACATCATATTATTCGGCAGCAGGCCTTTCCCCTAAGCTTTCTTCAACGCCCGCAACCAGGGGCGCGGCAGGTCCAGGACGTCGTCCGTGCGGCAAAACATCTGCAAGCCGACTGGAATAACCGCCTTGACCATCTGTTTGCGTCGAAGAGGCAACCGGGAATCACCGCCTCTTTTTCATTCTAAAACCCTTTCTATCAATTTGGAATCCAAAATGAACTCATGCCGCGCACTCGCGCTTTCCCTCGTTTTTCTCGCTTCCGCAGGCTTTGCTACGGCCAGCTCGGCTCAAGGCCTCACGCGTGTCGAAGCACGCGCAGACCTGGCCCGGGTCGAACAGGCGGGCTACACCCCCTCGGCCGGCGAAGACGCAAACTACCCCAACGATCTCCTTGTTGCGGAAGCGAAAGTCGCCACCAATGAGCAGCAACAACCCCAGCAGGCAAACGAAGCCATGGGTGGTGCGCCGATGGGTACCTCGGCTGCCAGCACTCAGGCCCGGCAACCGAAACCCGCTCCGGATTCGTGTGTCGGCCCGGCCAGCTTCTGCAATATCTTTTTCGGCAGCTGATGCCATGACACCCCGTGACCACCGTCCGGCCAGCAAGGCACCTACCATATGTGCCGGACGGCCGGCACATCGCTCGCCCTCGAAGTTCGCTGCCTGCGACCGATCGGCAGACGGTTCCGCGTGCGCTGCTTCGTATTCGCGGTGCGCTTCGCAAGACGAACTGCCGATGCATGAGTGAGGCGGTGTCGCCCGATGATCTCCAGATCGCCGGCGGGTTGGGCAAATTGAACGAGCTGCGGTCGAGCCACATGGCACGCTCTCTTGGGCAGCCAGTGTGCTTCCGTACGTCGCAATCCGATTTTTTATCTGTTGAAACAGCCCCGCGTGTTCAAGCTTGAGGAGCGCCGCCCCGCGGCGCATATGAACGTGCCGGGAAAAAATCCATCCGTGCCGGAATAAAGGCGGTGCGGCTGTGTTCGCCGGGTAGTGCCCGTTCTCATCTCAATCCCTTGGGGAAATACACCATGAAGCTCGCACTCCGCGCCGCCAGCGCGCTCTGCCTTTCGCTCGCGTGCGGCTACGCGGCCGCCCAGTCCACGCTGCACGTCTACGGTCCAGGCGGCCCCGCGCCCGCGATGAAGGAAGCCGCCGCCGCGTTCGAAAAGGAAACCGGCACGCATGTCGAGGTCGCGGCGGGCCCCACGCCCGCCTGGATCGACCACGCCCGCGCCGACGCGGATCTCGTCTTCAGCGGCTCCGAGACGATGATGTCCGACTTCGTCGTGGCCATGGGTGACCAACTCGCGCCCGATGCGCCCACGCCACTCTATCTGCGCCCCATGGCGATCCTCGTGCGGCCCGGCAACCCTCGCCACATCCGCGGTCTTGCGGACGTGCTCAAGCCGGGCGTGAAGGTGCTCGTCGTGAACGGCGCGGGACAGAACGGCGTGTGGGAGGATGTGGCGGGCCGCCTGGGCGACATCCGCACCCTCGACGCCCTGCGCCATAACATCGTGAGCTATGCCGGCAACAGTGCCGTCGCACGACAAACGTGGATCTCGCAGCCCGATATCGATGCCTGGCTGATCTGGAACATCTGGCAGGTGGCGAACCCGTCGCTCGCGGACACGGTACCGATCGAGCCGCGCTACGCAATCTATCGCGACGCGGGCATTGCAGTAACGAAGCGCGGAGCCGAGAATCCTGCATCCAGACAATTCGTCGATTTCCTGAAGTCGCGCGAAGGCGCCGCGATTTTCGCGCGCTGGGGTTGGATGACCGGCGCCGCACCCGCGGACGGCAAAGCGCCTGCCTGAACGCATCCTTTCCCCGAACCGCCGAATCCGATGAACTTCACCCACCTCCTCGCCTTCTATGAAGTTGCGCGCGCGGGCAGCGTCAGCGCGGGCGCCGAGCGTCTGCACGTGAGCCAGCCTGCCGTGACCCGCGAAATCCGCGAACTGGAGGACCGCGTGGGCATCATCCTGTTCGACCGCCTGCCGCGCGGCGTTGCGTTGACTGAAGCCGGCAAGACGTTGTTCGACTACGCTGAGCGCATCTTCACACTCGCCGACGGCGCTGAAAACCAGTTGAAAGAACTCGCCGGGCTCGGCGCAGGCCACATGAAGCTCGGTGCGAGCGCAACACTGGGTGTGTACTTCGTGCCCGACATGATCGCGCGGTTCAACGCAAGCTACCCGCGCGTGGCGATCGATCTGACCGTGACCAACACGGAACGCGTCGAGGCCGGAATTCGCGATCTCACGTTCACGCTCGGCTTTGTCGAAGGTCCGTTCGACGATACGGTCCTGCACGCGCGCCCTATCGGCTCCGACGAGATCGCGGTGGTAGCCGCGGCGGGCCATCCGCGTGCGGGCCAGCGCATACGGGCCGGCGATCTCGTCGATCAGGTCGTCATCATGCGCGAGCCAGGCTCGGGCACGCGCGCCATCGTCGAGGAAGCCTATGCGCGCGCGCAGCTGAAGATCGAGCCGCTGATGTCGGTGAGCGACACGGAAGCAATCAAGCGCATGCTGCTCGCCCAGCACGCTCTCGCTTACGTGTCGCTGTTGAGCGTGCGCGACGAAGTGCGCCGCGGCGAACTCACGATCGTCGAAGTCGAAGACCTACGTATCGAACGGCCCTTGCACATGGTCTGGCACAAGGGGCGCTCGCTTTCGCCGAGCAGCCAAGCCCTGTTCGATCTCGTCATTGCGGCGACCGCAGCGGCGGCCAGCACGCAAAGACAACAAAAGCCGCGCAAGACGACCGCTGCTACGCCCACCGAAAGCGACGCCGCTTAAGCGGCACCCGCTCGCCCCCACCCTACGCCCGCCTTCAGGCTGGCGCTATCGTCGACGCTCCGCCTGCGCGCGGTTATTCCATAACCGCACCGCATGGCTCGCATCCAAAGTTGGTATTTTTCAGCTGCGTCCGAAGTCGCTAATCTAACGGCATGGACTCGCGGCCAACAATATCGCGCTTCGCTAGCCAAAGTCCTGGAATAGCCGCTCCGAAACCCTGTTTATCCTCATGAAAAGTCTGGAAGCACAGCAACTTCCGCTTTCGCCGGCAAATTGGAAATTTATTAAGGAATTCGAAATGAAAATCGTTCGTGCATTGACGGTATCCCTTCTTTCCCTCGCCAGCGTCGGCTTTGCCGGCGCTGCATCGGCCGAAGACCTCACCCGCGCCGAAGTGCGTCAACAACTGATCCAGGCCGAGAACGACGGCTCGCGCTTCGTCACCGACGCATCGTATCCCGACGTAAGCCCGGTCTATACGCAGCAGGTGGCGCGCCAGAAGCAAAGCGAGGAAAACGTCGGCGGTGTGGCAGGAACGCATTCCGCAGCTGCCAGCGTCCGGCAGGAAACGCCGTCAAGCTGCGTCGGGCCCGTGAGCTTCTGCACGCTGTACTTCGGCAGCTGACCCCCACTGAATTCCATTCGGCTCAAACAACTAACTTAAGGAGTGCTATCATGAAAACCCTCGCATTTATCATCGCCGCTGTGGCTCTCGCCAGTCCGCTTGAAAGCTTCGCGCAAACCAGCGCGCCACTCACGCGCGCCGAAGTCCGCGCGGACCTGGTTCGCGTCGAGCAGGCCGGCTACAGTCCGTCGGCTGGTAGCGACGCCCACTATCCGGACGATATTCTGGCTGCCGAAGCAAAAATCGCCGCGCAGGACAACCAGCGCATGTCCCACGACGCCATGGGTGGCACAACGATGAACGGTACGTCCGCTGCCGGCGGCCACGTTCGTTCGCCCCAGAACGCGCCTTCGTCGTGTGTCGGCCCTGCCAGCTTCTGCGATCCGTACTTCGGCAGTTGAGCAACCGTGACGTCGGTGCATGTCCAAGAATCGGGCGCCAACAAGGAACTCTTTCCGCCGCGACACATTCGCCGGCAGGATCTCATTGACCATCGCCAACATTCGACCGACAACTGAGGTGCTTCGAGCAGTTTCTGAAAACGAAGGATCGGGTGTCATGCAGCCCCTCCTCCATCACCGGGTCCAAGAGACTGAACCGCTGTTGCACGGAGTGGATACGGCATCGTCGCAATCGGAACTGGCGCCCGCCCGGTCCTGCTTTTTGGGATGGTGAGACTCGAATAGCGCAAAAAATTTCTACCGCGGCACCCAGCGTGTCATCTCATCGAGACACTCTCGCTTGCAGGTGCGCTTTTGACAGAGACAGCCGGTCGGAATCGCGCGGTTCCACTACGAACTCCAACGGCATCTGCATAGAGAAATGCTGCAGACAACTAGTTCCACACCCGAGAACCGTCGCATACTTGATTCGCGACGTCTCTTCCATTCAGACAACATCGAGTGGCACGCCACCATCGATGCGCGGGAGAGTGCGTCCGTGCCAAGGCACCTTCCGCAATGCGACGTCCAAACGGAATTTCGTAGCGACACATACCGGGGCAAGCCGGTGAGCCGGCATCGGCACCCGCACCCGCCATAGGATGTCCCGGCATTCGAACGCTGGTACAGATGAAAACCGGCCGCCGGACCCGGTCGCCGGCGCGTACCTCGCAGCCACACCTGCATGCGGCTCCGCCCGCGCGGCCTTGCCGCGTGGGGCTCCGTCCAGACTTTTCCTCCGATGGCATGGTTGTCGCATGGACGAGCGCGAGCCGTCACTTCACGTTCGACACGTTCGGACCAACGTGCACAACACGGCTCATGACTACTTCAACCATTGGAGACGGAACCATGCAAGGGCTTTCGCAAGTCCAGGTATTGGGCATCGATGCCAGCGGCACGATGACCGACACCGGTTTTGTCGCGATAAGGCAAGATGGCGACTAGTCGGCAGTATAGTGAGGATTACTTATGCTGCCAGAGAGTGGAACTGCTCGGCACGAGTGCATCCGATGCCACGTTCTTCCATTTGGCCTTTGGCGATCATGTGCATGAGTTCGATGCCGCTCAACAAAATGCGGGCACAACGAAAATTCCTGAAGCCCAGCATGGGCCGTGTGCGCCGCTTGATCGCCCGGTGATCCTGCTCTATAACATTGTTAAGATATTTGTTTTCGCGAATCTTGATCGGTATTTCCCGCTCCGCGTTAAGGGCATCCAGCGCGACCAGGTTCGCACCACTCTTATCGACTGTCACCGTCTCGCGTTCGCCGTTTTGGTCGATTGACTTTTCGAAGTAGCGGCGCGCCGCGGCCTGATCACGATGGGCACGCAGCAGAAAGTCGACCGTGTTCCTCTCCTTGTCGACTGCGCGATACAAATACTTCCACTGGCCTCGGACCTTGATATACGTTTCATCCATTCGCCAGCTCCGGCCGACGGCTTTCTTGTGGCGGCGAAAGGCCTTCTCCAGAACCGGCAACACCTTGATGGCCCAGCGGTGCACGGTTGAATGATCGACCGAGATTCCGCGCTCCGCCATCATCTCTTCCAGGTGTCGAAGACTCAGCGGATACGCCACATACCAGCGCACGCACGTCAGGATCACATCGAGCGGGTAGTGCAAACGCTTGAGCACCCGTGCCACAGCTGGATTCAGAGTCTTCATCAAGTGCCCGATCCTCCGTATTGTCACGGCACATGATACCCGACGCGTTACTGCGACAGATCCCCTACAACCGTTTCGCACCGGGTCCGTTCGGCCTGCCCGCACTGATGGGCGCAGCCTCTTACATCACGCTTACGGCGCCGGCCCTGGATACCGACACCGCGAAAAACGCCGTCCGCATGATTCTGACCGATGTCGACGGACGTACATTCGCTGCACCAGTCTCGCACGTAACGGAAGCGGTGCCGCTAGACGCGAAAGCCGCGAAGGAATAAACGCTCGCGACATGCGTTCGCCTCAACAATATCCTTTCATTACCAGCGCGCCCTCCGTCGCCCAGCGCGGAAGGCGCTCACCCGCGCGCAAACACATGGAAACTGTCCTCGTAGTCGAACCGGATCTTGCCATTTCCGAAAATGTCGCCCGATCGCTCACCGGGATGGGTCTGAGCGCCGACATCGAAACCACCGGCCGTCGCGCTATCGGCAAGCTCGTGGGCAACGGTTACCGGATGGCGGTCCTGGATCTGGGGCTTCCCGATCTCGACGGGCTCTCGATCGTTGCTTCGATCCGCGGGCTGGGCGTCGCCATTCCGATGATCGTCATCGACGCCGCCGGCAGTGTGGAACGCTGCATCAGGGCCTTGCGTTCGGGCGCGGACGAGTATTTGACGCTGCCGCTGGACTGGGAGGAATTCGCGGCGCGCGCCACGGCCATCATCAGACGCGAGGCACGCCGAGATCTTTCTTCCGACGCTTCGGTCAGCACCGTACTTCACGGCAATGGCATCATGCTCGATCGCGTCCTGCGCAGCGTATCCGTGGAGGGAAACGTCGTGAGGCTGCGTCCCACTGAATTCCGTCTGCTCGAATTCATGATGCTCAACCCGGGACGCGTCGTTACACGCGCCGAAATTCATGAGGTCGTCTGGCATCGGCGATTCGATCCGGGCACGAATATTATCGACGTACATGTCGGGCAATTGCGTTCCAAAATCGGCAATTCACCGGCATCGAAAATTATTCGCACCGTGCGCGGCGCGGGGTATCTGTTCTGTTCCGAAAGCCCCGCGCTTACCGCCGCGGTGGGTCACTGATGCGCTCCGCCGCACCGCGGCCGGCAATCGCACAGCGCTCCTTCAACTTGCAGGCGGCCTTGCTTGCCGGCCTGTTCGCCATCCTCACCAATACGGCCATTCTGATTATGGCCGACCATTTCCACATCGTTACCGCGCGCGGTGGGCTCCTCACGCTGCTCCTCGCGATAATCGGGCCGCCGATCCCGCACTGGGTTACAAGCTGGACGTTCCAGCAGTTTTTTCACATCGCGGTAGGCATTGCCATGCTAATTACCTATGCCACGACACTGGGCAGCTTGTCCGTGCCCGCGATTGCCAAAGGTCTTTTTGCAGCCGCCCTGGTCTGGCTTGCGAATGCCGCTCTTATTCTTCCGGCAATCGGCCAGGGGTTTGCGGGATCGAACATTCTTAGCCCTTGGGGCATGGCAATCTTCGCCGTAGCACATACGCTTTTCTTTCTCATCGGAGCCGTTCTCTACGAGCACTGGACATAACTCGCTGGCATACAGCCCAGCCGGATTCGCACGAAAAAATCCAGTCGCGCCGGAATAAACACAGCGTGGCCGCGTTGTAGGGGCTGGCTTTGATTTTCGTGCAGGTTTCCGGTTACGCGCGTCAATGCCTGGCGCGCGTCTGCCTTGAGGCCCTGTATAAATTTCTTTTCGAATCAAACGCCTGCTGACTATCCTCTGCGGCCTCCCAATTGCGGGCGTGACAGTAGCACCCGTGATCGGGTACTTTCCTTAGTAGCTACGCCTCCAAGCTGGAATCCCGATTTCTACCGTGGCACGGATGATTTTGCATCGCTACGCTTGTCCGCTCTCGTCATCGACGCGGAGCTGCCTGATGGATCACTGGCGACTGGCATATCTCGGGATCCGGCAAATTCCGCGCGAGTTGAGCGAATTCGAACTCAGCACATTCTTTACCTTTTCAAAACGCGAGCGCGCTCAAATCGATTCGAGGCGCACCGATCTTTACCGGTTGGCCATCGCGCTGCACGTCGGTTTCCTGCGAATGTCCGGTCGGCCCCTTGATTCATGCAGGCAGATCCCAACCGTTCTTTGGCGACACCTTGGCCAACAGCTTGATGTCCAGCCGCCGGACGTCGGGACGCTCCGGTCGATCTACGACGGTAATTTCAAGACGCTGTCCGACCACCAGGGCTTCGCGAAAACCATCGTAAATTTCCGGCCGATCGCCGAACATCAGCGTCGGTATGTGATCCGCTGGCTCAAGGAACAGCTCACGGGGCGCCCTGAGCGCGGCCAGTTAATGAGCGATCTGAAGCGCTGGTTTTACGAACATCGTATCGTGATTGCGCCCGATCGCCGGTTGAGGCAGCTCGTCGTTCAGGCAGTGCACGATATCGAGGACTCACTGCACGGGACGCTCGAGCAGGCCCTCGGCATCGACAAGCTCGAGAGCTGGGCGCGTATCCTGGCTCAGCCGCATGGAGACCACACGAGTCTGCAGCGGTGGTTGTGGGCTGTACCGCTTCGTGGCTCGACCCACCAGATGAGTGAGGTGCTCGACAAGATCAATCTGCTCACGATGCATGGCGTGGCCAACGACTGGCCAGTCGGGTGCAACGATGCCATGGTGAGGCATTACGCGCGTCGCTGTGCCAGCCGGCCACCTTCAATCAGCAAACGGATCGAGCCGCAAGGTCGAAGGCTTGAAGCGGCGTGTTTTATGCGGTACAGCCTTTGTACAGCGACGGATCAGGTACTTACAATGTTGCGTCGCTGGGTGCTAAAAATCGTCAACGATGCGTCGCGTGAAGTTGAAACTGCCCGATTGAAAGCCGCGGACCAGCTTCGTGAATTCGCCCTCGCCGTAAAGGCACTCGCGACTGACGAATCGCTCTCGCGGGAGGATCTCGGCAGAGAGCTTTGCGTGCTAGCAGATCAGGTCGTCCAACCACATCTCCCCAGCCGCCGCAGCGAGATCCGGCAGTGTCTGCTCCGAAAGCGGTACTACGCGCGCAACCTGCTGATCCGTATTGTCCAGTTGCCGTTCGAGGCCGACATCGCTCATCCTGTGCTGGATGCGATCGTCCTGTTGCGAGGTCTCTACCGACGTCACCCCTACTTGTTGCCCGACGGCGTGAACATCCGGCTTGGGCGCGCTTGGCGCGAATCGATCGATGGTTACGACCGCCTGAAGGCGATGGTGGCTTTCGAATGGGCCACGCTTTTTGCGTTGCGTGTAGCTCTGCGCAACGGCACGATCTTTGTCGAGCACAGCTTTTCCTTCCGGAGTCAGGCACAAATGCTGATCCCGGCCGAAGATTGGCGGACAAAGCGGAACAACCTGTATGGGCATCTTGGGCTGCCGCAGGACCCTCAGGAGTTTCTAGGTCCGGTTCTGGCCCATCTCGACCAGCGCCTTGAACTGCTGGATCGTGCAGCGGATGAAGGCAAGGTGCGGATCGATACGGCGGTGCATCTCGATCCATTGGAAGCCCAGCCTGAAGACGTAGAGGCCGATCGCCTGCGACGCGCTATTTTTGAAGCCCACCCGCCCGGCCAGCTACCGGAGATCATCCTCGAAATCGACAGCGCAACGCGCTTCAGCTGGATCCTGCTTGGGCGCGAACCTCGATCGCGGGTCGAACTGCTCATGATGTATTCGGCTGTACTGGCGCACGGGACCTCGCTCTCGGCAGCGGAGATCTCCCGCATGGTCCCTGAGATTTCGCCGGCCGCCATCCGCCAGATGATGAAACGACTTGAGGATGAGAGAATGCTTCGGCTTGCTGCCGATGCTGTCCTTGAATTCATGCATGAGCATCCCGTCGCCGCTCACTGGGGCCGCGCCGATCTGGCATCCTCCGACATGATGTCGCTGGAGACGACACGCACAGTCTGGCAGGCGCGTGCCGATCCGCGGCGCCGCACGGCATCCATCGGGATGTACACGCACGTGCTCGATCGATGGGGCATCTTTTACGATCAGCCCATCGTGTTGAACGAGCGTCAGGCCGGCGCCGCGATCGAGGGAGTCGTCCGACAGAGTGCGGCCGGGGACATCGCTCAGCTCGCCGTCGACACCCACGGCTACACAGATTTCGCAATGGGTCTGGCACGGGCACTAGGATTCGATCTATGCCCTCGCCTGTCACACCTTCGTGACCGACGGCTTCATGTCCCTCGAAACCATGAAATCCCACCGCAACTGGCTGCGGTCACTGACCGCGATGTGAGGCTCGAGCTCATCGTGGACGTCTGGGACGAATTTGTCAGGATCGCCGCATCCATCCGTTCCGGAAAATGTACTGCAGTCGACGCCCTGGCTCGCTTCGGCTCAGCAGCACGCGGACAGGCCGTATATGAAGGCGGCGTTCACGTCGGACGTCTGTTCAGAAGCATATTTCTGATCGACTATTTCACCAATGCCCCGTTCAGGGCAGAGATGCAGCATGTCTTGAACCGTGGAGAAGCCGTCCACAACGTTCAACGCGCGATCCATATCGGCAAGATACCTGTCGAACTGGCACGCCGTCAGGAATCTCTATCGGCGGTTTCGTCCGCACTGACACTGCTCTCGAATATCTTGATGGCGTGGAACACCACCCATATGCAACGCGTTCTTGAAGAAATTCAGGCTGCCACAGGCGAGCCACTGGTGCCTGAACAGTTGAGAAGAATCGCGCCGACACACCTGGAGGGAATCAACCTGCGCGGGACGTTCAATTTTCCAGTGGCTCGGTACGCGCACCGAATCCTTCCGAGTCTCGACGGTGATCTGCACGCTTCGACCGCAAGTCGTCAAGCCTGAGCTGACGTCCAAAACACTGAATCGATAATGCAGACAGCGTCTGCAGTTTCGGTCTTTCGCCACGGCGTGCGGATTAAACCGCTGGACTGCTACAGCCATCCACGCAATGGGAAACCGCAGGGGTAGTCAGCAGGCATTTGATTTAAAACGAAATTTATACAGGGCCGCAAGGCAGACCGGCGCCAGGCATAGGTGTGCCCAACCGGAAATCTGCACGAGAATCAAAGGCACCCCATGCCGAGCGGCGCGGTCGCGAGCCCCTCTTTGGAAAGCTGCAGTTCGACCACTGGCCGCTCCTCGGTCAGTTCCCCACTCACAGAGATGGCAAGCGTGACGACGGCAACGACACGCAGCGTTCAGATGACCGGGTCTATCGCGCGTCACGCCCAGAGTGGAGTGACGCCTCGACGCGTCACCCGGAAATTTCCTCTTCGCCCTGCTCGGCCAGCATGCGCAATGCGGCCTTTTCCGCGTTGAGCACGTGCTGGCGCGCCAGTTCCTGCGCCTCGTCCGCGTCTCTCGCCTTCAGCGCCTTGTGGAGTTTGTCGATTTCGCGCAGGCTGCTCGGCAGCCGGTCAGGATGCATCAGCGACGTCGCGCGCAGGAGATTCACACGCAAGTAAAGGCTGTTGAGAATTTCCTTCACGAGATGGTTGCCGCAGTTGTCGAGCAGCACGTCGTAGAGCGCCGTCTTGGCCTTGAGCACGCCATCCTGATCCTGCGCCGTCGCCTGGGCGCGCAGCACTTTCGCGGCCTCGCCGAACTGTGCGATGGCGCCGTCACTGGCAAGGCGCGCGAATTCGTGCGCCGCAAATCCCTCCAGCAAGGCGCGCAGCGCATAGAGTTCGACGGCCTCGGCGCGCGACATCACCGCCACCACAGGCCCCTTGTGCGGCACGTTGCGCACGAGCTTTTCGGCCTCCAGCTTGCGCAACGCCTCGCGCACGGAGGTCCGGCTCACACCCAGCGTTTCGCAAAGTTCGCGCTCGATCAAACGCGCGCCGGGCGCGAAGCGCCCGCTCATGATCGCCTGCCGCAGCACGTTTTCGACCTGGTGACGCAGCGTCTCAGGCCGGATCAACTCCATATCAGCCGACATTATTGTCTTCCCGTCCGACAAAAATCCAACCCGTATCATACTTCACGGCCGCCCGTTCTGGCCGTCCGGCGCGCATAAATCGGGCGGTCGGCGCACGCGCGTCGGACACGGAGATCGAATCATCGCGTCATGGCGGCGAGCCCGGTGCGTGAGACGATGCGCAGGCTTGCGTCGAACCGGAGCACGAGCGGCTCGGCGTGCGCGACTTCGAGCGACGCGATTCCGGCGTCGTCGATGCCGTCCAGATGCTTGAACAAGGCGCGCAACGCGTTGCCGTGCGCAACCATGAGCACCGACTCGCCGGTGCGCAGCGAGGGCGTCACGGCGCCGTGCCAGAGCGGCAGCACGCGGTTCAGCGTGTCACGCAAGCTCTCGGTGCTGGGGAGCGCGTGGGGGGGCGGCAGCGCCGCCTCCTCGAACTGCCTGACAATGGCCTGCTGCCGTTCTGCGTCGAGCGGCGGCGGCGCCTCGGCAAAGCCGCGCCGCCATGCGCGCACCTGCTCCGGGCCGTACAGCGCCGCGGCAA
Organism: Paraburkholderia nodosa DSM 21604; assembly: GCF_000519185.1. Classification (GTDB taxonomy): domain Bacteria; phylum Pseudomonadota; class Gammaproteobacteria; order Burkholderiales; family Burkholderiaceae; genus Paraburkholderia; species Paraburkholderia nodosa. The sequence continues at coordinate 322,577 of NZ_JAFA01000007.1, read as the reverse complement.
CCTCCTTGTCGAGGCCCGTCAATGCGCCGTAATGGCGGTCGTTCAGCCGCCACGAACGCACGACGGGCCGCGCGGGCGCACCGCACTGGCGGACGATCAAGTCGAGCGAGCGCCCCGCGCGGCTCAGCGCCGACGTCACCGCCAGATCGAAGCGCAACGACAGCGCCCGCATCTGCTCGCCGATGCGCGCAGCCTGCGTGACCCCCTGCTCCGACAACGGCACATCCATCCAGCCCGTGAAGCGGTTCGTGCGGTTCCATTCCGACTGGGCGTGGCGCAGCACCACGAGCGTTGCGCAATCCGCCATGCCGACCTCGTCTAGTTGTAGCCCAGGATCGCGCACGTGCGCACGTGCGCCTGCTCGTTCCCGTTCGAAGCGAGCCGCGACAGCGGCGACGTCTGGAGCGCCCGGTACGTCGAGTGGGGCGCGGGTGCGCGCGGCGGCCCGGAAGGCCGCGCGGATTCGCGCGCGGCGCCGCGCACCCGGTTCGTACTGGCGTCTGCGCCCGGCATGTCAGGCCGTTGCCGTCGCGCGCTGTTTCGTCAGCGCCGCCTCGAGCAGCGGCGCGCCGAGTTCGGCGCCATGAATGCCCGTGGTGCTGACGACCTCCAGCAGCTCCATGAGTTCTTCCGCGCTCGCGCCGTAGCGCAGCGCGTTGCGCATGTGCAGCTTGAGCCCCGGCACGTACAGATGCGTAGAGGACGCGTCGAACGCGCAATACATGAATTCCTTGACCTTCGGGCTCAACACGCCGGTGCGCCACGGTACAGACGAAAACGCCACATAGGCTTCGAAGAAGTCAGGATCGAATTCGAGCAGCCCCTCCCACGTGGGATGCCAATAGCCGCGATTCTTTTCGAACGCTTCTTTCAGCGCGCGGCGGCGTTCGTCGAGCGGCGCGGGTCTCGTGCGCAGCCCTTCTTCTTCGAGCACTTCGAGCAGCGCGGGCACGCCGACATTGCTCGTATGGATGCCGATCGTGCTGATCAGCTCGAGCACTTCCATCAGTTCTTCGCGGGTCGCGCCGAAGGCGAGCGCGCGTTCCAGATGATGCGCGACACCGGGCCCGTATAGCTGTGTGGCGCACGCATCGGCGGCCAGCGCGATGAAGGCGCGCACCTTGTCGTCGAGATGATGGCGGCGATGCGGCACCGCACAGAGCTGAACGTAGGCGTCGACAAAGCCCGCGTCGAGACGAAGCATGCTGTCCCATGCGGCGTTCCAGGCGCCGTGCACGCGCATGAAATCGTCCTTGATCTGCTGCGGTGAGCGTGGCTCGCGCGCCGGCTGGTCACCCTGCTTCATTGCGTCGTTCCTCGTGATGACGATGGTCGAATGTCTGCGCGTGCGAAACGCGGCCCGCGCCGCGTTTCGCACTCCGCATCAACGTGCGTCGAGCCCCTTCGGGTAGTCGGCCTCCGGCACTTCTTCCTGCCACGTCGACTTGCCGATCGACGTGGCGATATGGACCATGTAGCTGCCGTCGCTCGCGCCGTGCCAGTGACGCTCGTTGGGTCCGATGAACACGATGTCGCCCTGGCGGATTTCCTGCGGCGCCTCGCCGTCCTTGCAGATCCAGCCCTTGCCCGCGGTCACCTGCAAGACCTGGCCCTGCTCGTGCGTGTGCCAGTAGGTGCGGCCGCGCGGCGCGAAGAACACCGTGTTGATCGTGACGCCATCGGTCGTCGGCATCACGGGGTCGGCCCACACCGTCCCCGAGAACGTTTCGCCGCGCTGCTCCGACATCTTGCCTTCTGCCCTGCCGTGAAAAACCTTCATGACTGCCTCTTCTCCATTAGTCAAACATTCCGCTGGCAGTCGAAAGCCGCACGCCGCCCGAAACGTCGCCGATCGCATCGACGACCCGATTGCTGATCACGTCGCCGTAGCCGAGCGCCGTGCCCAAGCCGAAGCTCGCGAGCGGCCCCGACGCGTTCAGCGACACCACTCCCAGCTCGCGCACGCGATCGACATAGAGCACGACATCCTTCGTCATGAGCTTGCCGGTCAGGCCGCCTTCCAGATAGTCGCCGTCGACGATCTTCGGAAAGCGGTTCAGCGTCGCGAAGTTTACGCCGCTGCTGCTGTTGAGCACGTCGAGCAGCAGATGCAGGTCGAGCCCCGCCTTCTTGCCCGCCACCATCACTTCCGCGCTTGCCGCGAGGCTTACCGCGTTGAGGAAGTTGTTCAGCAGCTTGGTCGTGTGGCCCGCGCCGCTTTCGCCCATGTGCGCGACCTTGCTGGCGATCGGCGCGAACGCCCAGTCGAGCGCCTTGACCGCGCTCGCTTCGCCGCCCACCATCAGCGTGAGCGTGCCCTTTTCCGCCGCGGCCGCGCCGCCCGAGATCCCCGCGTCCACATACTGCACGCCGTCTTGCGCGAAATGCTGCGCGAGCCGTATGGTCGAACTCGCGGCCGCCGTGCTCAGGTCGACCACGATCTGCCCGGCGCGGCAGTGCGCCAGCACGCCGCCCTCGCCTTCGACCACGCTCTCCACCACCTTGCTGTCCGGTAGCGACAGCATCACCACGTCGGCAAACTTCATGACGTCCGCTATCGTGGGCGCAGCCTGCGCGCCCGCTGCTTCCACGCGCGCGGGCACCGTGTCGTAGCCGAGCACCGCAATGCCCGCATCGACGAGGCGCCGAGTCATGCGGCCGCCCATGTTGCCCAGACCGATGAAGCCGATCCTTTCCTTGTTCATTTCCGCTCTTCCCTTACAGTCAGTTCATTCGTCAAAAATCGACATCCTTCGTTTCCGGTCCCATCAGCGCGCCGACCGCGCCGATCAGACCGCCGAGGCACAGCAGCACCACCGAAGTGAGCCGCAACGGCATGAACGCGCTCAGCCAGTCCATGTAGAACGCGTAGAACGACGGGATGATCACCGAGAGGCTGAAGCCCACGCCGAAACCCGTTGCGCGCACATCGGTGACGAAGCGCTCGTTGATGTACGTGACGATCACGCCCCACGGCGACGTGACGAGCACCGCAAGCACACAGACCAGCGCGATGATCGCCCCGAGCGAGAGCCCGTCGACGTTCGCGAGCACATACAGCAGCGCGGCGCCGACCGTCGCAATCAGCGGACCGACGATCGCGAAGAAGCGCCGCCGGCCGATCACCTGCGCGAGCATGCCCGAGCCGATATAGCTGAAGAACAGCACGAAGTAGGTGATCATCAGCGTGGACGTCATCTGGAAGCCGTTCAGATGCAGCGTCTTCACGAGCAGGCCCGTGGGCAGGAAGATCGTGATGATGTTCTGCGTTAGCCAGAAGCCCGTCATCATGACCAGCACCTGGAGCAGGTTGCGGCCGCTCTTGCCGCGCAGCAGGTCTGTCAGCGGCAGCTTTTCGGGCTGATCGGCCTTCTCGGCCGTTTCGCTCTTCCAGATCTCCGATTCGGCGACCTTGTGCACGTAGTACATCGCCAGCGCGCCCGCGAGCACGGCGCCCAGCACGAACGGAATGCGCCAGCCCCATTGTGCGTACGGCGAGTGCATGCCGCTAAGCGGAAAGAACCAGAACATCAGCATGGCGATCAGATTGATCGACACGTACGCGGCGGGAAAGCCCGCGATGATGAAGCCGCCCACGAAGCCGCGCTGCTCTTTCTTCGAATACTCGATGGCAAGCGGCATCGCACCCGTATAGCCGCCGCCGAGAAAGATCCCGTCGACGAAGCGCAACAGCACCAGCGCCCAGTACGACACGATGCCGACGCTCTCGTAGCCCGGCAGCAGTGCGATCAGCAGCGTGACCACGCCGAAGCCCGACACCGACCAGATCGACGCCTTGCGGCGGCCGATGCGGTCCGCGACCATGCCGAACAGCAGCGCGCCGATCGGCCGCCCCAGCAGCGTCGTGATGAACACCAGCGACGCGAGAATCGTCTCCATTCCGCCTGACAGATGCGGCGGCTGGAAGAACGCCAGCACCGGCGACAGGACGACGACGGGCAGGTAAATATCGAACATGTCGATGTACTCGGAGAAGAACGCGCCTTTGATGGCGTTGCGTCTTTTCGTTTCGATCGTCTGCTCGCCTTCGGACAGTACGACGTCAGTTGCGGTGAGGGTCTTCATCGTTGTCTCCTTTGTCGGCCGGAACCGGCGTATTTGCGCCCGTTCCGGCCGCATGCAAGTTCATTGCATTGATTGCCCGCAGCGTGCGGTGCGTAGTTTGTGTGCTTCGATGTCGCGTCGACATTGCGTGGACTTTGCGGCGCGTGCCGCCCCGATCAAACCGTCGAAGTCTCCGCTTCGTACGCCTTGATCGCCTCCGTCGCCACGCGGAACGCGGCGAGCGCCAGCGGCACGCCGCAGTAGATGGCCGCCTGCATCAACACCGCGCGGATCTCGTCCTTCGTCACGCCGTTGCGCAGCGCGCCTTTCACGTGCACGGCCAGTTCGTGGTGCTGGCTCATTGCGGTGAGTATCCCGAGGTTTAGCAGGCTGCGCGTCTTGAAGGGCAGCGTGTTGTCGCCCCAGATATCGCCCCAGCAGCACTCCGTCACGTACTGCTGCATCGGGCGGTTGAAGTCGTCGGCGTTGACCCACGACTTCTCCACGTGCGCCGCGCCCAGCACTTCCTTGCGGTTTTCAAAGCCTTTCTTGAAACGTTCGTTGTTGTCCATCTTCAAGGTCCTCCCAGTTGCCCGACTCGTTCAGTTGCTCCGCGCATTCAGACTGCCAGACACGATGATTGTCAGACAATCAAAATGCGCAAAATTTTTTGGCGACCGGCCGGTCCGGAGCCGGCCGCTCGCCGCTCATTGCGCGCCGTAACCGACCAACGCCTTCGTTTCCAGGTATTCGCGCAAGCCCGCTTCGCCCCACTCGCGGCCGTTGCCCGAGCGCTTGTAGCCGCCGAACGGCGCATGGAAATCGGCGGGCGGATAGTTCAGATGCACGCCGCCCGCACGCAACGCACGGCCCACCTTGCGGGCGCGCGCGATGTCGCTGGATTGCACGTAAGCGGCGAGGCCGTATTCGGTGCCGTTGGCAATCGCAATAGCTTCGCCTTCGCTGTCGTACGGCATCATCGAAAGCACCGGCCCGAAGATCTCCTCGCGCGCGATGGTCATCTCGGGTGTGACGTCGGCGAAGATGGTCGGCTTCACGTAGTAGCCTTTCTCGATGCCGGCGGGCACGCCCGTGCCGCCCGTCACGAGCCGCGCGCCTTCGTCGATGCCCTTCTGGATCAACGCCTGCACGCGCTCGAGCTGATTGCGGTTGACGAGCGGCCCGAGTTGCGTGGACGGATCGTCGGTCGGCCCCAGGCGGTACGACTCCGCCGCGCGCTTCGCGATCTGCGCGGCGTCGTTCATCAGTTGACGCGGCACCAGCATGCGCGTGGGAATCGAGCACGACTGGCCCGAGTTCGTGAAGCACGCGGCAACGCCGCGCTTCACGGCTTCTTCGAGATCGACGTCGTCGAGCAGGATGTTGGCGGACTTGCCGCCCAGCTCCTGCGCAACGCGCTTGACCGTCGGCGCGGCCGCCTGTGCGACGAGCACGCCCGCACGCGTCGAACCCGTGAACGACACCATGTCGATATCGGGGTGCGTGGCAATCGCCTCGCCCACGCCCGGACCGTCGCCGTTCACGAGATTGAACACGCCCGCGGGCAACTGCGCTTCGTCGAGCACTTCGGCGAACAGCAGCGCGCTCAGCGGCGAATATTCGCTGGGCTTGAGCACCATCGTGCAGCCGGCCGCAAGCGCGGGCGCGAGCTTCACGACGATCTGGTTCACGGGCCAGTTCCACGGCGTGATAAGGCCGCACACGCCGATCGCTTCGAGCACCACACGCGTGTTGCCGCGCTGCTCCTCGAATTTGAAGCGCTCGAGCACGTCGATCAGCGCATTCAGGTGCGCCGGGCCGCGCGCCGCCTGGCCGCTGCGCGCGAACGCGATGGGCGCGCCCATTTCGCGGCGCATCGCCTCCGCGAATTCGTCGTAGCGGCGCTCGTAAATGGCCAGCACGCGCCGCAGCATCGCGACGCGTTCGGCCACGCTCGTCGCGGACCACGCGGGAAACGCGCGGCGCGCGGCAGCCACGGCGCGATCGACGTCTTGCGCATTGCCGAGCGCCAGGCGCTCGAACGGCGCTTCGGTGGACGGATCGACGACGTCGAACCATCGTGGGGAAGCGGGCTCGACCCAGCGTCCGTCGATATAAAACTGCGCTGCATGTGACATGGCAGGCTCCAAAGCAGAAAGATCAGGACGCGTCGCCATCGAGCAAGCGGTACATTTCGGTGTGGTCGGTCGCGGGCGTCGAACGCTGCGCGGCTTCGTCCCACATCGCGGTGCAGGTCATGCCGAGCGTCATGGGATAGCCGACCGACTGCGCGAGCGCACGCGCGATCTTCAGATCCTTGTTCATCAATTGCAGCGCGAAGCCCGAGGCGAACGTACCGCTCAGCATGAACTGCTTCACCTTGTTCTCCGAGGTGTTGCTGCGGCCCGACGATGCGTTCAGCACGTCCGTCATCACCTCCGGCTCGATGCCGAAGCGTTGCGCGACGTGCAGCGCCTCGACCGTGGCGGCCAGTCCCGCCGCCGACACGTAGTTGTTCAGCGCCTTCGCCGCATGCCCCGCGCCCGCGCCGCCGATGTGCAGAATGCTCTTGCCCATCGCCTCGAGTACGGGCTTGCAGCGCGCGAGTTCATCCGCGCTGCCGCCGACGAGAATCGCGAGCGTGCCTTCCTTCGCTTTCTTCACGCCGCCCGAAACGGGCGCATCGAGATACGCGAGGCCGCGCTCTTCGAGCACCGCGCCGAGCTTGCGCGAGCGTTCCGGCTCCGACGAACTCATGTCGATCACCGCCGCGCCCTTCGCGAGCCGGCTTGCCCAGCCGTGCGCGCCACCGCCGAGCAGCACGCTTTCGACGATGGCCGAATTCGGCAGCATCGTGATCAACGCGTCGAGCGACGCCGCATTGTCCTCGCTCAGACGCTGCGCGCCCGTTTGCGCGGCGAGCGCGTCGGCACGCGCGGCGTCGGCGTCGTCGATGAAGAGGTCGAAGCCCGCGTTGACGAGGCATTGCACCATCGGCGCGCCCATCATGCCGAGCCCGATGAAACCGATTCGCCTGGGTTGTGTCATGACGCTAATCTCCTAGCGCAACGCGGAAAACGCGGTCGGCGTGAGGAAGTGGTTCTCGATGCGCTCGACGATGGGCTTCTCCGCTTCCGTCGCCGCGCGCTTCGCGATCCATTCCGCGTCGGCCTGAAACGCGTTCCACTTCTGCTCGCGCTCGGCGAGGCTTTCCCATTTCAGCATGTACGTGAGCGCGTGATTGCTGGGCCCGATCAGCGTGGTCCAAAAGCCGATCTGCTTGATGCCGTACTTTTCGAAGAAGCCCAGCGTGGTGGACGTGAAGCGGTCGAGCAAGGCCGGCAGGCGGGTCGGCGCGCAGTGATAGATGCGCATTTCAACGATCATGTGATTCTCCGTTATGAAAATTCGGGCTCGCAGGGCGAGCCACCGGTGCGACTCAGTCCGCGAGCCCGTCGATGGACGACCAGCGCTCGACGTACTTGACGAGTTCCGTCATGTCGCGCGCGCTGCCGTCCTGCATCGCGGCGTAATTCCATACCTGGCGCGCGACGCTGCCGACCCACATCGGCACGCCCAGCGCCTGGCATTCGTCGACGGCAAGGCCGATGTCCTTGCAGACGCTGCCCACGGGAAAACCGAAGTCGAACGTACGCGGCAGCACGTGCTTCGGAAACTTGTCGAGCGTCGCGCCGTTCTTGCCGCTGCCCGCATTGATCACCGACATCATAATTTCCGGGTCCAGGCCGCCGCGCATGCCTGCGACGAACGCTTCGGACGTGATCGCGAACGCCGTGGACGACAGCATGTTGTTGAGCAGCTTCAGCAATTGCCCTTGTCCGGCCTGGTCGCCCACGACGAAGACTTTGCCCAGCACCTCGAAGAGGCCGCGCACCTGTTCGAGCGCGGCCGGCTTGCCCGCCGCCATGATCGCGAGCGTGCCCTTCGCCGCGCCCGCCGCGCCGCCGCTCACGGGCGCATCGACGGTGTCGATGCCTTTCGCCACCAGCCCTTCGGCGACTTCTCTTTCGATGCGCGAGCCGACAGTCGACAGATCGACCAGGATCTTGATCGCGCTGCCTTCGACCAGACCGCCCTCGCCGAGCGCGACCTGCTTGAAAATCGCCGGCGTGGGCAGGCTCGTGAACACGGTATGCGCGCCGTCGGCCACTTCCCGCACCGACGCCGCCACCTGTGCGCCCAGCGCCTTCAGTTCCGCGACGGCCGCCTGATCGCGGTCGTACACGATGAGGGCATGCCCCCCTGCGATCAGCCGCCGCGCCATCGGCCGGCCCATCGTGCCGACGCCGACGAAACCGAGCAGGCGACCGCTCTGTTGATTTGATGCCTCACTACTCGACATGACAATCCTCGTAAATTAAGGGTCTCTGCGTTAATCCGAGCCACGGGCGCGCGCAAGACGCACCACGGCCGCGGCATCGGGCTCGGCATCGAAATTCCATAGCGCTTGCGCGAGCGGCTGCGCATCGACGCCCGAGCGGCCATAGGCCGCTAGCCGATGCAGTTTGTCCGCCAGCTCGACGTTGGCGAGCGGCGCGCTGAGACTGCCGCGCGCCGCCAGCACGCGACGCGACAGGCGTTCGCCCGAGCGCAGCACGATCGTCACTTGCGCCGATTCCACCGGCCATGCGGCGTCATCGACAAAACGCAGCCGGCTCGCCAGTGCCCGCAGCGAAGGATCGGCGACGGCCGTATCGGTGAACTCCTCGAGCCCCGCCTTGCCGCGCGAGAGCGTCACGGCCACGGCATGATGCGCGCTGACCTGCGATTCGCGGCCCGTGCGCACGCCGGGCCGGTCGGTGCGCTCGCGCAGCAGCGGATGCCCTGTTAGTTCGATTTCCTCGATATCGTCGAGGGACCAGCGCGCGTCGCGCCGCAGATCGAGGCACGCGTCGATCACCGGATTGAGCACCACGCCGCACGGATACGGCTTGTAGGTGTTCTTGAGCAGCCCCCATTCGCGCCCGAGTTCTTGCGTGAGCGCATGCCAGCGCGGTTTCGAGACCGTCACGCGCAGGAAGCCACGTTCGCCTTCGAGCGGCGCGACGGGGCCGGAAAAACCGTCTTCGGCGAGCAGCGCGGAGAGCAGCCCGTTGCGCGCCGCGTTGCCGACGCTGATGCTCTTCGACATCGTGCCGAGCGTTTCGACCAGGCCGCCCGTCTGGGCGGACGCGTTGCCGAGCGCCCACACGATGGCGTCTTCGTCGAGTCCGCGCGCCTTCGCGGCGGCAGCCGCCGCGCCGAACACGCCGCACGTCGAGGTGATGTGCCAACCGCGCTGATAGTGCTCCGGCGACACCGCGTTGGCGATGCGGCACTCCACTTCCACGCCGATGACGAACGCGAGCAGCAACGCCTCGCCGCTCATCGCATGCGACTCGGCGAGCGCGAACAGCGCGGCGGCCACGGGCGCAGTCGGATGGAGGATGGTGGGAATATGCGTGTCGTCGAAGTCGTAGACGTTCGCGCTCATCGCGTTAAGCGCGGCCCCATTGAGCATGTCCATGCGTTCGCTGCGGCCCACGAGCGTCGCCTCGCTGCCGGCGCGAAAGCGGCCATAGACTCTCACGGCCTTGTCGAGCGTCGGATCGTGCGAGCCTGCCAGCGCGACGGCGAAGTAATTGACGAGCGAGCGTTTCGCTTCGCTGCGCACGGCGGCGGGCACGTCATGCCATTGCGTGGCGGCTACAAAACGCGCGAGCGCGCGGGTCAATTCGCCGTTTTGCAATGCGCGTGCGTCGATGGAATCAGCCTGCAAGCCAGCCTCCTTCGATCGGCATCATCGCGCCCGTGATCTGGCTGGCCGCCGGGCCGCACAGAAATACGACCATCTCGCCCACGTGCGCAGCCTCGACGAGTTCGCCGGTCGGCTGCTTGCCCTTGAGGAATTCGCGCACGGCATCGTTGCGGTTCAGGCCGCGCTCGTCCATCAACGCATGGATGCGGCCGTCGATGTTCGGCGTGAGCACCGAGCCCGGGCAGATCGCGTTGCAGGTGATGCCCTGACTCAAGGTTTCGATCGCCACCGAGCGCGTGAGGCCGAGCAGCGCCGTTTTGGTCGTCACGTAGTCGACGCGGTTGGCGACGGCGCGCGCGCCGTACACCGACGTCATGTTGAAGATACGGCCCCAGCCACGCTCGCGCATGCCGGGCAGCGCCAGCTGGATCGCGCGAAACGCGGCCGTGAGGTTCACGGCGAGCGCGCTGTTCCAGTGATCGAGCGGAAACGCTTCGATAGCCGCGAAATGCCGAACGACTGCATTGTTGATGAGTACGTCGAGCGAGCGCACCCGCTCTTGCGCCGCGCCGATCAGCGCATCGACACCGGCCGGCGTGGTGAGATCGGCCTGCACATACGCGACGTCCACGTCGAATGCATGCTCCAGCTCGTCCATCGTGCGCATCATCTGCCCCGGCGTCTCGAGCCCATGCAGGACGATGTCGCATCCCGCGCCCGCCAGCGCCCGCGCCATTGCGAGACCCAGGCCGTTGGACGAACCCGTAACGAGCGCGCGCTTGCCTTTCAGGATCATCTTGCCGCCCCGCTTAGCGTGCTTCTGCATCGAGCCGCACGATCCAGCCTTCCGTCGCGCGGTCATGCGACGGATAGCGCGTCAGCACCGCGGGATCGTGGCCGGGAATCACGTGATTCGGCGAGCGCGCCAGCCGATGAGCGGCTTCATAGCCCTCCAGCATGTCGCCGACGTTGTAGACGACGGGGAACGGCCGATGCTCCTGCATGTTCGCGTAGAAGTGCGAAGCATCCGACGCCAGCACGACCCAGCCGCGCTGCGTATGCACGCGCACGACCTGCAGGCCGTTCGTATGTCCGCCGACCCAATGCACGCTCAGTCCTGGCGCGATCTCAGAGGCGCCGTCATGGAACTGCACGCGCCCTTCGAACAGGCGACCGACCATCGACTTCACGTCTTCCGGCTCGAACGGATGGCTCAGCGCGTGATGACACATGCAGCGGCCCGTGCAATACGCCATCTCCCGGTACTGAAGGTGATAGCGCGCGCGAGGGAACAGCGAGTGATTGCCTGCGTGATCGTAGTGCATGTGCGTGATGATGACGTCTTCGACGTCGTCGGCGCGAATGCCGATCTGCTTGAGGCCGTGCTCCACCGTGTTCGTGATCGTGCGGCCGCGCTTGTCGGCCATCGCCTGATCGAAGCCCGTGTCGACGATGAACGTGCGCGACTCGCCCACCACGGCCCATACGAAGTAATCGAGCGGCATCGGCACGTCATGGGAGTCGCCGCCGATGAAGTTATCGCCTGAGCGGCGTTCGAAATGCGCATACTTGACTGCGTAAATCCGGTAGTTCTCAGCGGGCGATGACATGTCTCTTGTTTCCTTTATCTGGTGATCCGTGTGTGGAAATCCTTGCGGCGCCCTTCACTCCGCCGCGGCGCTCGCGCATCCTTCAAGCGCTTGCCCGTTCGTGGCGTCGGCGGCAATCGCTTCGAGCGAGCGGTGCTTCGTTTCCGCCCCGAACACGCCGACGATCACCGCCTGTATCAGCAGCGTGCTGACGATCAGCGTGAGCACGCCCGAGATGCCGAAGCGCATGAACGCGCTCGCCACCGCGTACGGCACGACGATGCTGACTGCGCGGCCCGCCGTGTTGGCAAGCCCCGCGGCGCGCAGCCGCAGCTCCGTGGGAAACAGCTCGGGCACATACGTGGCGACGCTGAACGAAGACAGCACATAGATGCCAGCCGTGATCGCAAAGCCGAGCGCCGTGATCGCCACCGCCGACTGCGCGAACGGATAGGCGACGCCAAAGCCCGCGCAGACGAGCGAAAACAGCACAATGCCCCATTTCCGGCCAAGGCGCTCGGCGAGGCCAAATGCAATCAGCGAACCGACGGGGCCGCCCGCGAACATCAGTGCCGTGATGCCGAGCGAGTTCGACACGCTGTGTCCCTGCTTCACGAGGAATGTGGGTATCCAGCTGACGAATGCGTAATTGACGGTAAAGAGCGCGACGAGCACCGTGATGGCTGTGGTGGTGCGCGTCAGCAGCCGGCGCGAAAACAGGTCTGCGAGCCGGCCGGCATCGTTCGCATTGTTCGCGGCGCCTGCAGACGACTCGCGCGTGAGGGACGACGTGACACCCGCCGTGCGGTCCGTGGGCCTGCCGCACGCCGCCTCGATGCGCTCGACGATCTGCCGGGCTTCGTCGGCGCGTCCGCGCGATGCGAGCCAGCGCGGCGATTCCGGCATCGACTTGCGCAGGAACCAGACAAACAGCGCGCCGCATCCCGCGATCGCGAACATCCAGCGCCAGCCGTACTGCGGGACGATCAGCCAGCCGAGAAACGTCGAGAGAAACAGCGACGTGTTGATGATGAGGTTGAGGATCGTGCCAAAGCGCCCGCGCCAGTGGGCGGGAATGAACTCGCTGAGCGTGCCGTATCCGACCACGATCTCGGCACCCATGCCGATGCCCATCACGAGACGAAAGAAGATCAGCCAGTAGATCGACGGCGCGAGCGCCGCGGCAATCGATGCGAAGCCGTAAATGCCGAGGTTGAACTGATAGCAGAAGCGGCGGCCGAAGCGATCGCCGAGCACCCCGGAGAGCCACGCGCCCGCCATCATGCCGATAAAGGTGACGGAAACGAACGTCGCGTTCTGACCCAGCGTGGACTCGCCGCTGTGAACCATCGCGGCAAGCACTGTGCCGGCGATATAGATGTCGAACGAATCGAAGTACATGCCGGCCGCGATCAGTCCGAGCAGACGCCAATGGAACCCGGACAGGGGCAGTTTGTCCAGGCGCGCTCCAATGCTGGCATCCATCTGCATGGTGCTGTCTCCGTAATGTTGGCTTTTCTGGCCGACTTGCGGCCGCCCTCTCCAGACGGCAGACCGTCCGCTTGCTGACGGATTATATTCCTGTCATACAATCCGTCAAGCAGACTATTTTCTGCATCGGGCGACCGGATAGTGTTCGTGACAGGCGCGTGGCCGTGGCGTGGGCCGCCTTGCGGGCGAGCGCGGACGACATGGCGGCCGAACCGCCACGCGGATGGCGCTCGCGTAAGCAAATTCGGCGACTGTTACACGGCGCGTCGCCGCGCACCAATACGCGCACCCATCAATAGCGACCGGGCGCGTAGCTTTCGCAGGGCTTTGTCAAGTTGATGACCGTGCCTGGTAAAATGGCGGGATGAAGAAGAGCAAATCACCTTACTACGGTTTCCGTTTCCCGGCATCGGTCATCAGTTGCGCAGTACGGTGGTACCACCGCTTCAACCTGAGCCTGCGTGACATCGAGGAATTACTACTCGAGCGCGGCGTGAGTGTCACGAACGAATCGGTGCGCAACTGGTGCGAGCGGTTTGGTGCGCAGTTTGCGCGCTGCGCGAAGGCCGTGCGGGGCAGGGTGGGCTCGACCTGGCACCTCGATGAAGTGTTCGTGAAGCTGCGCGGCGAGCCGTACGTGCTGTGGCGCGCGGTGGACGAGCACGGCACCGAACTGGGCGTGCTGTTGCAAAAGCGGCGCGACAAGGCTGCGGCCACACGCTTTCTCAGGAAGGTATTGCGCTCACACCCGGTGCCCCGAAAGATTGTCACCGATCAACTGCGTAGCTATCCGGCAGCAAAGGCGGAGGTGCCCGAACTGGCCGGAGTGAAACATGTATTCGTGAAAGCGTCGGCCCGGGTCAATAACCGCGCGGAAAATAGCCACCAACCCACGTGCCGGCGCGAGCGCCAGATGCAAGGCTTTCGCGATCCCCAGCGTATTCAGGCGTTTCTCTCCCGCTTCGGTCCTATCCGTCAGCACTTCGCCTCGCCCCGGCACCAGATGAAGGCTGCCTGCCATCGCGTAGAACTTCAGGCACGCCTACTTGCCTGGCAGTGCTGGGCCGGGGTAAGCAAGCTCGGAATTATCCAATAAGGATACCTTAGCTTGCCCAGATGGCACACACCATCTTCGGCCAACTTGACAAAGCCGTTGAATCACGTGTTGTCGCGCGACCTGAGATACCTCTGCGGGCTCGTTCCTAGCGCCTTCCTGAACATCGAAGTAAATGCGCTCGGACTTTGATAGCCAAGTTCAGCCGCAACTGTCGCCACGGGTGTCCCCAACGCGAGACGCGCAACGGCCTCCACCAGCCTTAGCTGCTGCCTCCACTGGCCAAAGCTCAGCCCGGTCTCGTCACGAAAGAGCCTCGCCAATGTCCGCGTGCTGGCACCGACACGCGCGCCCCAAACGTCAATCGTTTCGTTGTTCTCGGGACACAGCAACAGCTGTTCGCAGACTGCGCGCAGCCGGCGATCGTCCGGAAGCGGAAGCGTCCCGCTCAACGCGGGCAATGCGCGTTGCAGCTCGAACAGGAAAAGCGGAAGCGCAAGTTCGGCGCGCCGGGCATCGCTGTCACCGGCGCTCACGGCCAGGGCCACCACCAAGGCGTCCAGCAGCTGTCCGACCTGCACCACCCTGCACTGCGTCCATACCCTGAACTCCGTCGCGATTGCCGCATCGACATAAGCCGTACGCGCGGTCACATCGCCAATCGCGTGGAGCTCGTGAAGCATGCCAGGCGGCATCCAGATCGCCTGGAACGGTGCGAGTGTCCAGATGCTATTCGGTGTTAGCGCTCGGGCCACTCCGCGCGTCACATAGATGAGCTGGGCCTCGTCGTGAACGTGCCACGCATCCCGAAAGCCGTCCTCGAAATCCCACATTCGTGCAACGACCGGGTTGTCCGCGTTTGTGCGGATCGGCAGAAAGCGTTGCCGCCATACGGGTTCCAGATTTTCAAGCTTTTCCGTTTTCATCGAGTTTCAGCAACAAAATGGCACGATCGCGATAGAAGTTGTCATTACGTCGGATGTCGGTCGCATGTAAGCTTTCCCTTGTCTCGTCGGGCCCTAAGTCGGGCGTCAAAACTGTAATAATTCTCATTCTTGCATAGTTCGATGCACGATTCCTCCCGCCGGCCGACTGCGCGTAACCTGGCAAGGTCAAGAGACATGAGAGGCGTGGTCAGGAGCCAGCTGGTTCACCCAGACGGCGCCGCACGCTAAATCCCCCGGGCAATGACTTTCCGCTGCGCGACAGACTGTCGCCGCCGCGTGCTCCCGGCTTGTCTGCGAAACGGTGAGGTCGTCGGGAAGTGGCGGTGAAACCGCATGAGATGCCGCGGTTGCGCGCGGCGCTGGCAGGGCATGCAAGTCAACGGAAAACAGGGGAAGCACTGGCCGCCTGGCCTGCCATCCCCGATACCAAGGCTCGCCGTCGGGCAGCCACACACTACTGGAGAGCAACAAAGGATGGAATGGGCAACCAGCACGCGCATGCGCGCGATCTCGACCGCTGCGGGCATGGCGTTCTATGCGGCGGCGGGCCACGCCTGGGCGCAGACGGATGCGCCGCAGGGCGCAACCCGGCAGGCGCAGTCGTCGGACAGCGTATCTGGCAACGCAGCAAGCAGCGGAGCGGACCAACCGGCCGCAGGCGGTGAAACACTACCCACGATCCCGGTTTTGGCCAATGGCGACAAGGATGCAACCGTCGGCCTGGTCGCACGCCGCAGCGCAACCGGCACGAAAACGGACACGCCCATCAACGAGATCCCGCAGACGATCAACGTTGTCACCGCCGAGCAGATCGAGATGACGCGCGCCACAGACATCAATCAGGCGTTGCGCTACGTTCCGGGTTTTTCCACCTATAGCTCGGACAACCGTTCCGACTGGTATTCCGCACTGCGCGGCTTCACGCCCACGCTCTTCGTCGACGGACTCTCCGTGCCCAACACGATCAATCTCGCGAGCTGGCGCGTCGACCCCTACATGATTGACAGCCTGAGCGTGCTGCGCGGCCCGACCTCGGTCCTTTACGGGCAGGGCGATCCAGGCGCCATCGTCGATGTGCAAAGCAAGATCGCTAATGGTGAGCGCATTCGCGAAATGGAATTGCAGATCGGAAATTTCGCGCGCAAGCAGATTGCCTTCGACATCGGCGACAGGATCGACAAGGATGGCACGCTTTCTTACCGCGTGGTTGGCGTCGCCCGCGACGGCAACGTGCAGCTCGGGCCGAACTCCGATCAGCGGGTGGCGCTCTCGCCCTCCATCAAATGGCAGCCAGATGCTGCGACGTCGTTCACGCTCTACGCGACCTACCTGCAGGACTGGACCGACACCGCAAGCAATTTCCTGCCAGCGAGCGGCACGGTCCTGCCCAATCCGAACGGTGTGATCTCGAACAATCTCTACGTGGGCGATCCGGATTTCGACCGCTATGGCAAGCGTCAGGCATCCATCGGCTACCAGTTCGAGCATCAGTTCAATAGTGTGTGGACGGTGCGCCAGAGTGCACGCTTCATGCATCTTTCGACCGATGACTGGTCGGTGTACGGCGGGGGCCTCGATGAAGCCGACCCCACGATGGCGTCGCTCACACGCTACGCCGGGATCTTCCAATTCAACTAAAACCGCTTCGACATTGACAACCAGGCGCAGGCAAAATTCCGAACCGGCGAATTTGACCACACCGTGCTGGCAGGTTTCGAGTACAACCGGCAAACCACGACCGACAGTGAGCGGCTCGCGCTCGCGCCTGACCTGAATCTCTTCAGCCCTGTATACACGCCCGTTACCGCGGCAATCTTCTCCTCGTCGAACGCGTATCCTCGTACCGACATCAAGAGCGCGATGGACGCGTTCGGCATCTACTTGCAGGATCAGATCAAGTGGCGCCGCTGGGTGTTCACACTCGGTGGCCGCCAGGACTGGTCGGTTACAACACAGAACGACCTGATGGGCGGTACTCAGCAGACGCGGGCAGATCACGCATTCAGCGGCCGCATCGGTCTCACGTTCCTCGGCGATTACGGGCTGTCGCCGTACATCAGCTACTCGACCTCGTTCAACCCACTGCTCGGCGTGAACATGGCGAACGGCGCCCTGCCCGAACCCACGCGCGGGCGTCAGGTTGAACTGGGCGTTCGCTGGCAGCCACCCGGCAAAAACCTGATGCTCAACGCGGCGCTCTATCAGATAAACCAGACCAACGTCGCGACGCCCAACCTCGACGACCCCACTCTCAGCACCTACGTGCAGACTGGCGAAGTGCGCTCCCGAGGGTTCGAGTTCAGCGCTGTGGGCAAGCTGACGAACAATCTGTCGATCATTGCGGCATACGTCTATCAGGACGTGAAGAACATCAAGGCCAATGACGAAACGTTGAACAAATGGCCGGTGGATATTCCGCGGCCACGGCAGATGGCATCGCTGTGGGCTGACTGGACCTGGCATACCGGCGCGATCGCCGGACTGGGCTTCGGCATGGGCGTGCGTTATCAAAGCTCGGTTGCGGGCGCAGCAGACAACTCGATCTCTGTGCCGAGCTATACGCTCTACGATGCCGCGGTGCATTACGACATGCGCGACTGGCGCTTCGCGATCAACGCAACGAACATCTTCGATCGCCGTTACGTAGGCGGTTGTCAGTCATCAGCCGTGTGCATTTATGGAAATCCTCGCACAGTCATCGCATCAGCGCGATACAACTGGTAGAAAAGGCCAGCGTTTCTCGAGTGGCCAGGCCACTCAAGCGCCAATACTGCGCACTCAATATATTGCAGACCGTCAACGTTGATTGTGATTCTGGCAACGTCGCTGATGGACCGACGCTATATCGCCTGAGCCGTCCAGGCCTGGATTGGGCGGCAGCCGACCGGCAGGTCTGAGAGCGTCGATGTCTTGGACCGCGCCGCTATTCGCGGGGGCCACGCGCTGGATCAATCGTGACCCCCGCTCCTCGTGAGTAGGCTCTACTGCACGGCGCAAACGCTTGTCGTTGCCGGAACCGGAGGGCAGTATTTAAAGCATCCTTCGCAGCACGTCGTTACGCGAGATAAGCTGGTGCTTGATTACTGCAGCCACGTGCAATATGACCAGTCCCACCAGCAGAGCGCAACTTGCGCGATGCACTGCGAACAATTCGTCGGTTAGCGGACCTTTCTGGAACGGAGTGTGAATTTCAACCAGGCCGAACAACGGATAGCCATTCGGAACCATCAGGAAACCACTCGCAAGCACAGCAAAAATCGTGACGTAAATCACGACATGTACGATGCGTGCCAGCAATTGCTGTTCGACGGACACATCGGGCAGCGCAGGCGGCGCGATTCGGACCAGCTTCCAACCCACCCGAAGCGGAAAAAGCACGATCAGCACCGTTCCTATCGACATGTTCAGTTGCGACAGGGAATCGTGCACCGGTCCATCGGCCATCCGGGTGAGCGAGTAACCCGTAATGCTCGCGTAAATAATCCAGGCAGCAAATGTCCAGTGGAAAAATCGCGCAACGCTGTCGTAGCGGCCCCGGTCGGTCTCGGCCTGCACTTGTACCAGGCCGCGCAGGCCAGATTGGCCATCTTGCCCGATCTCGGTTAACGGCTCACCTTCATGCGTGCTGGATTGCCTTGCCGCTCGTGACATCCGGTTCATAACATCTTCCAGTCCGAAGTCATTGGGCTGTATCGGGACGCCGCCATGCGTTCCGCCCTTTGCTGATTCAATGCCGGGTCTGCGCGCGGTTGTTTTGGTCCGCCCGCCGTTCATCAGCGGCGCATCGTACCTACCTGATCGGACTACGTCAATAACAATGGAAATACAAGCGATTGCCATTTCCATATACTTTCACAGGATTTTCATGGGCCTTTCGAACCGAAGCGTTTCGCAACGCGTCGGGCAAGCCAGGGCGGAGGTACTGAACTGGCGCCTCCGGCAACTGCTATTGCCCATGGCAAGCGCCATTGACAATTGACCGGGTGCCACCCGCGTCCGTCGAGCACCTTTGCACGCCAGCGGCCCGTTAGAGTGGGTCCAGCACGTGATCCTCACCCGCCTGGTCTAGTCCTCATGTGGAATGTATTCAGGAATCCTTCCGGTATGTGGAGCAGCGAACGTCAATGCATCGTACGAGGTGAACCTTGTCCAGACACCAAGCGGTACAGATCCGTATCACCTTTAGGAAAGGGAGCGCCGCCTTGAGCGTCGGTACAGGGCGATGCGAGGTATTACGGCAAGTCAGTCGGTCTCCGGGAGCGGCCGCCTAGAAGAACAGGTGGCGCTGGCCGATATGCGGTATCGCACACTGCGTATGCTTCGGTGTTGCTGCGCTCATAGTGAGACCAGATAACTCCCGCCATCACATCGACGAACTGAAGCGCGAGACAGTCGCGGTTCTCCCCAGGGTGTGGGTTGCAGCACGGTATCGATCGAGGATGCCAGTTCCGTCGCAAAGTAGACGTGCAGCGCGTACTTTTCTTCAACCTTGCTAGACGGGGTGTCCGGAATAAAGCACACTGAATCGTGCGGCGACATGAGATCGAGCAGAAGCAGTAATCGAGCCCATGAACATACCGTTTTCCGGTCATACGCGGCTCATCGTTGTCCTCGGCATAATCAGCATTCTCGATGAGCCTGATTCATTCCTTCGCCGCGCCACGTTCTCCGGCGATTCTATTGCTGCTCCAGATCGAATATCCGGCTCATCGCTACCCACTTCTGTCCGGACGGAGTCCACGGTGTGGGCGTCTGAAATTGCCACATCAACGTTTCCCACCGCTGGACCACGGCGTCATTTTGAGCAGCAGTTGCCATCCTGTCAGCGTCATACAGTGCGTCGTCGCGCCGGCGAGCGCATCTTTGAATACAAGGGGCTCGTCACCACCTGGCGGGAAGCGACCCGCACCTATGCGCGCCGCGCCGACGCCGGGCATACATTCCTCTTCGGGTTGTCGGACGGGCGCGTCATAGATGGCGGCCGCGGCGGAAACGGCGCAAGGTGGCTCAACCATGCGTGCAAGGCGAACTGTGAGGCGATCGAGCAATCAGGCCGCGTCTACATCAACGCGCTCAAGGACATCCAGCCCGGCGAGGAACTGTTCATCGACTACGCGCTTGAGATCCCTGCGAAAGCACGCGAATCAGCCAGCGAGTACACCTGTCGCTGCGGCGCCAGGCGTTGCCGCGGGACCATGCTTGCTCCGACCTATGTAGGCTCCGCTGAAGCTTCCCATCACGGGAGTATGTGGCGACGGGGGGAGCCAGTGCATCAAGGCGCGCAAGCCTCGGCACATCAGGCACTACGAATCGCGTTCAACGTGCCGCTGAGCTACCGGTGACGGCCAACCAGAGACGGTCGGCGACATCCTCTTTGGGCCATTCGAACGGCCGCTCCCTGCCTGCCTATCGGTCATTCGAACGGAGTTGGAACCGTACGCGTTTTGCCCTGGCGTGCACCCAACAGCGGCCGCCTCAAAGGTTTGAGGGCGGCCCAAAGTGCAGGCTGACCACAAGCTTCGGAATAGACAACCGTGTCAGGTGCTGTCAGGTCGACGACGTCTTGCTGCTCACCACGCCAGGCACTTGCCAGAATGTCGGCGGAACGGGCACCAGACCGCGGTGGCGTTTGGGCAACCGAAAAAGGGCACGATGACCATCAGACGGTGTTCGATGTGGTAGTTCACGTGGATCGGAGCAGCGGTCGCTCGCGCAAGCTAGCCGGCGCGCGTTCCCGGTAGTCGTGTCGGCATGCCTCTTCGCAGTCCCGCCCCCCCCACTTCTTCATGGCCGCGGCACGCCTCTCAATAGGGACTGCAACCTCCGCGGAATCAGTTGCCAAGGACTTTGGGTGCCATTTTGGCAATCTCCTGCGCCCCTCTTTCGGCAACTCGCCTTCCACAGCAAGAAAAACAGACCACACGCTCACATACGGCAAGCGTACCGGGCCAGGTCTATCCCCAAGGTGTCGCCAAAAGTTAAAAACTTGTCACTTGAAGGTAAAACTATGACGGCGTTAGCTGCGAATATTCACTCACATCAGCGAGCGGTTTGAAGACTGCAGTTTCTCTCGTGCCATCGACGGTCATAGCATCTGGAATTTCATCGGGGATCGGGGGCGCACCGTATCCATGTCGGACAGCACGCCCACTTGATTGAGCCAGGACGTGATGCCCGATACGGGCAGAAGCAGGAATACCAATAAATCTGAGGTCGGAGACAGGATGAAACAATCTGTACTACTGATTGCGTCCTTTGCCATCGTAATAGGCGAAGCCTGTGCACAATCCTCCGTGACACTCTACGGAACGATTGACGGCGGACTGATGTATCAAACGTCATCGGCGGCTTCATTCAGCCCGAAGGCAAAGAATACGGGCAGCATCGCCCGGTACAAGGACGGCGGCATATACGGCAGCTTCTGGGGCATGACCGGCGTGGAGGACCTGGGCGGAGGATACAAGGCCACGTTCCAACTCCAGAGCAACTTCGATACAGGCACGGGCAAGGTCGGCCTCGGCGATACTCCCGGCACCGCAACGCTCTTCAACCAGGTTGCCACTATTGGCGCGACCGGCCCGTTTGGCTCGCTCAAGTTGGGCCGGCAATATGCGCCGATGATCCTCGCACTGACCGCGACCGATGCGCGCCATGCGGGGTATTTCGGCAGCATTCTGACCGCCCTGGTCGGCATCAACACGGCAGCCGGATGGCCCGGAACCAGCACCAATGGACAGTTGGGCTCGGTTTATGACAGCAACGCCATTGTCTACACGTCGCCGAAATTCCTGGGCTTGTCGGCAACGCTGGGGTACGCGCCAGGAGGCGTCGCGGGAAGCCTTCAGGGAAACACGCGCGAATCGGCCGTGCTTCAGTACGACAACAACGGTTTGAAAGCCGCAGCAATTTACTACAACGGCCACGACAGCAATCCGACTGCTACGACGGTTCCCACGGGGCTCGCGAACAACCGCTTCTATTCGTTTAGCGCGCTCTACTACATCGCCGGCTTCACCGTGAGCGGCTCGTATTCGAACGGCCGAAACCCGGCTCAGTCGAGCGCAATGAACTACGACATGATTTCCGGCGGTCTGGGATATCGCTTTACGCCTGCGTTCGCTATCGACTCGGGCGTCTATTACCTGCGCGACCAGAATCATACGCAGAACCAGTCAACGGAATACGCAGTTGGAGCTAACTACAACCTCTCGAAGTCGACCCTCGTCTACGCCAACTTCGGCTACGTCAACAACCGCGGAACAATGAACCAGACGATCGTCTATGGCCAGCCTGTTGCGCCCAGCGTAGGCACTTCGGCGGTCATGATCGGCATGAGGCACGGCTTCTAGGACAGCCGCGCCATCTCGATTTTTTTCCCGGCCACGCAAACCTCAAACACACGTCCATCGGTTGGACGTCCCCCACGTACATACACAGGAGAGACAAACATGAGCGCACCCGAAATCGTCACTCATCAGGACCAACTGCTCACGATCGACACGAATGTCGGCAAATTCCTCGAAGGCCTGCTGCATCCGGGCATCAAGGCGTATCCGCTTTTTCTCGATCCGCACAATGGCACGTGGGTGCTGCGTGTGAAATTTTCACCGGGCGTGACGCTTCCCCTGCATTTCCATACGGGCACCGTTCACCTCTACACCATGAGCGGCTGCTGGTACTACACCGAGTACCCCGACCAGAAGCAGACGGCAGGCAGCTATCTCTACGAGCCGGGTGGCTCGATTCACCAGTTCAATACGCCGGCGGACAACACCGAAGACACCGACACCTTTATGGTCGTCACCGGCTCGAACGTGAACTTCAACGACACGGGTAGCAAGGAATTCATGGGAATCATGGATGCGGGCCTCATCAAGGCCTGGGTCGACGCCGCCATCAAGGATCAGGGCGCCGACAAGATGAACTACATCCAGGCCAGCGTTCCTGCCTACGCACGTTAAACATCCATCATCAAGCGTGCCAACTCACAGGCACCGAATCTCAGCGAGGATCGCAATGTCCATTTCGATGCAAAACAAGGTGGTGCTGCTGACTGGCGGCGCCCGCGGCATTGGCGCCGCGATGGCGGGCACGTTCGCGGCAGCGGGCGCCCGCGTCATGGTCGCCGACGTGTTGACCGACGCGGGACTTGCTACGGCAGAAGCCATTCGCAAATCTGGAGGTGAGGCGGACTTCGTCGAGCACGATGTGCGAGACGAGGCCGCCTGGGAATCCGCAATCGCTGCGACGGTGCTGCGCTTCGGTACGCTCACGACTGTAGTCAACAACGCGGGCATCGAAGCGTCCGCACCGATCGCCGAACTGTCGATCGAGACGTTCGACCGGCTGATGTCGGTCAACATCCGTGGTCTTACGCTCGGCATGAAGCACGCAATGCGCGCGATGCGTCCAGGCGGCATCGCGGGCGATGGTGGGGCGATCCTGAACCTCTCGTCGATGGCGCATCTGCGCGCGAACCCCGGCACGGCGGCTTACGCCGCGACCAAGTCGGCCGTAGACCGGCTGACGAAAGTCGGCGCCGTCGAAGGCGGCAAGTTTGGCTGGAATATCCGCGTGAACTGCCTTTATCCCGGCCTGATTCAAACCGAGATGCTCGCGGGCTTGCTCGACCAGCAGATCAAGATGGGCTTCTTCCAGAACGCCGACGAGATGCTGGCGTACGCCATGGACAAAACACCGCTCGGGCGCCTCGGCGCGGTTGAGGACATCGCGAATGCCGCACTGTTCCTTTGCTCCGATCTGGCCGGCTTCGTGACCGGCGCGGGGTTGTCTGTCGACGGCGGGATGGCGCTCACCTGATCGCCGCACCCGGGCCCGATGGTGTGAGCGAAACTGGCCTGCCAGCCTCGGCAGGCCAGTTCCTGTCCGGGACAAGACCAGGCAGCGTTCAATGCCATCCCTCGAGCGTTGCGTTGGTTCGAGCACGGAAAAGAGCCGGTACCAGAACACCAGCGCAGAGTTTCTGCCTTCTGTCCGCTTTACGTTTCTTTCCATTACGCCGAGGCGACTAACGGAACGCCATTCTCACGTATCTCCGCGTTCACCCACCCCAGGCCGAACGGCGACGGCAGCATCGATCTGTACTTCGGACCAAAGATTCCAGCCGGGCAAGAAGCGAACTGGGTGCGGACCGTCCCTGGCAAAGGATGGTTCTTCCTGCTCCGTCTCTACGGGCCGGAAGTATCTTACTTTGACCGCACGTGGAAGCCTGATGATCTTGTCGAGGTCGACTAAAGCGCTCGACAGCGGGCCCTTTGGAAATTCGCTTCTACGGCTGCGCGATTCCCAGCTCGTGCAGCCGCCTATTCAGCAGTACCCGTGCTCTACCGACTGGAGACTATGGATCGTCGTCAGTTCATGATTTCAACCGCAGCGGGCGCAATCGCTGCAGTCAACAACGTGTCGTTCGCAGCAGGTGACGAGTCGTCAACGAGGCCAGCGATGCCTGCGGCCACTATCGTTCAGTGTGTGCATGAACCGCTCGGCGGCCAACCTCCGTCAGGCACCTATTGTCCGATTAAGGTCTTCGATTATCAGCTCAAGTATCAACGCGCATTCGAGGCAGTAATGTGGGGGCTGCCAGCTGTGTCGATCTACAGGTTGCGACAGGGCGCGTTCGATACCTATGAAGATCGTATCGACCTGATCCCGCGTGCCGTCGAATACCGTTGAGCCCGCGCGTGGCAGCCACTGAGCCGCTATATTCTCGGGATGTGTGCTTGCGAGCGCGGCCCTTAGCGTGCTTCGCGCCGATAGCGCCGTCGAAGTTCTGTAGGCGCACATCCGAACCAACGGTGGCAACTGCGAGTCAGCGCGGCCTGCTCGGAATAGCCGAGCATCAGTGCGATCTGTGTCATTGTGGGGGACGGCGATCGGCTTAGCAATTCGCTCAGACGCTCTCGCCGAACCTCGTCCACGATTGCGTCGAAGGTCTGGTCCTCTTTCAGTAACCGGCGTTGCAGTGTGCGCGGATGGATGTTGAGATCGTCAGACACAGCCTTTTGCGACATGGGACACGTGCCCATGAACCGGCGAACGAGATCGCGCACGCGATCCGACAATAGACGCTCTGGCTCACCGTAGTGCTGGTCCAGATAACTCTGGGCCATTTCGAGAAGCAATCGATTATGCCCGGCAAGCGGCAGATCGAGATCGTGCGCGGACGCACGGATGGCGGCTCTTTCGACACCAAACGCGCAGGCGCAATTCAGTGCGCGCTGATAGTCGGCCGCTTTTGCAATGCGCGCGTGGGGAAAGCGCGCGCACATCGGCCGGAGTCCACGGGGGACTAGCATCCTCAAAATCCTGAGTATCAAACCGAGCGATAGCTCAATCGTTT
Source organism: Paraburkholderia nodosa DSM 21604 (assembly GCF_000519185.1). GTDB lineage: Bacteria > Pseudomonadota > Gammaproteobacteria > Burkholderiales > Burkholderiaceae > Paraburkholderia > Paraburkholderia nodosa. The sequence continues at coordinate 297,313 of NZ_JAFA01000007.1, read as the reverse complement.
GGGCAGACGGTGGCCGACGAGGTATGTTGATTTCGAAACTCAGATCCACCGATGCGGGGTCACCGTCCACTGAATCAAGGCCGAAGCAAATGGCTGGGCTGTGCACGAAGACATGCCGGGCTGCCAGTTGAAGCGCATCGCCCAGGGTAGACGCGTGACGCATGAGCACCGCGAGCGGGCCCAGAATTTCAATGTTCTGAGACTCCGAAAGGCGCAAGCCGAAGTCGTCACACCGACTTTCCTGCGAGGAGCGCTCCAGTAGACGAATGACCGACATATAGGGAATCAGGGCATCGGGATCTTCGAGGCTAGTGGCATGAAGTCCGGCGCGATTCAGTTCACGTGCCGGATCTAACCCGAGTCGGTGCGCCAGGCTTTCGTAGCCGGCGAGGCCTGCGGCTCGCACTAAAGCAGTCATGTCGTTCAGCAGAATCGTGGTGACGGGTTGCACTCAATTGGTTCCAAAGGTTAAACGGATGTCGCCAATAGTCAAGTCGGGAAATGGTCGACGCTGATGATTTCATTCGCGCTACGGCTTTAGGTGGCTAACTTCGCTTGACCTTCGCCACTTCGGTAAGTCAAACGGCGCCCCTTCGGCAGTCCCTCATCGCACATCCAGCGACGCTGTTACGTAGCCAACCCTTCGGACGGCCGTTAGCCTGGTCCAGGCAGCGTCCGTGTGACCGTTCAAGGAAATAGTTACAGACAACGAATTGAACACAAGCGCCGCTTAACAGGCGCTTGTGACCAGAAGCAAGGTCAGGTTGGACGACGCGTTTTCGACCCCACAGCCCCAACGCAAATGGCGGTTGGACGCCTGATTGCCGACGTTTACATCGCAACAACTGGAGTGACCGAGATGTGTGCCTCCGGGCAGTCACATCGCGTCGTAGCGGGCTATCAAGAGGCTCTGTAGCAAGCCAATCACCGACGGGGCGTCGTCGTAGGCCTCGATCACTGATCATCGGAGTCGTCATCCTTTCGCCGCTCCCGATCCCAGTGGATCCCTGGCGGCGGCTCCGAAGCGTAGTAGCCACGGCTAAGGCTTGACGGCACCCCCATCGTTTGTTTGACCGTCTGATCGATTTTCTCGCCAGCCAGCTCAATACCGTGCGCTTCCGCTTGCATCCGTACAAAACCTCGCAGCATCCTCTCGCGATATGTGTAAAGTCCTGCGTCGTTCGCGTCTACGACCAGAATTGCGCCAAAACTGGGCGTGCGGAGTTTCCGAATGCGCGCGCAGAATTTATCGTAGTCGAGTGCCATTCGGTTGCGACGCTGACGCATGATGTACTCATATGATGAGAACATCGCCTTGGCGTAGCGCTCCAAATATTCGGAGTCGGCTGTGGCCCAAAGCACTTCTTCGTACTCATCGCCCCTATGCCGGGTGGCTTGCTCGTACGGTCGCTTCAACAGTGCGCTGATACCATCGATAGAGATATTCAGGTTAGCGAAAAAATGGTCTCATGAGACATCTGATACCAATCGTGCGTCATCGAACGCGCACCACAGCATCTTCTCCGTAATGAAATGAGCGAAGTAAAGGTAGCCATCGCAGACTGCGGCTATCCGGATAGCAATTTCCTTGTCGATTGTGAGACCCACGGCGCTCGCAGCTGCGTACACGATGTCCCAGGGTTTTGTCGCGATAAGGAAGTCGAGTCAAACAAATCCGAGATGATGAGGAATACTTATGCAGCCAACGAGTAGAACTGCTGGGCGGGAGTTTGCGCGATGCCGCCGTCTTTCATCTGGCCTTTGACGATCATGTGCATGAACTCGATGCCGCCGAGTATGATGCGTGCACATCGAAAACTCTTGAACCCCAGCATCGGCCGGGTGCGACGCTTGATGGCACGGTGATCCTGCTCGATGACATTGTTCAGGTACTTCTTCTGGCGGATCCTGATCGGCGTCTCACGTTCAACATTGAGCGCCTGTAGCGCCGCCAGATTTGATCCGCTCTTATCAATCGTCACGGTCTCCGGCTCGCCGTTCTGCGCGATCGCCTTTTCGAAGTCGCGCCGGGCCGCAACCTTGTCACGATGGGCTCGCAGCAGGAAATCGATCGTGTTGCCAGCCTTGTCCACGGCGCGATACAGATATTTCCATTCGCCCCTGACCCGAATGTACGTTTCGTCCATACGCCAGCTCTTGCCGACTGCCCGCTTGCCGCGCCGGAACGCTTTCTCCAGCACCGGCAACAGTTTGAGCGCCCAGCGATGCACGGTCGAATGGTCAACCGAAATTCCCCGCTCGGCCATCATCTGCTCGAGGTGGCGCAGACTTAACGGATACGCAACGTACCAGCGTACGCACAGAAGGATTACATCAAGCGGATAGTGCAGGCGCTTGAGCACCTTCGCTACAGCCGGATTCAGGCTCTGCTTCATCGATCAGATCGTTCGTCCTCGGGACTTCAGCTTGGCAGATCCCGTATTGCGACAAAGCCTTCCCCCCTCATGGCTGGCTTCGGCGCACGTCGCGCTGTCGAAGACTATTGATCGAGCAGCGGATCGTGCAAAGCCCGACCGTTTAAATCTGCACATCGCGCGCCATCATTGGCATCGCTGACACAATCCAGGACTGTCAGACGCGGTCGTACGACCGATCGGCTCCGGTGGCGCGGCCAACAGGGCTTCTTGCTTGACCAAGCGAAGAACTTGGGCGAATTTAAAGTAATTTTTTAGCCTTTCCGGAGTAACGCAGTCAACTCCAGTATTTCGCGACGCACGATTTCACCCAAAGCTGTAGCGCAATGGGCGGTCTCGCGGCCAGAAGTCGTCATGGTGTACAAGTCGGCTGGGCTGCACCAGCAAGTACGCGCAAAAAGCGTTCGCCGGATAGCATTTCTCTGGGTAGCAAAGATAACCGGGCGTCACCGTTATCTCTGATTTCACGGGGTTTGCGCCGTTGCCCGAACTGCGCGAGAGCCCGCCAGCCGATGCTCGAACGCCGTCTGTTCGCGTGAACACGTACAGTAGTGCATACCGAACGACGCCTTGAGTGTGTGCAGATGCGCGGCCATGGAAAGGACCGGTGTCACGCCGATTCCCCCTGCCAGGAGCAGGTGTCGGCCTGCCTGCGGATCGAGCGGAAAATGGTTGCGTGGCTCGCCAATACCGATCAGGTCACCTTGCTGCACGCGATCTTGGATCGCCATTGACCCGCGTCTCCCGTTCGCATCGCGCAGCACGGCGATCTCGTATCGGTCCTCGCGCGCCGGGTCGCCGCTGAGGGAGTACTGCCGCACGAGTCCGCCCGGCAGATGCACGTCAATATGGGCGCCTGGGCTGAAGCCGGGCAACGGTGCATGTTCTGCACGCGTACATTCAAAGCCGCAGATGCCGCGTGCCTTATCCAATTTGCGCACGACTTCGACCATCAACGTCGCGGCGGTCGCGGAGCCTCCTTCGCGGGCACCGTCGGCATGACCGGACGCCCGGCCTGTCGCGCGCGCTCCCCGGCCAGCAGGCGATCGATCACCTCGCGCGACAGCTCACCGCCGGCATTGATCTTGAGCTTCACCAGCGGGCGATCCGGCCACGCCAGCAGGTTCTGTTGCTGCCGCTCGAGCATCTCTAGATCCTCGGCGAAAATCTTCCCCTAGCGGGCTTCAAGGCGCACGGTATACTGGTTTTCCCTGAACGGTTGCGGTATTCAAATGCTGGCCGAAGAATCACACCTGACCTTGCCATGAAAAGACGCAATGTTGCTGACGGGGACCGACCGCCTCTGGATCTCTACGAAGAGCCCGGCCATCTGATCCGCCGCGCGCACCAGATCGCGGTGGCCATGTTTTACGAAAAGCTGGGACGCGACGTCACCCCGTGCAGTACGCCATCCTCCGCATGCTCGACGAATGCCCCGGGCTCGACCAGGTCACGCTCGCACAAAAGGTGGCGCTCGACACCTCGACTGCCGCGGACATCGCCGCGCGCCTGGAGAACAAAGGCTGGATCGTCAGGGAGATGCTGCCGAGGCGACAACGTTGTCTTACCCGCACGCCAGCGGTCCAGGCAATGCTGGCCCGTCTGACGCCGTCCGTGCGCGATCTGCGAGACACGCTTTTCGCAGGGATGTCCGAGGAGGACGCTGTGAACCTGATACGCCTGCTGAGCAAGTTCGTCAGCCTGAACAATCAGCAAAGCCGGGCGCCGCTCGAGGCGTAGCGCTTTCTCGACGTGCACTCTCACCGGGCTAAATCCCGTTGCTTCCGAGCCCCAGGTACCGCGCCTTTAGCTCAGTGACTGCTGTTACTTTCCAGGGTCTCGGTTGCTTAAGGCGCGGGGGACTTTATCTTTCATGCCCTATGCCGTAAACCCGGTCATCGATTACTCGCAGCAACTGGCTGTTCGTTTGCGCAGCATCCGCCATACAGGTTCGATAGTCTTGCGCGACTGCGCACGACGACGTTCCTCCTAGTATTTGAGACTATAGCCCTTACTGTGTCCGCTTCTATCGCCACCGGAAGATTCGCCGTATTTGCAGGCCGCCACGCTTTGGTCGTCGGGGCGCTAGGCAGCGTAATGGCGCTAGGCGTGTTGGCGATCAGCCTGTTCACGCTTTGGGCATCTCGCGACGCCGCCATCGAACATGCTCACGAAACATCAAAAAACGTCACCGCCGTTCTTGTGAGCAACATCGCCCGGACCGTTGAAACATCTGACAATTCACTGCGTAGTTTGATCACTGCACTGGATAATCCTGCAGTTCAGGCTATGGATCCGGGCCTGCGTCATGAGTTGCTGTTCAATCGTACCGCTGCCGCCTATGTCACCGGCATGGGAATCACGGATGATCATGGTCGGGTAATCGATGGCTGTTGCTCCAGTTCTCATGCCTGGGACTTCAGCGATCGGGACTACTTCATCGCGCAGCGACAGTCCGCGAATGCTGGACTCTATGTGTCATCTGTCTACCGGGCACGTTCGCGATCGGGTGCGCAGTCAATCGCGATGACACGAAGAGTGAATCGACCCGACGGTTCATTTGGCGGTGTAGCGGTTGTTGCTGTTGACATCGGATATTTCAAACAACTTCTTGCCAAGCTGGACGTGGGGCCGAACGGCATCACTGCGATCGTTCGTGAAGACGGTACGCTCGTGGCCAGAAATCCCCCGATTAGCCAGGCCAGGATGGTCAACCTGGGTCACTCACCCACGTTTCCTCGTATGGTGGCGCAAGATTCCGGTTTCTATGCGGCCACTTCGTCCCTGGACGGCGTTCAGCGTCTGTACACTTTTCAGCGTGTTCCCGGCACACCGCTTATCGCTGTCGTCGCGCCCGCGAAAAGCGACGTCCTGGCCGCCTGGAGACGACTGTCATGGATCATCGGAGTTTCGGCCTTTTCTGTAAGCCTCGCGTTCGGCACCGTAGTCTGGCTCCTGGCTTTCGCGCTGAGGGATCACGCAAAGACGCATGTGCTGCTCACGGATCTAACGCAAACCGACCCGCTGACAGGGCTCAGAAACCGCCGCGTCCTCGATGATGTTCTGGAAACCGAGTGGGCAAGGCTGCAGCGCACCGACGATCCTTTATCGCTGCTTTTCGTTGATGCAGATAATTTCAAACAGTACAACGACAAGCACGGTCACGCTCAAGGTGACATTGCACTCAAGCATCTGGCTGAATGTATCAATCGACACGTGCGTCGTCGTGGCGAACTCGCAGCGCGATATGGCGGTGAGGAGTTTGTTGTCGTGCTGCCCAACACAAACGAAGCAGGCGCACTTCAGACCGGAGAGGCCATACGTCGGGAGGTCGAATACGGTCGACCGACAGGGTCATCTGCGGCAATTCCCCCTTTCACAGTTAGCATTGGATGTGCGACCGGCCGGCGCTCCCCACCCTCCTCTCTGGATCATCTGACGAAATCGGCGGATCTGGCGCTATACGCGGCCAAAAGACAAGGAAGAAACGCGGTTGTCGCGGCAGGCGGCGGGGTTTCGCCTTAACCGGGCGATCCCAATGGGTCAGGTCAGGTCCGCTCCATCCAGTCCGGTTTACATGTGAAGTTGTCAGCATGCTCTTCCGCTGTGCTGAACGTTCGTTTCGGCGAGCCCAAAATACGGGAAGCGAACATGCCCACGCTTGCCGGTTTTGTCGCAAATGGGCGGTCGGCTATGATGTCTGGCACAAGATGAGCGACTGACATCGCGATGGAGCCACCGTGCTCAAACCCGGCGCACCTTGCTGAAATGCGTCTGCACGGCGAGTGCGGTATTGCGGACGACCCGGATGACCCGACCTTCATTTTCAACACAACTCGCCACACTCTGGGCACTGGTGGCAGGCATCTGTGCGGTGCTGGTGGCGCTGATCTGGTTTATGGCGACATCGGGTGAGAGTCAGCAGATCGCCGCGGCGAGGCTGCACGCCGCTTCGATGTGCGATGCCGTGTCGGTCCGCTACAGCCGGTCGGCGTCGCTCGCGGGTTCGTCCGCGGCGAACATCGATCTGATGCATGCGGTGCTCGATACTGTGCTTGCGCAGTCCCCGGGTGTGGAAGGTGGCTTCTGGAGCCGTGCGGTCCAGCCCGGCATTGCGTCAGCCGGCTTTCTGGCCTATGCGTTTCCAACCTACGAAGGCAGCGGCATCAAGCGCGACATCCCCGACGCCGAGACACCCCTCATCCTGCATACCCTCCGCTCGTCGGCATCGACGCACGGCACCGCCTCGAATGTCATCTCTAACGGCCCGGATGCGGTAGTCGCGGTGGCCTGTCCGGTCACCGGAGCGGAAAACATTTTCGCGTGGATGCTTACCCGCACCCGGCCGCCGCTCGGCCAGCACGGTGAGACGCTGGTCTGGCTGCTCGCCGGGATACTGGCAACATTACTGGGCATGGCGCTCGCCGTGACGCTGATGCTGCGCCGCTGGAAGAGCAAGTTGACGCGGCTCGAGCTGGCGCTGTCAGCAGAGCCGGGCACCGATGCGGCACGACCGGCGCGCCTGGCGCACCTGGGCGAACGCGACCTCGACGTGATCGTCGGCGCGTTGAACCGGTATCTCGAACGCAATGAGCGCCTGCAGCAGCAAATGGTCGATCTGGGCCGGAAACTGGCCCGGGAGGAGCACTTCGCGGCGCTCGGCAAACTGGCCGCGCAACTCGCGCATGAAATCCGCAATCCTGCCGGTGCGATGCGGCTGAAGGCTGAGAACGCGCTGGCCGGTAGTCGCGACCGGCAGGAGGGGGCGTTGCGCTTCATGCTGGACCAGCTCGGCCGCATCGAGTCGCAGGTCGCCAGCCTGCTCGCGTTGACCCAACCCATCAAGATCGATGCCAGGCCGGTGTGCATCGCGCCGTGGCTCGCGAAGGTCGTCGAGTCGCATCGGGAGCTCGCGCAGCAGCGTCGGGTCACGCTCACGCTGGTCGCGAGATTCGACCAGGGCCCAGGCGTCGACAGTGCACCGCCGCAGTTCGATGAGGAACAACTGCGGCGCGCGCTCGATAACCTGCTGCTGAACGCGCTGCGCCATGTTCCGGAAGGAGGGGTGGTCACGGTCGTCGCGGCGCGGGAGCTCAAGTGCGACCGCCCGAGCCTCAGGATAGATGTTCTTGACGATGGGGCCGGCGTGCCGCCCGGGCAGCGGGAATGCATTTTTGAGCCGTTCGTGACAGGCCGGCCGGATGGCTCGGGCCTTGGCCTCTCGATCGTGCGCGAAGTCGCCTCGGCGCACGGCGGGCGGGCATACCTTGACGAGTCACCTTCAGGCGCATGCTTTGTAATCGAGATTCCATGGCAACCATTCTCGTAGTGGATGACGACGCGGCGTTTCGCGAAGGGTTGACGGAAACGCTCACCGACCTCGGTCATCGTGTGGTGGAAGCGGTGACGGGCGAAGACGCGCTGTCGACGCTCGCGGGCAGCACCGTGCTCGACTGTGTGTTCCTGGACTTCCGCCTGCCCGGCCTGGACGGTCTCGCGGTCCTCGAGCAGCTTCGTGCGCTGGATCATCGAAGCATCACGCCCGTGGTCATGCTGACGGCCCACGCGACGAGCGACAACACAATCGGCGCGATGGGGCTGGGCGCGTTCGACCATCTCACCAAGCCGGTGGGTCGCGACCGGATCGCCGCGCTGCTGGAGCAGATCTTCCGCGCGAGCGTTGCCCCGGCCGTACCGGATGCCGGTGATGAATACGTGCTAGCGCAGCCTGGCCGCGCACGCCTGCTGGGTGCCAGCGAGGCGATGCGAGAAGTGCAGAAGCGCCTCGGTCGCGCTTCGCAGTCCGATGCAACCGTGCTGATCACCGGCGAAACCGGCACCGGCAAGGAAGTCGCGGCCCGCGTGCTGCACGAGACTTCGTCCCGTCGCGCCGGGCCCTTTGTCGCGGTCAACTGCGCAGCGATTCCTGCGGAGCTTCTCGAAAGCGAGTTGTTCGGCCACCGGCGCGGGGCCTTCACGGGCGCTGCTGCCGACCGCGCGGGTCGCCTCGCCGAAGCGGACGGCGGCACGCTGTTCCTCGACGAAATCGGCGACATGCCACCGCCCATGCAGGCGAAGGTCCTGCGTGCGCTCCAGGAGCGTCAGATCACCCCCCTGGGGGCGGACCGGCCTGCGGCTATCGACATCCGCGTGATTGCCGCGACTCACCGCGATCTCGACGCGATGGTGGCCGTAGGGACGTTCCGTCAGGATCTGCTGTACCGGCTCAATGTCATCCCGCTGCATCTGCCGCCGCTCGCCGGGAGGGTGGCGGACATCCTGCCGCTCGCAGCGCATTTCCTGGCGGAGGCCTTCGCCAGTGGCCTGCGGCGAAAGCACCTGACCAATGGGGCGCAACGTGCATTGCTCCGGCACACGTGGCCCGGCAACGTCCGCGAACTGCGCAACGTGATGGAACGCGCCGCTGCCCTCGCGCCGGGCCCTGCGATCACCGAACAGGATCTGGGCCTGGCAGAAGCGCCAAGTCCGTCAGGCGCCGCTTTGCCGGCATCTGTCATGCTGCCCGCCACGCTGCTCGATCAGCCCCTCGCCACGGCGCTGGCCGAGGTGGAACGGGCCGTCATCACGCGGGCGCTCGGGCGCTCGAATGGCAACCGCGCCGAGGCCGCCCGGCAACTCGGCATCAGCCGTCAATCGCTCTATACGCGGATGGCGAACCTCGGCCTCGAGTAAAGCTGTCCAGCAATCCGACGCCCGGCGTCAACGAAACTGACGCATGCGGCGTCGAAATTCGCCTTGAAGCCCATGCCGGTTGACAGTTTCCCATTGGCATAATCGTTGCACATGATGCGGCGTCCCTTGATCGGAGCCCGTCATGCAAACACTCTTGCTCTCCTCAACGCCACTGCGCGTATCGGCGCCGTTGAGGCCCACCCTGGCGTGGGCGCGCGTCGGAGCCGCGCTCGCCCTTCTTTCACTTGCAACGGTGTGCGCCGCTCAACCCGCGCCTCCGGTGCAAGCCGGCCTGCCGCCTCCCGAGCCGGCGGTCGCCGCCGCGCCCGCGCCGATGCCCTTACAGCTAACGCCGGTCGCGCAGGGCCTCGTTCGCCGCTTCACCATCAATCCGGAGGGCGACGTCGACGGCTTCCTGCTGGACGACGGCACGCTCGTAAGCTTCCCGCCGCACATGGGCACACAACTCGTCGAGTTCGTGCAGCCAGGCGACCGTGTGGTCGTTGACGGCCTGCGCGACAGCAGTGGGGACATCAAGGCCCAGCAGATCCGGAACGCACGTACGGGCCAGCAACTTGTCGACCAGCCACCTGGCCCGCCCGATGCGGGGCGCCTGCCGCCGGCCTTGCGTGGTGCGGGCCTCGTCCGGCTAACCGCACGCGGCACGATTCTCCAGGTGACGACGGCCCCGCGTGGCGAACCTGACGGCGTGCTGCTGCGTGACGGCACGGTCATAAAACTCACCCCGCCTGCCGCACAACAGTTCATCGACCTCCTGAAGCCTGGCATCGAGGTCGCTGCGGCGGGCTATGGCACGCGTAACCAGTACGGCGAAGCGCTTCAGGCAACCCTGTTCGGCGTGCCGGGGCGGATGGTGAGCCTCTACGACAGCGCACCGAGGTAAGTCGCTGCACCAGCCGATTTTCTTCCCCCTTTGAAGGAGCGTTGAACCATGCACTGGATCGATCCCGCCTGTCTTGCGCAAATCCGCGGCCGGGTTTCGCAGTTTCTGCTCAATCCGCATGGCGTTGTTGACGGTCTGATTCTTGATGACCGCCGGCAGGTCCATGTCCCACCCCACCTGGCGAAACAGCTCACGCGGCATGTCGCGCCTGGCGATCGCGTGCGCGTGCGGGGTGTCAAACCTCGCGTTGCCGACGTGATCGCAGCCGTGCTGGTCACGTCGGACCAGGGCGTGGAAATCCTCGACAACGGCCCGGGCCGCGAGGGCGAGGAACCGCCGAAACTCGAACCCAGGCCGATGGAAGCAGCCGGAGAAGTCGTGTTAACGCTGCACGGGCCAAAGGGCGAGGTGCGCGGAGCGCTGCTCGCGGACGGCACCTCACTGCGCATGCCGGCGCACGCCGCCGCGGAACTCGCTGACTATTTGTGCCCCGGTATCCATGTGCAGGTCTGGGGGCGCGGCGTGAAGACGAAGTACGGCTGCACGATCGACGTGGACGAGATCGCCGAACTCGTCGACAGCACGGCCGATCCTGCCGGCACGGCCTGAGCGGTCAGTGCCATGAAACCGGCCCGCGCACTCGAGGCGCTCAACTTCTTCATGGCCGACGTACAAGCCGGCGTCGGGCCGTTTATCGGCGTCCTCCTGCTGGACCGCGGCTGGAGCGCCGGCACGATCGGCACGGTGATGACACTCGGCGGCATCGCGGGGATGATCGCGGCCTCTCCGGCGGGGGCGCTCGTCGACGCTACAACGCACAAGCGCGCGGTGATCATCGTCGCCGGTGCCATAACGACACTCGGCTCTCTCGCGCTGTGGGTGTCGCATGGCTTCTGGTCGGTCGCCGCGTCACAGATCGTCGCCGCCGTAACAGGCGCTCTGCTCGGTCCCGCAGTGGCGGGGATTACGCTCGGCATCGTGCGTCAGCGCGGATTCGACCGCCAGTTCGGCCGCAACCAGGTGGCTAACCACGGCGGCAACGTTGCCGGCGCGGCCCTGTCGGGCTGGCTCGGCTGGCGTTTCGGCCTGGGCGCGGTGTTCGTCCTCGCCGCGGTTTTCGGGGCGCTGATGATCCTGAGCGTCCTGCTGATTCCCGGCAGCGCCATTGATCACGACTGCGCGCGCGGGCTGGACACGTCGACGCAACCGCGCGACGACCGCCATGCGAGTGGTCTGGCGATCCTGTTTCACAGCCGGCCTTTGCTGCTGCTGGCCGCGTCGCTGGCCCTCTTTCACCTGGGTAACGCCGCGATGCTGCCGCTCTACGGGATGGCGATCGTCGCGGCGCATCAGGGTGATCCGGGCGCGTTCACCGCGAAGACCATCGTGATTGCGCAGCTCGTAATGGTTGCCGCTGCGTGGCTTGCGCCCCGGCTGATCCTTCGTTGTGGCTACTGGTGGGTGATGCTCATCACTTACTTCGCGCTACCGGTACGCGGCATGGTCGCGGCGGCCCTGCTGAATGCGTGGGGCGTGTGGCCCGTGCAGGTGCTGGACGGCGTGGGTGCGGGCCTGCAGAGCGTGGTTGTGCCGGCGCTGGTCGTGCGCCTGCTGCAGGGCTCGGGACGCGTGAACGTGGGTCAAGGCGTCGTGATGACGGTCCAGGGCATCGGCGCCGCACTCAGTCCTGCGCTGGGCGGACTGCTGGCGCAGCGCTTGGGATATGCGAGCGCGTTCTTCGCACTGGGTGCGGTGTCAACGGGCTCGCTTGCCCTCTGGCTGGGCTTCGGACACGCGGTGCGGCATGCATGCCGCGCCGAAGCGGAGCCGAAACCCGGTCGCGGTGCTGTGACCGCAACCGGGTGATGGCAGTTCACGCGCACATTGACAGTTTGAACCTATGAATCCCGTTCTTCTTTCCTGGTGCATTGCCGCGCTGGCGACCGCTGGCGTGATTGCCCGACCGTTCAACTGGCCCGAGGCGATCTGGGCTGTCTCGGGCGCCATCCTGCTCCAGGGGCTAGGCCTGCTGCCGGTGAACCTGGCATGGCACGCGGTCGCAAAAGGCACCGATGTCTATCTGTTCCTCACCGGCATGATGCTGCTCTCGGAGGTTGGCAGGCGGGAGGGACTCTTCAACTGGGTCGCCGTGCTCGCGGTAAATCACGCCCGCGGCTCTCCACGACGGCTGTTTGCGTTGGTCTATCTGGTCGGCGTGGTGACCACGACATTCCTGTCCAACGACGCGACCGCGGTCGTGCTAACCCCGGCGGTGTTCGCGGTGGCCAGAAAGGCGAAAACTGCGCCGCTGCCGCTGCTGTTCGTCTGCGCGCTGATCGCGAATGCCGCGAGCTTCATGCTGCCGATCTCGAACCCGGCCAATCTGGTGCTGTACGGCAATCACATGCCCGCGCTGGGCAGCTGGCTGGCGCGTTTCGCGCTGCCATCCATGCCGTCGATCGTCGTGACTTTCATCATGCTGCGCTGGTCACAACGCCGCGAACTGGCCGGGACCTGCGAAACCGATCTGCCGGTGGTCGGCCTGTCCGCCGGTGGGCCCGTCGCGCTCGCGGGCATCGGGGTGACGGCGCTTGTCCTGCTGTTGGTCTCCTCGCTTGATCTGCAGCTGGGACTGCCGACGGCGATCCTCGGCGTGCTGACGAGCGTGGTCGTGTTGTGGCGCGATCGCGCCGCACCCTGGCCGCTGCTGAAGGACGTATCGTGGAGCGTGATGCCGCTCGTGGCGGGGCTTTTCGTGCTGGTTGAGGCACTGGATCACACCGGCGTGATCCGCATGCTTGCCCGCATGCTGGAAACCTCCACCGTACAGAACGCATCGGGCACGGCCGCGTTGGCGGGCACAACCATCGCGTTCACGAGCAACGTGATCAATAACCTGCCGGCGGGACTGATCGCAAGTGCCACGCTGCTGCAGGCACATAGTCCGCAGCGTGTCGTCGACGCCTTGCTGATCGGCGTCGATCTGGGTCCGAATCTGTCCATCACCGGATCGCTCGCCACCATCCTGTGGCTCACGGCGATCCGCCGCGAAGGGGAGCACGTGGGTTTCTTCCGGTTCCTCGCGGTGGGGAGCGTCGTCATGCTGCCGGCGCTGCTTGTCTCCCTCTGTGCGCGGCTGCTCACCGGAGGCTGACCGATGCCCGCGCGGGCCGCTCCCCATGGCATCGCGGACGACGCATTCTGGGACGCCCGAGATTCCGCCGCGGTGGAGCGACCGCTTCGCGTTATCTGTTCATCTGCCATAGTCGTACAGCCTGCCTGCAATGGCCACAAACACGAACGAGCGCCCCTGCGCAAAGGCTGGCTGAATCATCCGACCGCTTGACTTTGCGCTTGACAGCAGAAAGCAAACCCTTTGCTGAGTGCGCAAGCGGGACGCCATTCCTCCGGACAGTAAGCCGGGAGTCTGTCAGTAGCCACCGGGCAGGCGGGCCTGCCCGGTACTTATCAGCTTTATCTGCTGCAGGAATGGGTTGACGATCCGACAAGACGGCAGCAGGCCGGCGTGTAGCCGCGTACCGGGACATGATCCTGTCCCCGTCAAGGACCTTGCACTGGCGCTCGAACCATGACGGCGACGCCCGCCATCGGCCCCGGATCGTCGCCTCGTGCCAGTTGCCGATCGACCTCTGAATCGACCATCGCAGCAGCAAGGCACCGCCGGCGCTTCTTGCCCCCTTCGCGTTTCAGACGCCGTCAGCACGCATCATTTCAGCAATCGTTTGAAAAACACCCGCGCCCGCTCCGACTGAGGCGTGTCGATCAAGCGGGCAGGCGTATCGTGCTCGACGATGCGCCCCTGATCCATGAAGACGAGCGTATCCGCCACTTCGCGCGCGAAACCGATCTCGTGCGTAACGACGATCATCGTTTGACCGTCCCGTGCCAGCGAGCGCATGACGCTCAGGACTTCACCGACGAGTTCCGGATCGAGTGCGGATGTTGGCTCGTCGAACAGCAGCAGCTTCGGACGCATGGCCAGCGCGCGAGCGATCGCGACGCGCTGTTTCTGGCCGCCCGAGAGTTCTCGCGGATACGCTCGCTCGCGATCGCCGAGCCCGACGCGCGCGAGCAGTTCGCGCGCGTGAGCCTCGGCGGCCCTGCGGTTTTCCTTGCGCACGTGAATCGGCGCTTCGACGATGTTATCGAGCACCGACAGATGCGGAAACAGATTGAAGTGCTGAAACACCATCGCGGTGTCGGCGCGCGAGCGTCCGGCTTCGCGTTCGCTCAACTCGTGCAGCCGTCCGTTTTTCAGCCGATAGCCGACCAGCTGACCGTTGACGTGAATGCTGCCGCGATCGATCTTCTCGAGGTAGTTGATGCAGCGGATTAGCGTGCTTTTGCCGGCGCCGGACGGGCCCACGAGGCAGCAGACTTCGCCCGGACGAACCGACAGGCTCACGTCCGTCAACACGTCGTGAAGCCCGAACCGCTTGTGCACGTTAGTCATCCGGACCATCGGTCCTTGCGCGAAATCCATGTCATTGCTCCCGATGCGAACGGCTGTCGTGGAAGCGCGCCATCCGTCTGAGATGCGCCAGAATCCGGCTGAGCCCATCGTTGGGCGCGGCGCTCTGCCCGCGTCGCAGCTTGCTTTCGAGAGCGGTCTGGAGCAGCGAAAGCATTGACGACGCCAGCAGATACCAGAAGCTCGCGACAATCAGCAGCGGAATGGTCTCGAAAGTCCGACCGTAGATTCCCTGCACGGAGTACAGCAGATCCGAAATGGCGAGCGTGCTGACGAGCGACGTCGCTTTCAGCATGCCGATGATTTCGTTGCCGGTCGGCGGCACGATCACCCTGAGCGCCTGGGGCAGGATGATGCGGCGAACGGTGCGGGCCGGCGACAACCCGAGCGATTGCGCGGCTTCGCGCTGACCTGCATCGACCGAAAGCAGGCCGCTTCGGACGATCTCCGCCATATACGCCCCTTCGTTCAGGCTCAGTCCGAGCAGCGCGGCGACGAGCGGCGTGACGACGATGTTCGCGGAGATCGAAAAGATCGGCGTCATGAAGGGCAAGCCGATTTCGATCCGCGGATACAGCGCGGCCAGGTTGTACCAGAAGATGAGCTGGACGAGGAGCGGCGTGCCGCGAAAGATCCAGATATAGCTGGCAGCGAAACCCGACAGCACGGGATTCGTCGATTGACGCATCAGCGCGGCGACGATGCCCAGCACAATTCCGCTGGCCATCGAGACGATCGTGAGCCCGAGCGTCCACGCGAGACCGGAAAGGATCGTGTCGAACGTCAGATACTTCCAGACGACGCCCCACTGATAGTTCGGGTTGGTCGCAATGGAATGCGCCAGCCACACGACAACCAGCAGACTGATCGCGGCGGCCAGCCATTGGCCGGGATGGCGCGAACGCACGATCGGGTAGCTGCCCTCCTCCGCAACGTCGTGCGCCGTCGAAACCAGTTCGTCGCCGGAATCGGCATGCTTTCCCATGACGACCATCTCATCCTCCCGCATATGCGTAGTCGACGGCGGCGCTCCACGTTTCGAGAGCGATCGCAATTTCCTTCTCGCTCACCGTCAACGCCGGGATCATCCGCACGATGTGTCCGTACGGGCCGCACGTCAGCACAATGAGGCCGCGTTCGAGGGCCGCCGCGACGGCCGCCCTCGCGGTGTCGGGATCGGGATTTCCGTCCGGACGCACGAATTCGCAGGCCTGCATGAGACCCAGGCCGCGCACGTCGCCGATACCCTTGTGCCGCGCCGCAGTGGCTTCCAGGCCGTCACGCAGGCGCTTTCCCATCTCGCGCGCGTTGTCCAGCAAGCCTTCCTTTTCGATCACGTCGAGCGTCGCAATCGCCGCCGCGCAGGCGACTGCGTTCGCCGAATACGTGCCGCCCTGCGACCCCGGCGCGGCGCGGTTCATCACGTCCTCGCGCGCCGCGACGCCGGAAAGCGGAAAGCCGCTCGCAATGCCCTTAGCGAACACAACGATGTCCGGATGCACGTCGAAATGTTCGTGCGACCAGTATTTGCCGGTGCGGCCCATGCCCGCCTGCACCTCGTCGACGATCAGCATGATGTCGTGCTGGTCGGCGCGCTTGCGCAAGCCTTCGAAGAACGCGGTCGATGCCGGCAGGTAGCCCGCTTCGCCCTGCACCGGCTCAATGAGAATCGCGGCGGTGTCCTCGGGTCGCGTGAGCGTGACGAACAGGTGATCCAGTTCGCGCAGACAGAACTCGTTGGCTGTCTGCAAATCCCACCCGTAGCGAAATGGCGCCGGAAACGGCGCGACGACGACACCCGGCGGCAGCGGACCCGAAACGGCGGCGCGAAAGCGCGCGCCCGACGTCGTCAGCGACGCCGCGCCATAGGTCCGCCCATGAAACGAACCCTGAAACACGACGACGTTCTGCCGGCCCGTCGCATTGCGCGCAAGCCGCACGGCCGCTTCCACCGCTTCAGCGCCGGAGTTCGCGAAGAAAAACGTATCCAGACCTTCAGGCATGACGGCCTGTAGCCGGTCCATCAATCGAAGCAGCGGTTGATGCCGCACGATGCCGTATTGGCCGTGGATCAGTCGCTCGATCTGCTGCTTCGCTGCCTCCACGACCGCCGGATGGCAATGGCCGGTCGCCGTCACGCCGATGCCGGCGGTGAAGTCGAGCCACGCGCGACCCGCTTCGTCGTACAGGTAAGTGCCTTTTCCGTGCGTGACGACGAGCGGCGTCGCCGGTTTGATCGCCGATGTGAGAGAAGCCATAACAAGTCATCCTTAAAAGAGGATCGTGGTTCGACCCGGTCGTGCGGGCCGGCCGCGGGTCTTTACCGCCGGTCTCTCACTGTGCAATGCCCTGATTCTTGAGCGGCGCGGCAATCGCGCCGTCGCTGATGCCCCACTTCCTGACAATGGCTGTGTAGACACCGGACTTGATGAGCTGATCCATCGCGTCCATAAACGGCTTCACCAGTGGCGAATCCTTGGGAATCGCGATGCCGTAATACGGACGGTCCTGATAAACCGAGAGACCTCCGTTGCGGATCTTGAGCGACGCATTGCTCGCCGAATAGCCGTTGGTCGCCGAATCGCCAGAGACGGACTGGATTCTTCCGGACGTCAGCGCGAGCACGGCAGCGCTTTGCGTCGGGTAGGCGTTGACCGTGATGGCCGGCTTGCCCATCGACTTGCATCGATCGCTGCTGCTTTGCGCCAGCGTTTCCGACGAGGTGCCTTTGAGCACGCCGACGGTCGTGCCGCAGAGATCGGCGATCGCTTTCGGCTCGGTCGTGCCGTTGCGGATGAGGAAGGACGTGCCACCGCGGTAGTAATCGACGAAATCCATTGTCTTTTCACGCTCGGTGTAATCGCCGATCGACGAAATGCCGACGTCGAACCGCCCTGACTGCAAGCCCGGAATGATCGCGGAAAAGTCGGTGTTCGTGTTCTGGATCGTCACGCCCATGATGCGTCCCAGCGCACGGGAAATATCGATGTCCGCGCCGATCAGCTGATTGTGGTCGTCGAGAAAATCGAATGGCGGATAGTCCGATTCCGTGGCTGCGCGAATGACGCCTGCGTCCTTGATTTTCTGCGGAAGGCTCGCGTAAATGGACGCGTTTTTTTCCAGCTTGTCGATCCCTAGGGTATCGGCCGCGTTGGACGTGTTGCACAGCATTCCGGCGAGCGCGACGGTCATGCCGAATCGGACGACGCTCGAGATGCGATTCCAGCCAGCTACCTTCATGTCAGCCTCAGAACGGTTGAGAATTCCAGGAGATCGCACGTCGATTGGCCGCGCGCGATGATGTGAACCCAACTTCGAATGCGATGCGTTTCAATTGCTGCATTGCGCTCCATTCAACGCGATGCCTAACGGACGACCCAACTCGTATCCCCGCGTCGATCGACGGCACATCCGCTGATGGACGCGTGCTTGACCGGGCTCGGTCCTGAATGTGAGGACGAGTCTATGAAGCGATATTTTTGGCGGCAAATATCAAGGTATTGGGGGGGCATGCTGTTTTGATATGGTCGATGCCGTGTGGCTCCTCGGTCCCGAGGAGCGCGGATCGACGTGCCGGCATTGCGTCGCGCCGCTTCAGACCGAATCCCACTGCGGCGCCCACGTGGCCTTGCTGACGCGTCCGTCCGGACGCGCGAGTCCGGAGATCGCGCGCATGTCCGCGTCGCTGAGCGCGAAATCGAATACGTCGACGTTCTGGGCGATTCGCTGCGGATTGCTCGACTTCGGCAAAGCGGCCACGCCGGGCTGCTGGATCAGCCAGCGCAGCAGGATCTGCGAAACCGCTTTGCCGTAGCGCGCGGCGATGTCCGCGATCAGCGGATCCCGCAGCAGACGACCGCTGCCGAGCGGCGTATGCGCGACAAACGTGATGCCGTGTTTCGCGCACGCCGCCAGCACCTTGCGTTGATCGAGATACGGGTGATACTCGCACTGATTCACCGACAACGGCACCGCCGATAATGCGACGGCGCGCTCCAGCCACGCGACCGGAAAGTTCGATACGCCGACCTTGCGCGCAAGGCCCTGGCGGTGCGCATCCGCCAGGGCGCCGAGCGTTTCTTCGAGCGGAATCTCGGGATTCGGCCAATGAATCAGCAACAGATCAACGTAGTCGAGTTTCAGTGCAACGAGACTGCGCGCCACCGATTGCCGCACGGCCGGCGCGTGCAGATCGGTCCACCAGATCTTGGTGGTCACGAACACCTCGTCGCGCGCGATGCCGCTCTGGCGGATTCCTGCGCCGACCGCCGCTTCGTTCTTGTAGCGCGGTGCCGTATCGATATGGCGATAGCCCGCTTCGATCGCCGCGCGCACCGCGCGCACGCCCTCATCGTGTTCCGATTGCCAGGTACCCAGGCCGATCGCCGGTACCGCCAGCGTTTGCGTGTCGGTGTTCATCGTGGAGCTCACAAGGTTCGTCAATGCAGCACGTCGTCGATCGCCGCGGACACCCGTCGCACGATCTCATCGGCGTCCTCGCGCGTCGTGATCAGCGGCGGCGCGAAGCCGATAATGTCGGTGCCGAGCGCGCGGACCAGCAGCCCGCGCTCGCGCGCCGCCGCGACCACGCGCGCGTTGATGCGCCGGTCGGCGGGGAAACGCTCGCGCGCAGCAGGGTCGCGCATCAGTTCGATCGCGAGCATCATGCCGACGCCGCGCACGTCGTCGACCGCGTGGTGCGTGCCGAGCGTCGCGCGCAGACGCTCGAGCAGATAGCCCCCGACGCGCCCGGCATTCTCGACCAGCTGTTCGCGCTCGATGATGTCGAGATTGACGAGCGCTGCCGCCGCGCCGAGCGGATGGCCCGAGTAGGTCCAGCCGTGGCCCATCATGCCGTGCTCGCGCGAGCCGCTCATCAGCACGTCCCAGAATGCCTCGCCGACCACCACCGCGGACAGCGGCGCGTAGCCGCTCGTCAAGCCTTTTGCGAAGGTCAGCAGATCGGGCGCGATGCCGAAGCGTTCGCAACCGGTGCGCGCGCCGAGCCGGCCGAATCCGCACACCACTTCGTCGGCGATCAGCAGGATGTCGTAACGCCTGAGCAGCGCCTGCACTGCCGGCCAGTAGCCTGCTGGCGGCGGCACGATGCCGCCGGTGCCGTTCATCGGCTCGGCGATGAACGCCGCGATCGTGTCCGCGCCTTCCCGCTCGATCAGCGCTTCGAGTTCAGCGATGCAATGTTCGGTGAAGTGCGCTTCACTCATGCCGGGATCGGCGCGGCGATAGTAGTCCGGACACATCGCACGGATCACGCGATCGAACGGCGAATCGAAATTGGCGTGGTAGACCGGCAAGCCCGTGAGGCCGCCGGTCACAATGCCGGAACCGTGATACGCGCGATCGCGCGCGATGATTTTCTTTTTGTTCGGACGGCCGAGGATGTTGTTGTAGTACCAGACGAGCTTGATCTGCGTTTCGTTGGCGTCCGAGCCGGACATGCCGTAGAACACCTTCATCATGCCCGGCGGCGCCCATTCCTCGATCAACCGTTGTGACAGTTCGATCGCCGGTGCGTGACCCACGCCCTGATAGCTGTGGTAGTACGACAGCCGCTTGCACTGCGCCGCGATCCGTTCGGCGATCTCATCGCGCCCATAACCGACGTTCACGCAATACAGGCCCGCGAAAGCGTCGATGTACTCGCGGCCTTCGACGTCGGTGATGCGGATCCCGCTCGCGCGATCGACGATCAGCGGCGGCAGCGCGCCGCTCGCGTGATCGTAGGCATGCGTGCCTGGATGGAAATAGTGACGACGATCGGCCTCTTCGAGCGTGCTCAACATGTCCTCCTGTGCCATCCGGGCAACGGATGAAGATAAAAAGATCAGGCGAGACCGCCCTGGCACACGTACTTGATCGCCAGATAGTCGTCGAGACCGTAGCGCGAACCCTCGCGCCCGTAGCCCGATTCCTTGATCCCGCCGAACGGCGCCGCCTCGCTCGACACCGCGCCCTCGTTCACGCCGATCACGCCCGCTTCCAGCGCCGCCGCCACGCGCTCGATACGCCGCATGTCCTGGGTGTAAAAGTACGCGGCGAGGCCATACGGCGTGTCGTTGGCCGTGCGGATCACCTCGGCTTCGTCGTCGAACGAAAAGAGCGGTGCGACCGGACCGAAGGTTTCCTCGTTGCAGAACAGCATGTTGGCGGACGCATCGACGAGCACGGTCGGCGCGTAGAAGTTCTCGCCGAGCGCGGGCAGACGCTTGCCGCCCGTCAGTACTTTCGCTCCGCGCTCGACCGCGTGATCGACGTGACGCGCGATCTTCTCCACCGCGCGCGCATTGATCATCGGGCCGATCTGCGCAGACGAATCGGCGGCGGCAGCAACCTTCAGCGCGCCGACGCGCTCGGCCAGCATCGACGCGAACCGCTCGTACACCGACGCATGCACGTATACGCGATTCGGACATACGCAGGTCTGCCCGCCGTTGCGGAATTTCGCGGCGATCACGCCATCGACGGCCGCGGCGAGATCGGCGTCCTCGAACACGATGAACGGCGCGTTGCCGCCGAGTTCGAGCGACAGCTTTTTCAGCGTGCGCGCCGAATCGCGCGCGAGCAGCTTGCCGACTGCGGTCGATCCGGTGAACGTGATCTTGCGCACGCGCGCATCTTCGAGCCAGTCGGCCACCGCGTCGATGCCGCTGTCGCGCGACGCCGCGATCACGTTGAGCACGCCGTCCGGCACGCCCGCTTCCTGCGCGAGCCACGCCAGCGAGAGCGCGGTCAGCGGCGTGTCCTCGGCCGGCTTGGCGACCACCACGCAGCCCGCCGCGAGCGCCGGCGCGATCTTGCGCGCGATCATCGCGAGCGGGAAATTCCACGGCGTAATGGCCGCGACGATCCCGACCGGCTCCTTCACCGCGGTCATCTTCTTGCCGCGTTGCTGTTGCGGGAGGATGTCGCCGTGAACGTGTGCGGCTTCGTCGGCGAACCACGCGACGTAGCCCGCTCCATACGCGACTTCACCGCGCGCTTCGGCGAGCGGCTTGCCTTGCTCCGACGACATCAGCCGCGCGAGGTCCTCGGTGTTCGCGACGATCAGCGCGTGCCAGCGGCGCAGGATTTCGGCGCGCTCGCGCGGCAGCTTGCTGCGCCACGCCGGAAATGCCGCATGCGCGGCGTCCGTGGCGCCGCGCGCATCGGCGGCGCTGCTGTCGGGAATCTGTACGAGCAGCGCACCGTCGGCGGGATTGGTGACGGCGAAAGTACGGCCGCTCGAGGACGGTTGCCAGCGTCCGCCGATCAGGTTGGCGTTGCGAACGAGGTCGGGACGGGTCAGCGATTCGATCATGTGAATGCCTTTCTGCGATGAGGACGCGGGCTCAGACCGCCGCACACCGACGCAGCGCGGCGCGCACGTCGTCGGCATCGAGCACGTCGTCGAGGGTTTGGCGCACGCGACGGAACATCTCGGCGCATTCGTCTTCGGTCAGGCACAGCGCGGGCGCGAAGCCGAGGATGTTGTCGCCGAACGCGCGGAACACCACGCCGTTGCGATAGGCCGCCTGCGCGATGCGGCCCGGGAACTTCAGCGACGCATCGAACGGCGCGCGCGTCGATTTGTCGGCGACCAGTTCGAGCGCGCCGAGCAGGCCGCGATGGCGCGAATCGCCGGCGAGCGGATGATCGAGCAGCGCGTCGAGTCCGGCCGCGAATTGCGGCCCGCGCGCGGCGGCGTTGGCGAGCAGACCGCCTTCGTGATAGAGGCGAATGACTTCCAGGCCGATCGCCGCGCTGACCGGATGCGCCGAATACGTCTGGCCGTGGCCGACCGGTGCGTCGGGCGGCGCGGCTTCGGCGATGGCCGAGTAGATCGCCTCGCTCATCAGCACCGCGCCCATCGGCGCGTAACCCGCCGTCAGCCCTTTCGCAACCGTCATCAGATCGGGCTCGACGTTTTCGTCCTGACACGCGAAGAGCGGTCCCGTGCGCCCGAATCCGGTAATCACCTCGTCCGCCACGAACAGGATGTCGAGCCGCCTGCACGCGTCGCGCATCGCCTTGAGCCAGCCGCGCGGCGGCACGATCACGCCGCCCGAACCCTGGATCGGCTCGCAGAAAAATGCCGCCACGTTCTGCGCGCCGCCGAGCGCTTCGATCTTGTTTTCCAGCGCTTTCACGGATGCGGCGATGATCGCCTGCGGATCGTCGGGCGTCGCGCTGCGGTACGGATACGGCGACGGAATGTGATGCTGCGTGGCGAGCGGCAGATCGAAGTTGCGGTGGAACGCGGGCAGCGCGGTCAGGCCCGCACCGAACGACGACGAGCCGTGATAGCCGCGCTCGAGCGCGATGAACTGCTTTTTCTGCGGCGTGCCGAGTGCATTGTAGTAATGCGTGATGAAGCGCACCGCCGAATCGACCGCATCCGAGCCGCCGAGCGAAAAATACACGCGCGTGAGCGATTTCGGCGCGAGCGAGACGAGCTTGTCGGCCAGTTCGATCGCCGGTTCCGAGCCGAAGTGGAAATAGCCGGTGGCGTACGGCAATTTCGCCATTTGCCTGCTAGCCGCCTCGACGATGCTCTGCTGGCCGTAGCCGGTGTTCACGCACCACAGTCCTGCGAAGCCATCCAGCAGTTCATGGCCGTCGGCGTCGCGCAGCCACACGCCCTTGCCCGATTCCAGGATCGTGACGCCGCGCTTTTCGTGCGCGCGGTAGTCGACCACGGGGTGAAGCAGATGTCGGCGGTCGGATTCGACGAGGTCATGCTGGTTCATGCGTGCTCCTGCAATGGTAAGCGCGAGGCGCTCATGCGGCGCCTCGCGGTTGAGTCGTCAGTAGATGATGTTCGGCGCGAGCGCTTCGCCCGTCATGAAGCGCCGGTGCGACAAGTGGTGCAGATCGCTGGCCATCGTGCCTGTCACGATGGCCTCGGCCAGCATGCGGCCCGCGCCGAGCGAGCTGCTGAAGCCGTGTCCGCTGAACCCCGTGCAAAGATACACACCCGGATGCTCGCTGCACTCGGAGACCACTGGAATGCCGTCGGGCGTGTTGTCGATCGCGCCGCCCCACGCAATGTCCACCTTCGACGGGTCGAATTGCGGAAACACCTTCTGGGCCGCCTCATACGCCGATCGCACCAGCGAGAGATCGGGAGCGGGATCCAGCACGCGGTTGTGTACGAACGGCGAGCGGCCGAGATGCAGATAGCTGAATTCGTTCCAGAGCTGCCGGAAGAACTCGCCGCCGAACTGCACCTTGATGCTCTTGCGGCGGCTCGCGTAGAGCCCCTTGAAGCGCATGCCGTAGCGCAGGCTGTTGGGCACGACGTGAACCGTGCCGCGGCCGCTCTTCGCGAGCGTATAGCCGCCGTCTGCGCGTTCGCGCAACGCGAACTCCGGGGTTTTCAGCGGACCATCGAAGGCAAGCCGGATATCGCTGCCCGACTTCGAGGCCGACGAGTAGACGTTGAGCGTCGGCAGCACGATCTTCTGCTTCAGGCAGAACAGCGACGACCACGCGCCGGCGGCGATCACAATCGCGTCGGCCCGCACGCGGCCAAGTTCGGTTTCGACGCCGGTGATGCGGCCGCCCTCGGTCAGCAGATCGTTCACCGCGCAATGCTGCAGGATCGATACGCCCAGCGCGGCGGCGCGCTGCGCCAGCAGCGGAATCGCGCAGGACGGGTCGGCATAACCGTCGTCGAAGGTGCGCACGCCGCCAATCCACGGCGCGCCGCCGTCCGCGTAGATGTGGTTGGCCTGCTCGCGCGTCAGCATCTCGGCGGCGACGCCGCTGCGGCGCGCGAAGTCGAACCATTCCTGCCAGCCCGCGAGTTCCTCCTCGCTGCGCGTGACGAACGTGATGCCGGTCTTGCGGAAGCCGACATCCGCGCCGATTTCCGCGGACAGGTCGGTCCAGCGCTGCACGCTCAGCTTCGCCATGCCCAGTTCGCGCAGATCGCGACCGAGCGTGCGGCACCAGCCCCAGTTGCGGCTGCTCTGCTCGGCGGCGACGCGGCCTTTCTCGAACAACGCCACGCGTTTGCCGAGCCGGTTGAGTTCGTACGCCGTCGCCACGCCCGCCGCGCCGCCGCCTATCACCGCGACGTCGACATGCGTGGGCAGCGTCGCGCCGGTGTCGATTGTTAATAACGGTTGTCTCACGTTGAGCCGGACCTCAAAAAGATGCGTGCAGTAGAACCTTGCCGTCATCGACTTTCGATATGCGTGGTGTACACGTCGGCGGACAAGTGAGGTCGGAGTGTAAGAAGCAATATCCACGGTGACAAATTCGCAATTATTTAGAGGACATGCTTTTTTGATATGGTGAGCACTTCGCTTTCGGAACGCGCCGCGGGGACCGCATGTCGAGGCAGAAAGACACGAGGGCATATCAAAAAGCGATGAGGGGTCAAATACGGCGCATTTGAGTCTGGCAGCGTTCCGTCAATAAAATTGATCGGAGAGTAGCCGGATCAGCGAATCGTGCGACGCACGACAACCCCTACTGCGAACTCGCTGATCATCAGAGACCAGAGGACAACACGATGAAAACCAGCAGAAGAGACTTCCTCTCGATGTGTGCGGCAGCCGGCGTGGCAAGCGCCCTGCCCGGCATCGCCGCGGCGGACGAGGCGCCGCGCAAGGGCGGCAATGTGCGTCTGGCGGTGCAGAACGGCTCAGTGTCCGACACGCTCGACCCGGCCAAGGGCGCGCACTCGGGCGACTGGACCAAGCAGTTCTGCGTGTTCAACGCGCTGACCGAGTTCAACGGCACGCTCACCGCCAGCAACGCGCTCGCCGACAAGCTGGAGAGTACCGACGGCATCAACTGGCACATCGCGCTCAAGCAGGGCGTGCATTTCCACGACGGCGCCGAGCTGACCGGCGAGGACGTCGTCTATTCGCTCGCGCGTCACAAGGATCCGGCCAACGCGTCGAAGGCATTCGCGATCGCGAGCGAGTTCAAGGAGATCAACGCAGGCGGCAAGTACGACGTGACGCTGGTGCTCGCGCGGCCGAACTTCGATCTGCCGTCGGTGCTCGGCAGCAGCTACTTCCTGATCGTGAAGAACAACACGAAGGATTTCGCGAAGCCGGTCGGCACGGGACCGTTCATCGTCGACAGCTTCACGCCAGGCGGAAAATTCGCGGTGAAGCGCAATCCGAACTACTGGAAACCGGGCCTGCCGTATCTCGACACAGTCGAGATCATCGGCGTGCCGGACAACGCCGCGCGCGTCAACGCGGTGCTGGCGGGCGATATCGACATCTGCTCGCTGGTGGATCACCGCTATGCCGCGCAGGTGAAGGGCAATGCGAACGTGCAGCTGGTGGCGAACAAGCTCGCCATCTACACGGACCTGATCCTGCGTCAGGATCATCCGATCACCGGCAACGCCGACTTCGTCTCGGCGGTGCGCTATCTGCAGGATCGCAAGCGGATGGTGAACGACGTGATGCAGACGTACGGCGTGATCGCCAACGATCATCCGGTCGCGCCGTGGGATCCGTACTTCCTCGAAGGCTTGCCGCAACGGCAGTTCGATCTCGACAAGGCGAAGTTCCACATCAAGAAGAGCGGTCTGACGGGGCAGTCGATGGAGATTTTCTGCCAGCCGGGCATCGCGTCGTCGGTCGAGGGCGCGCAGTTCCTGCAAAGCTTCGGCGCACAGGCGGGTTTCAATTTCGTGGTGCGCCAGGTGCCGACCGACGGCTACTGGTCGACGTACTGGACCAAGCGTCCGATCACGTACGGCTCGATCTCGAACCGCCCGAACGTCGGCATGATCTTCGAGCTCTTCTATACGTCGAAATCGCCGACCAACGAAGCGCACTGGCAGAGCCCGAAGCTCGATCAGTTGCTCGAATCCGCGCGCGCCGAAAGCGACTTCAAGAAACGCAAGGCGATTTACGGCGACATGCAGACGCTGGTTCACGACAGCTCGGGCACGGTCGTGCCGGTGTTCGACGTGATTCTCGACGGCGTGTCGAAGAAAGTGCGCGGCTACAATTCGAACCCGTCGGGCATGAACATGGGCTACCGGTTCGCCGAATCGGTCTGGCGCGCCTGAGTTTCATTTCAGGCGAATTTCAGGCGCATACGCCGTTCAGTCGCGAGACTGAACGGCTTTTTTTACGTCGATCGATGAAAGACGCGTAACGAGCATGCGTCTTCAGCGAAGCATCAAGCCTTCGCGCGCAGCGCCGTTTCCTCCAGCCAGTTCGCGCGCATTTCCGGCACCGAATCGATCAGCAGCGACGTGTACGGATGACGTGGCTGGCTGAGCAGCGCGCTGCGGTCGCAGGCATCGACCTTCTGGCCTTTGAACAGCACCACGATGTCGTCGCAGATCGAGCGCACGGTCGAGAGATCGTGGCTGATGAACAGATACGACATGTTCAGCTCGTGCCGCAGCTCGACCAGCAGATCGAGAATCGCCGCGCCCACGACGGTATCCAGCGCCGACGTCACCTCGTCGCAGATGATCAGCTCGGGATCGGCGGCGAGCGCGCGCGCGAGGTTGACGCGCTGCTTCTGCCCGCCCGACAGCTCGGCGGGGCGGCGATGCGCGATCGACGACGGCAGCTTCACGAGATCGAGCAGACGCGCCACGCGCGCCGGCACGTCCTTCGGCGCGCAGCGGTCGAACAGCCGCAGCGGCCGTGACAGAATGGTCTGGATATCCTGCGCCGGATTGAGCACCTTGTCGGCGCTCTGGAACACCAGCTGAATGCGCCGGTACAGCTCCCGGTCGCGCTTGGCGTGCTTGCCGGGCAACGGCTTGCCGGCAAAACGAACGTCGCCCTGCACTGGCGCGAGCAGCCCGGCGATCACATAGGCGAGCGTCGATTTGCCCGAGCCGGATTCGCCGATCACGCCCAGCGTCGTGCCGCGCCGCAGCGTCAGGTTGATGTCGTCGAGCACGCGCACGGACGGCATGCCCGAGCGGTCGCGCTCGCCATAACCGGCGATCAGATTGCTGATCTCCAGCAGCGCCGGCTGCTTGCCGGCCTGATCGGCGTCTTCCTCGGTCAGACGGCAGGACGGCTCGGCAGCCGCCATCAGACTGCGCGTGTACGGATGCGCGGGCGCCTCGATGATCTGTTCGAGCGCGCCCTCTTCCTGAATCTCGCCATTGCGCAGCACCAGCACGCGATCGGCAATCTGCGCGACCACCGCAAGGTCGTGGGACACATACACCGCGCTGATGTTGAACTGCTTGATCGCGCGCTTGAAGGCGCGCAGCACTTCGATCTGCGTGGTCACGTCGAGCGCGGTGGTCGGTTCGTCGAACACCACGACTTCGGGGTCCGACATCAGCGCCATCGCCGCCATCAGCCGCTGCAGCTGACCACCCGACACCTGGTGCGGATAGCGCTCGCCGATATTCTCCGGCGCGGGCAGCGCGAGCGCGCGGAACAACCCGACGGCCTTCTCGCGCGCAGCCTTGCGGCTCATCAAGCTGCGCACGCACACGCCTTCGATGACCTGGTCGATGATGCGCAGCGCGGGATTGAACGACGCCGACGCGCTCTGCGCGACGTACGCCACGCGCCGGCCGCGCAAGTCACGCAAGGCCGCGGGCGCCGCCGCCAGCACGTCCGTGCTGCCCACGCCCACGCGACCGCCCGAAATCCGGCAGCCGCGCCGCGCATAGCCGAGCAACGTCAACGCGATGGTCGTCTTGCCCGAGCCGGATTCGCCGATCAGCGCCAGCACCTCGCCGCGCCGGATCGAGAAGCTGACGTTCTTCACGATCGGCATGTCGTTGCCGTCGTCGCCGCGTGCGACGACCTGCAGATTCGATACTTCCACCAGACGTTCCGCCGACATGGCTTATCCTCTTGCGCCGCCGCGCTTGCGCGCGGCCAGACTGTCGATCAGAAGGTTCACGCCGATCGTCAACGTGGCGATCGCGAGCGCCGGCATGATCACCGCCGACGCACCGGAAGACAGACCCGACAGGTTCTCGCGCACGAGCGAGCCCCAGTCGGCATACGGCGGCTGCACGCCAAGGCCGAGAAAGCTCAGGGCGCTCAGCATCAGCACGTTGTAGACGAAGCGCAGGCCGAAATCGGCAAACATCGGATGGATCATGTTCGGCAGGATTTCGCGGCAGGCGATGTGAAACGTGCTTTCGCCGTTCAACCGCGCAACCGTCACGTACTCCATCGCGTTGATGCCGACCGCCTGAGAATGCGCGATGCGGAACGCGCCCGGCATGTAGATCACGCCCGCGGTCAACACCAGCACACGCAGATCGGAGCCGTAGATCGCAATCACCAGCAATGCGAGGATCTTGCTCGGCGTGACCAGCAACGCATCGACGATGCGGCAGACGATCTCGTCGAACCAGCTGCCGATGACGGTCGACACCAGCGCCAGCAGCGTGCCGCTCACGCTCGCGATGAGGGTCGCGGCGAGCGCCAGTCCAATCGAATAGCGGGCGCCGTAGAGGATGCGGCTCAGCAGGTCGCGGCCAAGGAAGTCCGTGCCGAGCGGATACGCCAGGCTGCTCGACGCGAACACCTTGCCGCCGCTCATGTCCATCATGCTGTAGGGCGCGATGGACGAACCGAAGATCGCGATGAAGATCCACGCGATCGAAATGACGAGGCCGATGCGCCCCAGTCCGCTCAGCGACAGGAAAAAGCGGCCGAGACGGCGCGGTGAAGAAAGCAGAAGTGTCATGGCGTCACCGCAGTTTCGGATTGCAGACAATCGTCACGATGTCCGCAAGCAGTAGCAGAAACAGATAACACGTGCTGAAGAACAGCACGCAGAACTGCACGACCGGCAGATCGCGGTTGCTGACCGCATCGACCAGCGTGCTCGCGAGACCCGGATACGCGAAGATCGCCTCGACGATGATCACGCCGCCGAGCAGATACGACAGGCTCAGCGCCATCGCGTTGACGATCGGCCCGATGGCATTGGGCAGCGCATGCCGCAGCACCGTGCGCGACGGACGCAATCCCTTGAGCACCGCCATCTCCGCGTACGGCGCGTCGAGCTGGCTGATCAGCGCGGCGCGCGTCATGCGCGCCATCTGCGCGACCACCACGCAGCACAGCACCAGCACCGGCAGGCTGTACGACCTGAGGAACTCGCCGACGCTCGACACATCCGGATTCATCGACACCGCCGACACCCAGTGCAGCTTGACCGCGAACAGCAGCACCGCGAGCGTCGCGAGCAGGAACTCGGGCACCGCGACCACCGACATCGTCAATACGCCGATCACGCGATCGAGCAGCGTGCCGCGCACCATCGCCGCGACGATGCCGAGCACCAGCGCGATCGGCACCGAGGCGGCGGTCGCCGCGCCGGCCAGCATCAGCGTGTTCGGAATGCGCGCGAGAACGATCGTCCTGACCGGCACCTGCGCTGCGTACGAAGTGCCGAAATTGCCGCTCAGCAGCGCGCCGAGCCACGTGAAATAGCGCAGGACGAGCGGCTCGTCGAGACCGAGCTGCTTGCGCAGCATCGCCACCGTTTCCGGCGTGGCGTACTGGCCCAACGCCATCTGGGCGGCGTCGCCGGGCAGCAGGCTGGCCATGAAAAAGACGAGCCCGGAAACCAGAAACAGCGTGAGCGCACCAATTGCGATGCGGCGGCTCACCATACGCAACACGACGCCATTCATCATCCACCTCGGTATTCAAATACGTCGATCCGGCTCGCGCCATGCCGGGCCGGATCGCGTTCAAGCAACGCTGCCGGAAAGCGCAGCCAGAACATCAGGATACCGCGTCCTTGAAGCGGAAATACGCGCCAACCAGCGGCAGGAACCATTCGCGCCCGGCGTAGCCCGGCAAGGCCTTCCACTCCTGGCGCGCCCACGGATTGACGCGCGCGGCGCCCGTCACGATATCGGCCATCACGTCGCCCATATAGGTCGACATCTGCGTGCCGTGCCCACTGTAGGCCACCGAATAGTAAAGCCCATCGTGCTTGCCCGCCGACGGCAGCCGGTCGGCGGTCGCCTCGACCAGACCGCCCCAGCAATACTCGATGCGCACGTCGCGCAAGTCCGGCAGCAGCTTGTCGAGCGACGCCCTCAAGATGCGTCCACTCTTGCGGTCCGAAGCGGGATTGCTGCGCGCGAATTGCGCACGGCCGCCCCACACCAGCCGGTCATCGTCCGTCGTACGGAAGTAGTTGCCGAAGTTCAGGCTTGTCACGTAGTTGCGGCGATTCGGCAACGCGCGGTCGAGCAGGTGGGGAATCCGTTCCGTGACGATCACGAAACTGCCGACCGGCACGATGCGGCGCTGCCACCAGCCGAACGGCCCATGATTCGAGCAGCCGGTGGCAAGCAGAACGCGCCCGGCTTCGATCACGCCTTTCGCCGTCACGACGCGATGCCGGTCGCCGCCGAGATTCGTCAACTTCGTGACCGCCGCGTTTTCGAAGATGCGCGCGCCGTGACGCACCGCCGCCGTCGCGAGACCCGTGCCGAAGCGGCCCATATGCATCTGGGCGCCGCGCCGGTCGAGCATGCCGCCATGAAACGCCTCCGACGCGATCTCGCGGCGCACGTCGCTCGCCGACAGCAGTTCGACGTCCGGGCGCAGATGCTTGCGCAACGCTTCGTAGTTGCGCTCGATGCCCGCCACGTGGCTCGCCTTGCTGGCGAGCTTGAGCTTGCCGTGCCGGACGAAACCGCAATCGATCTGCTCGCGCGCGATCACCTGCTCGACGTAATCGACCGCATCGGTATAGACCTGATAGTGCCGTTTGGCGACCTGCTCGCCGTAGCGATCGATCAGATCCGGCAGGCTTTGCGCGGTGCCTGGACTGCAATGCCCGCCGTTGCGCCCCGACGCTTCGCCGTGAATCCGCGATGCTTCAAGCAACACCACGTCGACGCCCTTGCGTGCGAGCGACAGCGCCGCTGACAGCCCCGTGAAGCCGCCGCCGATCACCACCACGTCCGCGCGCGCCGGCAGGTCGCCGGTTGCGGCGGCGTCAAAGCGCGGCGCGGTCGCCAGCCAGAATGATTCGAGTTTCATAGGCCCACGACCGCTGCGAGGCCACCGATATCCTCGATTTCCGTGTAGCCGTAGTACGGATTGGCCGGCTCGTGGCCGCGATTGACCCACACCTTGTTCTTGATGCCCATGTCGTGCGCGGTCATCAGGTCGTAACGGAAACTCGAGGATACGTGCAGGATGTCTTCCGGATTGCAGTTCAGCTGATCGAGCAGATATTCGAACGCCTTCATCTGCGGTTTGTACGCCTGCGCCTGCTCGGCAGTGTAGACCGCATGGAACGGCACGCCGATGCGCTCGATGTTGTGGGGAATCTGCACGTTCGCCGCGTTCGTCAGGCCGACCAGCGGAAATTCCTTCGCGACTTTCGCGAGGGCGGCGCGGGTGTCCGGATGCGGACCCCAGGTGGGCACCTGATCGTAGATGGCTTTGCCGTCGCCTTCGCGATACTCGACGCCCAAGCGCTTGCAGGTGCGGCGGATCGCGTTGTCGACCACCTGTTCATAAGGCTTCCATGCACCCAGCACTTCGTCCAGACGGTAAGCGGCGAATGCGTCCGTGAACGCGCGCATCTGCCCGGCGGGCACGCGGTCCTGATAGAGCGCGCTCGCGGCCGGCGCCATCTCGAAGTAGATCAGCGTACCGTAGCAGTCGAAGGTAATGTACCTGGGCTTGAACAACGACATGTTGTGTCCTTGGGTGATTGGGCGCGTCGCCCGGAATTAGAAATCGATCAGTACCGACTTGTAGCGAAGATTCGCCTCGAACGCCTGACGCCCCAGATCCTTGCCCATGCCCGAGCCCTTGAAGCCGCCGGTCGGAATGATGAAGTCCCAGGTGCGCCCGAAACGGTTGATCCACACGGTGCCCGCCTGAATGCGGCGCGTCGCGCGCAGCGCCCGGCCGAGGTCGAGCGTGTGGACGCCCGCCGCGAGGCCATAGCTGGCGTGATCGGCGAGCGTGAGGGCTTCCTCTTCGTCGTCGAAGGTCTGCACGGTCAGCACCGGACCGAAGATCTCTTCGCGCACGGCGAGCGACCGGCTCGTCACGCCCGTAAGCAAAGTCGGACGGTAGTAGAAACCCTTGCTGTCCTGCTCGAAGAAGTCCGCGCCGCACAGCGCGCTCGCGCCTTCGTCGATGGTCTGCCGGACTGCCGCATGAATGTTGCGCGCCTGCTGTTCGCTGATGATCGGCGGGAAGCTTGTGGGCTCGCACCAGGTCGGACCCGGCCGCAGCGCGCCGACTTTCGCGATGACCGCTTCGATCAACCGATCGGCGATGCCGCGCTGCACAATCAGCCGCGTGCCGGACACGCAGGCCTGGCCCGCGTTCGATGTGAACCCGCGCACGATGCGTCCCGCGACTGCATCGATATCGCCCGCGTCATCGAATACCACTTGCGGGCTCTTGCCGCCGAGTTCGAGCGTGACCGGCTTCGTGCCGTGCTGCGCGGCGACGCTCATGATCGCGGCGCCGGTGCGCGTGGAGCCAGTGAACGAAATCTTGCCGATCAACGGATGCCTCACCAGCGCCGCGCCCGCGCTCGCGCCCCGCCCCTGCACGATGTTGAACACACCGGCAGGCACGCCCGCATCGACCGCAAGTTCCGCGAGACGCATCACCGAGTAAGGCGTCAGCTCGGACGGCTTGAGCACCATCGCGTTGCCGGCCGCGAGCGCGGGCGCGCATTTCCACGATGCCATCGACAGCGGAAAGTTCCACGGCGCGATCGCGCCCACGACGCCATACGGTTCCGGCAGCACGAGGCCCAGGCTGTCGTGTTTCGTCGGCACCGCATCTCCGCCGAACTTGTCGGCGCACTCGGCGAAGAAACGGATGCACTCCGCGGTAAACGGCACGTCGAACGCGCGCGCTTCGGCGATGGGACGCGTCGATCCGATGGCTTCGAGGCGTCCGAGTCCGTCCGCGTTCGCGTCGATCAGATCGGCCCAGCGCAACAGCACGCGAGCACGTTCACGCGGCGCACGTGTGCCCCAGCCGCTCGCGAGCCAACTGCGATGCGCATCGGACACGGCCTGATCGACGAGATCGTCGGATGCGTCGGGCAAGGTACCCATCACTCCGCCGTCGGAAGGCCGCAGCACATCGCGTTCGGCACGGTCGTCGACCCGCTTGCCGCCAATGAAATGTCCGCCCGGAACCGGGATGATGTGGAAAGTGTCGTCCTTCATGATTCTTGATATGGCCCGGTCATGTGCATGGGATAAACGTCGCGAAGTGTGTCACAGGGCGGCGTTTCATCATGTTGAAGCGAGTGTAAGAACGAGAATTTTTTTTGACAAATGCGCATATAATCGTGGGCCATACCATTTTGATATGCCCCGCCCGATGCTGAATTTTCGCGAAGTTCAAGCCTTCCGCGCGGTGATGTTGTCGGGTTCGATGACGCAGGCCGCCAAGGACTTGCACACGTCGCAATCGAACATCAGCCGCGTCATCGGCCAGCTCGAGCGGCGGCTCGGCATCAAGCTGTTCGAACGGCAAATCGGCAAGCTGATGCCGACGCTCGAAGGTCAGGTGTTCTTTCGCGACGTCGAACATACCTTTACCAGCCTGCGTGGGCTCGAAGAGAAGGCCGAGTCCATCCGCAAGCGCGGCAGCGGCCGTCTGCGCGTTGCCGCCGTGCCGTCCATGGCGATCGTCGCGGTGCCGGACGCCATCCATCTGTTTGCGCAGCGTTATCCGGATGTCGACATCACGCTGCAGGTTGCCGATTCGCTGACCGTATGCCAGTGGCTCGCCACCGGTTATGCGGACGTCGGCATTGCCTCTGAGATCTTCAACGGCACCAGCGTCGCATCCGAAGTGGTGCGCAAGAGCGAGGGCGTGTGCATCGTGCCGCGCGATCACCGGCTTGCTCAGCGCAATGATGCGCTCACGCCGGCGGATCTCGTCGGCGAACGCTTCCTGTCGCTCAAGTCGAGCGATGTGATGCGCAAGCGGATTGACGACGCCTGCCGGATCGACGGCGAGGACAAGCGCATCCTGGCCTACGAATCGCACTTCGCCGCGGCCATCTGCCGGATGGTCGTGCGCGGCATGGGCGTGAGCGTGATGAACCAGCTGGTCGTGCGCGAGTACGCGGACCAGCTCGCCATCCTGCCGTTTTCGAAGCGCATCGAGTTCGTCACCTACGTGGTCTATCCCCTCAACATTCCGATGAACATGCTGGCGAAGTCCTTCGCCGACGCGTTCCGCGAGAGCAGCGCCTGACGGCTAAAGCCGCACTCGCGCCCGTCTGTGGGCCGTCCCATATCAGAGGAAGATCGCCGTATCTCGAATTCGTATTTGACGCGCGATTTCGTCCTTCGTAGCCTCGTCTCCTCTCTATCCCGGCAGGTTCGGCGACGCGTTGTGCGCCGCCGCGCCGGGACACAGGTGAAAAGGCAATCATGTCCGATCAATATGGCTTTGCCGGTCTCGCACGATGGCTGCTCGCGCATCGCTTCGAATCCATTCCCGACGACGCACGGGCGGCGGGCAAGCAGTGCCTGCTCGATGGCATCGCGTGCCTGCGCACCGGTCTGGACACGGTTCAGATGCGCGCCATGCTGCGCGCGCTGTCGCTGAATTCGGTGGCGGCCCACGGCACGATTCCGCTCGGCGGTGCTCTGCATGGCGGCCTGCTCGATGCCACGCACGCGTATGCGCAAGCCGCGAACGTGCTTGATTTCGACGACTGCTACCGCGAGGAAGCCCCCTCCCATCCGGGCGCGACGATCATCGGTCCAGCGCTGGCCTGTGCGCACCAGGTGTCGGCGAGCGGCCGCGAACTGCTGCACGCGATCATCGTGGCCTACGAGGCGTCGTTGCGGATCGGCACGATGCTGTGCCCGAGCGCGACCGCGCCCTCGAAGGACATCGGCTATGCCACGTGGCAGACCTTCGGCGCGTTCGTCGCCGCCGGCATGCTGCTAAGGCTCAATGAAGCGCAGTGGCTGCACGGCTTCGGGCTGACGGCCCAGCAGGCGCCGATGCCGATGATCGTGCGCGCCAATCCGCAAGGCGGTTACACCTGGCTGAAAAACGGCTATGGCAATGCGGCCGCGGCGGGCGTGCTGTCGGCGTGTCTGGCAAAGGAAGGCTATGCCGGCGACCAGCACTTCTTTTCCGACGAATTCGGCTTCTGGAAAACCTATGGTTCCGACCGGATCCGTCCCGAAGCGCTCGACACGTTGCCCGGCGACGACTGGCTGATCCACCGCGTCGAATTCAAGCCGTGGGCCTGTTGCCGCTGGGCGCATCCTGCGCTCGAAGGCGTGCTGCAGATGAAGCCGCGCATCGACATCGGGCAGATCGAGGCGATCGACGTATATTCGTTCAAGGAATTCGTCGACACGCTGGATTCGCCCTTCCCATCCAATCTGG
The DNA here is from genome assembly GCF_000519185.1 of Paraburkholderia nodosa DSM 21604. Taxonomy (GTDB): domain Bacteria; phylum Pseudomonadota; class Gammaproteobacteria; order Burkholderiales; family Burkholderiaceae; genus Paraburkholderia; species Paraburkholderia nodosa. Next base: position 261,430 of record NZ_JAFA01000007.1, on the reverse strand, counting down.
TCGACGCGCAGTTCAATGCGCGCTTTCTGATCGCTTCGGCCTTGCTCGCCGACGATCTCAACGACGCGCTGCGCGAACCGGATTTCGCTTCGCCGGCAATACGCGAACTGTGCGCGAAGATCAGCGTGCATCGGGACCCCGCGTTCGACGTTCAGCACCGCGCCGACATGTCGATTCCGACGCGCGTCGTACTGCGAATGACCGACGGCTCGCGGCACGTGACGCTGCTTTCGGAGCCGCTCGGCTCGCACCTGCGCGAGCCGATGTTGCCGGAAGCCATCTGCAACAAATTCATCGATGCGCTTACGCCGGTGATCGGCGTGGCTCCGACGCAACGCGCGCTGGCAACGATTCTCGCGATGGAGGCACACCCGGCGCGCGATCTGACGCAAGCGCTGTTCGCGCTCGCCTGAGCGTGCCGCGCGCGTTCAGCAGACGCTCGCGCCGCTGATCTCGCGGGCGGCATTCCTGACCGCGCGCCCCCATTCTTCGATCCGGTCCGCTTCGAAGCGCGAGCCCGGCATGGAGAAACACACGCTCGCCACGGCGATGCCGTTACCGTCGAACACGGGCGCACCGATGGCGTAGACCTGATGACGGTACTGCCCGAGATTGATGGAATAGCCCCGCGCGCGAATGCGCTCAAGCTCTTCGCGGATCCGCTCCGGATCGATGATGGTGTTTTCGCCGTACTTCGCCAGCTCGCGCCCGAGGATGGTGTCGATCTGGCTCTCGTTCATGTGCGCGAGCAGCGCGAGGCCATTGGCCGTGGCATGGAACGGCGACACGTTGCCGATGGAGTACGCCGTGCGCACGAACTGTTTGCACTCGGTCTCCTCAATCAGAACCATCGCCGTCGTGCCGTCCGGAATGGACAGATGAACGGTTTCGTTGACGAGGTCGCAGAGGTCCTGCATAGGCTGGCGCGCCGCCTTCTGCAACGCCCCGCCCTTCAGCGCGATGGGCCTCACGCCCACCACCCGCGCGCCGATCTCCCAGCGCGTCACTTCGCTGCCGGCCTGACGCAGCCAGCCCGCTTCCTGGAACGTCATCAACACCCGCTGCACGCTCGACTTCGGCATTTCCAGCAGCTTCGAGAGCTCGCTGACGCCAATGGGCTGATGCTGCGAGACGGTTTCGATGATCTCGATGCTTTTCAGGAGGCTGTTCATTTTTGATCCCTTGCGATCGAAAGGCCCACATGCTAACTTGTACCGTATTGGAATACACCGTGCCGTATTGTGGCACACAAAGTGAGCAAGTGCAAGCTGCCCTGTGTCGAGATCCCTCACCCCGTCGGGAGAAACATGGAGTTCATCGCCTCGAAAATCCGCCGGCCATCGGCCGCACTCCGGCTTCGTCGCGGCGTTGCCGTGCTGGTGTGCCTGGCGCCGTCGGTCACGGCGTTCAGCGCCGACCTCACCGTGACCGCGTTCGGCGGCACGTGGGAGAAGGCCTATCGCGAGTGTTTCGTCGAGCCGTTCGAGAAGAAGACCGGCAAGAGCGTGGACGTGACGCTCGGCAATCCGCTGCAATGGGTCAACCAGGTCGCGGCGAACCCGGCCAAGCCGCCAATCGACGTGATGGTGAGCACACCCGAGGCGACGCATATCGCGGTTGAACGCAAGCTGCTGGATCCGATCACGACGAAGGACGTGCCCAATCTCGCGGACCTCGATCCGCGCCTCGTGCAGTACGGCCATGGTTATGGCTTCCCCATCACATTCGGCGATTTCGGCCTGATGTACAGCACCAGGCGCGTCAAGAACCCACCGAAGTCGTGGAAGGAATTCGTCGAAGGCGTGGTCGCAGGGAAGTACCAGGCGGGCATTCCGGACATCAACTACGTGGCGACCCCGGCCGGCCTCATCACGCTATTCAACCAGCTCTACGGCGGCTCGCCCACCAACATCCAGCCGGCGCTCGATCAGATCAAGCGCATGCGCGACAGCAAGAACGTGACGTTCTTCAACGAACCGAATGCGCCGCTCAACGCGATCCGCAACGGCGACATCGACATCGCGATGTACTACGACGGTCGCGCGTGGAGCGAGCACGACACCAGCAACCCGGACATCGCGTGGATCAATCCGGCGCCGGGCTCGGTCGCGTTCCCGAACATGGCCGTGAAGGTCAAGAACGGCTCGCCACTCGGCACGCAGTTCCTCAACGAACTCGCGTCCGCGCAAGGTCAATCGTGCTTTGCCAACGCGATGCAATACACCGCTTCGAACACCAAGGTCTCGTACGACGCGGTGGTCAAACCGCGCATCGCCACGGTCGACAAGTCGATCTGGGTGAATTTCGATGACATCGGCAAGTACGTACCGCAATGGATCGAAAGCTGGAACAAGCAGATCGGTCGCTGAAGGCGGGACGCCGGTCAGATACGGGCTGCAAACGACGCGGACGCGCAAGCGCCGCATGGCTTATCTGGAGAAAGGCAGAGGAAGGCAATGGGCTTGAGAATCGGAGTAGACATCGGCGGATCGTTCACGGACTTTGCCGTGCTGGACGACGAGACGCGCACCACGCGCACGCTGAAAGTATTTTCGCGGCCGGACTCGCCGGGCAGCGAAGTGATCGACGGCATGACGGGCCTGCGCGAACGTTTCGGCATCGACCCGCGCGATGTCACGTACTTCACGCACGGCACCACGGTGGGCGTGAATGCGGTGGTGATGCGCAAGGGCCTGCGCCTCGCGCTCATCACGACGCGCAATTTCGAAGATGTGCTCGATATCGCTCGCCTCAAGATTCCCGACATGTACCACCTGATGTCGCGCCGCCCGGAGCCGCTCGTCACGCGCGACCGCGTGTTCGGCGTGGACGGCCGCATGCGTGCGGACGGCACCGAGGAAGCGCCCATCGACGAGGCCAGCGTGCGCGCCGCGCTCGCCGCGCTGCAGGCGGCTCAGTGCGAGGGCGTGGTGATCTCGTTGCTGCACTCCTATCGCAACCCCGCACACGAGCAACAGGTCAAGGCGATCATCGAGAAGGCCGCGCCCGGCTTCTTCGTGTCGTGCTCGCATGAAGTGTGGCCGATCATCCGCGAATACGAGCGCACCGTGACCGCGACCATCGGTGGCTATGTGCAGCCGCGCGTGTCGCAATACCTGTCGCGCCTGCAGGACGCCCTCGCGCAGAGCGGCGTCGGCGCGGACCTCAAGGTGACCAAGTCCAACGGCGGCGTGATGAGCGCTGAGAATGGCAAAAGCAACTGCGTGCAGATGATCCTGTCGGGCACGGCGGCGGGCGTGATCGGCGCGTCGTATCTCGCCGGCATGTGCAAGATCAAGGACTGCATGAGCCTCGACATCGGCGGCACCACTGCGGACGTCGCGCTGATCGTCGACGGCAAGCCGCAATACGCGACCGGCGAATACATCGGCGACTTCCAGATTCATATCCCGTCGGTATCGGTGTCGTCGATCGGCGACGGCGGCGGCTCCATCGCCTGGGTCGACGACTTCGGCGTGTTGAAGGTCGGTCCGGAAAGCGCCGGCTCGAATCCGGGTCCGGTGTGCTACGGCCGCGGCGGCACGCGCCCCACCATCACCGACGCGTTCGCGGTGATCGGCGTGCTCGGCCGTGCGTCGCTTGGCTATAACGCGGTGAAGGTCGATGTCGACGCCAGCCGCCGCGCGATCGAACCGCTCGCACAACGTCTCGATCTGGACGTGCATCAGACTGCAGCCGCGATCATCGACGTCGCCGTGTCCGGCATGTACGGCGGCGTCAGTCGCATCGTGTCGCGCTTCGGCATTGATCCGCGCACCTTCTCGCTGATGCCGTTCGGCGGCGCGGGTCCGATGCTCGGCGGTTTCCTCGCCCGCGCACTGAACATGAAGCATCTCGTCGTGCCGACCACGCCGGGCGTGCTGAGCGCGCTGGGCGGCCTGATCGCCGACACCAAGAACGACTTCGTGCGCACCACCTATTACCCGCTGGACGCCGCCTCGCTCACCAAGCTGACTGGCGACCTTGCCGCGCTGGAGGCGCAGGCGCGCGAGTGGATCATCAAGGAAACCGGGGCAGACGAAGGCGCAGAGATGTGGGTCTCTGCGGACATGCGCTATCGCGGCCAGTCGTTCGAAGTCGACACACCGCTCGATCCGCAATCGATCCGCAACGGCGACATGGCGACCATCGCCGACGCGTTTCATCGCGAACATCACCGCCTCTATGGCCACAGCGACGTGACGTCGCCGGTGCAGGTCGTGGCGCTGCGGCTGGTGATCAGTCTGCCGACGCCGAAGCCCGACATGCCGAAGATCGCCGTGGGCGAAGGCGCGCCGCCGGTCGAGGCCATGATCGACGTGTATCTGGACGGCGCCTGGCGCACCGTGCCGCTTTATCACCGTTCGGTGCTGCTGGCCGGTCATCGTTTCGACGGCCCCGCGATCATCGCGCAGGACGACACCACCACGTGCGTGCTGCCCGGCTGCGAAGCCGTGGTCGACGAATACGGCAACCTGCTGCTGTCGGTGCAGTAACCACGCGCTGACTTTCGAAGGACTCAGACCATGACATTCAACCGATCCGTTCTGCAGATTTTCGCCAACTATTGCGTGGCGGCCGCCGAGAGCATGGCGCACACGCTGATGCGCACCGCCCATTCGGCCTTCGTGAAGGAAACCGAGGATTTCTCCTGCACCATCATGACCCCGGAAGGCCTCACTTTCGCGTCGCCGAAAACGCTCGGCGCGACGTGGTATCCTGGCCTCGACTTCGGCTCGGTGATCGAAGCCATCGATCACTACGAACCCGGCGACATCGGCATGACCAACGACGCCTACAGCGGCTACGTAGCCACGCACACGCCCGACGTCATGATGTGGAAGCCGGTGTTCTACAACGGCGAGATCGTCTGCTACGTGGGCGGTCACATCCACAACACTGACATGGGCGGTGCGGTGCCGGCCTCGCTGTCACGCACTCTCACCGAGATCTATCAGGAAGGCATTCGCTGGGCGCCGACCAGGATCATGCGCGCGGGCGTGCTCGACGAAACCCTGCTCGATCACATGGCGATCAACGTGCGCGCCGCCGATCAGAACCGCGGCGACCTGAAGGCGCAGATCGCCATGCTGATGACCGGCGAGCGGCGCGTGCTGGAGATCATTGAGCGCTTCGGCGTCGAGGATTTCAAGGCTGGCATGTATGCGATGATCGACTACTCCGAGGAACAGGCGCGCGCGATCGTCGCTGCGATGCCCGACGGCGAGTACTTCTTCGCCGAATACGCCGACGAGGATTCGGTCAACGGCAAGCCGCTGCGCGTCGCGCTCAATCTGAAGGTGGAAGGCGAATCGCTGGTGCTCGACTTCACCGGTAGCGATCCGCAGCTCAATTCATCGCTGAACATGCCCACCGGCGGCAAGGAGCGGCACGTGCTCGCGCTGGTCGGGCTGAACTACGTGCTCTATTCGCTGCATCCCGATTTGCTGCTCAATGCGGGCATGCTGAAGGTCGCGCGCTGCGTGCTGCCGGAAGGCACCATCATGAACTGCGTGCCGCCCGCCGCGGTCGGCATGCGCAGTCTGACCTGCAAGGTCGCACAGAACGTCACTTTCGGCGCGTTCTCGATGGTCTGCCCCGAACGGCTGCCCGCGTGCCCCGCCGGCGGCATGTCGATTCTCAACGTGCGCACCGTCGACAGCGACGGCCGCACCGTGATCGCGGCAATCGGGCCGGTGGGCGGCGGCGCGGGCGGTATGACCAGCGCGGACGGCTCGGACGCGTCGGGCGCGAACGTAGCGTTCCTGCGCAACACGCCGGTCGAGATTAACGAAGCCGAAGTGCCGATCCGCATTCTCAAGTACGGCATGGTGTCGGGCAGCGCGGGCGCGGGCCGCTATCGCGGCGGCCTCGGCACTGTCATGGAATTCCGCGTGTTCTCGCCGGGCACGCTGGTAACGGCGCGCAACCGAGACCGGTCGCGCTTCGCGTCGTGGGGCGTGCTGGGCGGCAAGGCGGGATCGAATTCGCGCTTCACGCGTAATCCGGGCACGGAGCACGAGGAAAACCTCGGCGTCACCGACCTGGTCGTCTGCGGTCCCGGCGACGTGATCCGCCTCGAAGGCTGCGGCGGCGGCGGTTACGGCAATCCGTACGAGCGCGATCCGCAGATGGTCGCCACCGATGTCCTGCGCGGCTATCTCAGCGAAGCCGATGCCCTCGCGCTGTACGGCGTGGTGCTGAACGCCGGCGAAGTGGATGCGGCCGCAACCGAGGCGAAACGCGCGGCGCTCGCCGCCGAAATGCCTGCCGGTCCGGTCGAGCACTTCGACTATGGCGCAGCGCGCAGCAGCTACGAGGCGCGCTGGACCCGCGAGCGTTACGCGGTGCTGACTGAGATCCTGGCGGCGGCGCCGGTCGTGTGGCGTCACTTCCTCAAGCACAAGATCTTCGACACCTTCGATGCATGGGAAGCCGACGGCCGCCTGAAGCCGGGCGGCCAGGCGGTCCGCGAGATCTTCGGCGAGGTCGCGGCGAAGTATCCGCAACTGATCGAGGCGCAGCGCGCGGCCTGACACCCGTCGCCGATGCCGCGCCTGCCTGCCGGTCCCCGTCATCCGGCAGGCGGCGCGCGCGTACGGCATCTGGTCAAACCCGTAATCCAAAGGTGAAGCGATGCTGCAATCCGCCAATCCGCTTTCCGGCGCGACGATCAACACCGAAGCGAGCGCTGCGCCGTCGCACGCGCAGCCTCTCTCGCTCGACGGTATCAGCAAACGCTTCGGCGCCTTCACCGCGCTGGAGCAGCTCTCGCTCGAAGTCCGCGCGGGCGAACTGGTCGCCCTGCTCGGGCCGTCTGGCTGCGGCAAGACCACGACGCTCAGGCTCATCGCAGGCTTCGAGTTTCCGGACACCGGCGCGATCCGCATCGCCGGGCGCGATGTCACCGCCCTGCCGCCGAACAAGCGCGGCCTGGGCATGGTGTTCCAGAACTACAGCCTGTTCCCGCATCTGACGGTGGCCGAAAACATCGCGTTCGGACTGCGCATGACGGGTGTGCCGAAGCGCCAGCGCGGCGAGCGCGTGGCGCACATGCTCGACACGATCCGTCTGCCCGCCTTCGCCGACCGCCGCATCGCGCAGATGTCCGGCGGGCAGCAGCAGCGCGTCGCGCTCGCCCGCGCGCTGGTTACGAATCCTTCCGTGCTGCTGCTCGACGAACCGCTCGGCGCACTCGACAAGAACCTGCGCGAGAACATGCAGTTCGAGCTCAAGTCGCTGCAAACCAGACTCGGCATCACGAGTGTCATGGTGACGCACGATCAGGAAGAGGCGCTCACGATGAGCGATCGCGTCGTCGTGATGAATCACGGACGCATTCTGCAGGCCGGCACTCCGAACGAGGTCTACAACCGCCCTCGCACCCGCTTCGTCGCCGAGTTTCTGGGCGCGGCGAACATCCTGCCGTTTTCCGTGCTGCACGGCGAGGCCAACTGGCTCGAAGTGGCGATCGGCAAAACAGGTACGGGCACGCCGGCGCGCTGCCGCGTCGCGCATGCGTTGCGTCACGCGCCGTCCATGGGCGCGGAGGGCTCGCTCGCCGTGCGCCCCGAGAAGCTGCGTCTGGGCGAGCCGCAGCCCGACGACATCCGCTTCGAAGGCGTCGTCGCCGCGCGCGTCTTCCGCGGCTCGCAGCATGCCTATCGCGTCGAAGTTGCCGCGCTCGGCCAGACGCTCGCAGTCTATCAGCAGGCCACCGCTGCCGCGCTGGAACCGGGCGTCGCTGCCAGCGTTTTCATTAGCCCGGACGATCTGGTTGTGCTCGAACCCGAACCGCATCAAGGAGCCGCACGATGAGCACGCTCGCCGCGCCGCCGCGCGCGAACGGCCGTCCACGCCTGTGGATTTCGCCCTACGCGGTGATGTGCGCGCCGGCGCTCATCGTGCTGGCGTTCTTCTTCGGCATGCCCCTGTACGAGAACGCGATGCGCAGCGTCGGCATCTCGGCGATTCCCGGTGCGCACTCGGCCTTCACGTTCGATTACTATCGCAAGCTGTTCACCGACCCCTACTATGTCGGCGTCATGATCGAGACCCTCAAGGTTAGCGCGCTGACGACCTTCTGGTGCCTGATCGTCGGCTATCCGGTCGCGTATTTCATGGTGCGGCGCGCGGGACGCTTCGCCGGGCCGCTGATGTTCGTGCTCATCATGCCGCTCCTCACGTCGATCATCATGCGCACGTTCGGCTGGAACGTGCTGCTCGCCCGGCACGGCCTGCTCAACGAGGCGCTGCTCGCGCTCGACGTCATCGATACGCCGCTGCGCATGACGCAGAGTCCCGCCATCGTCTATCTGGGCAACGTCCACGTGATGATCTCGTTCATGGTGCTGTCCATCATCCCGGTGCTGCGCTCCGTCGACCGGCGTCTCGAGGAATCCGCGCGTGTGCTTGGCGCGGGCGCGTGGCGAGCGTTTTTTCTCGTGACGCTGCCACTGTCCGTCGAAGGGATCATTACCGGTTGCCTGATCGTGTTCATGATCATCAATGGCAGTTTTATCGGCTCGCTGCTGCTCGGCGGCGGCACGGTCGTCACGCTGCCGCTGCTGATCTTTCAACAATTCAGCCAGTCACAGGACATGGGACTCGCGAGCGCGATGGGCAATCTTTTGTTGATCGTCGTGCTGGTGTGTCTGTACGCGCAAGGACGCATCACCGGACGCCGCAGGCAGGCGCACGCATGAGTACGCTCGACCATCCGCCAGGCGGCGGCTCTCGCATCGCCGGGAGGCTCGGCCACGGCGTCGCGCTCTTGTATATCGCGTTGTTCGTCGTGTTCCTGCTCGCGCCCATCGTCATCGTGGTGCTGGCGTCGTTCACGCCGGGGGAATCCGTGGCGGTGCCGGTTGGCGGCCTGTCGCTGCGCTGGTACCAGCGCTTCATCGAGTACAAGCCTTTCACCGACTCGCTGATCACGAGCCTCATCATCGCAGGTCTGGCGACAGCCTTCGCCATCGTGCTCGCTGTGCCCGCTGCGCTCGGCCTCGCCCGCTCGCGCTCGCGACTGGGCAACGCGGCGGTAGCGTTCCTGCTGTCGCCCATCGCGGTGCCCCCGCTCGTCGTGGGGCTCTCCTCGCTGTATTACCTGTCAGAACTGGGGATCGGCAACGCGTTCGCCGCGCTGCTGATCACCCATACGTGCGTTTCGGTACCGTATGTGCTGCGCACGACCATTGCCGCCTGCAAGAACCTCAATCCCGGCTATGGCGAGGCCGCCTCGGTGCTGGGAGCGAGTGTGTGGCAACGCTTCCGGCATGTGACGCTGCCCTTGATCGCGCCGGGCATTTTCGCGGGCGCGCTGTTCTCTGTGCTCGTGTCGCTCGACAACCTCGGCGTGTCCTACTTCTTCGGCAGTGCCAATACCACGACGCTACCGGTCGTGATGCTGTCGTACCTGCAGAACCAGTTCGATCCGTCGATCGCGGCGATCAGCACGGTGCAGATGCTGATCGCAATTGGCTTCCTCCTGTCGGTGGAAAAGATCTATGGCTTGCGCTCGATGGATCGCTAGTCGAATTTCGCTTTCGTCCAGCTTGGCAGCGCGAAAGAAGCAACCCCTTACGTACGCTTGAGTGTCGCATGCAAACCATTCGGAGAACCATGAAAGTTCAGGTGATCAAACAGGTAACCACATTAGAGCCGCTCGAGGATTGGGGCGCGGTGACCGCCGCCGAAAGCGGCAATCCAAAAACATCGGGATTGCAAATCGTGATTTCTGGACGCGAGCAGATCGACACGGGCGTGTTCGACTGCACGCCCGGCATCTATCGGCGCGGCGTAGAACAGGCCGAGATCATGCATTTCGTCGCCGGTTCGGGATCGTTCACCGAGGACGGCAAAGACTCGATTCATTTTCGCGCGGGTGACACTCTGTTCTTCGAACCGGACACGAAGGGCACATGGCGGATCGATGAAACGATCCGGAAAATCTACGTGATCTTTTGATCGGCTCGCACGGGGTAATCGTACTTTTCGTGCAAAATCTGGCGGTAAGCCACGAAATATCATTACAAATCAATGCGTTAAAAATCACCGGGTTCAGCAGATTGCATCCTTTCGATGCAAAATCTGGCGCGAGCCTGCCCAGCAAGCGCAGGCCCAGAGCCCTACTCGGACAATGCAGCATGGCGCAGATGCATGCTTGTGCGTGTGAGATGACATGTGCCTCGTATCCACTTGCTAGTCGCCAACGCGGACGAAGTATTTCGTGAACAACCGCTCGGCCTCGCCTAGGCCTTCGTCGGTTAGCCACACCGATTTCGCCCGCCTCACCGGATCCCCGATCAACCCTTTCTCGTGCAAGCGATTCAGCGCGTCCCAGTCAAGGCTCGTCCAGGCACGATTCTCCCCGCATAAATTGAGGTAGAGCAGCGCGAGGACGACCTCGTCGACCGCGTCGGTACTGATGTCCATCTTGCCCCCTCCGCGAAGGTGGCCCTCACGATCGGGCCGCACGCTGCCAGGGCGCTGCTTCGAGCAGCATGTCCTGATACTGCTCGAGTGGAAATCGCAACGTGCCCCGAAAATTCACATGCGCCGAATGCGCCGGCCCCATTCGGCGCAGCCAATCATCGTCGACTCGCTGCCCCTTGCCGCGCCAGGCGTCGACCGTCGCTTGCATGTGCTGCGTGTTCCATGCGATGACCAGGTTCGTCAGCAGTGTCAAGGAGCCAGAAATCGCGATCATTTCGTCACGACGGCGGCCGCGCTCCGGCGTGACTTTGCCCGTGTAGATCGTACGCTGGAGCTCGTGCACCGACTCACCGCGATTGAGTAGCGCATGCAGTTCCCGGCGAAACTCGGCGTTGCTGAAATAGTCGCACAGGAACAGGGTACGAAGCAGCTTGCCAAGCTGTTGCGCGGCCCGATAAATAGGATCCCCTTGCGCTGCGCTACCGAATCGCTGCAACGCGACGATGGCGCTGAGGCGTCCTGACTTGATTGATGCAACGAGCCGTAGCAGTCCGTCCCAGCCCTCGCGAATAGGCTTCAGTGAGATACCATGGTCCACTATGGGAGCTAGATCTTTGGCAATCGCCATATTCCGTGGCAGATAGAGCTTGCGCTCCGACAAATTACGCAGCCGCGGGCAGAGGTCGAAGCCGAGCAGCTTCGAAACGGCCATCCCCACGTTCGTATACCCGTGTGTATCAACAGCAAGCGCGAGCATGCCGCCATCTTCGCGCGTCTCGCTGTGGCGGACTGCCCCTTCAATTGCACCCCCCGCCTGGCGCTCGTTAAGGACGATGGGCTGGTTGTACACGATGCCGTGCTGGTCCAGGACGTGCGTGTAGATACCGACTGCATGGGTGCGCCTGCGCGGATCAACACGAGCGTAAAACAGATGAGGTGAAGTATCCAGGCTCATCGAGTCGCTTGAGGCTCGTTGCCCAGTTCCCCACAACTCTGTGATGGGGTGCGTACGTTGAAACTCGACCACGCGCGCGTTGGCACGCGACAGCCGGCCCGATATCTCGAGCACACACATCGTGGTCGAAATTGCCGCAGCATCGACTTGCTGAATCATGGCGGCAACGCCCTTCGCATCGATCTCGGTGCCGTGTGCCATCAGCGCACCGTAGAGCGAGACAAGTTCGTTGGCGTCGCGCGCCTTCCGCGCCAGCAGTACTTCGCTAAAGCCCGTGCGAACATCAACTTCCATGATCAGATCCGCAAACTGCGCTGTGCCGATCGCCTTGAACAGCAGGTCGCGCGTGCGCCTCGGTAGCCCGTCCGTCGGTAGCGCCTCAATCGCCGAGAGGTGCAGAGCGCCATCCCTGCCGATTGTCACGCGGCCGGCTTCGCGAGCTTCCTCCAGCGCCGAGAGGCCGGCCTTCAGGTTCGCAGTCAATCGCTCGAGAAAGGGCTCCGCTGTAGCTGGTAGACCCAGTAACGATAGGTGTCGGTTTCGCTCGGACTCCCAATCTGACGGCGGAATCAGCATCTGGTCACGTTCACGAAAGGACAGACTGTGGTTGACCCACACCGACCCGCGGCGCAGGTCTTTGCGCAGGCTCGTGATCGCGGCGGCTTCCAGAGCGCGCAGTGCACGCTTGCGATCGTCGCAGTCGACCATAGCGCGCCAGTTGGCGCTAATCGGCACTCCGTGGTCAATGGGCAACTCCGTCGCGTCGCTATCGTGCAGCCTGGCGATAAGCTCGAGTTGCTGCAGGCTTGGTTCCGTGTCCCTGCCCGAGAATTCCAGTTCACATAAGGGTGCAAGGAGACTACGGATGCGCCGGTAATCATCAGTCAGCGCTTCGCGCACGCTGGCTGCATGGCTGGCGGGTGGCTTGTCCGGTAGTTCCCCAAGCAGTGCTCCAATCTCTGCAAGTCGGGCTTCTGCCGGGCGCGTGTTGTCACGAACGAGCGCTTTGATCGCGACCAGTTGTTGTCGATATTCAACTGCAGAGCGAGCCTGCTTCGCTGTGGTCCTGTTGTAGGCGTGTCGAACCAGATCGGAAACGCGGCGCCCGGTTTGATAGAGCAGCGAATCGGTCAACTCGAGCAGCGTCACGCGCAGGAAAAATACCAGCTCAAGAGTGCGCGTCGAAACCTTGATCTCGCGGGTCTTCACCGGACGGCGCGCCTGAATCCGCTGCGCCCAGGCACGCTGCTTATCGATCGGCACGGTGTCTAGCGTCCATGTGTGCACCCCGATTTCCTTGAGAAACCGAATCTTCTCCAGCGTTTCCGTGAGCGTCGTCGGACTGTGCCGGGCCGGCGGTGTCTTGAGCCACTCGAGAACGGTTATGCCTATGGCGTCATGTTGGCTCGATAGCGCTGCATAGGCGCGCACCAGTTGGGTCTCAGGGATGGTCGCGTTGATAAGGGCGAGAGTGTTGCTCTCGATCTCAGCCCAGACTGATCGTCCGAGATCCCGCAACGTCCGGTCGGCGGGAATCAGAATCCTTCGTTCGTACAGCCAGCAATTCGTGTGCTGGAGCAGTTCGTCGAGCGTGAGCGATTCCTTGGCATCCTGGCGCATCCATGCTTCGAGGTCTGCCCACTGGTCCGGTCCGATCGACTTCAAGCCCAGATATCCGCAGGCCCAAATAAGGTGGTCATAGAGCGTCTTGTACCGACGATATAGTGTCCGGAGCGATGCGATCGTCGGCGTTGGGAGGCCGAGCCGCTGGCCAATGTAGTGCAGTAACTGGCGGGGCAGCGTAACGACCTGGCCGAGGCTATGCCCACTTGCGCGCAGGAATACCAGTTGGATGGCCACCCCAGCGCGCCGATCGGGCCGAAAGTGCTCATTGATCGCCGCGATGTCGCTGTCGGTCAGTGCGAAATAGCGCTCCACATCGAATTCCGACAGTCGCATCGGCAACCGGTCACTTCCCACATAGCGAAATCCCAAGCCCGACATCTCTTGCCCCATCGAGATGACGCGATCCGAATCGCGGGCGGATATGTTACGCCCTCCACTCAATTCGGGGCGGCCAACGGATGTGAGCCTGTCGGAAAGCCTTGTCGACAAAGGCTTACGGGGGAGACCGCCAGATTTTGCACGAAAAGTACGATTACCCCATCTCTCGGGGCCTCCGCTGTCTTCTTGCGGACAACGCCCGGAGCCCGCGATGCAGCATGGTAGCGGCCTTGACCGCTGGTTGCACGTGCGCCGCTCGACGCGCACGTCATGTAACCACTACGAGGTGAAGGCGTACAGGTAGGCAAAGCGCTCATGGTCGTGCAGGTCAAACGCCGACAGCGACAGGGTGTCTGGGCCGTCAAAGAATTGGAACGCACCGTCGCGATGTCCACCGTAACGCCATCCGCGGATGATGAACCGGTGCAGGTGTTCGTCGTTCCAGCCCATGGCGAGCTGCATCACCTGATGCAGTTGCGCAATCGTGATCTGCTCGGGAATCAACACTCGCCGCCAACGTCGACCACGCTCATTGAGCTCGCGCCGACCTGCTTCTCCCCAATCGCAACGAGTCTGTTACGTTCGTCCATCGAGGCACCCCGCCGGACCTGGATCGTGCGAAGGTGACGGCGTCAACAATTTCGGCGGTCGAGCAAGACCGTACTGCGCGACACTCACACTTTGGTTGACGTCACCAAATCCTCGCGGCACGCATTCATTCGCGATGCCGCCTCTGCCTCACTTAATAATTTCCTGATGCTGCTTATCTAGCTCGCATAATTTCGCACCTCCTTGATTTCCTGGCAAAGCGTGTTACTCTTGACTCAGCCAAAAAGAAAATTTGAGACCACACAAGAACCCTCGTTTCCTTTCGGTTGCCGTGCCACTTTGGCTCGCACTGAGACGTAATGCATTATTCGTTCGCCAGAACGATTTCCGGGGAGATATGCGTCGTTTACCTGCTTTTTCAATAACTCAGCGAGTCGTATCGATTTCATATCGATGCGTAATCCTGCTTGCTGCGCGGCAGCTAACAAGTTATGGAGAACATGTTTATTAATATCGGTGAGTTTTATATATTTGGCATAGTTTTCATAAATTTGCATTTTTAAGCAAGACGAAGTGAATTCGCCAATCCTGGCATTGAGGAAATTCGGACTTTTCTATAACCGGATGACAAGGTGCCAAGAATAGTTTGGTTTTCCCCGGTGTAGAAATTTTTTCCCTCGTCTCCTTGCGGACTTTGCCTTCGCGTGGATCGCTTGACTTCGCGAATAATAGCCCGCTGATCAGTCTGGAGGAGTGGTACTTTTTTCGACTTCTCCGGAAGTAGCGAACAACCACCCAAATACGGAGCGCACGGCAATGGACGACCTTCATGAAGTTGTAATCCCAAACGTGACACCCAAGCAGTTAGCACACCTTATCGAGATGATCCGGAGCGAAGGCGGTATCGTCAAAGGCGACGCCGCCGGTCTGGTGGAAAATGCCTGCTTCGCTGCCAAATTCGATTACGACACGAGTGGAAAATTCCTGACGCTCGAACCGCTGCGACTGGTGAAGAGCCTCACGCCCAGGCGGCTTCGCAAAACGGTCGAGCAGATGATTGCTCCTCCACGCGCACCTACGGTTTTGGAGTCCGGCGCCACCATTTACAAACCTACGCCGCACGCGTGCGCCACCTACAACTGGGCGATCGGCTTCTTCACGAACAACAGCGGCGGCGTATTGACGTATTCCGGGTCGAGCGTTTCGCATGGCAATCTCGATTCCTATGTCGGGAAGATCAATGCGGGCGACACGCCGGCAACACATCAGGACGGGTTCTGGGTCAACAAGGATCCCAAAGACGCCACGCTTGGCTGCGATGGTTCAATCTCCTACCAGCTCGCCGACGGCGTCACCACCCTCACGGTGACCTACTTCGTCAACACACTGTCCACTGTTTCTGCGTCCGCGGCACTCTCTGGCCAGAATGCCGCTCGCTACGTCGCGACGTGCAATCTGTACACCGAGTTCTACTACGCCGCTGCCTACATCTATCCATACGTCACGCTGTCTGCCGTTTAGACGATCGAACGTACCCACCGTATCGCGAGCCGCGCCGCCATGTTGGTAGCGCGGCGCGTGCGGTCGCGTGGACTTTTTTTCGCGTGTTATTCCTTGAAGCGGAGACTCATTACATGAGCGCGATCAATAACGGCCCCTCGGATGACGCATGGGGAAGCGATCTCATCGATCCAGTTCTGGTCACGCACCAGAGTCAACTGATTCTTTTTGCTCGTGCCCGGTCGGCCACGGTCGGAACGCTCTATTTTCGCGTTCTCGATCCCTCAGCGGCCTCCTCCGGTGACGATCTCGCTGCGTGGAATGGCTGGTATCGATACGAGTTTCCGGAGGTCGTTGCGGCCGCACTCCCCCAAAATGCGGAGGACGCGGCCACCCTGCCCGCGCGAGAACTGAGACTCGCAGGAATGGATCTGCTGACCGTCACCCCCGTGGCCGAACCGGTTGCGTCGGCAGACGCGTCGTTTCGCGTATCGAGCGACGGCGCGTTTCTCACCATTTATCGACAATCGTCGGCGGGCACGCTGCTGATGAACCGCGTGGGTCTGCTGTCGCGATCGGAGCAGCAAGACGGCAAAAGCGTCGAGCGTTTTGCTCTCGAGCCAGCCTGGGAAGTACGCTTTCGCCGCAGCGGCCTGCGCGATGTGCCGCTCGACGAGGTGGACGGCGAAGCGTTTCTCGATCCGACCGGCGAGCCATTCTTCGAGCCGACGATCGAATTCGCCCGTATCAACGGACTCAAAGCAGGGGCGTATGACGTGGCCCGTGTGCCGAGCGCCGATCCCGAGATCGCGCTCCTGTACGCGGCGGTTGCCACCGCCACCGGCGTGCAGTTGCATCAGGTCCGTTGCTCGTCGTCGGGGCTCACCGACTTCACCGAGACACCGGTTGTCTATCCACTGATTGCCCCGACGCTGCGCAATGGCGGACCAGCGCTGACACCAATCGCCGGCCTCGCCCCCGCGCTCGTGTTCTATGCCGAGCAGGAGCGGGCGTCGACCGCCGCGGGAAACGAAGCTGAACTGCAGCGCGCCGGGCATCTGATGCTGGCTGTCCCGGTGAGCGGCGGCGGGCTGAGCGCGGCGGTGGCGGTGTACGACTTTGCCCTTGGTCAGGACGGCAACATCTCGCTGCTCCCTGCCAGCGGCCAGTCGCTGGTTCTCGTGGACGGCAAGCTGATGAATGGTGTCTTCACGCCGGACACGCGGGCGCCCGCCTACCCTGAACCTGCCGATCTGCCCGACACGATCCAGATCGTCGATGGGTTGCTGGTCTCGTCAATGGTGCTCGGCCAGTTGCAACCCAGGCAGTCCCCGGTTTTGTACTTCGGCGACGACGGCCTGGTCCATCTGTATTTCGGCGGCCCATTGCCGACTGCGCCGTTCGATCGCTGGAGTTCGCTCGATCCGAAGTTGCCGCAGGCGATGGTCGCCCAGTTCGATGCCCGCGCAAACCGGCTGGTGTTATCGGTTCCGTGGGTGATGACCGAAGTCGAGGAGCAAAGCAATGGCGCGGTGGACTTCTACGCGCTGCAAAGCGGCGGCATCATGGCCGGCGCGACGATCGCCGTTGCCGATGGCACCCTCGCGCCGAACGGCCCCTCCGCAGCCGATCTGTGCAATGTGTCGATCGTCTATCCAGCCGTCTGCGGGCTTCCGGCCGAGACATGGAACGGCGTCCCACGCTCCCTTGGTCCGTTCATGGATGTCCTTAACGGCAACGCGTCGAGCGATTCGGCCGATCCGGCGGTGCTTTCCGGCGCGAAGACCTTCTTCGACTACGCTGGCAGCCATGCGATCGCCCGGCTCCCGCTGACGCTGCCGGCCGGCGTGAGCGACGGCCCGCCGCCGGTGGTGACCTTCGTCACGACGAGAGCCGACCTCGCTCTCGCTTCGGTTGGCGTCACCGCCAACGGCACCAGCCAGGACTACACGATCACGTTTCACGCCCCCGCGAACGTGGTGTTGACAGTGCACTGGCGCTCCGTCCCGTTCGACGTCGCCACCTTCGGCGATCTCTTCGATGGCGCTGCCGCGCCGTCCACCTATGCCTATCCCGCCGACACCAACGGCACGCCGCTCTTCGGACTCGCAACCAACGCCGTGGGTATTCCCGCGCCGGTCATCCTGTACTCGCTGGGCACCAACGCGCTCGTGCCAGCCATGACGATCACGGTTGCGGCCAGCACCTCGGTCCACGGCGCGCGTGACGTCACCTTCGCGTTCGACGGCAACAGCGTGCCAATCAACGGGATTCCCGCCGATGTAGCAAAATTCGTCACGGCGCTGCAGACGAACGCCGACTTCAAGGCGCTCGGCCTCGGCATCGACGGCACGGGCGCGGCCGGACAGGTACAGATCACCCATGCGCCCGTGGGGCGCATGGGACTCGCCGCGACTGCCGCACTTTTCGATGTGCTGGTGCCGGCGATCGACCTGACGGCAGCGGCCGTCACCGCCGGGCAGTATGCCGCTGGCGTGCAGAGGCACAGTTTCAATCCCGCATCGAAGCTCGATCCGACCCGGATGGCCGGCTTCATTGCGACTTCGCTGCGTCCGTCGGCTGGGGCGACCGCCTATGTCCAGAACACCACGGGCGCGGTGCGCTCGCTCTCGCGCGCCCTCTCTCCAGAGACCGATGCCGATGCATTGGAAAGCGGCGTCTGGATCCGCCCGCCAGTGCAGCAGCAGTGCTCGTTCAGCGGCACCAACAACGTGATCGTTCCCGTCACGGCCAACGGCGCTGTCATTCCCGTCTCCGCCAATCTGCGCCCTCAGTGGGACTGGACGCTCGAGGCTTGGGTCCGGCCCAGTTCGGGTCAGCATCAACGACTTGCCACGTTCCTCGACAATGTGACCACGGTCCCATCCGGGTCGCCGGCTCTCGCTTACGCCCTGGCGCTTGAAAGCCAGCAGGTCGTCAAGAGCTCGAGCTATACGAAACAGCCCGGCGTACCCGACTCGTCCTACTTCCAGACCGGAACGAGCGCCAAGGGCAGCTTCATGCCGGTCGGCGCATTCACCTGGGAATTCTGGGTCAAGCCCAACGACCAGGCCGCGCCGCCGGTAAGCGGCGCGACGACGCCCATCGGCGGAGTGATCCAGCTCGGAGAGCCGGGCCGCACACCGTTTCTCGTGGTCGGCCTGACCGCGGACCGGCACATCGAGATCGCAACGCTCGACAACAGTTCGGGCGCCCACGTCTACCGGAGCAGCGTGATCGTACCGGCGGTCGACGATGAAAATCAGCCAACCTGGTCGCACATCGCGCTCACGGGCGAGCAGAATGCCGCGAGCAAGCTTTGGACCCTGCAAATCCTGCTCGACGCCGACATCACGGACTCTTTCTCCAGCGTCGCGATGCAAACGCAGTCGGCCGCCTTCCTCGTCATCGGCGCGAATACGCCGAGCAACGCCTCACTCTTCGGCAGCATGGCGCAGATCCGTTACTGGTCGATTGCCCGCTCGGCGGCGGATATCCGGCGCACCTGGCTCACGTCGATGAGCGGCTTCGAACCCGGGCTGCTCGGCAACTGGCCGCTCAGTGCGATCGAAACCGGCGGCAGTACGGGAAAATTTGTTCGCAACACCGCCGCCCAGACGTCAACGGACTGGGACGCGCCGCTGTTCCTCTACCACCAGCCCCTCGGCACCGAGGACGATTCATTTTTCCTCTCGGTCATCGCGTCGGTGGGCGGTCTCGCCTCGGTCGAAGCCGACACGTTGCTCGCGAACGGCCGCTGGAACCATCTCGCGCTCATCTACCAGGCGGGCGGTGCGCTGGCGATGAATCCTGCGGCGCGCTATCAGAACGACCGCTATGACTGGGTGAACTGCGGTCCGGCCGGCGCCCTAGGCCCGACCGGGCGATTCGCGATCGATGCCTGGCTTGAGGTTCCGTCCGGAACGCTCGGACAACTCGGCACGATCATGGCCCGCTGGGCCAACGACGACGACCCCGACGCGCAGAGCTTCATGTACTGGATCGACGACGTGGGCGAGATGCATCTGTCTGTCGCCGTGATTACCGATGACATCGGCACCGTAGAGATCCAGACCGCCAGGAGCAACGGCGCCGCACTGGCGGACGGCAAGACGCATCACGTCGCGGTCGTTTTCACGTGGCAGCGCCTGCCGGGCGACGATCCGGCCGCGATCTGGACCATTACCTTCTACAAGGACGGCGCCCAGGTCGGGACGAAGCAGGACACGATCAAGGGCGTGATCTCCGTCGACATCCGCACGACCCAGGGCGACGTCACCATCGGTAGCGCATTCAGCCCCGTCGTCGGCGCCGCGCCGATGGCGGCGGAAGATTTTTACTATCTGCGCGCGACGCTGGGCACGCTGCGCTTCTGGGGCACCGACGCGTCCGTTCAGGTGCTCTTTCCCGAGAAATATCCGCGCCTTCCGCAGGCTGGCACGCCGAAAGGACTCGCGGCAAGCTGGACGTTCCGCGAGCAGGCCGGGCGCGTCGCGTTCGACCTCGTTGGCGGCAACGACGCGACGTTGAGCAATTCAGCGATGTGGGCCTCGCTGGCCGACACGTCGACGCTCGCCTTTGTCGCCAATGGCGCGCCGGTGGGAAGCGTCACGCCCGCCACGACACCACTGGAAACGGTGTCGCAGGCGCAATTCGCACTGGGCGCACCCGCTGGGCAAGTGGCGATTGCAGGTTTCGCCGGCGATATTGCCCAGGTCGCGCTATACGACGACGCCCGGTCAGTCGAGACGATCCAGGATCAGATGTTCGTACCGCGCTATGGCTACGAGTCGGGCCTGATTGCCTGCTGGAATTTCAGCGACGGCGGCGCCGATATCACGGGGGGACAAAACAATATCGACCCGCCGGTGCAGGCCGCGCGGCTGAGCGCCTCGACCGCTCCGCTGTCGAACGAAGGACCGTACGTGCGTAACGCCTACGGCGGCGTGATCACGGACCACTCCCAGTCGGCGCCAGGCCGGATCGCCACCGGCTCCTACGCCGACGCCCAGAACGTCGGAACCGCGCGACAGAGGGGCGTACTCAAACGCCAGTACGTCGTCGACCCGGACCAGACGCTCACGCGCGCGATCCAGATCGGCGAACTCGATCTCACCTACCTCGGACAGGTTCAAACCGATCCGACCTTGATCGGCTATATCGAAGGCGCACCGCCGGTGCCCGGCGAAAATCTCACCCGGCCGTACTACCTCGACCCGGGCAACCCGTCGTACATGATCTACATGGATACGGCGACCGTCAGCCTGGTCCAGGAGGCCGCGGAGAAGCTCGTGTTCACCTCGTCCTCGTCGCACGCGACGCAAATCGAAGCCAGCGCGGCGATCGGGCTCCTCGGCATCAGGACGATGACAAACCTCAACCTCGGCGCCGGACCGTTTTCGGTGATCACCAACTCGCTCGATGCGCGGGGGATTGCGCAGGCCGTGGTGAAGGGCTTCGGCGAAATCGGCTCGGGCGACGGCGAAGGCGTCGAAGCGTCGTGGAGTGCGACCCAGCGCGATACGATGGGGGTCAATGGCGACTGGGAGCCGTATCAGGCCGACCAGCGCAGTTATCTGAACCCGGTGGTGGGGCGCCGCTTCGAGGTGGACAACTCGGCGTATGCGCTGGTGGAGTCGCTCAGCGCGGATCTCTACGCGATTACCTTCGCTCCTACCAAAGCCGCAGTGGGAACGATCATCCTCCCCAACCCCGCGATACCGCCGGACCGGAACATCATCGTCTTCCCGATGAACAACAGCTACACGAAGAACGGGACGCTGGACGGGAAGATCGGGCTCATCAACGACCCGGATTACCCCGACGCGGATGCCCGGCGCGGGAGCTTCTTCAAGCCGGTTGAAGCCTATGCGCTGGCCGCGTCGATCGACCGGCAACGGCAGCGCTCCGAGAGCATCGCGCAACAGTTCGATCCGGCACGCAAGGCGCACGGCTGGGACACCAGCCTCGCCGATGCGCGTCAGGCGCAGTCCCAGGACTTCTCAACGAAGCCCGGCGACCCGATCGCCGTTGCCACGCCTGTCCAGGGGCTCGTCAATCGCTATGTGTGGACGTCCAATGGCGGCCTTCATGCCGAGGAGCAAAGAACTGCCGCGTCGAGCGTGCGCAGCTATTCCGGAAACGTCGCTCGCGGCGGCGGCGGCGGATTCCATGCGGACGGGGAGTTCTTCATCAAACTGGGGGTGGCGTGGTCGTTCGACATCATGGCGACGCACCGGGTCGACGTGCAGGTGAGCAAAGAAACGACCACGGAGCAGTCGCTTTCGCTCGACATCAAGGTCGCGGGCGACGCCTACCTGCGCACCTTCAACCCCGACGCGCCTGCCGAATATGGCGGCGGCAAGGGTGCGTTTTCGCCAGGCCAAGCACCGGGCAAGGTGGAGAACTATCGCTTCATGACGTTTTATCTTCCGCCGTCAACGGCAAACAGCGCCAACTTTTCAAGCATCGTCGACCCGACCTGGATCCGTCTGTCGAACGATCCCGACGCCCGGGCGATGCGCCAGATCGACGGCAGTTCGCCCACCTGGCGAGTGCTTCACCGCGTGACCTACGTCCAGCGGATCCCTCCGCCGATCGCGTCGCGTCCGGTCTTCACACCGGCGAGCCGAATCGTCGAACCGGTGAACGTCGAGGGCAATGCCGAATTGATCCGCCTCATCGATGCACAGATTCCAGTGGCCACGAAGGAGCGGACCCGTCTGATCGTCGGGAATGCGGTGGCGACCGTGCTCAATCCGTCGCCGACCGCGCCGGGGCAGTATCCGCCATCGAAGCTAGAGGCGCTGGTGCCGTGGTGGCTCGAATTTCTCAAACGCGCGCGCCCGGGCGCGGCCGGCGGATCGCCGGACCCGGAAGCCGCGAAGTTGCTTGAAGCACTGGTTTCGCGGACAACGGCGTACATGTTCGATGGCTACGCGAGCGGAGCATTTGCCACGATTCTTTCTCCCCGACCACCGCTTTGGGGCATGCTGAACGCCGGTTCAAGCGCGGGGAGCGAACCCGAGCCATTGTGTGAAGCGCAGGCGTGAGACGTCGTGATGGGCGCGCGCGTCGGATAATGTCCCGCGGGGACGTCAGTCCGGCGCCGCCACGACCTCAGTGCGGACGCTTTCCACGATCCGCACCAGTGAGTACAGACGCACGCCGCGGGGGGATCCGGGCAATACGCGCAACCACATGCGCTGCGCCGGCTCGAGAGTGGCGCCCCGTACGCCGCTAGATCCGACTTTCCATGCAAGAGCGGCTGAAGTTTTCTCGGGAAATCGACACATGACAAAACCATTATGATAAGTCTTCTTATCATAAGGTATTTGTTTTCTATGAAAACATTCCAGAATGAAAACGCATCACGCGTCCAGGGGGCCGCGCCCGAGCACCCTGGAATCGATTGAGGCAGCTCCCGTAGCAAGCTCAGCTGCGCATCGGGCCCGGAATTTGCGCTCGTTCCATACGTCAAGCGATAACGTGCAAAAGCGGGAGTGGTGTGATGAATGAGGAACGGAGAGTGAAGATCGAAGCGGTGGCGGGCAGGCTCATTCAGGAAGTGATGACGACGGGCCTCACATGGGATGAGGCGGTCGCTGTATTTGGCCTCGCCGCGAAGGCCACTGCGCAAACTGCGGTACGTCTGGGGGCCGGCACGCCTGCGGATTGCCTTACGGTGGCGCGCATCCGGTTCGAGGACGCCTTCGCGCAGGACGTACGGGTGGTCGTGACTGAATCCGCCGCGCAGGAGCGCCACGTCGACCACGCAGACAATCCGCACCTCGCGACCGCGCACCGTCGCCAAACCGCCAAGCTTCATTGACCGCCAGTCAGCGTTCCGGTCTCACTGTATGCGGCCACTATGGCGTCACGGTCACCATGCAATGGCCGCGCGACCTCAGGTCAGGGCTTCGTCTCGGTAAGCTGGACGCGCAATTCGCGGATGCGATCGAGATCCTGTGCCACGTCGCTATATAGCCGCGCCACCACGACGTTCACATCGGCGGGCAGATTCCTTTCAAGCGCATTGTGAAACCGCTTCTCGGCGGTATCTTCACCCTCTTCGCAATCCGCAAGGATGGCGTCGTCGGTGCGGGTACCAACCGCAGATTTCACATTGAGCCAGCCGCGATGCAACGCGCCCGCAACGCTGCCGCCGCTTTCCGGCTTGCCGCCAAGCTTCAACACGAGTTCCTGCAACTCGCGCGCGCCACGCGAGCAGTGCGCGGCACTCTCAATCCGCTAGCGTGCACAATCTGCCAGCAGATTCGCGAGCACCGACGCCCCTTGCGCGAGGTGAACCGGGTCGGCGTCTTCCGCCTCGTTGTGGCTGAGTCCGGCCTTGCACGGAACGAACACCATCGCACTCGGCGCAACGTATGAGAGGTTCACCGCGTCGTGCCCCGCGCCGCTGCACATCTCCAGCCAGGGATAGCCGGCGGCGGTCGCCGCCTCGCGCACGCGCGCAACACACGCCGCGTCGAAGACCACCGGTTCATACTCGGCGACGGTCTGCACCTGCACGCTCGTGCCGCGCAGCGCGGTGCGCTGAAGGCAGATCGCTTCGATGTCGGCGACGAGCCGTTGCAGCGCTGGCCGCGAAGGGTGGCGAACGTCGAGGCTGAACTTGACGAGCCCGGGTATCGTGCTCGGCGAATTCGGCTGGCAGGCCACATGCCCTACGGTCACGCGGGCATCGGCATCGAACCCATGGCCGTGCTCGATGATCGCGGCGATCATCGCGGCCGCTGCGCCCATCGCATCCTTACGCACGCTCATCGGCGTCGTACCCGCGTGCGATTCGAAGCCGGTCACCGTCACATCGAGTTCGTACATGCCCTGCACGCCGGTCACGACGCCGATCGGCACGCCGGCATTCTCCAGCACCGGGCCTTGCTCGATATGGGCTTCGAAATACGCTTTCGGCATTTGCCGCTCGCGCGAGCGACCGGCGAAGCCAGTGCGCTCGAGTTCCTCGCCGAGCAGTACGCCGGTCTGCATACAGGGCCGCTCGCGTGCGGTATCGAGATCCAGCGTGCCGGCATAAACCGCGGAGCCCATCATGCCCGGCGTGAAGCGCGAGCCCTCTTCATTGGTCCATGCGACGACATCGATCGGATGCCGCGTCGCGATGCCAAGCTCGTTGAGCGTGCGAATGGCCTCGAGACCCGCGAGCACGCCGTACACGCCGTCGAAACGGCCACCGAGCGGTTGCGTGTCGAGATGACTGCCGCACATCACGGCGGGTGCGTCGGGCTGCGTGCCTGGCCGGCGCGCGAACACGTTGCCGATCGGATCGATGCGGATCTCGCAGCCGGCTTCCTCGCACCAGCGCATGAAGCGCCGTCGGCCCTGCACGTCCTCGTCGGTCAGCGCAAGCCGACAACTGCCGCCGTGCGCGGTCGCGCCTATCGCCGCCGTCTCCATCAGCGCATCCCAGAGTCTTTGCTGATTCACGAAGATCATCTCGCGCACTCCCGAAAAGCACCGAGCATAGCAGCCCATGAAACCGGCGCACGCTCGACTTCATCGTCATGCATCGGATGAAAACACGCCGTCTCCCGGTTTGCGCGAACGAGCGAAGCAAGGTCGCCACGATCACGGTTGTCAACCAGCCGAAATATACGAGAGAATATAACGATTCCGGCCCGAGTCCCCGCGGCACCGTTGCGCGACGGGCCAGGATGCCCCGCGCGACGGACAGCGAGCCAACTGGAGCGATATCAGGTGAACACTGGCAACAAAGAGGCGGTCGGAGAAAAATTCTCGCCCGCAGGCATGGAGCACGCACGCGTGATGACCTGGCGAGCAGTCGAGCAGATTGCGGCCGCCATTCAACCCGGCATGCGCGAGTCGGAAGCCAACGCCCAAGGCAAGGCCATCCTGCAGGCGCTGGGCATGGACCGCATCTGGCATCCCGTGCTGATCCGCTTCGGCGAGAACACCCTGCGCATTTTCAAGGAGCGCTCCGAAGGCGATCCCGTTCTTGGCGCGGACGACATCTTTTTCATCGACCTCGGCGTCGTCTGGAACCAGCACGAGGGCGACGCGGGCGCCACATTTGTCACCGGCCGCGACCCTGACATGCAGCGCTGCGCACGCGACGTCAAAACGATCTACGAAGAAGTGGCCCAGCACTGGCGGAGCAACGGCTGCAGCGGCATTGCCCTCTACGACTATGCGGCCGGGCGCGCGCGAGCCTACGGCTGGCGTCTGAACATCGACATCAAGGGCCACCGCGTGAGCGACTTCCCGCACGCCATCTACAAGGCCGGCGATCTCGGCGAGTTCGAAACGGTGCCGGCGCCGGGGCTGTGGATTCTCGAAATCCAGATCGCGCACCCCACCCGGCCGTTCGGCGCATTCTACGAGGACCTGCTCGCGTAGGCGCGTCGAGCGCCGGGCACGCGAGCGGCAACCGATGTTCATCCGCCAGCTCAACTATCTCGTCACGCTCGCGCGCGAGCAGCATTTCGCGCGCGCCGCCGAGGCCTGCAACGTCTCCCAGCCGGCGCTGTCTTCGGCGATCCGCAGCCTCGAAGACGAACTCGGTCTCGTCATCGTCCGGCGCGGCCGGCGTTTTCTTGGCTTCACCGAAGAGGGAACCCGCGTGCTGGGCTGGGCACGGCAGACGCTCGCCACGCTCGAGCACATGCGCCAGGATGCGTCGGCCGCACGGGTGTCGCTCAGCGGAACCTTGCGCGTCGGTGTGATTCCCACCACCCTGCCCGTCGTCAGTCTGTTGCTGGCCAGTTGCCGCGCGGAGCACGCAGGCATCCGCTACTCGCTGCGCTCGCTGAGTTCGGATGCCATCCTGCGCCAGCTCGACGACTTCGAACTCGACATCGGCTTCACCTATCTCGACAACGAAGTGCAGGCCGGCTTCGCGGTCTCGCGACTGTATCGGGAACGCTATGTCCTCATGTCGCCCGCCGGTTGCGGCGAAGGCGCATGCGCGGGCCTCGACCGCTGGGACGCGATGGGCGGCCTCGACCTGTGCCTGCTCGATGCATCGATGCAGAATCGCCAGGTCATCAACGCGGCGTTCCGGCGGGCCGGCGTTCAGCCCACCGTCGTTGCCGAAGCCGACTCGCTGCTTGCGCTCACCTCTACGGTTCAGCATGTGCGTATGCACAGCGTCCTGCCACACAGCCTGCTCGGCAGCATGCCTGGCAACGGCCTCTTCGCCGCCACCCTGCTCAAGCCGGAACTCACGCGTGAAATCGGCCTCATCACGCGCAATACGCCCGTCATGCCGCCGCTCGTTTCCGCCATGTGGGACGCGGCACAACGCACCGATCTGCAAAGCCGCTTCGACGCGCTGCTCGATCGCACCTGATTCACGGCCCGATGCGCGCCGGCGCCCTGCCCGCGCGCGTTCGCCCGTCTTCATAAGCGGCGGTTATCAGACCATCTTTCCAAACAATTGGACCCGTCGCCACGCCTCGACAACACTCTGGCCATCGATCCTTCGCAAACCGAACGATCGAGCAACCGGCAGAACGGCCGCGAAGCCGTCCACGCCGCCATCCGATCCAGCCTTCAAACATGGAGTGAGACATCATGGCCAAAGTCCTGTGCGTCCTGTACGACGACCCCGTAGACGGCATGCCGAAGCGCTATGCGCGCGATACGGTCCCCGCCATCACCCGCTATCACGACGGCCAGAGCGCACCCACGCCCAAGGCCATCGACTTCACGCCGGGCGAGATGCTCGGCAGCGTCTCGGGCGAGCTGGGCCTGCGCCGTTACCTCGAGTCGCAAGGCCACACGCTCGTCGTCACGTCGGACAAGGACGGCCCGGACTCGCGTTTCGAAAAAGAACTCGCCGACGCCGAAGTCGTGATCTCGCAGCCGTTCTGGCCCGCCTATCTCACGGCCGAGCGCATTGCGAAGGCGCCGAAACTGAAGCTCGCGCTCACGGCAGGGATCGGCTCGGATCATGTGGACCTGCAGGCCGCAGTGGAACGCGGCATCACCGTGGCTGAAGTCACGTACAGCAACAGCATCAGCGTAGCGGAACACGTCGTGATGATGATCCTCTCGCAGGTGCGCAACTATCTGCCGTCGCACGAGTGGGTGAAGCAAGGCGGCTGGAATATCGCCGACTGCGTTGCACGCGCCTACGATCTCGAGGGCATGCACGTTGGCACCGTCGCCGCGGGCCGCATCGGCACCGCTGTACTGCGCCGGCTGAAGCCCTTCGACGTCAAGCTCCACTACACCGACCGCCATCGTCTGCCCGAGCAGGTCGAGCGCGAACTGAACCTGACGTGGCACCCGAGCGTCGAGTCGATGGTGAGCGTGTGCGACGTGGTGACGATCAACTGCCCGCTGCATCCGGAAACGGAACACCTGTTCGACGCGAAGATGATCGCGAAGATGAAGCGCGGCGCGTACATCATCAACACCGCGCGCGGCAAGATCTGCGACCGCGACGCCATCGTGAGCGCACTGGAGAGCGGCCAGCTTGCCGGTTACGCGGGCGACGTCTGGTTCCCGCAACCGGCGCCGCGCGACCATCCGTGGCGCAGCATGCCGCATCAGGGCATGACGCCGCATACGTCCGGCACGACGCTCTCGGCGCAGGCGCGCTACGCGGCAGGCACACGCGAGATTCTCGAATGCTGGTTCGCCGGCGAGCCGATTCGCGACGAGTATCTGATCGTCGATGGCGGCCGTCTCGCGGGTGTCGGCGCGCATTCGTATAGCGCCGGTAACGCGACGGCAGGCTCCGAGGAAGCAAGCCGCTATCAACCCGCCTAGTCCCCGAGGCCGCGCGTCGCGCAGGCGAGCGCGCGGCCAGGCTCCCGTGTACTCGCCGCTGCCCCCGCACCGGCCCGATGCCGGCTTGTGCAGCGCAAAATCGAAACTTCGAAAAATCGCCGTAGAGGGGCGTAGTATTCCTTGCGATATAACGGAAAGCGGTACACCTGTCCCGTCGACATGCGAGGAGCACGCCCATGAACCACGCAGAACTGCAGTACCTCACCACCGAATATCCCTTCCGCAGACAGTACGAGAACTTTATCGGCGGCCAGTGGGTCAAGCCCGCCGGCAACGAGTACTTCGACAACATCTCGCCGATCACGGGCGAGGCGTTCACCTCCATTCCCCGTTCGCGCGAAGCCGACATCGAACTCGCGCTCGACGCCGCGCACAAGGCGAAAGGCGCATGGGGCCGCACGTCGCCTACCGACCGTGCGAATCTGCTGAACAAGATTGCCGAGCGCATCGAGGCCAATCTCACGCGGCTCGCCGTGGCGGAGACCATCGACAACGGCAAGCCGCTGCGCGAGAGCATGGCAGCCGACCTTCCACTCGCGATTGATCACTTCCGCTACTTCGCCAGCGCGATCCGCGCCCAGGAAGGCGCCATCTCGCAGATCGACGACGACACGGTCGCGTACCACTTCCACGAGCCGCTCGGCGTGGTGGGCCAGATCATTCCGTGGAATTTCCCGATCCTGATGGCAACGTGGAAGCTCGCGCCTGCGCTCGCCGCCGGCAACTGCGTCGTGCTCAAGCCCGCCGAGCAGACGCCTGCCTCGATCCTCGTGCTGATCGAACTGATTGAAGATCTGCTGCCGCCTGGCGTCGTGAATGTGGTGAACGGCTTTGGTCTGGAAGCGGGCAAGCCGCTTGCCTCGAACAAACGCGTCGCGAAGGTGGCCTTCACGGGCGAGACCACCACAGGCCGGCTCATCATGCAGTATGCGAGCCAGAACCTCATACCCGTGACGCTGGAACTCGGCGGCAAGAGCCCGAACATCTTCTTCGCCGACGTGATGGAGCACGACGACAGCTTCTTCGACAAGGCGCTGGAAGGATTCACGATGTTCGCGCTCAATCAGGGCGAAGTCTGCACGTGTCCGTCGCGCGCGCTCATCGACGAGAAAATCTACGACCGCTTCATGGAACGTGCGCTCAAGCGCGTTGCCGCGATCGCGCAGGGGCATCCGCTCGACCCGAAGACGATGATCGGCGCGCAGGCTTCGCAGGAGCAAATGGAGAAGATTCTCTCCTACCTCGATCTCGGCAAGCAGGAAGGTGCCGAGTGCCTGACGGGTGGCGCGCGCAACGCACTCGAAGGCGAGCTGAAGAACGGCTACTACGTGAAGCCGACCGTCTTCCGCGGCAACAACCGGATGCGGATCTTCCAGGAAGAGATCTTCGGACCTGTCGTTTCGGTCACGACGTTCAAGACGGAAGAAGAGGCGCTGCAGATCGCCAACGACACCCTGTACGGCCTCGGCGCCGGCATCTGGACTCGCGACGGCACGCGCGCCTATCGCTTCGGTCGCGCGATTCAGGCAGGCCGTGTGTGGACCAACTGCTATCACGCCTACCCCGCGCACGCCGCGTTCGGCGGCTACAAGCAGTCGGGCGTCGGGCGTGAGAATCACAAGATGATGCTCGACCATTATCAGCAGACGAAAAACCTGCTGGTGAGCTACAGCGACAAGCCGCTCGGTTTCTTCTAACGTAGTGCGGGCGCCTCGCCCGGGCGGGCGGGGCGCAATGCCCGTGAGGACATGCCATGACCGATGAAGTGCAACGCGTCGTCGCAACGCCCGCTGCGATCACGCTGATCGAAAAACTCGCGGCTGAGCATGGCCCGGTGCTTTTTCATCAGTCCGGTGGCTGCTGCGACGGCAGCGCACCGATGTGCTTTCCCATCGGCGAGTTCATGGTCGGCGGCTCGGACGTGAAGCTCGGCGATATTGCGGGCGCACCGTTTTACATGAGCGAATCGCAATTCGAATACTGGCAGCATACGCAGCTCATCATCGACTGCGTGCCCGGCAACGGCGGCATGTTCTCGCTCGAACGTCCGACCGGCCTGCGCTTTCTCACCCGCTCCCGCCTCTTCGACGACAGCGAATCCGCGTGGCTGGAGCAGCATCCTGTGGAGCGCGTGCAGAGCTAGGGCGTAGCGCGCACGCCGTGCCTGAAAACGATCGCACTGGCCTCCGGATCAACATGGCCGTCGACGAACCGCACCACCTCGTCGCCGAACGCGGCGACATCTTCGGGATCGTGCGTAATGAGCAGCATGGGCATGTCGAGACGCGTCAGCATGGCCGCCAGCTCGCTGCGCATGCGTTCGCGCAGCGCGTGATCGAGCGCCGAGAACGGCTCGTCGAGCAGCAGTAGTTGCGGCTTCGAAACGAGCGCGCGAGCAAGCGCGACGCGCTGTTTCTGGCCGCCGGACAGGTGCACAGGATGACTGCCCGCCACGTGGCGCAACTCGAGTGCGTCGAGCCAGTATTCGACGTCGGGATGCGCGTCGCGCCGCGTCGGATTGAACCAGCCCCTATGCAGCCCGAAGCCGATGTTCTGCCGCACGTTCAGATGCGGAAACAGCGCATAGTCCTGGAACAGATACGCGATCCGGCGCAACCGCGGCTTGAGATCGATGCCGCCCGCGCTGTCGAACAATGTTTGCTCATCGAGCCGGATCACGCCCTGGTCGGGGCGCAGGAGACCCGCGACGGCTTGCAAGGTCAGCGTCTTGCCAGACCCGGACGGGCCGAACAGCACAACACGCTGCGCGTGCGTCTCGAAGGCGACGTCGAGCGCGAAACGGCGCCCGGCCGTTTCAAGCGTCTTGCGGATGGCGACGGTCAGCGACATGCCGATCAGCGCGAAGTCAGCAGCGTATGCTGCGGCACGAGCCGCCCGGCGAGCACGAGAATCACGACGCACGTGACCGAGGTGACGAGCACGAGGAAGTTCGCCGTGCTGTCGTCGCCGGCCTGCACGGCAGCGTAGATCGCGACAGAAAGCGTCTGCGTGCGGCCGGGCAGATTGCCGGCGACCATCAGCGTCGCGCCGAATTCGCCGAGTGCGCGTGCGAAAGCAAGCAGCGCGCCGGCGAGCAGGCCGCGCGTGGCGAGCGGCAGCGTCACGCGAAAAAAGATGGCGGTCTCGCTGATGCCGAGCGTGCGCGCCGCGCGCTCGAGTTGCGGATCGACTGATTCGAACGCGGCGCGCGCCGATTTCAGCACGAGCGGAAAGGCCACCAGCATCGACGCCACGACGGCGCCCTGCCACGTGAACACGAGCTGGATGCCGATGCTGTCCAGCCAGCGGCCGATCACGCCGCGCCGCCCGAGCAGCACGAGCAGGTAGTAGCCGAGCACCGTGGGGGGCATCACGAGCGGCAAGGTCAGCAGCGAATCGATCACGTCGCGCGCGCCGGAACGCCAGCGCGCCAGGCCGTAGCCTGCCGCCACGCCAAAGACGACGTTCAGCGCTGTCGCCCAGCCGGCCACTTTCAGCGAGAGCCACAACGGAATCCAGGCCTGTTCCATGACGGGGTGCTCCTTGTCGTGAGTACGGCTCAGTGCGCCGCGCCGGCGGGTTTGAAGCCGTATTTCGCGAGCACGGCCTGGCCGTCGGCCGAGAGCACGTACGCAATGAAGGCTTTGGCATCGCTGGCGTGCCGGCTGCCCTCAACGAGCGCAATGGGATAGGTCACCGGCGTTTGGGTCGGAACCGTCAGCGCGACCTTCACGCGCTCGGGCATGATGGCGGCGTCGGTTGCGAACACGAAGCCCGCGTCGACCTCGCCGCGCGACACGTAATCGAGGCTCTGCCTCACGTTGGAGGCAAGCACGCTCTTCGCGCTCACCGCGTCCCAGACGCCCGCCGCCTGTAGCGCGCCCTGCGCGTAGCGACCGATCGGCACGGAGGCCGGATCGCCATAGGCCACGCGCCTGATGTCCGCCGAGGTCAGGTCCTTCAGCGTGGCGGGCGTAAAGCGGCTGTCGGCTGGCACGATCAGCACGAGCGCGTTGGCGGCAAAATCCCGGCGAGTGCCGGGGTCGACCACCTTCTCCTCGACGGCCTTGTCCATGGCCTTCTGGTCCGCTGACGCGAATACATCCGCGGGCGCGCCCTTCGCGATCTGCCGCATCAGCACGTCGGAGGCACCGAAATTCAGCAGCACCTTCGTGCCCGGATGCTGCTGTTCGTACGCTTCGCTGATGGCCTTGAACGCGTTCGTGAGGCTCGCTGCGGCCGACACGATCAGTTCGTCGGCGCGTGCGTTCGAACAGACGGCAAGCATGGCGGCGCCGACTACCAGCAACGCGCGTTTCAGGGGACGACGGGAATTGCGCATGGTCAGATTTTCCTTTTCGAAAGAAATGTAATACGTCCGTCCGAGATATTACAACGGATACAACGGAGTGCCTGTGACCGTGGCGCCCGGCCACAGGCACGGGCGGCCGACGTCACGTCACGCGCGGCGAAGTAAAATCCGCCGGTACCTTCATTGAGTTCCCATTCACAACACGACGCGGCCGCGTGTGCGCCTCGCCGCCAGGAGTCTCCATGCCGCTGCCCGTAGTGCCTGAAGTCCCACTGGCAGGTCGCGTCCTGCGCTGGCTCGTTGCGTCCACGCTGGTGGCATGTGTAGCTGGCTGCCATGTTGCACCGGGGGTCCCGCCCGCACGGATCGAGCTCAGCGCCCAGCCAAACGGCATCGCTGTTCGTCCGGGCGACGGCGGCCTGTTCATTACCGACGATCGCAGCAACGCCATCCTGTGGTCGCAGGACCGCACCACCTACGCACCCTATGCGCACGTGCCGGTCGTCACAGGGCAGCCCAACGGCCTCAGCCAGCTTGTGTTCGCGCAGCCCGACACCCTGCTTGTCGCGCGCTTTGGCTTCGGTGAAACCGGCGCATTGTTCGTCGTTTCTTCGCGCGGCGACGCGCAATCGCTCACCGGGCTCGCAACCGACCGGCGCAGGTTGGGCCTCGCGCCGATCGGGCCGGGCCGCGTGCTGTCGAGCTGGTTCATCAAGCACGACGGCCAGCCCATCACGGGCGGCGTGAGCCTCGTGAGCTACGACGCGGCGACGCACGCCGCCACCGAGCGTGATCTGATTGCGGGTCTCACAAAGCCGGTTGGCCTCGCTGTGCTCGGGGATGCGTTGCTGGTCTCGGACCAGAACAGGAATGCGATTCTGCGATACGACCTGCGTGCGCTACTCGCTGCGCAGGCGCCCGTTCCTGCGCAAAGCGGCACGATGGTCGCGCAGGTCGAGAGTCCTGACCTGCTCGCGATCGACAGCGCCGGCACGCTCTATACGAAATGCCATGCGCACGCAGTGTGTCGCGTCGCACCGGATGGTGCCGTCACAAGCCTCGCCGATGACTTCCAGGACGCGCGCGGTGTCGCCGTCGACGACGCCCGACACACGCTGTACGTCGTCGATCGCGCGAAGTCCACGAGCACGACGGCAAGCGCCATCCGCGTCATCCCGCTTGCGCGGTGACGGGACACGGGAGGCAATGCGGCATGCGCCGCCGCACATAGACATTGAGGTTCTGAGGCCCTTCCCATCCCGCCATCGCCATGTAGTCTATGTAATCGTTAGCATGGTCCTGACGCGACAGGAGGCAAGCGCTCGCGATGCCGGGTGCCAACGCGCAACCGGCCGCCACGGCTGGACGCTTCGCCAGCTTCACTCCCCTCGGTAGTTCAGCCAGACCTTCATCGGTCCGCTTTCGCGGTTATGCCAGGCGAAGTAAGGAATAGCGATCAGGGTGGCATCGTTGCGCGGCGTTGCATCGGCGGCTTCAGCCAGGGGCCGGTAAAGCGCCGCCGTCCAGTCCGGATCGATTTCGCGTTTGTGCGCAGCGCCCTTCAGCACCACCACGCCCCCGAGTTGTTCTTCCCGCCACTCCGCTTCGAGCCATTGCGGGTCGATATACAGCTCGTCGAGATCGACTCCCGGCATGTCGGCGCGTTCGACGCAGTACAGCAGCGGTCCGCGACTCAACGCAATCCGGCCACGATTGTCGGGCACCTTCGGGTGGCTTTGCCAGGCGCGCAAGGCCATGGGCAGCGTCATGCGGATCACATCGCCGGGTTGCCACAGGCGCTTGACCACGATGTAGCCGTGCGCGTCCGCGGTGGTGTCGATCGCCTGGCCGTTGACGCTCAGCCCGATCGACGCATTCGCCCGCGTGGCGGCTGATGCGCCGTCGCGAGCCGTCACGAAACCGGCCGTGCCGTCGACCCATCCCGGAACGCGCAACTTCAGCGCGAACTCGCCTTGCGCATCGACGGCGATTTCGATGGCGCCATCCCACGGATACCGCGTGCGCTGGCGCAGCGCCACCGTGCGCCCGTTGAAGTCGATACGCGCGTCGCTCTCCATATACAGCTGCACGTAAATCGAGTCGGCGTCGGTCCCATAGACGTAGCCGGGCAGCGACGCAATCGTGCGCGCGACGTTCGGCGGACAGCAGGCACAGTAGTACCAGGGTTGCCGGCGATGCCCGCCGTCGTCCTCGAGCGGATTCACGTAGTAGTACGCATCGCCACCGAGCGACCAGCCCGGCAGCATGCCGTTGTACAGCGTCCACTCGAACAGGTCGGCATAGCGTGCGTCGCCGGTCGCGGCAAGCATCCGGTGGCACCACATCATGCTGCCGATCGCGGCGCACGTTTCGGTATAGGCCTGGCCGTTCGGCAACTCGAAGTCCGCGCCGATCGACTCGCCGTCATGCCGCGCGCCCACGCCGCCGGTGATATACATGCGATGCGCGACCAGCCGGTCCCACAGCGTTTCCAGACGCGGCAGCAGGCCGGCTTCGCCGGTCTCCAGGTAGAGATCGGTGACACCGCACGACATGTACAAGGCGCGCACCGCATGCCCGGCCAGTGTTTCCATCTGCTCGAACGGCACGTCGTCCTGGAAATACGCGTCGCCGAACCGGCCGCCCGCGAGCAGGCCGTGACCGCGCGCCTTGATGAAAAAGCGCGCGAGCGCGAGATACTGGTCATTGCCGGTTTCGCGCGCGAGTTCGACGAGCGCCATTTCGATTTCCTCGTGCCCGTCGATGGCCTCGACCTTCCCTTCCGCCTCGGGCCCGAAGCGATCGCACAACAGGTTGGCGAAACGGATCGCCACGTTCAGCAGGCGGCGCTTTCCGGTGGCGCGGTGGTGCGCCACCGCCGCCTGGATCAGATGGCCCGCGCAATACATCTCGTGCAGGTCGCGCAGGTTGCTCCAGCGTTCCGCCTTGCGCTCCACGCTGAAATAGCTGTCGATATAGCCGTCTTCGTCCTGCGCACGTTCGATCAGGGCGATGCCTTCGTCGATGCGCGCCTCCAGCAGCGCGTGAGGCCCGCGCGCCACCACCCACGACGCGGCTTCGAGCCACTTGTACAGATCGGAGTCGTTGAAGAAGAGGCCTTCGAAGGGACCATCGTAGTCGCCGGACACGCGGCGAAAATTGTTGAGCCGCCCGGTGCTTTCAAGCAGGTCCCACTGGCTCGGCAAGGTCTTGTCGATGTTCGTCGCAAACCGGGGCGCCCAGAAGTCGCCGCGCAGTTCGACCGCGGTCACGGCAACGGGTTTGATGCGCGCGTAGCGCGTGGAGGCGGAATCGACGACTACGGGCTGTCGCAAGGTTCTTGTGTCGTTCATGATGTATGGGAAAGGTTATGCCTTGACCGCGCCAGCAATCAGACCGTTGATATAAAAGCGCTGCAGCAGCAGGAAGAGGAGCGCGCACGGCAGGATCGAAATCGTGATGCCTGCCTGCATCAACCCCCAGTCGATCGCGCCGAGCTGTCCGCTTTGCGCGTTCAGGAGCATGACCGGGAGCGTATAGTGCCTGGCGTCGCCAAGCAGGATCAGCGCGGCCAGCAATTCGTTCCAGGAACCGAAGAACGCGAACAGCCCAGCCGTGACGAGCCCCGGCATGACGAGCGGCAACATGATCATGCGCAGCGACTGAAGCGAACTGCATCCGTCGATGAGCGATGCGTCCTCGATTTCAAGCGGCACCGAGTCGAACGAGTTGCGCATCATGAACACGGCGAACGGCAACTGGAACGTCGTGTAGACGAGCGCGAGCCCGAACAGCGTGCCTTGCAGATGCATCCAGCGCAGCAACACGAAGAGCGGGTTGAGGATCGACTGGAACGGAATCATCAGCGTCGCGAGGATGACGACGAAGATCAGATTGCGCCCCCGGAAGCGGAATCGCGAGAACCCATAACCGCCGAGCGTCGAGAGCACGAGCGTCATCGCAACCGTCATCAGCGACACGGACGCACTGTTGCCGAGATACCGCCAGATCCCTTCACCGTAGGCCGCGAGGTTCTGGTAATTCTCGAGCGACAGACGCGACGGGATCCAGCGAGGCGGCGACGCGCTCGCATCGGCTGCCGAATAGAACGAGGTCAGCGCGGACCAGGCGATCGGGAACAGAAAGAGCAGCGTCAATACCCCGCAGATCAGATAGTAAAGCGCCACCGAAAGCCGTTTCTTCAGCCGGCTTGCATGGGCGGCATAGTTCACGGCGGGCACGCGGGCCTTCAGCGCGGCCGGCGGCATCGACACGAAGCCGGTCTCGGCGGAGCGCAGCTTGTTACTCATCGTCGTCTCGCAGAAGAACCATCTGGATCACGCTCAGCGCGAGCAACACGATCAGCAGCACCACCGACATCGCGGCGCCGTAGCCGAGCTTGAAATACGTGAACGACGCGCGATAGATCCAGTGGACCACCGTGATCGTGCTGTTCATCGGCCCGCCTCGCGTCATGACGTAGAACTGCTCGAACGCGAGATAGGAGCCGATCACCGCCATGATCAGCGCGAGCGCGAAGGTGCGCCGCATCATCGGCAGCGTGATGTAGCGCTGTTGCGCCCACCACCGCGCGCCGTCGATGCGCGCCGCCTCGTAGAGATCCCGCGGGATGGCCTGCATGCCGACCAGCAGGATCACCATCGTGAAGCCGCAGGCTTTCCACACCACCATGACGATCAGCGAGGCGAGCGCGGAATTCGTGTCGCCGAGCCATTGAACCGGTTCGCTGACGATGCCCAGTTGCATGAGGATCGCACTGAAGATGCCGACCTGGTCGTTGAACAGCCAGACCCACAGCAGGCTCGCCGTCGTCATGCCGATGACGACGGGCAGAAAAAACGCCGTCCGGAAGATACCGACGAAGCGGCTCGCCTGATTCACGAGCAACGCCAGCAGGAACGCCACCACGAAGATGGCGGGCGTCACGAGCAGCGTGTACTCGGTCGTGAACCACAGCGCGCCCCAGAACGACGCGTCGTGCAGCAGTTCCAGATAGTTGCGCAAGCCCGCAAACGAGGGGACGCCCATCAGCGGCCAGTGGTAAAACGACATGCCGATCGTCATCGCCAACGGCAGGAGGAAAAACACCACCGTGAATGCAAAGCATGGCAGCACGAACCAGTACCCTGCGCGGCGCCGACCGACTCCCCCGCGCTGCTGCCGACGCCTGGCCGGCAACGCGAGACCCGTGCCGGCGGGCGGCGCTTCGTTCAGGACGTCCATCGTTTTCGCCTCCGGATGCGCGTTATTCAGCGTTATTGGGCGTTCAGGATCTCGGTGAAACGTGCCTGCGCAGTCGAGACGGCGGTATTGACGCCCTTGCCGAACACCGCCTCCTGAATCATGGCGAGCCAGGGACCGTTGGGATCGTTGATCAACTGATTGAACTTCGTGCTGTACGGCGTGCGGCCTTTGCTCATCGCCGTGGCCGCCAGCAGATAGCGGCCGTCGAGCTTGCTATAGGCGTTGTCGGCGAGGTCGACACGGACAGGAATACTGCCGTTCTTCGCGAACTGATCGACCTGGACCTGCTCGCCGAGGCTCCATTTGATGAATTCGAGCGCGTCCTGCTTGTGCTGCGAACCCACCGGAATCGCGATCGAGTCGCCGCCGGCGAAGCTCGCCCAGCCACCATTCTGTCCCGGCAAATAGGCGAGACCGAAGTCGATCTCGGGATGCGTTTTCTTCAGGATACCGATAGAAAATGCGCCGGAACCGACCATGCCGATCTTGCCGGTCAGGAACGCATTGATGAAGTTCGCGCCGCTGTCGGTTTTCGCGCTCGCGGGAATATCGCCCGCTTCCCACATGCGCCGATACATGGCGAGCGTGCCTTCGAGCGCGGGATTATTCAGCGTCGCCGTCTTGCCGTCCGCCGAGAGCAGGTCGCCACCCGAAGCCCAGACATAGGGCGTCAACGTGAAGATGTTGCAGCCGCCGCATGCGCCGGAAAAATAGAAGCCCTTGACCCCGTTGCCGAGCGCGGTGATCTTTTTGGCGTCTGCTTCGAGTTCGGCCCACGTCTTCGGCGGCTGATCGGGATTCAGACCCGCGCGTTTGAAGAGGCTTTTGTTATAGAGCAGCATCGAGCTTTCCGCGCTGAAAGGCAATGCATATTGCTTGCCCTGGTAATTCCCCAGGCGCAGATGAGAGGGACTGAGGCTCTGGTAGAACGGCAGCTTTTTGGCCTGGTCGGTGATGTCGGTCAGTTGCCCCGCGCGGGCAAACTGGGGCACGAAAATCAGGTCGATGGCGATCACGTCAGGCGCTGCGCCGCCCGCCGATGCGGTGCCGAACTTGGTGACGAAGTCGTCGTTCGGAATGACGGTCAGATTGACCTTGGTGGGATGACCTTGATTCCATGTGGCGACGAGCGGTGTGACGAACGCCGCATCCGACGCGCGCACCCAGAAGGAAATGCCATCATCGGCCTGTGCGTGGGTCGCGGCGAACAGTGCCACGCATGCCAGGCGGCCAAGCCACCGCTTGCATCGATTCATGGATGTCTCCTCTTGTCATCGACATGCCGCTTGCGACGTCCGCCAGACCGTCATGGTGGCTTCGCCGCGCGGGACATGCCGCCAAACTTCGGGAAAATGGGCTTTTTTCTACCTTTGTGCGTCGCAGCAGCCTTTTCCGGCTTTCCGCGAACGGCCGGTGCGCAGAGATTGACATGCCCCATTTGCCGCCGCAAGATGAAGAAACCGCAGTAAAACAAGACAATTCCGACTTTTTCGCCCATGACAGATCCAGCACTCCGCCTGGCCTGGTCGCCGCCAGTCGAAGCCAGCAATGGCGGCCTGTTCGTATCGCGCGGCGTGGGCGTGCATCCGTCGCGGCGCATCCAGTCATACGAGTTGATTTACGTCCGGCAGGGCTGCCTCGAACTGCACGAGGACGGCAAACAATTCGAGGTGAATGCGGGGGAAACGTTATTGCTCTGGCCGGGCCGGCTGCACGGCGGCACGTCGCCGTTTGCCCCCGATCTCAAGTTTTACTGGGTGCATTTCACGTTGCCCGAAACGTCGCTTTCCGCTTCCGCATGCCGTGAGTGGCTCGAGATTCCGCAGCACGCGCGGGTCGAGCGGCCCGATCATTTATCGGGCATGTTCCAGCGTCTCCTGAACGACCAGCAAATCTACGGCGTCCAGCCATTGCCGGACAGCCTCACGATCGTGCAGATGCTCTGGGAACTGAAGCGCTCGCGCGTGGCGGCCACCGCTGTCGACGGCGCGCCGCAGCAGCTGGCGGCAAGCGCCGACCGGTGGATTCGCACGCACTTTCACGAGCCGATCAGCGCGTCGTCGATTGCGGCGCACCTCGGCTGCAACGCGGACTATCTAGGACGCGTCTATCGCGCCGTCTATGGCCGCACGCTGACCGACGCCGTCCATGAACGGCGCATGCTGCACGCCGCCATCGTACTTGCCGAAGACCGGTTGACGATCGCGCAGGTCGCCTACGAATGCGGATTCGAAGACAGCGGCTATTTCCGGAGGCTGTTCAAGAAGAGTAAAGGCATGACGCCGAATGCGTTCCGAAGGCTGCATTTGCGCGTTCACGTCAATACAGCCTGACCCGCGCGGAAGGCCGGGATACCTGCGCCAGATCGGTTCGATGTGACGACGGCACCCGGGCCATTCCACCTCGCATCACTCGTCCTTAGCGGATCCCGCGCTTGATCAGCGGAATGAGCGAGTCGATCGTCGCGGGTGTCTGGACACCTGCGCCGGTGTTGATGGTCAGTCCCGCGAAGTGATAAGCCGCCGAAAGCACGCACTGCGTGACCGGCAGAAAGCCCTGCAGATAGAGTTGCTGGTCGAGCGTCGCGGTAAGGTATTTGCTCTGCAGCCCGGAAATCGTGGCGGGCGCGAGATCGATGCCGCCCACGATGATTTGCCCCGGCTTCTTGCCGGCCTGCTGGAGCGCCTGCGGAATGAACCCGGTCACGCCGCCGTGCTGGGTGCCAATCGCCTTCAGATCAGGGTGCGCCTGAATAAAGGCGACCAGAATCGGCACGGCCAGCGATGAATCGGAATCCACCTGGGGCGAGATATTGAGCCGGGTCACCTTCACGCCGGCCTTTTCCAGCGTCTCGGCAAGGCCGCGGTCGGACTGGCTGCGCACGCTCTCGTTGAAGACACCATATTCGAGCGCCTCGTCGCCCTTCTTGAGCCCGGCGTTGAGCATGGCCTGAGCGGTGATCTGCCCGCCCACGTAGAGTTCGACGCCGGCGTAGCCGAAGCCCTTCGCGTCGTAGAGCTTCTGGTTGTCGGGCAGCGGCGTATTGCCGACGGTCACGATGATGCCCTGGTCCACCGCCTGCTTGATCAATGGCGCGAAGGCCGGATCGCCCGGGTGGCCCATGATGCCGATACACGTCGGCTTTGCCGCCATCGCCTGGCGAAACTGCGCAAGCATCGTCTCCGGGCTCCAGGCCGAGAACTGCTCGATCACCTTGATGCCGAAGGCATGTCCCGCATCCGCAGCCCCGGTCTGACGTGGCAGCGTCGCGCCATCGCCGGGGTTTCCGCCCATCTGCATATACATCGTCATACCGGCGCCGAGCTGGCCTGACGTGGTCGGATCGGTGGCACCAGCGTTCGGCGAGAGGCCGAACGCAAGCACGCTCGCCCCCAGGAGGAACCCAGTCATGATCTTGTTCATTTCCGCTCCTATCTCCTGATTTAACGGCTTTAGCGCCGCCCAAGCCTCAATCTTTCGCGCAGCGCGCGCAGCCTGGCGGGATTCTCGACCAACAGATGCAGGATCACGGCGACGATGAACACCACCCCTTCGATCGCCTGAACCCAGAAGCCGGCGATACCGGTCGCAACGATTCCTGCCTCCAGCATGCCAATCACGAACGTGCCGAAGAACGTGCCCACGATCGTCGCCGTGCCGCCGAACACCGAGGTTCCGCCGATGAACACGCCGGCCAGCGCCGGCAGCAGGTAGCCTTGCCCCTGGGTCGAGAAGTAGTTCAGATTCTCGAGCGTGAGCAGGACCGTGGCGAAACCGGCCAGCACCCCCATCAGCGTGAACAGTTTCACCGTCTCACGCAGCACGTTGATGCCCACGACCTTCGCCACGTTGCGGTTGTCTCCGATGAACAGCACGTGCTCGCCGAAACGGTGGCGATTGAGGATGAACCACATGAACACGGCGAGGCCGAGCGCCCAGAGCGCTTGCATCGGGATCAAACCGAACAGCGTGCCCGTGAATACCGCATAGGCTGAACCGCTGGCGAGCTGCTGCAGCGCATAGGAGAGCCCGCCGGAAAGGATCGATGCGACACCGGCCCAGAGGAACTGGGTGCCAATCGTCACGATGATGGACGGCATGCCGACCACCGCGACCAACACCCCGTTCACCACGCCGACCAGCGCACCGCCCGCCAACGCCGCAATAATGGCTAGCCAGGCGGATCCGGTGGTGTTCACGCACCAGGCGAACAGAAAGCCCGAGAATGCCATCACCGAGGGGAAAGACAGATCGATCTCCCCTGCCGCAATCACCAGCGTCAGCCCGATCGCCAGCACCGCCAGCGGCGGTACGGTGGTCAGGAAGGAGAAGTAGATTGGCCAGCCCAAAAAGACGCGTGGCGCGGTTGCCATGAACAGGCCGACCACCAGCGCAAACACGACCAGGCTCGGCAATCCCTCCATGCGGGCAAAACCC
Source organism: Paraburkholderia nodosa DSM 21604 (assembly GCF_000519185.1). Lineage (GTDB taxonomy): Bacteria > Pseudomonadota > Gammaproteobacteria > Burkholderiales > Burkholderiaceae > Paraburkholderia > Paraburkholderia nodosa. The sequence continues at coordinate 219,179 of NZ_JAFA01000007.1, read as the reverse complement.
GGCAGGCGCAAACCCACCAGGCGCGCCGGCCGCTTTTCTTTTATCGGATCGCTCACGTCCTTGTCCCCGCAACCGGCGCCGGGCCGTGCCCGCTTTGCTGTAGCGAAATCAGGAACCGCGTCAGGTCTTCGAGGCTCATCTCACCTGACTTGATGTCCGCGACGATGCGGCCGCGATCGAGCACGACCAGCCGATCGGCGAGTTCGTGCACATGAGCGAGGTTATGTTCGATGTAGATGCAGGCGCGGCCGGACTCCTTAATGGAGCGCACAAAGTCGAGAACCTTGCGCACCTCGCTGATGGCAAGCGCCACCGTGGGTTCATCGAGAATGATCAGATCGCTGTCGAAATGCATCGCCCGTCCGATTGCGACGCCCTGGCGCTCGCCACCGGAAAGTTTCGCGATCAACGAATCCGCGTCAATCCCCACGCCGCGAAAACCGAGTTGTTGCTTCAGAATATCGTTGGCTATGCGGCGCTCTTCGGCGACATTGATAAAACCGAATCGGTTGGTGATCTGCCGGCCGACAAAAAAATTACGCCACAGCGGCTGCTTCTCGCCGAGCGATTTCTCCTGATACACCGTCTCGAAGCGCAACCGGTGCGCCTCGCGCACTGAAAAGCGGCTCCAGTCGACCTCCTCGTCGCGGATGAACAGCTTGCCCGTGCTCGGCCGCACGACCCCGGTCAGCACCTTGATGAGCGTCGATTTACCCGCGCCGTTATCGCCGATCAGGCCGACGATCTCGTTGCGGCCAATGGCGAGATCGATGCCGGAAAGCGCGCGTATCTTGCCGTAGGACAGGCTGATGCCCTGCGCGCGCACGATATGCCGCCAGTCGCTCGTCGCGCGCGCGGCATCGCTCGCCGTCACGCTACGCTCCGGCGCCAATGACCTACAGGGATGTTGTGTACGACGATAGCCATAAAACTTTCCCCTTGCTTATCGATCGCCGCATCAACTTACATTGGAAATGTCTCTGGAATATAGTAAGACTAACAGTCAAAGTCTAGTTCAAGAATCGCCTCGCGAGACCGCTTGTTTCATCGGGAAATTACTAGTCATGGGCATCCGAATAACGGAATGTAAGGGATCCGGGCACGCCCACGATTGATAGCAAACTTCTTGCATGGAATCTGACACGGCGGCTCGTGCAGGAGGCACGACAGCACCGTTCGCTACCACGGCATCGAGCTTCGACAATGAGCTTGAGATCATCAACAATCACCGGGACCACCGAAGCAACGCTCGACCGCCACGAATGAATCAACCTGAATTCACGCTTCGCGCAGCAACGCCCGCCGACGAGCCATTTCTGTTCGATTTACGCAGGGCAACGATGAACGAGCACCTGGAACGCGCGGGCGAAGCGACCGACGAGCACGCGCATTGGGAGCGTCTGCGCTATCGCTACAACGACGCTTATGTCATCTGTTGCGGGTCGGAAAAACTCGGACTCTTCAAATTCTTTCGCGACCCGGACGCATGGACCATCGTGCAAATCCAGATCCTGCCCGAACATCAGGGTCGCGGTATCGCGGCCCATCTGCTCGATCATTTTTTACGCCAGGCGGACGACGCTCGCGTACCGGTCAAGCTCAGCGTTCTGAAGGGAAATCGGGCGATAAGCCTTTACCAGCGCTTCGGGTTTCAGGTGGTCGATGCGACTGACACGTCGTTGCAGATGAGGCGGCAGTAGCGCCGCCCAAGGAGGCACTCGCGTCCGCTTCCTGCAGCCTCGCCCTCGACCGGCCGATGGCGGCGGCGTGCCGCGAGCACCTGCAATGCGGTCGTTTGCCGGCCGAAGGTATCGGGCGGAGGCCGGCAGTGTCCACAAGGCCTGGGCCTCCAGTCCGCCCAGGCCGCCCTCACCTCAGTGCATATCGCCAACGACAACGCGTGCCGACAACGCGTTCGTATCACGCGACGACGACGCGGCGCGGATCTCGTAGCTTCCGCCATGCACCTGCCACGAATGCGTCGTGACGTTCCACGTTGCGAGGCGCCGCGCCGGGAAGACGACGCTCACCTGTTGCGACTGCCCAGGCCGCAAGGCGACCTTCGTCCATCCCACCAGGCGCTGCGGCGGCTCGCCCAGACCCGGCGGCAGCGTGGCGTACACCTGGGCGACTTCGGCACCGGCACGCGAGCCCGTGTTGGCGACGGTGAACGAGGCGACTACGTTGCCGCCCTGATCGGTATGCGTCCTGAGCCCCGAGTACGAGAAAGTCGTATAGGAAAGCCCATAGCCAAACGGGAACAACGGGTCGATGTTTTTCGCATCGTACCAACGGTACCCCATCAGGAGTCCTTCGCTATAGACGACGTTCAGGTTGTTGGGGTCGATGGTCGGCTGCGGCAGATCGGCTTCCTGGCGCGGGAACGTGATCGGCAGCTTCGCGGACGGATTCACGTCGCCGAACAGAATGTCCGCGATCGCCTGGCCACCTTGCACACCCGGATACCACGCTTCCACGACGCCGTGAACGTTGGCGAGCCACGGCATCGTGACGGGACTACCGTTCTCCAGCACCACGATGATCCGTTTGGCCTTCGCAGCCACTGCGTTGATCAGCGCATTCTGGTCGTAAAGCTGATTGCTCGGGTCCGCCTTGTTGTCCGGCAAGGACAGGTTCGCCAGATCCGTGCCCTCGCTTTCCCATTGCGTGGCGAACACGATCGCGACATCGGCGCTGGCGGCCGCGCTGGCCGCGGCGGCGGCGTTCGTGCCGTCGAAGTACGTCACCGTGGCCTGAGGCGCCTTGGCCTTGATCGCGTTGTACGGCGAGGACTTGTACCAGGTGGCGCAACTCGAAAGCAGCGGGTTGCCGGACTGGCATCCCGACACCGCATTGCCGTCTGCCGCGGGCACGCCTCCCGACCCGCCTCCGGACATCACGCCGACATCGGCATGGCCGCCGATCACGACGATCGAGTGCAGGCCGCCGGCGGCGAGCGGAAGGACCGGCTGGTTGCTGCCCGATGCCGACCCATTCTTCAGTAGAACGATCGACTCGTGCGCCACCGCCAGGGCGTCACGATTGCCTGCCGTCTGGTCGACCGAGCCGCCGGGGGTTGGCGGGTGGTCCAAGACGCCAAGGGCGATCATGGTGCGCAGCTTGCGAAAGACCATGTCATTGAGACGCGCAGCCGGAACGCTACCGGCCTGGACCGCGGCCTTGAGCGCGCTGCTGAAATACGACTGAATGCCGAAGCCCGCCCCAGCCGTGCCGAGATCGCCTGGCTGCTCTTCGTCGAGACCCGCCATCGCGGAGGCGACGGTACTATGGTTGGCCGTCCAGTCCGACTGGACTTTGCCCTTGAATCCCCACTCCTGCTTCAGGATGGTCGTGAGGAGTTCCGGGTTCTGGCAGGCATACACGCCGTTGACCAGGTTGTACGAGCACATCACGTTGCCAGGATGCCCTTCGCGCACGGCAATCTCGAAGGCGAGCAGCTCCGTTTCCCGCATCGTCCTTTCGTCGACCACCGAATTGCTCGTCATCCGGTTCGTTTCCTGGTCGTTCATCGCGTAGTGCTTCACCGTGGCGATCACATCCTGCGACTGCGTGCCCATGGTGCGCGCGGCGCTCATCGTCCCGGTCAGGACGGGGTCCTCGCCCATGTACTCGAACGTGCGGCCGTCGCGCGGCTCACGAGCGAGATTGACGCCGCCACCCAATCCTTCCGCATAGCCGAGCACGCGCAGCTCACGGGCGATACGCGCGCCGTAGGCCCCCGCGAGCGCCACGTCCCAGCTCGAGGCGAGTCCGATCGGTGCAGGAAAGGCCGTGGTATGCGCGTTCTGCACGTTCACGCCGCCAGCCGAATCCGCCGTGGCCAACGGCGGAATGCCCAGACGGCTGACGCCGGGGATATAACCCGCGCCCTGCACCCACGAAGGAAACGGGCCGCCCAGCCCGACAGTGGGAATGCCCGTTCCGTGCACCAACTGGATCTTTTCGTCGAGCGTCAGTTGCGAAACCAGGACTGCCGCGCGCCTGTCGGCCTGGTCGCCCTTCGCCTTCCAGTCAAAGGCCGGCTGTGACGCACCCGAAGCATGGGAAAAGAACTGCGCCACCATCGAAAATGGGCTGGCGCCCCATGTATTGCTGCTGGCGGCTTGATCCGCGTACGCCACGGAGCCGGCACACAACGCGCCGGCAACTGCAACCGCTATTTGCTTCGCATTCCTCACGGTGTCTCTCCTGTTTTGCCGATTGCATGAGCGATGACCCGCAGGATTGCGGGACCGTAATCGGACTACATTTTTCTTCTAGTTTTATGTTGAATTGCCCTACGTAGCGAGATGACGATAGCACCCGGCGAAACGTTTGCGCTTATCGTGCCGTCGCGGAACTTAACCTTGCGTCGCGGCATCAGGGTTTGCCTTAACCCCGCGCCGAGTGCCATTTCATCGTTACCTTGCAGGCGGTTTACGGCGTCGTCGTACGGACTCAGGCCGCCCGATATCGATTCATGCGGATTCGATATCCGGACCCATCGGGCCGTTTGAGGATTGGAGCAAGGATGCTAAAGTCACCAGCTACCAGCGGTTAGCCGAGGCGACGTTTCTCCGTTCCATGGTGTCTCCCATGACGACCGATCAAAAGACCGTTTCAAACGTCCTTGCCCAACTCTCGCTCAAGTCCGCCGTCGAACACGGCATGTCGCCGCACGATTTCACGCGCCTCACCGGCATAACGGAGGCGGAACTCGCCCATCCGGACGGGCGCATCGCCGCTCACAAACACATTGCGATGCTCAATCTGCTGGAGCCTGGCTACCAGGCTTCGGAGCGGCTCGAAATCTTTTCCAGTTATTCCTTTCGGGCGCCCATCAGCACGTTATTGGCCATCGTCACGAATAGCCCGACGTTGACGAAGGCCTTTGACCAGTTTCTGCGCTACCGGGTGCTGATCGGGAATGTCGATACCGTGAAGGTCAAGCGGGCAGGTCAGACGTTCGAATTCGAATACGTTCTGGACGGCGCGCGCAGAAGTTCGTCGAGCGCCTTCTATAATTTTCTGCTGCTCATTCGCCTCGCCGAACAGTACTACGACGGTGAGCCCTATCCCACCCAGATCGATCTGACTGGCGAATCGTTTGCGCCCGTCTCCCAGCTCTCGCACCTGTGTGGCGCGACGGTGAAATTCAGGCAAAGCCGCAACCGCATGCTGATAAAAACTGGAGCGGCGGACCTGCCGTATCGCAAGTACAACGAGATCACCGAAAACATACTCTGCGGGCAGGCCGACGCCGATATCCGACGCTTCGTTGTCGGCCATTCGTTTTCTTCGAGAATCGAAGATTTCGTGACGAAGATGATTCGTGAGGCGCATGCCGGCCTGCCGTTTTCGAACCCCATGGAGGAGGTCTGCGGCCGCCTTGGCATTTCACGCTCGACCCTGCACCGGCGCTTGCAGGGTGAAGGGACGAACTTCCAGGCGATCCTGGCTCACGCGCGGCTCGAGGAGGCCAGGCGGTTGCTGCCGCTGGCCGACTATTCGGTTGCCGCGGTGAGCGATCTTCTCGGCTTTTCTTCTCCCTCCGCGTTCTCGCGTTTCTTTCTCGAGAACAGCGGCAAGTCCCCTTCGCGCTACAAGTTCGAAAACTGCAGGTTCTAGTGAGTTTTCTGGACAGACTGCGCCTGCGCTGTCCGCCCTCGAACCGAAAGTCGGAGGGCGGGATCGATGCGCGGTCTCCGATCGCAGACTCCGGGACAATCATAAAAGCATGCCACGCGTTAATCTGGAGCCCACGAGGCAATGAGTACTTTCCCCTCCGTTCCCCTTTCCGGAGAAAAAGCGGACTACGACGCGTTCATTGGCGAGGCGCCGGCGTTTCGTCAACTGGTCAGGATGATCGATCGCGTCGCGCCCACCGATCACGCCTTGCTCATCATCGGGCCGACGGGCTCGGGCAAGGAGCTGGTCGCGCGCCGCGTGCACACGCGCAGCCTGCGCCGCGATCAACCGTTCGTTGACGTCAACTGCGGGGCGATTCCCGAGCACCTCGTCGAAGCGGAACTGTTCGGACACGTCAAAGGCGCTTTCACCGGCGCCGGCGAAAGTCGTCCCGGGCTCTTGCAGCAGGTCGGCAAAGGCACGCTGCTGCTCGACGAAATCGGCGAGTTGCCGCTCGCGCTGCAGCCCAAGCTCCTGCGTGCACTGGAAACGCGGACGTTCCGCCCGGTCGGCGCCTCGTCGAGCGTGCGTTTCGAGGGGCGCGTGGTCGCTTCGACGCACCGGGATCTACGCGAACTGGCGCGCCAGGGGCTGTTTCGCGAAGACCTGTTCTACCGGCTCGCGGTGTTCGTGCTGGCCGTGCCCGGGCTCGACCAGCGCGTCGAGGACATCCCTGCGCTCGCCGCCCATTTCGCCTCGCAACAGGAGCGCCGCATCGAGTTTTCGCCGGCTGCGCTGCGGCGGCTCGGCCGGCATGCCTGGCCGGGCCACATCCGGCAATTGCGCAATCTGGTCAGCCAGTTGAGCGTGCTTGCCGAAAAGCCGCTGATCGAGGAAGACACGCTCGAACCGTTTCTGCTCAGCGAAACGGCCGGAGCGGTTTCGCGCGCCGCGCTCGCCGACATGCTGCTGCAACTCGAGGGACGCGACAAACTCGCCGCCGCCGAAGACCTCCTCGTCGACCGCGCGCTGGAGCGGACCGCGGGGAACAAGAGCGCCGCCGCGACCTTGCTCGGGGTGGGTCGCAAAACAGTCGAACGCCGCCTGAAGTCGCGCGAGGAACACCACCGCGAAGCGCACAAGAGTCTCGAACATGCGAGCGCGCTGATCGATGCAGCGCGCTTCGCTGAGGCCATTCCTCATTTGCGGCGTTGCCTCGACGTATTGCAGACGAGCCGTGACGAGGCCGGCACGCGCCGCGCCCAGTTCGACGCCTACCGCCTGCTCGGCATGAGCCTGCGCAGCGTGCACGGCTGGTTGTACGCAGAAGCCACGGCCTGCTACGCGGCGGCGCTCGAGGTCGGAGAAGGGATCTGCGAGCCTGGCGAAATCGCGGCGATCCAGTTCGGCGTCTGGACCACCCAGTTGACGACGCTCCAGCTCAAGCAGGCGCGCGCGAGCGCACAGGAGATGCTGCAGCGCGCCCAGAACAGCGGGAACCGCGTATCGCTCGACGAAGCGCACGTCGCCATGGCCAACACGCTCTACTGGCTAGGCGACAGCGAAGAAGCCCTCGCCTGCCTCGCGCGCGGCAATCTGCTCGGCGTGACGCGCGACGATGCGCGCACGGGTTCGCAGGGAATCGATCTGGCGAGCCTCGCGTTGACATTCGAGGGGCTGGCCGCCTACCAGATCGGCGAGTTCGGGCAAGCCCGGCGCGCGATGGATATGCCGATCCTGCGCGCGGGCGAGCCGGGTGCGCACGCATTGGCGCACGTTCTCAACCTGCAGGGCGCCGCGTGGCTGGCGTCCCTTTTCGACGATCAGCGGAGCGGGCCGCTCGCAATCGAACTCGAATCGGTGTCGATCGCCAACGGCTTCCCTTTCTATCGCGGCATGGGCCAGATCTTGCGCGGCGTCGATCTCAGCGCGCAAGGCTTGAACGCGGAAGCCGAAGCCGTGATGCTCGACGGTTACGACAACCACATGGTCTGCAACGGCGGCGCGCTGTTCCATTCCTTCAAGATGTGGCAACACGGCGAAGTCCTGCTGCGATCCGGCCGCGCGCAACAATGCGCAACGATGCTGTCCACCGCAGTCGACGAAACCCTCGCGCGCCAGGAGCGCGCCCACCTTGGCGAACTGCTGGTCACCCGCGCGCGGGCGCAGTGGGCGCTCGGCGATCTGACGTCTGCCGAGCAGGGATTGCGCACCGCCCTTTCGACGGCGCTCGCGTTCGGTTCGGTGCCCGCGCGCGTGGAGGCCGCGCGCTATCTCGCCGACCTCCTGCGCGCCACGGGTCGCCGCAGCGAAGCGATCGACACGCTCGCCCGCGCGTTGCGGGACCAATCGGCTGATTCCACCCGCCGCATTGCCGACGCTATCGCGTTGCTGGCCGAACTGCGCCATGAAGCGTCTGCCGACCCGGGCGAGCAGGGACCCGCCGCAGGCCGCTAAGCCGCGCAAGTTACGCCACGACGTCACCCACGCCACGCCGGGAACTGGACGGAATCGTCCATTCCCGGCGATTTCCGCGGTCGAAATCGTCCTGCGCCGACCTCCCACGCGCTGCCCTAACCCGTCACCACGGGGCCGCGCAGCGCTGGCACGATGGTTGCTGGCTGTTGAATATACGGGACCAGAAAGAAAGCCGACACGCGCACGAAATCACGACGGGGTCGATGAACAGAGCGCAATACGCAATACGCGTGGATGGCGAATATATTCGACGGCAAGGCAAAATAATGATAATTGCAATTGAACAGGAAACATCGCAGCGTCCGCAGTCCGCCAATCAAACTGCGAAGCGTGAGACCGCACGCGATGACGCGAAAACCGGGGCACAGGAAGTCAGTCCGTATACGGCGAAAAATCTCGACGGCGCCATCACGCACCTCGAAATCGCCATCGCCTTCGACGGCAACATCGCCGTGTTCGGCCAGCGCTACTGGCTCGATCGCGTCCAGCGCATTGCGTCCACTCCGGAGATCATGCCCGCCCAGGCCCGGCGACTTCGGCACTTGCTGGATCAGCTCAAGGTCGCATGAGCGCCCGACCGACCCTGACGAAGGCGCCAGTCAGTGCGCAGGTCCAAAGAAGGCCTGCGCACCTTCCGATGGCGTCAGTCCGGCGGCGAAATAGCCTTCGAGGCGTTCGGCCTTGGCGTCGTCGAGCAAGAACGGCGGACGCACGAGCCCTTGTGCAATCGCGTGGTCGTACCACCGGCTCATCCACTCGCGCAGCTTCGTTTCATAGGGGGACGGCAATTCGTCTGGCGCGATCTCTTCCATGCGCAATCTCCGCTCGCGGCCTGCCCGCCGCTATATTCTTGTCGCTACACGTGCTGCGCCCATCGAAGGACGCAGGATATCGGGTGGAAACACTTGCCATCCACGGTCGGGATGGCGGAAGAAAAACAGCGCGCGCGGTCCGTCCGCTGTCTGCGCCTCGATGAACACGCTCGCGATCCGCCCGGACGGCGAACGATGCACCGTCACGACCCGCACTGTCTGCCTGCTGGTGGGGTTCAGCCACTTCACGACTGCTGCCCCCAACGACTGCCGCACCGCCATCGCCGCCCCCCACGCTTCATGTGAAATCATCGTAGACAGCCGTTAAACCGGCCGCCATCGGGACGGGTAGATAGTTCCCTCGGGATTGTCTGGTTCGCTTGTCAGGATTTCCTTCTCGCCGCGCGTCACTCGCCGACCAGACCATGCCGGATCGCATAGCGGATCACCTCCGCGTTATTGCCCAGCCCGAGCTTCTGCATCAGCCGCATCTTGTGCGTGCTGATCGTCTTGGCGCTGAGCGCGCACGCGTCGGCGATATCGTTGATGCTCTTGCCCGACGCCAGCATCTGCAGCACCTGGAATTCGCGGTCCGAGAGCACCTCGTGCGGGGGCACGTCGCCCGCATGCTTCTCGAACACCATGGCGTCGACGAGTTTCGGGTCGATAAAGCGCCCGCCGTCCGCGAGCTTGCGAATCGCGGCCAGCAGCACTTCGGGATCGCTGTCCTTCGTCACATAGCCTGTCGCGCCGGCCCGCAGCGCTCGCGACGCGACCTGGGCTTCGTTGTGGATGCTGAGCACGAGCACCGGCAACGCAGGTTCCTCGGCGCGCACGCGGCGGATGAGATCGACGCCGCTGATGCCCGGCATCGTCATGTCCAGCAGCAGCAGGTCGACTTCGCAGGTCCTCAGCTTTTCGATCACCTCCGAACCCTGCCCGGCCTCCGCCGTCACGACCATGTCGGCAGTCGTCGCGAGGATCTGCTTGAGTCCGCCACGCACGATGGCATGGTCATCGGCGATGAGTATTCTGATCATGGGGGTCTTCAAGCGGAACGTGGATCGAAATCGTGGTGCCAGACGTAATGCCAATGGTCAGGTCTTTGCAGGGCTGACTGTCGATGCTCAACGTACCACCAATCAGTCGCGCGCGCTCTGCCATGCCAAGCAGGCCGTATGCGTACCTTGCATACGCGGCGGCCACGTCGAAGCCGCGGCCGTCGTCGCGCACACGCAAGTCGAGCGAGCCGGGCCCCGTAGTGAGCGCGACCTCGACGCGCTGCGCCGCCGCGTGGCGCGCGACGTTCGTCAGCGCCGCCTCCACGATCCGGAAGAGCGCCGTGGCCTGCATGTCCGACAAGGCGGGCTCGCCGCTTGCCATGTGCAGTTCGCACGGGATGGCGTTGTGCCGGCTCCATTGACTGGTCAGCCATTCGAGCGCCGAAACGAGGCCGAAGTTTAGTGCAGCGGGCCGCAGGTGGCTTGCGACGTTGCGGACCATCCAGATCGTGCCTTCGACCAGTTCACGCATGTCGTCGGCCCGGCCGACGGCCTCGGGATCGTCGGTGAGCCGCATCCGCAGCAGCGAGACATCCATTTTCAGCGCGGTCAGCAACTGGCCCAGTTCGTCCTGAATCTCCAGCGCGCTGCGCTTGCGCTCGTCTTCGCGAATCCCCTCGAGATAGGCCGACAGGGCCCGCTGCTGCTCGCGCGAGCGCACGAGTTCGTCTTCCACGTGCTTGCGGCCGGAAATATCGTGCAGGCCCACGTAGATGGCCGGTGCGCCATCGTAGTTCGACAGCCGTGCCGTCGCCATGGCCCAGAACTGCGTCCCGTCCGGCCGACGCAGTTTCACCTCGGCGTCGCCGAAGCTGCCTTGCGCCGCGAGACAACGCACCAGTCTTTCGCGCTCCAGCGGGTCGACGTAGAAGTCGACAATATCGACGTTCTTGCACGCCGCTTCATCGAGGCGCAGCAGTTCGCGAAACCGTGCGTTGGCATAGAGCAGATGGCCGTCGGGCATCGAGGTAATGCCCATGGCCACCGGGCCCGATTCGACGATCGCGCGAAAACGCGTTTCGCACGCTTTGAGGCCGCGCTGCTGCATGGCGAGCTGGCGGTGGGCCGAACGCAACGCGAGGTGCGTGCGGACCCTGGCCATCAGTTCCTCGACGAGCACGGGCTTGGGCACATGGTCGGCTGCGCCGGCGCTGAGACCATCGGCCAGGTCGCGATGATGGCCTGCCGGCATCATGAGCACCACCGGAATATCGCGCGTGCGCGCGTCCGACTTCAGGCTGCGGCAGGTGGCCAGGGCGCCCACGCTGGCGGCCTCTGAATCGAGCAGAATCAGTTCGGGCCGGGAGACGCACGAATGCTCCAGTACCTCGAGGCCGCTGTTCGCGGCGATCACCTCGAAGCCCTCCCATACGAGGTGATCGGCGATCAAACGGGTCTCGTTCGGCGTACCGCCCGCGACCAGAATCGTGCAGGCGTTCGTTGTCTCGGCCTGCGAGTCAGTCATCTTGCCCACGGTTGCTCCGGCCCTGGTTGCTTTGTTTTGTCCTCGTCGCCAAAGCCATGGCCCTTCGGCAACCCTTTATCACGTATGCGGGTAATACGGATTGCGCGCCCCGTTAGCCCTCCAGGCTCCAGGTGCCCTACGTAGCGAACGAATGCCTTGCAGAGATTTCCGCACGGTCGATCAGTTCGTCGAGACTGCGAGCGAGTTCGCCAAGCGCCGATAACGCGTACAGATCGAGTTTGTCGGCATGATTGCGGCGCAAGTCTTTCATGCTTTCCTGCAAGCGCCGGATCGTGCCCGCGCGGCTGTCCGGCAGCGGCCAGCAGTGCATCAGATAAGCCAGCGGCGTGAGATTGCGGGATTCGCACCATGTATCGAACAGGCGCATGCAGATCGAGTTCACGTCCTGCACGCGCGCCTTACGGTCGCCCCACTCGGAAATCATCGCGCGTCGCCTCTGCCGCTTCGAAATTTTGCTGACGTCATGATGATCCCGCCAATGATCGCGTGCAGTCGTCTTCGACTGCAAACGGTAAAGGGGAATCCTGAATTTCGTGTCAGGAAATCCTGAATGGCGGACTTCGATCGGCAATCGCACCCTTGAATGTCCGCCGCGAATTCCCCTCCTCGCCCGAAGTAAAGCGGATTGTCGGCGAGATTACGTCGCGTTATGCTGCGCGCGACTGCCCCTTCGGTTCCACACAATGCCGCGCATGGCATACGCTGATTTCGTATGAACAGAAGACAGATGATCGCGCAATGCGTCGGTATAGGCGCGAGCCTGGTAACGATGCGGGCGACCATGGCGTTGCCGGTCAGCCGCCCGCCAGCAAGCGTCGTATTCCTGAATCCCGGCGAAAGCGTGGAACACGATACGGGCCAGCACTGGCAACTCGTGTCGCGCTTCATGGGTGCGACTGCCAGACGCTTCGGCATGCAACTCGAAGTGCTTTATGCGGAGCGCGATCATCTGCTGATGCTGCGGCAGGCCGAATCGGTGGCGGCGCGTGCGGCGGCGCCCGACTATGTCGTGATCGTCAACGAAAAGATGGCCGCGCCCCAGATGCTGCAAACGCTGGCGCGCTCGGCCGCCAAAGTGCTGTTGATCCACAACGATCTGACCGAAGCCCAGCGCGCCCAGACCGGCAACGAGCGCGAACGGATCGCGAACTGGATCGGCACCGTCACCGCCGATGCCGGGCGCGGAAGCTTTCGGCTCATGGACTACCTGATCCGCTTGAACGGCAGCGGGCCCGCACGCGTGATCGGCATTACCGGCGACCCTGCCACGCCGGTTTCGGCGGAGCGCGCCGCGGGCGTGCAGGCCGCGCTGGCGCGCCGGCCGCAGGACCGCATCGATCAGCTCGTCTATGGCGACTGGAGCTTTTCCGACGGCCGCGACAAGGCGCGCGTGCTGCTCTCGCGCTATCCGGACGCCAATATCCTTTGGGCTGCCAACGATACGATGACGCTTGGCGCATTGAGTGCGGTGCAGGAACGGCATCTGTCCACCATCGTCGGCGGCCTCGGTGCGCTGCCCGAAGCCGTGGCTTCGGTCATTCGCGGCGAGCTGGCCGCGATCGTCGCAGGCGACCAGTTCATCGGCGCCTGCGCGATGGTCCTCATTCACGACTACCATTACGGCGCGGACTTTGCGCAAGTGGGCGGACCGCGTCAGCGGCTCGACTATCTGAAGGTGCTCGACAGCAGCGACGCCGGGCGTTACGCCGAGATTGCCTTTCAAGGTCGCACGTCCCCCGACTTCAGCGGCTTCTCACGCGTGCAAAGCCGGCGTGCCGGCGCCTACACGTTCGATCTCGACACCCTGCTCAATTCCGCTTCAAAGGCCGCGTGATGCTGCAAACCCTTTTGCGTGCGCGCTTCCCACGCAGCCTGCATGCACAGCTCATGCTCTCGCTGCTGGTGCTCTGTACGCTGGTGGCGGGCACGTCGGCTTTCTTCCTGCTGGAGCATGCGCGCGAACGCCGGATCGCGGAACTCGACGAACGCGCGAACCGCATTGCCGATCTCCTCAGTCAGTCGCTCGCACAGCCGCTCTGGAATGTCGATCGCGAGGCGATCGCGCGGCAACTGAATGTGCTCAAACCGAATCCGGAGGTGGTGAGCTTCACCGTGACCGCGACCAACTACGGCGTGCTCGCCGACGCGAGCAACGCGCCGATGCCTGCCCCGCAGGCGCGCGTGGTTCGGGTGCGGCCGATAGAATTCACGCCGCCCGGCGACGCGCCGCCCGAAAAGATCGGCGAGGTCCGCGTGGTCTTGACGAGGGCCGCCGCCGACCGGGGTTTCGAGGCCGCGCGCGCGGCGGTGCTGGGAACACTCGCGCTCGTGCTCGCCGTGTTGTACGTCACGACCTTTCTGCTCATCAAACACCTGGTGCGCGAGCCCATCCGGCGCCTGGAGGAAATGGTCGACCGCATCGCGTCCGGCGATCTGGACAGCCGCTGCGCAATCGAATCCAGTGTCGAGCTGGGCCGGCTCGCCGCGCGCGTCAACGTGATGGCGGAACGGCTGCGCGACTCGACGGCATCGCTCAGGGAGAGCGAGCGCAAGTACCGCAGCATCATCGAGAACTCACTCGAAGGATTCTTCGTCCTCGACCGCAACGGCAAGCTCTGCGACGCCAATCCCGCGATGGCTCAACTGCTCGGCCATCGCGACGTACGGGGCATGATGACGGCGCGAGGCAACGACGCGAGCGCGGTTCATGCTCCGCTACAGCCGTTCACCAGCGGGAAGACCGCCCAACTCTTCGCGATGCTGCAACTGACTGGCAAGATCGCGGGGCTGGAAATCGAGCTGACTCGCGCCGACGGCACCGCGGTATGGTGTCAGCTCAACGCCCGCGGCATACGCTACGACGGCGCGGGACCCCAATGCCTCGAAGGGCAGTTGACCGATATCTCGGGGCGCAAGCAGGCGATGGAGATCCTTACGCGACATCGCGATCAACTCGAGGAGGAAGTGCGCGAACGCACGCGAACCGAGCAGTTGCTGCGGCATTCGCGCGAACAGCTGCGCCAGCTTTCGTCCCACCAGGAATCGATCCGCGAAGAAGAGCGGCGGCAGATCGCCATGACGATCCACGACGAACTGGGCCAATTGCTCACCGCGATCAAGATCAATGTCTCCCTGCTCAAGCTCGCGCTGAGCCAGGGCGCCGAGTGGCAACAAAAGGTGGGCGACATCGGCGGGCTGGCTGAACGCACCATCGACATCGTGCGCAACGTCGCGAGCCACCTGCGGCCGGCCGCGCTGAACTTCGGCCTTCTTTCGGCGCTCGAATGGCTCGTTCAGGACTTCACACGGCACAACGCAACCGTCTGCACGTTCCGGCTCGAAGGCCGTGAACCGTCATTGAGCGACGACCGCGCGACGGCGGTGTTCCGCGTCGTCCAGGAGGCGCTCACCAACGTCAGCCGGCACGCGCAGGCCTCGCATGCGGAGGTCGTCCTGCGCTGCATCCATAACCACTTCGAACTCGAGGTCCATGACGACGGCAACGGATTCGACGTGGCGAAAGCGATCCGTGGCGATTCGTATGGGCTACAGGGCATGCAGGAGCGCGCACGGATGATCGGCGCCCAGTTTCATATCGGGAGCCGGGACGGGCCGGGATCGACGGTTCGCATCGTGTTCAATGAGACGCCGGAAAACGCCAGTCGGGCCCTGGCCGCCGACAACGAACTCAGGTAGTCATGCCTCATCCGCCTGGCGCTTTTCGAGCGCACGCAGCATCTCGTTGGTCTTGTCGAGAAACGCGGCGTGACAGGCGCCAGGCAGCGTGACGTCGTCCATGACCGACATGACGTCTTCCAGCACTTGCCTGAGCGACCCATGGATCTCGCCGCATTGCGCCGGCGTCAGTTTCGGCAAGGCCAGCTCGATGAACTTCTGCATGACGAGCGACCTTGCCGCGAGTCGCCTCATGTTCCCGCGCCCGGCGTCGGCTGCGCGAGCCGCCACGCGAGATTGGCGCGTGCCGCCGCCTCGCAATGCGAATGAAAGTAATCGGTCAGGTAGATGCGCGGCCGCGCAAGCAGGCCTTCCAGAATCCGCCGCTCGTGCATGGCGTATGCGTCGTCGTCGAGGTCCGGGCGTTCGGCTCTCAGGCGCAGGCCGTTGTCCTGAAACTGGCGGCGCGGTGCGCCGAGTGACGCGAGATCGATGTCGCACGCGAAGCGCGCATCCAGTGCATCCGGCGCGCGGGTGTGCCGGGTCGCGAGAATCGCTTCGCAAATGCGCTCGCAAGCCGCGATACGATCGTCTGCGCAGCGCCGCAACCACTGCGCGCTGCGCTCCTCATTGTCCTGGGCGCCCGGAACGTAGATCACGTCGTGGCACCACAGCGCAAGCTCCACGAGATCGCCATGCGCAATGGCCTCGCGCGCCCGATCGAAGTCGCGCAGGCAGCGGCGCACGTGGCGCAACGTATGGTAGTGCCGCCCCGCTTCGCCATAACGACGCGCGAGATCGGCATAGACGGCCTCGGCGCGCGCGCCCCCGCTGCGCGACCATAACTCGACGAAGCGTCCCTGCGTGCGGTTCACCCCTGCTCCTTTGCGCACTGCGCGATGCTCAGAGAAATTCCTCGCGAATGTCGATGCTCGAGCGCTGGCCGATATCCGCGTAGTGCTGCGCGAGCCAGGCATCCGCTTCCTTGCGACCGTTGTCGCGCAGCTCACACAGGAAATCCCAGTCCGCGTTGTACTTGCTCGACACGCTGAGCGCGCACATGGCGGCGTCGGAGCGGATCGAATGAATCAGCATTTCCTTCATCTCGTCGCGAGCGAGCTTGCCTTGCTGGATCAACTCAGTGACGAACGCGATCGCGCGCATTTCGCGCATGAGCGACGAATTGAAACTGATCTCGCTGATGCGATTCAGAATGTCCGCCGCCGTGACTGGCACACCGGCGCGCACGAGCGGGTTGATATGGACGATCACCACGTCGCGCGTCTTGCAGTGATAGATCAGCGGATAAATGGCCGGGTTGCCCATATAACCGCCGTCCCAATAGTGCTGGCCGGCGATCGCGACCGCATGGAACAGCGTCGGCACACATGCGGAGGCGAGCACAGCGTCCGCGCAGACGTCCTCGCCGGTAAAGAGGCGGATTTTGCCCGTCTCCACGTTGGTCGCACACAGGTACAGCAGAATGGGGCACGCCTTGCGCAGCGCGGCGAAGTCGACCTGGCTTTCGAGCACCTGGCGCAGCGGGTTCAGGTTGCCCGGATTGAACTGGTAAGGCGAGAACACGCGCAGCATCATGTCGGCGATCGCATAGAGCGGCGAATGATCGAGTCCGAAGCTGTGCGAGCCCTTGAGCCATGGCACCCAGCGCAGCGGGTTGTAGCGCTCGGCCGACTCGGCAACCGCTTGCCAGAAGTCGTGCAGCGCCTGGCGCGCGCCGCCCACGCCTCCCTGTAACAGCCCGTACGCGAGCACCGCGCCGTTCATGGCGCCGGCGCTGGTCGCGCTCACGCCTTCGATCGCAAGCCGTTCGTCTTCGAGCAGGCGGTCGAGCACGCCCCATGTGAACGCGCCGTGCATCCCGCCGCCCTGCAATGCGAGCGCGATCTGCCTGGGCGCCGCGGGGTCGTGATCGCTTTTCTGGCTTCTTGTTCGCTTCGTCGCCATGGGTCGCCTCCTCGGGCGGTACGCTCATCCATGCACGTCATCGATCGGTCACGCGTCGCTCGATACGAGCGCATCCAGCAATGTCTTCGCTTCTCGCAGATCGGCGGTGTCGAAGCCCTCCGTGAACGTGTCGAGGATTTCGGACAGCACCTGCCTCGCCTCGTCTGCTCGACTTGCACGCTGCCAGAGGCGCGCCAGACTCGAAGCCGCGCGCAGCGCCAGCGACCTCGCGCCCTGCGCGCGGGCCACCGCAATCGCCTTGAGAAAGCACGCTTGCGCCTCCTCGCTCGACGCAGCGGGCAGCAGGGTCCCCTTGAGCCGATGCAATTCGGCCTCGTAGAAACGCTCGCCGGTTGCGTCCGCGATCGCCATGGCTTGCGCCAGCGTGCGCAGGCCGCCTTCCGCGTCGCCGGCTCTGCCCTGGCAGTCGGCCAGCAAGCCCAGAAAGTACGAGCGGTGTTCCTCGCCGCCAGCGGACTGTTCGGCGTGCAAGCCTTTGCGCAGCTGGACGATGCCTTCCTGCAGGCTGCCCGGTTCGATGCGCGCCCAGCCCGACAAAATGGTTCCCCAGGCGAGCCAGTACGGCAAGCCGTGTTCGTTCGCGACGGCGAGGGCCGCTTCGGCGCGCTCCCGCACCAGCGGCGCCTCGCGCCGCAACTGATGCAGCTCGGCTACGTAAGCGAGCGTGAATGCGAGCGTCGGCCCGTAGGCGAGTTTGTGCGCGAGCGCAAGCGCCTCCATGCTGCGCGCGTGCGCCTGATCGGGATAGCCTTGAAGCCAGCGGATCAAGGCCAGAAAATTCAACGCCCGGCTGCCGGGATCCACGCCATGCGCGAACACATGGGCCTGATGGCGCTCGGGATCATAGAGGGAGAGCGCCTGTTCCAGGTGCGCAGCGGCCGCGTCCAGTTCGCCCTGCAGAAAGAGGCACGCCCCGAGTGCGCCGTGGGCCTCCAGCAGCCAGTCCAGATCCCCGGCATGCTCCGCCATGCGCAGCATGCGCTCGCCCAGTTCGCGCGCAACCGCGTAATTCGCGCGCGTCATGTTATGGATTCTCAACCCGAGCAGCGCCGCAAATAGCTGCGGCGTCTCGCCGAGCTGCTCGCCCAACTGCCGTGCGCGCGTGTAGGTCGCCGCGACCTCGGGCGCGCCATAGCCGCGCACGTTCATCAAGGCCGGCCCCAGTGCCAGCAGCAACGTCAGCTCGCGGGACGCGCGCGCGGGCGTATCGGGCAATCGCTCGAGCAGCCCCAGGGCGGCGCCGAGATGATGCATCGCGTCAGGGTCGGCAGCATGCCTGAGCGCCTGCTGCCCCGCGCGGTGCAGATATTCCACCGCCTTCGGAATATTGCCGCTCAGGCTGTAGTGATGCGCCAGTTCGCTGCAGTAGTCCGCGATACGTGTGGGAAAAAGCGCCTCGATCGCCTTCGCGGTGCGCTCGTGCAACGCGCTGCGACGTTCCGTGAGCAGCGAATGACCCGCCACTTCCTGCGTCAGCGCGTGCTTGAACGAGTACTCGACCTCCGGGTAGGCCGGCCGCTCGTAAATGAACTCCGCGGCTTCGAGGTGCGCGAGCAGCCCGCGCAGGTCGTCGTCGGTGCGCGCGAGCTGTCCGCCGCAAATACGCTGCATCAGGCTGAACGGAAAGTCCTTGCCGATCACGGCGAGCGTTTGCAGCAGGTCCTTCTGCGCGAGCGGAAGCCGGTCGATACGCGCGGCGAGCACGCCCTGCACCGTGGTCGGGATGTGCAGCGCGGCCGGTGTCCGCTCGATCCGGTAGCGCCCCGGCTCGCCGAGCAGCGAGCGCTCCTCCGCGAGCGTCTGCACCACTTCCTCCATGAAGAACGGATTGCCCTCCGTCTTTTCGAGAATGCGCTGCTTGAGGGGCAGGAGCGAGGTATCGTCGCCGAGCAGTACCGTCAGGAGTCCCTGGGCTTCGCCCGGTCCGAGCGCTTCGAGCCGGACCTGGCTGCATTCCCACGCCGGCCGGTACTCCGGCCGGAAGTTCACGAGCAGCAGGATACGGGCGCCCGGCACGCGTTCGACAAGATAGACGAGGAACGCCTCGGTCTCGCGGTCCAGCCATTGCAGGTCTTCGAACAGCAACTCGACAGGCTGGCTTTGGCTCTCGCGCGTGAGAAGCTGCGTGATGGCGTCGAAGGTCCGGTCGCGGCGAATCTTCGGGTCCATGTCCGCCAGCGCCGGCGCGGATTCCCCGGTGCCGAGCAGATACAGCAGATAAGGCACGAGGTCCTCGAAACTGCGCTCGAGCGTCAACACCTTGCCGACGACTTTTTCGCGGCAACGCCGCTCATCGTCGCGCGCGGTGATCTGAAAATAGCTCTTCAGGAGCTCAATCAGCGGCAGATTGGCGAACGCCTTGCCGTGCGAGACCGAAAACGTTTCCAGCACGAGGCACCCCCGGCGCGAACGCTCCTTGAATTCGTGAAAGAGCCGCGACTTCCCGACACCGGCTTCGCCGACCACACCGACGACCTGTCCCCGACCCGCCCGCGCCGTCTCCAGCGCCCGGTTCAGGTGCGCCATTTCCGCCTCGCGCCCGACGAAGCGCGCGAGGCCGCGATGCGCAGCCAGTTGCAGTCGCGTGCGCAGCGCGCCCGGGCCCAGCACCTCGTACACGGGAAGCGGTTCGGGAACGCCCTTGACCTGGGCCGCCCCCAGCGCCTTGAACTCGAAGTAGCCCTCGGCGAGTTTGTGAGTCGATTCGCTCACGAGGATCGACGTGGGCGTGGCGATGCCCTCCATGCGCGATGCAATGTGGATCGTGTGGCCAACGGGGTCGTAATCGGTGTGCAGATCGTCGGTGCGGATCGAGCGCACGACGACCTCGCCGGTGTGCACGCCCACACGGATCTGCAGCGGAATGCCTTTTTCCAGCCGAATGCGGTCGCCATGCCGGCGCATGGCCTGCTGCATCCGCAAAGCCGCGAACAGCGCGCGTTGCGGATGGTCTTCGTGAGCGATCGGCGCGCCAAACAGCGCGAGGATGCCGTCGCCCAGCGATTTGGCGACGTAGCCCTCGTAATAGTGGACGGCTTCCATCATCAATGCGACGACGGGTTCGATCAGGTGGTGCGCCTCTTCCGGGTCGAGGCCGTGGATCAAGGCCGTGGAACCGGCCATGTCGGCGAACAGCGCGGTGACGGTCTTGCGCTCGCCTGCGGTCTCGCCTCTTGCTTCCATGGCGACGTGCTCGGCACGGATACGCTCGGCCAGGTGATGGGGGGTGTAATGAATTGGCGCAGGTGGCGGTTCCGCGGTGGATCGCGCAGACTCCGGCGTCGCGTCGAGTTGCGCCCCGCACTCGTTGCAGAATCGGGCGGCGGCGGCGGCCTCGTGCCCGCAACGGGGACACGTGCGCGTGAGCAGGGTCCCGCATGCTTCGCAGAATCTGGCCTGGTTGAGATTCTCGAATCCGCAGTTTGTGCAGCGCATACAACCTCGTCGCGGCCAGGGACCAACATGGGCTCATTATGCGCCGCATGCCCTGAGGGAACAGCCCCGATATTCACCTGGCATGGCGTTGGCAACATCGATGCAAACGTATACTCCCTGCCAGTATTCGCCTATACTGCCCCACAGTATCCTCAATCACCGCCGTCATGCCTCATTCCCCCGAAGAAAAGAAGCGCGTGCTCACGCGCGTGCGCAAGGTTCGCGGCCAGCTGGACGCGCTCGAGCGCGCACTGGAGGAAGGCGCGGACTGCGCGCCGGTGCTCCAGCAGCTGGCAGCGATTCGCGGCGCGATCAACGGCGTGATGGCCGGTGTGCTCGAAAGCCACCTGCGCGAAGAATTCACCCACCTTGCGGGATCAGCGGAGTCCCCGGGATCGATCGACGATGTCGTGACCCTCGTTCGAACCTATTTACGCTAGCTCACCGCGGGATTTCCCGCCCCGATTTGGCCGACCCTCTTTTTTTACAGGACTACTATGAAATCGCGTGCTGCAGTTGCGTTTGCGCCGGGCAAGCCCCTCGAGATCGTCGAGATCGACGTCGAACCGCCCCGCAAGGGCGAGGTGCTGGTCAAGATCACGCATACCGGCGTTTGTCATACCGATGCCTTCACGCTCTCCGGCGACGACCCCGAAGGCCTCTTCCCCGTCGTGCTCGGCCACGAGGGCGCTGGGATCGTCGTGGAAGTGGGTGAAGGCGTGACCAGCGTGAAGCCCGGCGATCACGTGATCCCGCTCTACACCGCCGAATGCGGCGAGTGTCTGTTCTGCAAGAGCGGCAAGACCAATCTGTGCGTGTCCGTGCGCGCGACCCAGGGCAAGGGCGTGATGCCCGACGGCACGAGCCGCTTCAGCTACAACGGCCAGCCGCTCTATCACTACATGGGCTGCTCCACGTTCAGCGAATACACCGTGGTGGCCGAAGTCTCGCTCGCGAAGATCAACCCGCAAGCCAATCCCGAGCAGGTGTGCCTGCTGGGCTGCGGCGTGACCACGGGGCTGGGCGCGGTGAAGAACACCGCCAAGGTGCAGGAAGGCGATACCGTCGCCGTGTTCGGCCTGGGCGGCATCGGACTGGCTGTGATCCAGGGCGCGAAGCTCGCCAAGGCCGGCCGCATCATCGCCATCGACACCAATCCGGGCAAGTTCGATCTGGCGCGCGCCTTTGGCGCCACCGACTGCGTGAACCCCAAGGATCACGAAAAGCCCATTCAGCAGGTGATCGTCGACATGACGGGCTGGGGCGTGGATCACAGCTTCGAATGTATCGGCAACGTCAACGTGATGCGTGCGGCGCTCGAATGCGCGCACCGCGGCTGGGGCCAGTCGGTCGTCATCGGCGTGGCCGGCGCGGGTCAGGAAATCTCCACGCGCCCGTTCCAGCTCGTGACCGGCCGCCGCTGGCTGGGCACGGCCTTCGGCGGCGTAAAGGGCCGCTCGCAATTGCCAGGTATGGTCGAAGACGCGATGGAGGGCAAGATCCAGCTCGCGCCGTTCGTCACCCACACGATGCCGCTTACGGGCATCAACGAAGCCTTCGACCTGATGCACGAGGGCAAATCGATCCGCAGCGTCGTTCACTACTGACACTGAACTGACACAGAACGAAGGAGAGAGACCATGGCCTCAGCCATTCACCCCACCGTTGACCGCGGCATCCAGAAAGGCGCCGGGAACTTCGCGGGCGGCACGCTGCGCTGCCAGTGCGCGCAAGATCCGGTCGAAGTGCGCATCGACTCGCAGGTCCTGTTCAACCACGCCTGTGGATGCACCCAGTGCTGGAAACCCGCCGGCGCGCTGTTCTCCGTCGTGGGCGTCGTGCCGCGCGACAAGGTAACAGTCACGGCGCACGGTGAAAAGCTGCAGGTCGTGGACGATAAGGCCACGATCCTGCGTCACGCCTGCACGGCCTGCGGTACGCACCTGTATGGCCGCATCGAGAAGAAGGATCACGCGTTCTACGGTCTCGACTTCATCCACACCGAGTTGTCGAAAGACGCGGGCTGGGACGGCCCCGGCTTCGCGGCCTTCGTCTCCTCGATCATCGAGAACGGCACGCCGCCTTCGGCCATGGCCGACGTGCGCCAGACGCTGCGCGACAAGGGCCTCGAGCCATACGACTGCCTGAGCCCCGCGCTCATGGATCTTCTCTCCACCCAGGCCGCCAAGGCCAAAGGCACTTACCGGGAGGCCTGAAACGCTTATGGAGCGCATTGAACGACACGTCAGCCACGGCGGAAGCCAGGAGGTCTGGAAGCACGCCTCTTCCACCGTTGGCGGCGACATGAAGTTTGGCATCTATCTGCCCGAGGCCGCGCTGCGCGGGCAGAAGTGTCCCGTGCTGTACTGGCTTTCGGGCCTGACCTGCACCGAGCAGAATTTCATCACCAAGGCGGGTGTGCAACGCTACGCGGCGGAACACGGGATCATCGTCGTCGCGCCGGACACCAGTCCGCGTGGCAGCGATGTGGCCGATTCGCCCGACTACGATCTCGGCCAGGGCGCGGGTTTCTACGTGAACGCCACGCGGGAACCGTGGGCGAAGCATTTCCGCATGTACGACTACGTGGTCTCCGAACTGCCCGCCGTCGTCGAAGCCGGGTTCGCAGCGAGCGACGCGCGCTCGATCAGCGGGCATTCGATGGGCGGACACGGCGCACTGGTCGTTGCATTGCGCAATCCGGGCCGGTATCGCAGCGTATCCGCGTTCTCGCCGATCGTCGCACCGAGCCAGGTGCCGTGGGGCGAGAAGGCGCTCACCGCCTACCTCGGCGATGACCGCGAGGTGTGGAAGCAGTATGACGCCGTAGAGCTGGTCGGCGACGCGAGCGAACGCTTGCCGCTACTCGTGGATCAAGGCGGCGGCGACGAATTCCTCAATACGCAGCTACGGCCCGAACTGCTGCAGGCAGCCTGCGAAAAGGCGGGGCAACCGCTCGCGCTCAACGTTCGCGAAGGCTACGACCATAGCTATTACTTCATTGCCAGCTTTATCGGCGAGCATATGGCCTTTCACGCCAAAGCGCTGGCTTGAAACGCGTGCGGCGCCCGACCGCTTGTTTCAGCGGCCGGGCGCGTTTTTTATAGTCGTTCATAGGCGAGACGCCGAGGCCTCGTCTACGCATAACCCAATGTAATGCGACCGGGAAAATAAAGCGCATTGACGCTGTACTCGCCATCCTCCAATACTCAACGGCAACACACCATAAAAGCCAGCCAGGAGAAAGAGGATGACGAGTGCCCCGCTTTTCGATGCGGCACGCAACACGACCGAGCCGACCAGCAAAGACGCGATTTTGCGTGACGTCCGGGCCTGGCGGCTCGCGCGCGTGCAGGAGCAGTTACGCAAGCAAAAAGTGCCCGCCATCCTGCTGTACGACCCGGTGAACATTCGCTACGCGACCGACACTTCCAACATGCAGGTGTGGGCCGGCCGCAATCCCGCGCGCTACGTCATGGTCTTCGCAGACGGTCACGTCGTCGCCTGGGAATTTCACAGCAGCGAGCATGTCTGGGACGGGCTCGACCTCGATGTGGAATTACGCGGCGCGCTCAGCTGGACATTCTTCAATGCGGGCCACGAATCGGAGCGCCGCGCGCAGGCGTGGGGAGCCGAGATCGTCGACGTATTGCGCCAGCACGCACCCGGCGAAAGGGTGCTGGCCGTCGACCGGCTCGATCCGTTCGGCACTGCCTACCTGGAAAAGCACGGAATCTCGCTGCTCGACGGACAAGCCCTGATGGAGACGGCACGATTGATCAAGTCGTCCGGTGAACTCGTGTTGATTGGCGAATCGTTGCGCACCTGCGAAATCGGCATCGAGCGCATGAAACGCGAGCTTCGCCCCGGAATGACCGAGAACGACCTGTGGGCGAATCTCCATTACGAGAATATCCGGCACGGTGGCGAGTGGATTGAAACCCGTCTTCTCGCCTCCGGGGACCGCACGAACCCCTGGATGCACGAATGTTCTTCGCGCGTTCTACAGCAAGGCGACCTGCTGGCCTTCGACACGGATATGGTGGGACCGAACGGTTACTGTTCGGACATCTCCCGCACGTGGCTCGTTGGTGACGGCCGTCCTTCGGACGAGCAGCGCAAGCTCTACGAGTATGCGTATGCCCAGGTCCATTTCAATATGGACCTTCTGCGGCCGGGCATGACGTTTCGCGAGTTCTCGGAAAAGGCGTGGAAGATTCCGGAGCCGTTCGTCAAGAACCGTTATTGCTGCCTGGCCCACGGCATCGGCATGGTCGACGAATATCCCTCGATTGCCCATCAGGTCGATTGGGACAGCGCGGGCTACGACGGCCGCTTCGAAGTCGGCATGACGGTGTGCGTCGAAAGCTATATCGGCGCAGAAGGCGGTACGCAGGGCGTCAAGCTCGAGCAGCAAGTCGTGCTCACCGAGAACGGCTGCGCCTCCTTGACCGGTTGCGCCTTCGAGACCGATTGGCTGTGACCCGTGGCGTGCGGCTTTCAACGCACTTCACTCTCCGCACTTCATCCTCGTTACGGCGTGCCCGCCAGCACGCCGTCCGCTATTGCGCGGGTGATCAGAACTTGTGACGGATTGCAGCGCGAATCACGAGCTGATTCGAGTTCGAGGAAACGTCTGCCGCACCCGGAACATAGGCGACGTCGAGCACCGTTTGAGTCTTGTCGCCGCCAACGTGCTGATAGGCTCCCTGCAAATACAGATCCGTACGTTTCGACAGATTGTAGTCCGCCATCAAACCGACGGTCTGATAGTTGGGATGCAGTTTCCCGGTGGTCGCGTTGAAGTCCGCGCGCGTATAGGTGTACATCGCACCCACGAAGAACGCCGGGGTGAACTGATATTTCCCGTTCACTTCGAAGTTCTGGAAGCGCAGCGACGACAGGGTCGATCCGGCGGGAGGCGTGATCGCGCCAACATAGCCCGAGCTGAGCGGTTGCGTGACGTTGGTATTCGTGTACGCGAAGCCCAGCGTTGCCGAACCGATCGTATAGTTGATCCCCGCGCCGAAGATACGCAGGCGCTCAGCCAGGAAGTTTTCGTCGCCGCCGTTGTTGATCGCGCCAGTGGCCGTTGAAGATGGGTTGTTGGCCTGCAGATACGACGCCGCGATCAAAAGCGACCCATTCGTATACTGGGCGCCGACGCTGTACTGGCGGTTGTTGGCGAAATTCGTGTCGTTGCTGAAGCTATACGTGCCGCCGAACTGGAAGCCTGCGAGCGACGGACTCGTATATTTCGCCGTGTTGTTGACGCGGAACGTGTTGTCCGTGTTGTCGTTGTCGTACGGATGCGAAAAGAGATAGCCGGCCCAGCTTCCGTTCGCCGTAGTCTGTGCGAGAAAATCGACCAGCGAGTCGTACTGACGTCCCAGCGTGACCGTACCATACGTGTCGCTCGCCACGCCAACAAAGGCCTGCCGGCCAAACATCAAGCCGCCCTGCCCGAGTTTTCCGTTGTTGACGTTGAAGCCGTTTTCAAGCTGGAACACGGCCTTCAACCCACCGCCGAGATCCTCCGCGCCCTTCATGCCCCAACGGCTGCCTTGCACGTAACCGCTCTGCAGCTCGTACAACTTGCTGCCGCCTACGTTGTTAGTGAAGTCGAAGCCTTCGTCGATTACGCCATAAAGCGTCACCGAACTTTGAGCCATCGCGGGAACGGCAAATGCCGCCAATATCGATGCCGCGATTACACTGCGTCCTTTCATCGAAGTCCTCCAAACCTGGTTGCCATTCGATAACGAATGTTCGTATGTAAATTTTCTGATTGATTAAATGCGTAGTTAACCTAAGTATTTTCGTGCGGATAGTCTCCTTTTCTTGTAATCAATCTATGGCACGACGAGGAAGCGGTGCGCGGAGTATTGAAGCAACGCCGCAGGCTGTCAACGTGATTTATTTTCCTTTTCGAATGACTTTAAGTTATGTGACCTCCCAGCACGTCTACCGCAATCTATGCGATTCGTCTCGCAGTTGCCGAGCCGGTGTCTCGACATATTCATCAGGCAACGGCGTATCCGGCTCCGGCGCGCCCAGTAGCGCCTCATGAGCATTTGGCAGCCGCGTCGTGCGATATTCGTTGGGCGACTCGCCAAACTCCTTGCGGAACTCGCGACCAAGATGCGAGGCGTCGGAGAAGCCGCATGACGAAGCGATATCTGCAACCGTGCGGTCCGAACTCGTCAACAGCCATGACGCCATGCGTATGCGGATCTGCCTCGCGTACGCGCCCGGCGATTTGCCGGTTTCCGTCGTGAAAAGGCGTTCGAGCTGGCGCACCGAAACATCGAGCCTGTGCGCCAGGTCCGGCAGACTCAGCGGCTGGCCAACGTGTTGCTCCATCAGCAGAATCGCGCGCCTGACCTTGGGATGCGTGGCAGGCGCGAGGCCCGGAGGATGCGGTTGCGGCGCGTTGCCTTTCTGCGCGTCGTCCACGAGCAGAATACGCAGCGCCTTGCGCACGATCGTGGCCTCGACGTGGCGCAGCAGAATCGCCGCGGCCACGTCGATCGACGCACGGCCGCCGGAACACGTAATGCGCCTTCTGTCGATCACGAAGAGCCGGTCGGCAACGAGGTCGCGCTCATCGGCTTGCGGAAAACGCTCGACGAAATCCCAGTAGTGGAACCAGCTCACGCAAATTCGATAGCCGTTCATCACGCCGGCCCGGGCGAGTGCGAACGCCCCCGTGCAGAGTCCCACGAGCGTGGCCGGCGTTTCGGCCATCGCGCGAATGAAGGAGAGCGTTGCGTCGCTGGCGGGCGGTCCCGAATGCAGCAGTCCGCCTACGATCACGACATAGTCGAACGCCTCGGCCGCATCGAAGGTCGTCCACGGTGTGATCTGGATTCCGCAACTGGCGCGAACCGGAACGAGGTTTTCTCCGACGATGGTCCATGCGCACCGCACCGGCCGGCTCATGTCGCCTTCGTCGCTGGCGAGCCTGAGCAAATCGACGAAGCCGGAGAACGCGGTCAACGTGAAGTTGGGCAATAGCACGATCCCGAAACGCAGCCGCCTCGCCGCCGTGGCTTCGCTGTCAATCGCGTGGTGAACCATGAGGACCGCCTCTGTCAATGCATTCCAGACAATCGATACGGTCGGATCCGTTGCCCGTTGATTAGCCTGTGTTAATTAGCCGGTGACCGCAACCCCGGCGTCGAGCCAGTCGCGCATCATCGCACCGGCTTCTTCGCTGAGCCAGTTCCGAAACTGCAGATACTCGGTGCGCGGCCGCGCGTTCCGGTGCGTAATCAGATAGTGGTAGCGGTCTCTAAAGACAAGCGCATCCGGAACAGGCCGTATCAGGCGTCCCTGCTCGACCTGAAGATGGAGCAGATGATGCCAGCCCAGCAGCGTCCCTTCGCCGGCTTCCGCCTGCGCGACGAGGAGCCGGTAGTCGTTGCTCTCGAGGTTGCGGTTTTCAGCCAGCATGTCCGTGCCGTCGCCCTGCTGGAACCAGTTGCGCCACACTCGCCAATCCACGTGTTCGCACACCTGGGCGCGCCCGAGCAACGAGAGATTCAACGTGGGTTCGGAAAGCAGGTCGAGCGGCTTGAGTTTCTTGCCGCGAAAATACCGGTCGTAAAACGTCGGGCTGCAAACCGGATAAACGACATCATGAAACAGCGGCTCGACCTCGTATTCCGGCTCGCGAGGCGGATTCTTCGTGATGATGATGTCGGGCTCCATGAGCTCGTCCAGCTCCATGAAGTGCTCGGTGACCATCACATGCAGCCGGATATCCGGAAAGCGCGCGCGAAACGTCGGCAGGCGCTGCGACAACCAGAGGGCCGAAAACGTATGCGAGACGCAAATCGTCAATGCGTGCCGGTCCGTGCGGCGCACCGCCTCCGCCGCTTCGGCGATATTCATGATGGAGAGGTACGACGCGTTGTACAGAATGCGTCCAGCATCGGTCAGCGCGATATGCCGGCCGGTGCGCTCGAACAGCGCGACATCGAGCGAATCTTCGAGCTCCTTGATTTGTCTGCTGATTGCGGCCTGCGTCACGCAGAGCACCTCCGCCGCCTGGGTGAAGCTTTCGTATCTCGCCGCCGTCACGAAGCAACGGAGTGCACGAAGCGACGGCATCTGGGCGAGGAGTCTGTCTGCGAATAGCTGCTTCTTTAACATGGCTTGCGCTCTTTAAACGGGTGCCCGCATGACGCGATCAGGCGCGCCACGAACCATAAAGGGATTCGGATGAGAATAGTTTGCGAGTCCGTTTGCCCGGTGGCAAGTAAGGTGTTCCATAATAAGGGTCTTATAAATGGCAAAGCGCCGCCCCTCCGATGTGTCGTCTGGCTTACGTCCCGCCGACGACCCGCTTCAACACCCTGTCGAGCGCCTCTCCATAGTGAGTGTAGGTGCCGCGCTCCGTTAGCTCGGCGTGCAATTGCGCGTTGAGGCCGCCGGGCGTCATGCAGTGCTCAGCCAGCGACGAAAAGGATTGCGTCGTGAGCGTCGTGTCGTGCGCCAGGCCCACGCAGTAGCCGGACAGGAACGCCCTTGCGTCGTCGTATCGAAGCCCTTGCCGAACGAGCCATGCCGCCTGGCTTTCCAGCACCGCATAGAAGCTCGCCATGGTCGCCGTCACCGCAGATATCGCGTTGAACTTCTGCTCGTCTTCGACTTCGACGGCCTCACCCATTGCAGAGAACAGCGCTTTCGCGATCGCATCCGGCGGGCAGATCGCGGTGCTGCCTTTGCCTTGCGCAACGGCGGGCAAGGGTATGGTCCGCACGACCTTGGCGGCCGGGCGCACGAGACTCGCCATCCTGTCGACTGAAATTGCGGCGACAAAGCTGATCACGTGGTGGCGCGAATCGAACTTCAACTCGCCGAGCACATCGGCCGCGATTTGCGGCACGACGGCGAGACACACGATGTCCGACGCGTCGAGCACGTCCTGATTGTTCGCGCCAATGCGGATCCGGTCGTCGAGTGCCGCCAGTTCGGCGGCCGTTTTTTCGCCGCGCGGCGAAAGCGTGATCCGCTCGAATGACATGCCCGAGCGCAGCAGCCCGGTCACCACGGCCTTTGTGATTGCCCCCGTTCCAACGAATCCGATGCGCATCTGCATGCAAGTCCTGTTCAGGTGTGGCGCAAGCCCGCCACGGAATGCGAGCCGGGCCTGACGGCCCGCTCGCGCGCTTTACCGCCACCAGGTCAAGCGAGCTTCAACCAGGTCGTCTTTAGCTCGCAATACTGGTCGTGTGCGTAGACCGACTTGTCGCGGCCGCCAAAGCCCGATTGCTTGAAGCCGCCGAATGGCGTCGAAAGATCGCCCTCGCCGAAGCAGTTTACCGTGACCGTGCCCGCACGGATACGCGCCGCAACCTTATGCGCACTGTTCACGTTATCGGTCCACAACGAAGCCGCCAGTCCGTAGCAGGTGTCGTTCGCGATGCGGATGGCGTCTTCCACGTCGTCGTATTCGATAAAGCACACGACCGGTCCGAACACTTCTTCCCGCGCGATGGCCATATCCGGCGTGACCTGATCGAAGATGGTAGGTTCGACGAACCATCCGCCGGTCTCGGTCAGCGCGGCACGTCCGCCGCAAATCACGCGCGCGCCCTGCTCCTTCGCTTTCTCGATGTGCGCCAGCACCTTTTCGTAATGCTTTTGCTCGATCAGCGCGCCGAGCTTCGCGTCCGGGTCGAGCGGGTCGCCCGCCCTCCAGCCCGCGAGAACGGCCTGAACTTTCTCGACCAGTTCCGCCCGCTTGCTCGAAGGAACGAGAATGCGCGAGCCGGCGCTGCAGTTTTCTCCCATGTTCCAGAACGCAGCGGCGACGGCCTGTTCGGCGACCGCATCGAGATTCGCGACATCGGGAAGAATCACCTGCGGATTCTTGCCGCCGCATTCGAGCACCACACGCTTGAGGTTGGTATCCGCGGAATAGTGCAAAAAGCGCTTGCCGGTCGCGGTCGAGCCGGTGAACGCGACGAGATCGACATCGGGATGGCGGCCCAGCGCCTGTCCCGCGCTATCGCCGAAACCCGTGACGACGCTGAACACGCCCGCGGGCACGCCGGCTTCGAGCGCGAGATCCGCGATGCGCAAGGTCGAGAGCGACGTTTGCTCCGCAGGCTTCACGACCACGCTATTGCCAACCGACAAAGCCGGACCGATCTTCCAGGCCAGCATCAACGCGGGGAAATTCCAGGGCAGGACCGCGCCGACCACGCCAATCGGTTCACGCGTAATCATGCTGACGACATCCGCGCCCGAAGGCGAGAGCGCGTCGTAGCGCTTGTCAGTCACTTCGGCATGCCAACGAATGCAGGCTGCCGACTCGGGAATATCGAGCGCGAGGCATTCGCTGATCGGCTTGCCCGCCTCCAGCGCTTCGAGCAGCGCCAGTTCGTCCGCATGTTCGTCGATCAGTTGCGCGAGGCGAAGCAGGACCGCCTTGCGATGGGCTGGCGCGGCCTTCGACCACACGCCCGATTCGAATGCATTGCGGGCAGCGGCGACCGCGTGATCCACATCCTTTTCATCGCATTTCGCCACTTGCGCCAGCACCTTGCCCGACGCGGGGTTGAGCGTGGCGAACGTTTCTCCCGACGCCGCTCCAGACCGCTCTCCGGCGATCAATGCCCGGCCGTCGAGCGCCAGGTCCGCGGCTTTCTGCTTCCACTGCTGATGCGTCGTCATCTCGTGTCCTTGGTTAATTAAAGCTCGGCGCCCGCCGACATTTCCTTTGCCCAGATCGTGGCCGACACCGCCATGTCCACAATGGGCCGGACCGGCAGCGAGCGCGGATGGGGCTGATTCAGAAGCTGGCGGACAAGCTCGTTGGTCTGGCCAAGCGCGTATTCGGCGATCAGCTTGCCCGACGACGATCCTCTGCTCAGCCCGAGCCCGTTGCAGCCCACCGCTTCCAGAATTCCATCGGCGCGGCGGCCGAACAGCGCGCCGTTATTCGCGGAGAGACACAGTGGACCACCCCACGTGTACTCCAGCTCGACGCCATCGAGCATGGGGAATCGACGGTCGAACGAGCGCTGATGCAGCGCTTTCGCCTTCGCGAGATCAGCGTCGGACACCTGCAGTCCCGGCCTGAACGCGAAATGGTTGCGCACGCAAATGCGGTCCGTGTCTAGACGGCGCACGGTCGTGCCCATGGGGTCCGCCGGGATCAGCGACCACGACCGCGTTCCGCCCAGCCTTTCAACCTCGCCGGCGTTCATGACGCGCGTCATCGATGCAAATGTGTAGACGGGCAGCAAGCCATTCGGGTGGATGCCGAACGTCGCCGCATAAGCGTTCGTGCACAGAATCACCTGTTTGGCGACGATCTTTCCTCTAGCGAAATGCAGCACTTTTTCATTGCTGCGATGCTCGATTTCGGTGACTGCGCTCAGCTCGAAGACCGTGACGTTTTCCGGCTGCGTGGCCGCGAGGCCGCGCATCAGCGCAGCGGGCTGTACCGTGCTGCAGCCCGGCGTAAATAGCGCCCCCTGATAAAAGTCCGTGCCCGTTACCTTGCGGATGGCCGCCTGATCGAGCCATTCGAAAGCTTCGTCGATGCGCGTCAGGCCCTGCGCAAAGTGCGAGAGCGCGTCGAGCCCCTTCTTGTTGACCGAGGCGTGGAATTTCCCCTCGTCGCGCCAATCGCAGTCGATGTCGTGTTGCCGTACGATCGAACGCACATAGTCGATCCCGTGCCGCTGGAACCGCACGTCGGCCTTGTCCTCCGCCACGCTGCGCGAATAGCTTTCACTGCTGATGTCGTGCGGCAAGTCGACGAAGAATCCGGAATTGCGTCCGGCCGTCGTGCGCCCGATGCGATCGGCCTCGACGAGCGCGATCGACGCATCGGGCGCCAGTTCGGCAAGCCGGCGAGCCGCGCAAAGCCCGGTGATGCCTCCGCCCACAACGACCCAGTCGTATCGATGCTCCGACGACACGCTTCTGGCAGGCCCCGCCGGCGGGAGACTCTCCCACCACCCGTTGACGCCATCTGGAGCAGGAAACCGCGCGAATTCCAGGTTCGAGACCATTTTCAGTGATTACTGGGCGTTGCGAATGAGAGGTTTCACAAGCTGCGCAAACGCGCTGCGCTCCTCCTGCGTGAGCGAGCCGAGCGGTGCACGCGCCACGCCAACCGGCAGCCCAACCAGTTCGCAACCGTAGCGCACGTACTGGATGAATTTACCGCTGCGCTCGAGCAGTTCGAGCACCGGCAACAGTTGCGTCATCAGCTTGCGGCCCAGAACGAAATCGTTCTGTTTGACGCACGCGTCGAACAGCGCCGTGTGCGCTTCCGGCAGGAAGTTGGAGGCGCCGCCTACCCAGCTCCTCGCGCCCCACGCGAAGAATTCGAGCGCCTGGTCGTCCATGCCGCAGCTGAGCACCAGGCGGTCCTTGAAGTGTGTGACGAGATGATGCAGATGCGAAATATCGCCCGTGCTCTCCTTCATGGCGATGAAGTTCGGACGCTCGAGCAGCGTTGCCAGCACGCCATCGCTGATTTCCGTTCCCGTGCGGGCCGGAAAGTTGTACAGCATGATCGGCATGTCGAGCGCGTCGTCCACCTTCAGCATGTGGCTGAGCAGTTCTTCCTGCGTCGGCTGCGCGTAGTACGGCGCGGCAACCAGCAGCGACGACAAACCTGCACGCTTGGCCTCGAGGCCCAGGCGAATCACCTCCTTCGTCGTGGTCGCGTTGATGCCCGCGGTCAGATACGTTTTTCCACCCGCCGCCTCGGCAACGGTGTTGAAAGTCTTGACGCGTTCCTCGAAGCTCAACGCGTAGTATTCGCCGGTGGTGCCGCCGATCCCGAGTCCCGATACGCGGCCTGCGAGATTCGCTGCGTGCTTGCCGAGCAAGGCATGGTCGATTTCACCGTCTTCCTTGAACGGTGTGACCAGCGGAGTATGTACGCCCTCGAAGCTCATTTCGATTCCTCTCTTCAGTAATCTTCAAACAGATAAACGGGTCTTCACTGCATTCGCGCGCCGAGTGCCTGGCTCATGCCAGGGCGTCGGCGTGCGAATAAATCGGAAACTGGTTGCACAGATCCCGCACGCGGCTACGCACGGCACGCTCGACATGGTCGTCGCCGCCTGGCTCGCGCTCGAGGCCCGCCAGCACTTCGAGAATCATTTCGCCGATCTGCTCGAATTGAGCGGTGCCGAATCCGCGCGTCGTACCGGCCGGCGTGCCAAGCCGGATGCCGGAAGTCACGGTCGGGTTTTCCGTGTCGAACGGAATGCCGTTCTTGTTGCAGGTAATGCCCGCGCGCTCGAGGGCTTTCTCGGCCTGCGTGCCCGTAATGCCTTTGGAACGAAGATCGACGAGCAGCAGATGGTTGTCGGTGCCACCCGTGACGAGCGAGAGCCCGCCGGATTGCAGCACGTTGCCGAGCGCCTCGGCATTACGCAGCACGCGGTCGATATATCCCGCGAACTCCGGACGCAGCGCTTCGCCGAACGCCACCGCCTTGCCCGCGATGACATGCATGAGCGGACCGCCCTGCAAGCCGGGGAACACGGCGGAATTGATCTTCTTGGCGAGGTCGCCGTTGTTGGTCAGGATGAAGCCGCCACGCGGGCCGCGCAGCGTCTTGTGCGTGGTAGACGTCACCACGTCCGCGTACTTGATCGGGTTTTCATGACGGCCGGCCGCGACGATGCCGGCGATATGCGCCATGTCGACCATCAGCAGCGCGCCAACGCTATCCGCGATTTCGCGGAAAGCCGCAAAGTCGAGCGCGCGCGGATACGCCGAATAACCCGCGATGATGAGCTTCGGCCGGTGCTCCTGCGCGAGCCGCCGCACCGCGTCGTAGTCGATACGATACGTTTGCGGGCTCACACCGTACTGCACGGCATTGAACCACTTGCCGGAAAGCGCCGGCCGCGCGCCATGCGTGAGGTGGCCGCCGGCGTCCAGCGACATGCCCATCACCGTGTCGCCCGGCTTGACCAGCGCGAGCATGACGGCGCCGTTTGCCTGCGCGCCGGAATGCGGCTGCACATTGGCGTACCCGGCGTCGAACAGCGCCTTCACGCGGTCGATCGCGAGCGCCTCGATGCGGTCGACGTGCTCGCAGCCGCCGTAATAGCGCTTCGACGGATAACCCTCGGCATACTTGTTGGTCAGCACCGTCCCTTGCGCTTCCATCACCGCCGCCGAAACAATGTTTTCGGAAGCGATCAATTCGATCTGCGTTTGTTGCCGGCGCAATTCGAGCGCGATCTCCGATGCAATGACCGGGTCACGGCTCTGGAGCGTTTCAGAAAAGAAGCACGAGTTTTCGCTCACAGGTCACTCCAGGAAGTAATCGTGTCAAGCAGGCCCTGCTGGAACATGAAAATCGTCGGGGCAGCGGGCCTTTCCTGCCCCCCGTGAATACGAACCTGCTGGTTACTGCTGCAGCCAGGCTTTCAGCTTGTCCGGGTGCGCGTCGACGAACTTCTTCGCGGCGGTCGCATAGTCGTTCGTGCTGTTGCCTTCGAGTTCGATGGCTTCGACGTCAGCCAGCGTCAGCTTGAAGTGCTTGAAGAACACATCGGCGCGGGGAAACTTGGTGGCGAACTGTTTGGACGCGAACGCGTGGACCTGTTCTTCGCCGCCCAGCGTGCCCTTGGGGTCCTTCAGATAGCGCATCTGCCATTTCTGCCAGAGCCAGTGCGGGCTCCAGACCGTGGCGACGACCCACTGCTTCGTTTGATACGCGCGCGACACGGCGGCGAGCATCCCGGCTTCGCTCGACGACTGCAGGTTGTAGCCGTTCAGGTTGTAAGCCTGAACCGACTTCTCGGACGCCTGCATCAGGCCGGAACCCGGACCAATGCCCTGAATCGTGCCGTCGAGCTTGCTCTTGACGTCCGGCTTGTTCAGGTCCGAAATCGACGACACTTGGGACTCCGGCACGTAGGCGGGCACGGCCCAGCCGTTTCGGCCGCCCGTGTAGATCACGCCGACATCATCCAGATCGTTCTTGTACTTCGCGTAGTACACGGCGTGCGTCACCGGCAGCCAGCCGCCCACCATGATGTCGAGGTCGCCGCGCGCCACGCCCTGGAACTGAATGCCGATGTCCGCATTGACGAACTTGACCGGCTGATTCAGTTTCGTTTCGAGCACGTATTTGGCGACGTTGGCCGTGGCGAGAACGTCGGCCCAGTCGGTGATCGCCAGCTTGATCGGTTCCGCCGCCACGGCAGACCCGACGCCGACACTCATGGCGACGACCGCCGATAGCGCAACCTTCGTCATGAATGATTTGAAAATATCGCTAAGCATGTTAGTACTCCGGATTTATATTGAAACTACCTGTTCGTCACGGATGACCTGCCTGTGATTTCAGGCAGGCATCCGGCTAGTCAGCTATGCGCCGCTTCGGTGGTGCCAGCCTTGCCCACTTTCGTGACGGGTCTCCTCTTCTTCGACTTCACGCCGAACGTCTCCGTCAGGCGGTCCAGCACGATGGCCAGCAGCACAACGCCGAGGCCACCTTCGAAGCCAATGCCGATGTCAAGCCGCTGGATGCCGCTCAACACATACTCGCCGAGGCCGCCCGCGCCGATCATCGAGGCGATCACGACCATCGAAAGCGACATCATGATGGTCTGGTTCACGCCGGCCATGATGGACGGCAATGCATTCGGCAACTGGATTTTCCAGAGCAGCTGCGCGTCGGTGCTGCCGAACGAGCGGCCCGCTTCCAGCAATTCCTCGCGGACCTGGCGGATGCCGAGCGTCGTGAGCCGCACCACGGGCGGCATGGCGAACACGACGGTCGCGATCACGGCAGGCACGCGGCCGAGGCCAAACAGGATCACGGCGGGAATCAGATAAACGAACGCCGGCATGGTCTGCATGAAATCGAGCAGCGAGCGCAGAATCAGTTCGACCCGCTTGTTGCGCGCCCCCCAGATGCCGAGCGGCACGCCGACGATGAGGCTGAACACCGTCGCGGCGACGACAAGGGCGAGCGTCGCGACCGTTTGCGGCCACAGCCCCATGTAGTGAATGAGCAGCAGCGCGATGCCGACGAACACCGCGAAGGCGATCCCACGGCGCCACAATGCGAACGCCACGAGAAAGACGAGCATCGCGACGAAGGGAATCGCCCCGAGGCCGTCTTCGAGCAGCTTGACGACTGCGCCCAACGCCGCGGAAAACGCGTTGAATCCGCCCTGAAAGTGATTGAAAAGAAAATTGACGGCGTTCTCTGCGAACTTGCCGATGACTGACGAATTCATGCTGCCCTCCGCTCCATAACCTGTTTGAGTATCGTTCGGCACGACACGACGCCCGCGAGCTTGCCTGCCGCGTCCGTCACCGGCACGTCGTGTTGCTGGCTCAGTGCGATCGCGGAGAGTTCGTGCAGATCGGTGTCCAGCGAGACCGTGCTCAAGTCCTTGAGCAACGCGTCGCGCAGGGGTTGGGCACCCGCCTTGTGCAGCGACGCGGGCGTGACGCAGCCCTGGTAGCGGCCGGCTTGATCGCACACGTAACCGCACTCGGCGCCGCTATCGATCAGTTGATTGAGGTAGCGCTCGGCGGGCGCGCCGACGTCGCCGGAAATCAGTCCGCGCTCGACGCGGGTCAGCAGGCTCTCAGCCTTGAGGAAACGCGAAACGTCGACGTGACGGAAAAAGTCCCGCACGTAGTCGTCCGCCGGAGACTGGATCAGTTCGGCCGGTGTGCCGACCTGAATCAGGCAGCCGTCCTTCATGATGCCGATACGGCCGCCGATCTTGATGGCCTCTTCGATATCGTGCGAAATGAAGACGATGGTCCGCTGCTCCTCCTTCTGGAGCCGCAGCAGTTCGCTCTGCATTTCGAAGCGGATCAGCGGATCGAGCGCCGAGAAGGCTTCATCCATCAGCAGCACGGCAGGATTGACCGCCAGGGCGCGCGCAAGACCGACCCGCTGCTGCATGCCGCCCGAGAGTTCGCTGGGCAGAAGCTTTTCGTATGAGCCGAGTCCCACGCGCGTAAGCGCTGCCCGTGCGATTTCATAGCGCTCGGACTTCTTCATGCCCGCGACTTCCAGGCCATACGAGATGTTGTCGAGCACCGAGCGGTTCGGCAGCAGCGCAAACGACTGGAACACCATCGCCATCTTCTTGCGGCGCACTTCCCGCAGTTCGGGCGTGGACATCGGCGCAATGTCGCGCCCTTCGAGAACGACCTGGCCGGACGTCGGCTCGATCAGGCGATTGAGCAGCCGTACGAGCGTCGACTTGCCGGAACCCGAGAGTCCCATGATGACGAAGATCTCGCCGGCCTTCACGTTGAGGCTGACGTCGTTGACCGCCACCATGTTGCCGGTGCGCTTGAAGATCTCGTCGCGTCCCAGGCCTTGCTTGACCAGTTGTGCGGCGACCTCGGGCTTCGGGCCGAAGATCTTCGACAGGTTCTTGACCGTCAGGATGTCGGTTCCTGATATGGCAATGGGCCGGGCCACCGAAGGCGTACCCGCTGTGTTGATTGCGCCTGGCGGCAACGCGTCGCCCGGTGCGAACGTCAGATGAGGGGCCATTTGTCATCCCAACTGGCTGGTTCAAAAAATTGGCGCTGGCGAACTCCGGTACGACCTGAAGTTCTAGCGTGGCGATTCAGCTAGCATCCCGGCTTCGAATCCAATACTTCGGCGGTTTCGGTTCTGGCGCGGCCGTTGATGCAGTGATTGCAGCGTAGCAATCCAAATTGCGCGCTCCAGCTACATTTTTTCGGCCCTTTCCCATACCTTTGGTAATGCGTGCGAGGCGCCAGGTGAGCAATGAAACGTTTAGCGAATAGGCGAGAGGCGCGTGGACCCTATATAGGTTGCGGCTTTGCGGGCAGTCGAGTGGCGGGAATGGCCGCGTTTGGCCAATGAACGGGAAACGGCGCGCGCCGTACCGAACAAGGGAAAGTCCTGGGGGGGATTGAGTCAGGGAAACTACCAGGAAAATGCAGGAAACTGCGAGGCGAAAGCTCAGACGACAAAATAGAAATGCCCCGGCGCGCCACGCAACGCATTGCGGGCCACGACGGGGCATTGGGGCATTTCAATTCAGGCTGAACGGCTGCCGAAGCCATTCAGACTGCAGTCGTCCTGCTTGCTACAAATCGAGTACCAGGTTTGAAGTCGGGCGGCTGCAACACATCAAGCGCATCCCCTTCTCGATTTCGCGCGGACGGATGCCACCGTTGTGCTTCATGTCCACGGAGCCTTCGAGCACCTTCGTCTTGCAGGTGCCGCATATGCCCTGGCTGCATGACGATGGCAAGGGCACACCGGCCTTACGCGCGGCGACGAGCACGGTCTGCGAGGCGTCCATCGTGAACGAGCGGCCCGAGCGCGCCAGCTGCACCGTAAAGCCGGCCTGCGCGGCCGGTGCGGCGCTGGCCTCAGCGACTGGCGCTTCAGCACACTCCACGGTCTCCGCGAAGTTGAAGCTTTCCTGATGGTAGCGGGATGGATCGTGGCCGCCATCCGCGAGCATCTTTCTGGAAGCGTCCATATAACCACCCGGTCCGCAGATGAACACTTCGCGCTCGCGGTAGTCCGGCACATGCTCCATCAACAGATCCAGGCTGAGGCGCCCCACGGGCCCCGACCAGGCCGGTTCGCTCCCGGGCGCCTCGCAAACGTGGACCACGCGCAATTTGTCCGAGAGCGCGCACAAGTTCGATAGCTCGTTGCGAAAGATGATGTCTTCCGGCGTTCTTGCGCTATGAATGAACACGATGTCGCGGTTCAGTCCCAGGTCGAGCGCCGCGCGCGTCATGGACATCAACGGCGTCACGCCCGATCCCGCCGAAAGATAGAGACTCTTTGCAGCTGGTCCCGAAGACGGCGTGAAGACCCCCGACGGCCCGAAGGCCTGCAACTCGACGCCTTCCCTCATGTTCTCGTGCAGCCAGTTGGACATGACGCCGCCCGGCGTGCGCTTGACCGTAATGGACAGCGTATAGGGACGCGTGGGCGGCGAGGAGATCGTGTAGCAACGGCTGACCGCTCGACCGTCGATTTCGGCGGACACGGTAATGAACTGCCCCGGCTCGAAACTGAAGTGGCCCTCCCGCGTGCTGAACACGAAGGTCCGCACGTCGTGCGTCTCGGCGCACACACGCATGCACGTCAGCGTGCGCTGCTCGTGGTTTGGCCACTGCGCGTCAGCGCGTTCCCACGTGCTCGCACTGCAAAAGCGATCAAGCATTTCCTGACCCTGTCCGATGAAACATGAATCCACGGCTACGTTCATGGCGACCTCACACTCCGTGCGCCTTCAGCTTCGCGTCGTACCAGCGCGAAAACTGGTCCAGCGCTGCCTCGGTGAAGTTCGAGAAAGGCCCCGGAATATAGGCGGGATCCTGCGTTCCCGCGTGCGTATTGCCGACGAGGTCCGCGTCCTGGGTCGTCGTCGCGACCCACACTTCGGTGAGCTTCTTCAGGTCGTAGTCCACGCCTTCCACCGCGTCCGCATGGACCAGCCAGACTGTACGCACGAGCGTCTTGTCCGGCGCGAGGGGCAGGCTATAGGCGATCACGGCATGGTCGCTCATCACGTGAGTCCACGAATGATGGCCCCACATGTGGACGTCGCCGAGATCGCGGCGCCCGACGCCACCCAGCAGCTTCGTGCAGGCCACTTTCGTGTCCAGCGTCTGCGATTCGTTTGCGCCCGAGATGACGAGCCGCTGAGTGCGGAAGTTGGTCTCCACGCTCTCGTCGAGCGCTTCAACCGCGCCGCAGAGATAACCGTCCTTTTCCCAGTTCTCCTGGCATGCCGAGTTGCGCTTCAGGTAGTCGTCGTAGGCCTGCAGCGATTCTTCGCTCTGGCCGTCCGGACAAAAGCCGAAGTCTTCCGCAAGAAATGAAATCGTCAACTCCGGATGCGTGCCCGCGCAGTGGTAGCACTCACGGTTGTTTTCCATCACGAGCTTCCAGTTGCCGTTTTCGACGATCTCCAGTTCATGGGCGATCTTCGTACGCGTCAGGTCGTACGGCGCGAAGCGCGGCGCCATCACGGTCTCGAGCTTCTCGAAGTCCGCAGGCGGTTCGTCGGCGAGGCACACGAAAATATGCGCGCCCACCGTCTTCACATGAACCGGAATCAGGCTGTGGCAGCCTGCGTCGAAGTCCTTGCCCATATGCGTCGAATGCTTGAGGCTGCCGTCCAGATCGTAGGTCCACTGATGGTACGGACACACGAGCATCCCGACGCTCGCCTTGCCGGCCTTCTTCATGATGCGCGAGCCACGATGACGGCAAACGTTTCGATACGCCCGCACGTTCTCGTCGTCGTCGCGCACGATGATGATCGACGCACGGCCGATATCCACCGTGTGGACATCGCCCGGTTCCGGCACGTCGGCCGTCACGCCAACCAGGATCCAGAGCTTGTGAAAGAACACCTCGACGTCCGTTTCGAACACGTCCTGACGCCCGAACAATTCACCCGGCATGCCGTGTCCTTTCTTGCGGCTATCGATGAGTTCGCGGTGCGTTTGAATATGAACTTCAGACATGGTTGGCCTCTGGATGAGAACGTTGCGTAGCGTTCGGAACACTGATATGGCGTGAAGTATTGGACCGTCAAAACGCACCGTCAACGCGCTTTATAAGCTGCTTCACATTCGTTTAAATCATGCGAAAATGCGCCCGGAATGCGGTGCCCAAAACGGGCCCCGCGGGCCGACCAGCAGGGAATGCCAGGTCAGGGTTTCCCCGGAAAAAGATGGTCGTCAATGCAGGCACAAACCCACTTGCCTTACCCGTCGACAGATTTGAAAGCGGATGAAAACTACCAAAGCAACGAAAGGCTATCGTCGGATCGTTCCCTCGCTGACCGCCCTTGTCGAGTTCGAGGCCGTGGCGCGCCTTGGGAGTTTCACCTACGCGGCAAGCGAACTGGGGGTCACGCAGTCCGCGGTGAGCCGACAGGTGCGGTTCCTCGAAGAAACGCTCGGCGTGCAGCTCTTTCACCGCCTGCATCGCTCAATTGATCTGACGAGTGAAGGCGAAGCGCTATACGTGGTCGTCGCCGAGTCGATGCAGAAGATCGCAGGCGTGT
The DNA here is from genome assembly GCF_000519185.1 of Paraburkholderia nodosa DSM 21604. Lineage (GTDB taxonomy): Bacteria > Pseudomonadota > Gammaproteobacteria > Burkholderiales > Burkholderiaceae > Paraburkholderia > Paraburkholderia nodosa. The sequence goes on along the minus strand of NZ_JAFA01000007.1, from coordinate 177,562 downwards.
TCGATCGACTGGTGACCGGAACCGAGCAAAGAGAACTGGTGCTGGCTTCGACGGCTGCGTTTTCGCAGTTCCGGCTCCTGCCGCGGCTCGCGAAGCTGAAGAAGCTCGATCCCCCTTTGCAGCTGCGGTTGTCGACCGACATGTTTACGGCCGACCTTCGGCATGTCGAGGTCGACGTCGCCGTGCGCTACGGGGACGGCAGCTGGCCGGACGGGACTTCGACCTTGTTGTTCGATGTTGAAGTCTTCCCCGTATGCTCGCCGGCGTTCCTGGAGGAATACGGCGCGCCTCGCTCGCTCGACGACCTGGCGAAGATGGCGCTCGTGGAGTCGGATGCCACGTCCGAAGGCTGGATGGGCTGGAACGAATGGTTTCGCGCCGTCGGGTACCGGCCCGCGCGCCTGAACAAGGTGCTACGGTGCAGCCTCTACACGGACGCCATTCAAGCCGTGCGATATGGACAGGGAATCGCACTCGGCTGGAACAGACTGGTCGACGACCTGCTGCGATCGGGAGACCTGGTCCGCATCGACCTCGCGACGTTCCGGCCCAGCGACGCCTATTTCGTGGTGGTGCCTCACGGCCGGACCATTACACCGGTCATCACGCAGCTTATCGAGTGGCTGCGAGGGGATCCGACGCAGCGCTGACCAGACGCGCCACGCCGCCAGCACGAGAGCCCTGCGACGGGTGCACCTCCACCCGCGCAGGGCATTCTGCTCAAGCGGTCAGGCCCAGATATCGCCTACCGTAAAGCCGTTGACGAACGGATCGTCCGGGTCGAGGACATAGGTGTTGTATCCATAGATCCACGAACGCCCGGAAATGGTCGGCACGACGGCCTTGATTTCGTCGATCGCGACCTGCTCCACGAGGCGCCCCGTAAAGACGGTGCCGAGTATGCCCTCGTGACGGAACGGCTGATTCAGATCCAGCTGCCCCTTGGCAAACAGTGTCGCCATTTTCGCGGACGTGCCCGTGCCACACGGGCAACGATCGATCGCGCCGGTCCAGGTGGCGGGATTATCGAAATCGATCTCGCCACTGGCTACCGTAACCGCATTCTTCCAGTCCGCGTTGGGGTTGGTGGTCGGGCCGGAGAGTTGGGCGACGGTAATGCCGTAGCCGGGATAGTGAGGATGCTTAACCGGCAACTGCTCCTGTGCGGCTTTGAGAATGAGCGACGAAATGCGCGTGATTTCGCGGCCGTGCTCCGGAATGAGTTCGAGCCCCGTGAATTGCCGCACGTCGGCGATGACATAGAACATGCCGCCCCAACCCACGTCGACTGTGACCTTGCCAAGATGAGGCACCTCGATCACGGTATCGACGTAGGGCGCGAAGGCCGGAACGTTCCTGAAGGTCACCTGCGTGACCTTGCCGTTCGCGCATTCTGCGCGGATACCGATCAACCCCGCCGGCGCTTCGAGCTGAAATTCGGTAACGGGTTCCTGCATCGGCAGCATGCCGGTTTCGAGCAGGACCGTGGCAACGGAGATCGTATTGCCGCCGCTCATCACCGGATACTCGACTTGCTCCATGATGATGTATCCCGCCGCGGCGTCCGGATGTTTGGCCGGAACGATCAGATTGCAGCAAAGCGGAGGATAGCCGCGCGGCTCGCGCAGCATGAGCTTGCGGATCTGGTCGTCGTTCTCCCGGAGCCACTTCATCTGCTCGTACACCGTATTGCCCGGAATATGCGGCACGCCGCCGGTAATCACCCGCATGGGTTCGCCGGCGTGAGTTTCAACAGCATGAAAGGTGCGCTTGAAGGTCATGGTTCTCTCTAGAGCATGCGCGAGGTGTCGTCCCGCTCACAAATGAATAGTTGCACTTTCGACATCCTGCGTCGAAAGTGCAACGGGTGGAGGCATTCGGTTGATTTACTTGCTGCCGAGCCAGACCGCGAACTTCTGGTTCAGATCGTCGCCGTGGTCGGCCCAGAAGTTGACGTCGACATCGACGGCGTCCTTCGTGTTCGCCGGATTCGTCGGCAGATAGGGCGTAACAGCGGGATTGATCAGCGGAATCGACGATTTGCGCATCGGCCCGAGCGCCGTATCGGTCGAGAGCTTCGCAAGCTGTTCCGTCGACGTGGCGAACTTCACGAAGTCTTCGGCGGCCTGCAGGTTCTTCGTGCCCTTGACGATCGCGTAGCCCTCGATGTTCTTGACCTCGCCGTCCCAAAGAAAGCCAAAGGGCTTTTTGTCCTGCTCGACGGCCACCCAGATGCGGTTCGGGTACGCACTCGTCATCGTCACTTCGCGGTCGGCGAGCAGTTGCGGCGGCTGCGCGCCCGCTTCCCACCACACGATAGAAGGCTTGATGGTGTCGAGCTTCTTGAACGCGCGGTCCACGCCTGCCGAAGTCGCGAGCACCTTGTACACGTCGGCGGGTTTCACGCCGTCGGCGAGCAACGCCCATTCCAGTGCGCCTTCAGGCGACTTCCTGAGCCCGCGCTTGCCTGGGAAGCGCTTGAGGTCGAAGAAGTCCGAGATCGTGGTCGGCGCGGTGCCTTTGAACGCGTCTTTGTTGTAGGTGATCATGGTCGACCACGCGACATTGCCGACCATGCAGTCCGACAAGCCGCCCGGCAGGAAGTCGGATTTCGCGGGAGTCCCCGTTTTTCCCGCAGGCAGCGAAGCGGGATTCACCTTCTCGAGAAGGCCCTCATCGCAGGCGCGCGCCGCGTCGGCCAACTGCATGTCCACCACGTCCCACGTGACGTTCTTCGTTTGAACCTGGCTGCGGATCTGGGCGATGCCGCCGTTGTACGTGTCGACCTGGACGTTCGTTCCGGTCTTCGCGGCGAACGGCTTCGCTGCCGTCGTCACCTGGGTGTCCTGATAGGACCCGCCCCAGCTGGCGAACATGAGGTTGCTTGCAGAGGCGGCCGTACTGATCGTGGCGACTGCAGCAAGAGCCACAATCTTCGGGGTCAACGTCTTGTGCAGTTCCATTCCATCCACTCCTTGACGACATCAAATGACGCACTCCGCGTCAATCGCTTTCAGGTTTAAGAAAACATCTCGTGCGACACAACCAGGTACTAAAAACCGATCATTTCGCGATCCTTACTAATTGAATAACCGTGCTCCCCATCCGATCGTTGTTGCCCGTCCTTGCATCTGTCCGTCGTCCGCAAGGGACAGACTCGACTCACAATCCGTGTGCGAACCCGGATTTTCCCTGCACCAACACTGAACATCGGTTCAACATCAGGTCAAGCAAAGCGAGCGGTTAGACGGCATAGTAGCGCGTCAAATTTGTGCGCAACGCGCAATTTTTACGTTTTTCGGCGATTTCACCGATAACCCAGGGAAAATCACGATGCCTGGCCGACCGCCGGATTGAACATACGTTCAGGTCGATTATATTAAGCATCACCGCCCCTTATGAACACGCCCCGGCCCGGCTCGCGGCTACATATTCGGGTAGTTGGGGCCGCCGCCTCCTTCCGGCGTCACCCAGACGATGTTTTGCGCAGGGTCCTTGATATCGCAGGTCTTGCAGTGCACGCAGTTTTGCGCGTTGATCACCAGCTGGCTGCCGCGAGAGGCGTCGCTCGTGAACTCATAGACGCCCGCAGGACAGAAGCGCGACTCCGGTCCACCATAGACCGCCAGATTGAGCCGCACTGGCACAGACGCGTCCTTCAAGGTGAGGTGCGCCGGCTGGTTTTCCTCGTGATTCGTATTCGAGAGGAACACCGAGGAGAGCCGGTCGAATGTCAGCTTGCCGTCCGGTTTCGGATAGACAATTTCCTTGCATTGGTTCGCCGGGCGCAAGGTCTGATGGTCCGCGTGCTTGTGATGCAGCGTCCAGGGCACCCGGCCGCCCAATAGCTTTTGCTCGATGCCAACCATCAGCGTGCCCGTGTACAAGCCCTTGCTCATCCATTGCTTGAAATTGCGGGCGCGGTGCAATTCGTCTCTGAGCCACGAGCGTTCGAAGGCTTCCGGGTATTCAATCAGGACATCGTTCTGGCGGCCGCCGCACACGGCGCCGAAGACCGCTTCGGCCGCCATCTTGCCGGTCGCAATGGCCGCGTGGCTTCCCTTGATACGCGAGACGTTCAGGAAGCCGGCCTCGCATCCAATCAGTCCGCCGCCCGGAAACACCAGCTTGGGCAATGACATCAACCCGCCTGCCGTAATGGCGCGCGCACCGTAAGACAGGCGCTTGCCGCCTTCGAGAAATTTGCGGATCTCGGGGTGCGTCTTGTAGCGCTGGAATTCCTCGAACGGAGACAAGTAAGGATTCGTGTAACCAAGGCCGACCACGAAGCCAACCACGACCTGGTTGTTATCGAGGTGATAAAGGAACGACCCGCCATAGGTATCGCGCTCGAGTGGCCAACCAGCCGTATGAATCACCAGGCCGGGCTGATGGCGCTTCGGGTCGATTTCCCAAAGCTCCTTGATGCCTAGCCCATAGACCTGCGGATCGGCCCCTCTGCGCAACTCGAAGCGTTCCATGAGCTGCCGGCCCAGGTGGCCGCGCGCGCCCTCGGCAAAGAGCGTGTATTTCGCACGCAGCTCCATGCCGGGCTGGAACGCGTCGCCCGGCTTACCGTCTTTGCCGATGCCCATGTTTGCGGTGGCGACGCCACGTACTTCGCCGCGCTCGCCATAAAGCACTTCGGCCGCCGGAAAACCCGCGAATACTTCCACGCCCAGCGATTCGGCCTGCTGGCCCAGCCACCGGGTGACATTGCCGAGGCTCACAATATAGTTGCGGTGGTTCCTGAAGTTGTCGGGCAGCAGCCAGTTGGGAACGCTTCGCGCGCCCTGCTCGGAGAGAAAGAGAAAGCGATCCTCAGTCACCTCGACGTTCAACGGCGCGCCCTGCGCCTTCCAGTCGGGAATGAGTTCGGTGAGCGCCCTGGGGTCCATGACCGCGCCCGAAAGAATATGCGCCCCAATCCCGGAGCCTTTCTCCAGCACGCAGACGCTCACGTCCCTGCCTTGCTCCTGGGCGAGCTGCTTCAGGCGAATCGCCGCCGACAAGCCCGCTGGACCGCCGCCAACGATGACGACGTCAAACTCCATGGATTCGCGCGGACCGTACTGCTCAACGAGAGACTGTGTATTCATGTCGATAACCGTATGCGGGCAACGGGCAACCTTGGCGAGGCGGCCGCGAGACGCTGCGACGCGGGAATGCGTCACGTGCAGCGCATCGTAAGACCGAAAAAATTCGCGCCCCGGTGAGATAACGCCTGCTTATGCTCCACACAACGAGGCGTTGCATTCGCCGCGCGCAACGGCTCGCCCGACCGCGGCTGCGCTTCGGTGCCGATGCTCGCTTTTGCTAAAGATCGCCCGCTCTTATATTGGCATTCCGTCGATTCGTCGCCGTCACACTGTGTCCACGACTTGACCAACGAAGGAAGCGGAATCGTGAACTCATACGATGTGGTGGTGATTGGCGCGGGAGTAATCGGCAGTTCGGTAGCGTTCCAGCTTTCGAAGCTCGGCGCGAAGAACGTTCTGGTGCTCGACCGTGGAACGATTGGGGCCGGAACGACCTCGCAGTCATCGGGCATTCTCCGCACGCACTACTCCGTGAAGGAGAACGTGGAGCTTGCGCGCAAATCGTGGGACGTCTTCAACGACTTCGCCAACTATCTGGGCGATGAAGAGGCCTCGTGCGGCCTCGTGAAGTGCGGCTACATGATCGTGGCGAGCGAAGGCGACAAGCTCGAGCCGCTGCGAGCGTCGCTCAATCAGCAAAAGGCGCAAGGCATTCCGCTCGAACTGCTCAGCGCGCAGCAAGCGAAAGAGCTGCTGCCCATCGCGCGATTCGACGACGCCGCGCTGATCGGCTACGAGCCGGAAGCCGGTTTCGCCGACGCGTACCTGGTGGCAACGAGCTTCTCTCGCGCCGCGCGCCGCGGCGGCGTGACGATTCGCGAGAACGCCTCGGTGAACAAGATTCTGCTCGAAGGCAACAAGGTCGTCGGCGTTTCGACGAGTATTGGCGACTTCGCGACTTCGATGGTCATCAGCACGCAAAACATCTGGACTCCGGAACTTTCCGGCTGGACCGGCCGCGCGCTGCCCATCATGCCGGAACGCCATGCCGTGCTGGCGCTGGAGTGCGACGCCGCCAAATACACCTTCAACATGCCGGTCTTCAAGGACCTCGCCTCCACCGGCATGCTGTACTACCGAAGCTACGGCGGCAACCAGATGCTCGTGAGCGAAGGCGTGGTCGGCGAGAAGCTGAACACGACGGAAACCGAGCAGGGCGATATCCCGATGGATTACGTCGTCGAAGTCGGCGCACAGGTCGCCGAACGCTTCCCCGAGTACGAGACCGCGGGCATTGCCTCCTCGTGGACCGGTGTGTACGACGTGACCCCCGACTGGAACCCCGTGCTGGGGAAATTGCCGGGCATCGAAGGACTGGTGGTGGGCTATGGCTTCTCAGGCCACGGCTTCAAGCTCTCGCCCACGGTGGGCCGCGTGCTCGCGCAGGAAGCGCTGGGCCTGCCGACCGACATTTCGCTCAAGCCGTATTCGATCGAACGCTTCGAAACGGGCGAACTGCTCACGGGCAAATACGGCCTCGGCGCGGTGTCCTGAGGCGCCGGATATGTCTGCATTCGAAGTCCGTTCGCTCGATTCGCTGCCCGTGGAGCGTTGGCGCAACGGCGGCGGGCTCACGCGGACGATTGCATCGGGCGGGTCCCATTGGCGCATCAGTCTCGCCGAGGTGGAACGCGATGGGCCCTATTCGCGATTCGAGGGCATCGATCGGCTGTCGTTCGTGCTGCGCGGCGCCGGCGTCATGCTGCGCGAGACGAATTCGGCCGTGACGCTCGAGCCGTGCGTAGCTGGTGAATACGACGGCGGCCTGGACTGGCAAGCGACGCTCATCGACGGCCCGGTGACTGCACTCAACGTCATGACCGCCAGGAGCCGTTACCGCGCGAGCATCAGGGCCATTGCCGAGCCGGTCAGCGTATTGCCAGGTTGTGCGGTCGCCGTCGTTGCGCTTCATGCCGGATGCGCCTGGCGCGCGGGCGAAGGTCATGCAGCGGGCAATCTCGAAGCGGGCCAGTTTCTGATCGCCGAACGTCTGGATCGCGCCATGCAGTTCTCGCCAGTCGCTCCCGCCATTGGCGAGTCGATGCGCACCAGGCTTCCTGTGCTCGTGACCATCGAGCCCGCCAGCACGCACGAATGATTGAATCTGAGGAAGATGAGATGAAAGTGATTACCGCAGTGAAACGTGTTGTCGACTACAACGTGAAGGTGCGCGTGAAGTCCGACCACTCGGGCGTCGACATCGGCAACGTGAAGATGTCGATGAACCCGTTCGACGAAATCGCGACGGAAGCCGCAACACGGCTGAAGGAAGCGGGCCAGGCCAGCGAAGTGATCGCCGTTTCCTGCGGCGTTGCCCAGAGCCAGGAAACGCTGCGTACCGCACTCGCCATCGGCGCCGATCGCGGCGTGCTGGTCGAGACGGACGCCGAGCTGCAACCGCTCGCGGTCGCGAAGCTCCTCAAGGCGGTCATCGCAAAAGAACAACCGCAACTGGTGATCCTCGGCAAACAGGCGATCGACGACGATGCCGGCCAGACCGGCCAGTTGCTCGCGGCGCTCCTCGACTGGCCGCAGGCGACCTTCGCCAGCCACATCGAAATCGAAGGCTCGACGGCCACCGTGACGCGCGAAGTCGACGGCGGCCTCGAAGTGATCGCCTTGCCGTTGCCGGCCATCATCACGACCGATCTGCGCCTGAACGAACCACGCTACGTGACGCTGCCGAGCATCATGAAGGCCAAAAAGAAGCCGCTGGAAACCGCTACGCCGGATTCGCTGGGAGTCGACCCGTCGCCGCGGCTCAAGACGCTCAAGGTGGTCGAGCCCGCCGCGCGCAAGGCGGGCGTGACGGTGCCGGACGTCGCGGCGCTCGTCGAGAAACTCAAACACGATGCGAAGGTAATCTAAATGACGACGCTTGTTATTGCCGAACATGACAACGCGCAGCTCAAGGCTGCCACGCTTCACACCATCAGCGCCGCGCAACAGCTTGCCAATGGCGTGCACGTGCTCGTCGCGGGCAGCGGCGCGCGCGCCGTAGCCGATGCAGCCAGCAAGGTCGCGGGCGTGGACAAAGTCATATTCGTCGACGCGCCGCATTTCGCCGACGCACTGGCTGAGAACATCGCGGCCCAGATCGTGGCGCTCGCCAAAGACTATTCGCACGTCCTCTTCCCGGCAACGGCAGCGGGCAAGAACGCCGCGCCGCGCATTGCCGCCAAGCTGGATTCCGCGCAGATTTCCGACGTCATCGCGATCGACGCCGCCGATACGTTCCAGCGTCCCATCTACGCGGGCAACGCCATCGCCACGGTGCAATCGGCAGACGCCGTAAAAGTCGCCACGATTCGCACGACGGCGTTCGACGCTGCCGCAACGTCCGGCGGCAACGCGGAAGTCGTGGAGGCGCCCGCCGTTGCCGACACGGGTCTGTCGCGGTTCATCCGCCGCGAGATCGCCACGAGCGATCGCCCTGACCTCACGTCCGCGCGCGTGGTGGTTTCGGGCGGCCGCGGCCTTGGCAGCGCCGAGAACTTCGCGATCCTCGATCCGCTCGCGGAAAAGCTGGGCGCCGCCATCGGCGCTTCGCGCGCCGCCGTGGATTCCGGCTTCGCGGCCAACGACCTGCAAGTCGGTCAGACCGGCAAGATCGTGGCGCCGGAACTTTACGTCGCCGTGGGAATATCCGGAGCCATCCAGCACCTCGCAGGCATGAAGGACTCGAAAGTCATTGTCGCCATCAATAAGGATGCCGAAGCGCCCATTTTCGGCGTGGCCGACTATGGCCTCGTTGGCGACCTCTTCAACGCCGTGCCGGAGCTGGTGAAAGCGCTCTAGGGCCGCCAGGCGCCGGCTCGCTCAACGGAGATCGGCTTCTCAGCAGGACCTTGCCGCCTCGCGCGAGAGATCGCGCCATGGCGGATTTTTTGTGTTTGCGTTTGTTTGACGACGAGACAGGCGTGAGCACTACAGATTCTCGAGCGCCCCGAGCGCCGCATCGACCATCCCCTGCACGACGGGCTTCACCTTCGCCGCCAGGTCAGGCCGGTATTCGAACGGCGCCGCTTCGTTCATGTACGTCGACTGGCACATCTCCAGTTGAATCGCATGCACGCCGTGCTCGGGCCGCCCGTATTCGCGCGTGATGAAGCCGCCCTTGAAGCGTCCGTTGTGCACCCACGTAAAAGGCTGGCCGGCGAGTCGCGCCGTTACCGCTTCCATGATGCGCGGGTCGCAGCTGCGCCCCGAATTCGTGCCCAGATTCAAATCGGGCAATTTGCCCTCGAAGAGGCGCGGCAAGACGCTCGCAATCGAGTGCGCCTCCCACAGCAGCACGCGGCCGTGGATGGCCCGCAGGCGCTCCAGTTCCGCCTGCAGCTTGTCGTGGTACGGCCGCCAGTAGCGTGCGAGCCGCTGCGCCTTGTCGGCTTCCGATGGGCCAACGCCGTTGCAGTAGAGCGGCTCTCCGCGAAACGTCTCCGTGGGGCAAAGGCCCGTTGTCGTCTGCCCGGGATAGAGACTTTCCCCCGTAGAGGGACGATTCAGGTCGATCACATACCGGGAAATGCTGGCCCCGAGCACCGATGCACCGGCACGGCGCGCAAAGTCGTACAACGTATCCAGATGCCAGTCCGTGTCGGCTACCGCACCGGCAATCTCTGTCAACTGCGCACGCGCCTCGTCCGGAATGCCAGTTCCCAGATGCGGAATGGAGACCAGCAACGGAAGCGTGCCTTCATGGAATTCATATACCGCGGTATTCAATTTCCGTCTCCTGATTCAAAGATTCGCCGGCCGACTCGATCGGCCCGTCTCCCGAACATAGTGAATCGTCCCGGCTGCGGCCCGAATATCAACCGCCGTGAATCTCGTCATAAGAGGGCTTGATCCTGGCTGCAGTGGATTTTGTCCAGGTCAGTCTTCACCGTAGCGTCACGGTGCGATCGGGACCTCCTCAACTCTCTAGTCGGGTACAAAAAGTGAAAACATCAATCAACGTTGGAATGCTGCTGGCATGTAGCGTGATGAGCGCCTCCGCGGCTGCCGCGCAAATCACCTTCGTCTCCTGGGGCGGTTCGTACCAGGGCGCGCAAGACAAGACCGCCGTCGCGCCCTTCACCGCCGCCCAGGGCATTCAGGTCAAAAACGATTCGTACAATGGCGGCATCGCCCAGATTCGCAGCCAGGTCGAAACGAAAAACGTCACGTGGGACGTGGTCGACCTTCAACTCTCCGACGTGACCCGCGCATGCGACGAAGGCCTGCTCGAAAAGCTCGATCCCGCGTCGCTCGCCCCCGCGCCGGACGGCACGCCCGCTGCGAAGGACTATGTGCCGGGCGCCGTGTCCAGTTGCATGGCCGGCAACATCGTCTGGTCCTCGCTCATTGCCTACAACACCGACAAGTACAAGGGCCACGAGCCGGCGAAGATTGCCGACTTCTTCGACCTCAAGAAATTCCCCGGCAAGCGCGGCTTGCGCAAGTCGCCGGAAGGCGCGCTGGAATGGGCCCTGCTTGCCGATGGCGTGGCGCCGGCCGACGTCTACAAGGTGCTCGTCACGCGTGCTGGCGTCGACCGCGCGTTCAAGAAGCTCGACACGATCAAGTCGTCCATCGTCTGGTGGGAGACCGGCGCACAGCCGGCGCAACTGCTCGCTGACGGCGAAGTCACGATGAGCAGCGCGTACAACGGCCGCATCTACAGCGCAATCGCCGACGACAAGAAGCCGTTCGGCTTTATCTGGGACGGCCAGGTCAAATACCTGGAGGGCTATGCCATCGTGAAGGGCACGAAGAACCTGAAAGCCGCACAGGACTTCGTGCGCTATGCCACGCAACCCGACGTGCTGTCGAAACTCGCGCCGCTCACCGCTTACGGTCCGACTCGCAAATCGTCGATCTCGATGGTCCCGCCGAAGCTGCTGCCCTACCTTCCGAGCGCCCCTGTCAACCAGAAAGGCGCGGTCGACTCCGATGTCGCCTTCTGGGCGGACCACACCGACGATCTGAACCAACGCTTCGCTGTCTGGCTTGGTCAGAACTGAAGTCATAGTCGATGCAAAAAGCGCCTGCCTCCCGAAGCTTCGGTGAGGCAGGCGCTTGTCGATGATAGCGGCCGTTAATCCGCGAGCCTTTTGAGCACCGTATCCGGCACGTCGATCTCGGTGATGTTCAGGTGACTGCCGGGAATCCGTACGCCTTGCGCGGCCAGCCGCTCGATTTGCGACGCCAGGCGCGCGGTGAAGTCCTCCACGACGAGTTCCGGCTTGATGGCCAGCACGAACAGGCCAACGCCGGGAGACTCGCTGCCTTCGGCAAAATTCGGCGCGTCCATCGACCAGTTGCTGCCGGCCAGCCCCGCCACGAGGAATTCCAGCATCATCGCAATGTTGGCGCCGCGCGCCCCGCCAAACGCCAGCAAGAGTCCCTTGACCGCTTCGCGCGCGTCAGTCGTGGGATGGCCTTGCGCATCGACGGCCCAGCCCTCGGGGATAGAGTCGCCCCGCGCCGCCGCCTCGCGGATGTTCACGAAGGCCGTTGCGCTCGACGCCTGGTCAATGACAAACGGCTTCGCGCCCGCGCGGGGCGCCGCAAATGACAAAGGGTTGGTGCCGTAGACTGCCTTGCGGCTTTCCAGCGTCGTCATCTGCGCCGTAGCATTTGTCGTTGCGATGGCAACGAGTCCTGCTTCGGCCAGACGGCGCGTGTAATAGCCGAGTTCGCCAACCGTGAAGCTGTTCGACTGAAGCAGCACCGTTACGCCAAAGTCCTTCGCGCGGCGCACGAGTTCATCGAATGCCAGATCGAATCCGAGCTGGGCGATGCCACGTTTCGCGTCGATCGCGATGGCGGCTGGGGCGGGAAACGTCACCTCGGGTCGAGCGTCTTTCGCGATGCGTCCCTTCACGAAGCCATCGAGATAGTCGAACAGGTGGGCGAACCCCACCGCACGACTGCCGGCCCATTCGGCCGATACGACCGCTTTCGCCAGTGCATCGGCGACTTCATCGCTCGCGCCGGCTCGAATGGCCGCGTGCCGGGCGATATCGTGGGCTTCCTGAGTTTCAAGGCGCACTGTCGCTTCCTTCGGTTGATGTGACGGAACATGCAGAACGTGTAGCGTATGCCCACAGGCGCAATCTACACCGCGTCTTCGCTCAATACCATCAGTTGCGTGTTGCCACCCGCGGCGCTCGCGTTGACGGTCGTGACACGCTCACGCACGAGCTGCGTCCAGTCGTACTGCCCGTCCGCGCCTGGCTGAACCAGCGTCGTCATCGACGCTGCCGCCGCCATGCGAAGGTCCGAAAGCGCGGGGTGGTTCGCCGCCACCATGACGGCATCTGGCTTCACGCCAACGACTTCGCCTCTGATCAGCGCCGCAACCTCGGTCGCGTCGACTACGCGGCACGCAGCACCCAGAACCCGAGCCATGTCGTCCGACACCGAGGACCTGAACAGCAGCACTGTATTGCCGAATGCGCTGGCAGCCATCGCCTGCTCAAGCACGACAGCGGGCGTTTCGCCGGTACACAGCACCTGACCTCGCGGCAGAAGTTCTACCGTGTTCTCTTCGCCGGTCAGCGCCGGCAAGCTGAGTGTCGTGGTGCGGCCCACCCGTTCATCGAGGCTCTGTTTGCACTTTGCGAGCGCCGCGCGCTGACCGGAATCGGTGCTCCGCGCCGCCGCGAGCGCGAACAGTGCGTTCACGTGATCGAGGCCGGACCGCTTCGCCCTGGCCATTTCCCCCGCGCGGCTCTTGAGCTTTCCGCCCGCAGACTCGACCGGAAATTCGAAGAACTTTTCGCTGACCGCGCGAGCCGTTTGTGCGAAGGGGCCTGCCTCGGCGTTGAAAGCCGGCGCCGGCGACGCGCAGAGCGCGTACAGCGTAAGGGGCCCGCCGAGCATCGGTCCGGTCCCGCAGGCGCCCACGCCGCCGAACGGCTGCATGCCGGGCACCGTGCCATGCATCGCACGGTTCACACACACGCTGTTGGCTTTCGAGGCCGACAGCAGCTTTCCGGCCGCCTCGTTGATTCGCGTATGCAGGCCCTGCACACCACAGCCAACAGCATTCAGGGCTGCCAGCAATGCGTCCATCTCACCGGTCTTGTACCGGACGACATGGAGCACCGGGCCGGAAATCCTTGCGTTGATCGTAGCGAGCGCGCCCAAATCGCGTATGTCGATAATGGCCGGAGCGACGAAGTTGCCCTTTGCCGGCTCCGCAGAGACTTTCCCGCGAACGACTGTGTAGCCGAGCCGGCGCATCTGCTCGATATAAGCTTCGGTGCGATCCTTCGCCTCGCGCGTCGCGAGCGGTCCGATATCCGTCCCGACGAACAGCGGATTGCCCGTGTTGCGTTCGCTGAGCATGCCTTTGAGCATTTTCAGCACTTTCTCCGCCGTCGAATCTTGCAGACAGAGCAGCCGCAGCGACGAAGCGCTTTGCCCGGCGCAACGGAATGCGGAAACCGTGGCGTCGGAGATCACCTGCTCGGGCAGCGCCGAGCTGTCCACGATCATCGCGTTGACGCTACCCACCTGTGAGAGGAACTTAGGCTGACGCGAGTGCTTTGCGAGCAGCACGGCGGCCGCTCTCGCCGACTCCACCGATCCAGCAAACAGAACGCCCGCCACCTCTTCAGACATCAGCAACTCGCGGCCCACCACCGCACCCGCGCCGAGGAGCAACTGGAGCACGTCCCTGGGCAGGCCGCTGCGATAGAAGGCGCGCACCGCCTCGTAGACAACGAGTGAGGCCTTCGAGGAAGGCTTCGCGACGACGACGTTGCCCGCGGCAAGCAATGCCGCAACATGCCCGACAAACGTCGCGAGCGGTGACGAGACCGGCGTCACGCTCGCCACGACGCCGAGGCCGGTACGCGAGCGCAGTCGCGCGTCTGCCTTGACCTGCAGCGCATAGAGCCGGCACAGATTGACCGCGGTGCGGACTTCTTCTGCGGCCTCAGCGAGCGTCGCGCCGTTCTCCAGAACGAGCAGCGCGCCCAGGTGCGTGCTCGACGCTTCCAGTTCGGCGGACATCCTGTCGAGCATGTCGGCGCGCTGATTGACAGTGGAATGCGCCCAGTTAGTGGACGCGCCTTTTGCTGCGGCGATGGCCCGCGCAACCGTGGACGCGCGGCAGAACGAAACGCTGCCGACGACTTCGGTCGTATCGCCCGCGCTGTAGACGAGATGCGTCGAAGCGGATTCGATCTCGCCGCTACCCGCCTCCAGCTGGGCTACCAGCGATTGTGCGGAAATACGGTTCGTGCGAATGGCACTCACGGCGGCGTCGAATGCCGCGGAATTGCCGTACGAAATGGCTGCCGCATTCACTCGCCCGGGGAGTACGTCGACCGGACTCGCGATACCCGCGTGCGGTTTGCCATGCGTGCGCGCGGCCTTCGCAACCGGGTCTTCGACGATATCGGCGATGCTCACGGCCGGATCGACGATCTGGTTCACGAACGACGAGTTCGCGCCATTTTCGAGCAGGCGGCGCACGAGATACGCGAGCAGCGTTGCATGCGGGCCAACCGGCGCATAAATGCGGCAGGGCCGGCCCAGTTTCGTCTTGCCGACCACCTGGTCGTAAACCGTTTCGCCCATGCCGTGCAGACACTGAAACTCATAGTCCTGGCTGCCTGCGAGCGTATGCACCGCCGCAATCGTGAAGGCGTTGTGCGATGCGAATTGCGGAAAGATGGCGTCCGGCGCATCGAGCAACGCCTTGGCGCACGCGATGTAGCTCACGTCCGAATGCACTTTCCGGGTGAAGACCGGGTAGCCCTGCGCGCCCGCGTCCTGCGCGAGCTTGATTTCCGTGTCCCAGTACGCGCCTTTGACCAGACGAATATTGATGCGGCGGCCGGTCGAGCGAGCGAGTGCAACGATCCAGTCCGCGACTGCGTGACCGCGCTTCTGGTAGGCCTGCAGCGAAATACCGATGCCGTTCCAGCCACGCAGCGAAGGATCGTTGCAGAGCAATTCGAGCATCTCCAGCGTCAGTTCGAAGCGTGCGGACTCTTCCTGGTCCAGGTGAAAACCGATGCCGTACTTCTTCGCCAGTTGCGCCAGTTCGAGCAAACGCGGGTAGAGTTCCGCGAGCACCCTTTCGCGCTGCGTGAGTTCGTAGCGCGGATGGAGCCCGGAAATCTTCACGGAAACGCCCGGCCCGTCAATCGGACCTCGGCCTTGTGCGTCCTTGCCGATCGCCTCGATGGCGTGCCGGTACGACTCGAAATAGGCCTGCGCATCTTCGTCGGTGAGCGCGGCCTCGCCCAGCATGTCGTACGAGTAGCGGTAGCCGCCGCTCTCGCGCCCCTTCGCCGCGCCGATTGCCTCTTCGATAGTCTGGCCGGTCACGAACTGCTTGCCGAGCATGCGCATCGCGTACGCAACACCCGCGCGAACCACGGCCTCGCCTCCCTTGCGCACGACGCGTGTCAGCGCTTCGGCGAGCGCGTTTTCATCGGGCTGCTTCAGCACTTTTCCCGTGACGAGCAAACCCCAGGCCGTCGCATTGACGAACATCGAAGGCGACTTGCCGACGTGCGCTCGCCAGTCGGCGTCGACGATCTTGTCGCGAATGAGCTGGTTGCGCGTGTCCGTGTCGGGAATGCGCAGCATGGCCTCCGCGAGACACATGAGCGCAATGCCTTCGCGGCTGTCCAGCGAAAACTCCTGCGTGAGCAGATCGACGCCGCCCGCGTCGATGCGCGCGTCGCGCACCCCTTGTGCCAGGCGCGCAGCGAGTTCCTGCGCTTTTGCCAGCGTGGAAGCATCCATTTGCGCGCGGCGCATGAGCGTCTGGACCACCGCCTCCTCGGGGAGCGTCGAAGCCTCGGCAATGCGTTGGCGCAGGACGGAAAGGTTCGTCGTGCCAGTTTGCGTGACTTTCACTTCTGACAGCATGATTTGATGACCTGGTATGGGTGCTTCGGATGACGAATTACTAGCAGCGGGTTTGAACGGACGGTGGATCAACCTTGTTAAATCGCGTTGGCGGTGCCTCTGAGGCGTTCGGTTCTGCGCCGCAGCAGTTCGAGCGTCACGAGCAGCAGCGTCGAAATCACGACCAGAATCGTCGCCACGGCCAGAATGGTCGGACTGAGTTGTTCGCGAATACCCGACCACATCTGCCGCGGAATCGTTTTCTGATCCGGGCCGGTCAGGAAGAGCGCGACGACGATTTCATCGAAGGAAGTCGCGAAGGCGAAGAGCGCACCGGATATCACGCCTGGCGCGATGATGGGGAGCTTCACCTGCAGGAACACGCGAAGCGGAGAGGCACCGAGGCTTCGGCCGGCCCGCGAGAGCGTCTCGTTGAACCCGGCCAGCGTCGCCGTCACGGTAACCACCACGAAGGGCACGCCCAGCGCCGCGTGCGCGAGAATCAGCCCGGTGAGGCTGCTCGTCAGGCCCAGCGGGCTGAACGCGAAATACACGCCCACGGCCGTGATGATGAGCGGCACGATCATCGGCGACACGAGAAGACCGGTGATCACGGCCCGGCCCTTCAGGCGCGGGCTCGTCAGCCCGAGCGAAGCGGTCACGCCAAGCACCGTCGCGATCGCCGTCGACGAGAATGCCGTGATGAGCGTGTTGTTCAGCGCCAGCATCCAGTCGGGGCTGCCGAGAAAGTCCTGATACCACCGCAGGCTCAATCCCGGCAGCGGGTAAGTGAAGTACGGCTGCGAGCTGAACGACAGCGGCATCACCACGAGCACGGGCAGCACGAGGAACAGCAGCACGGCCAGCGAGACACCCAGGTGAGTGAATCGTCCAAGACGGCCCCAGACCGTCACATAGGCTGGAAAATTGAACATGTGATTACCCCAGTTTGATGCCGCCGCCAGTGAGCTTCACGAAGAGGCTATAGATGATGAGCACGCCCACGAGCAGGATGGACGCGAGTGCGCTCGCGAGCCCCCAGTTCAACGTGGTATTGACGTGATTCGCAATGTAGTAGCTCGCGAGCTGGTCGTCGGGGCCGCCGACGATCGCCGGCGTGATGTAGTAGCCGACCGCGAGAATGAACGTCAGCATCCCGGCGGCGCCCACGCCCGGCAGCGTCTGCGGAAAATAGGCCTGGAAGAACGAACGCACGGGACCCGCACCGAGCGATCGCGCCGCCTTCATGTAGATAGGCGGCACGCCCTTCATCACGCTGTAAAGCGAAAGAATCGCGTAGGGAAGGAGAATGTGCGTCATCGCCACCAGCACGCCAAAGCGGTTATAGATGAGCGACACGCCGTGCTTCGACAGCCCCAGGTGAATCAACAGGTCATTCAGGACACCATGCGTTTGCAGCACGACAACCCATGCCGTGGTGCGAACCAGAATCGACGTCCAGAACGGCAGCAGCACCATGATCATGAAGAGGTTGCTGTACTTCGCCGGCAGGTTCGCCAGAAAGTAGGCAACGGGATAGCCGAGCAGGAGGCAAAGCAGGCTGACCGCGAGGCTTACCCACGCCGTGCGCAGAAACACGCCAACGTAAAGCCGCTCGCCGTCCGGCTGGCGCACGATGGCGCCGTGCTCGTCGCGCTCGAAATCGAACGCTTTCAGGTAATACCCGAAGGTCCAGGGCGACGAGGCGTACTTGAGCGTCGACCACGCCTGCAATTCACCCCACCGTGAATCGATGTTCGACAGACGCTCGCGCCACGTTCCCTCGCCGCTCTCGTCGATGTGGCGCGCGGTCTTCATGATCAGGCTGCGCATGCCGCTCTCGTCGTAGTTCAGGCGCGAAGCGACACGGCTCACACCGTCCGTCCCCTTGGCGGCGGTCAGGTCATGCCCGAACGCGGCGTAGATCTGCTCGCCGGGCACCTGGCCGCTTGCGGGGTCCCATGCGCGCAACAGCGCTGCGGCATGCGGCAGTTCCTGCGAGACCGTCGGGTCGCGAAAGCTCTTCGTCAGAAGGCTGCCGATGGGCACGAGGAAGGTGACGAGGAGGAATGCGAACAGTGGAAAGACCAGCAACATGGCCTTCGTGCGCTCCGTGCGCTCCGCGCTACGGAGTTTCGCCTTGAGGCTCTTCGAGTCTGCGACGACAACCTGCGCGGCGTCGCCTGTCGGGATAACCATATCAGTCGGTAGAATCATCGTAGTCCAGCGGTAGCGACCGCGCCCTCCTCGTCAATGCAACAGCAGATACGTTTATGCGGGGTTCATCCGATCAGGATGCCTGATGAATCTGTGGATTCGCTTCGTACTGGTGCGAAGCCATCCACACCGGATAACCGGCCTACGCCGTGACTATTGCAAGGCGCGGCAGGCGTCGGCCATCCAGCCTATCTCCACGGAGTCGCCGATACGCAGCTGTCGAGCCGCTCCGTCATTGGGCAGCTTGACGATGAAGTCATTGCGCCCGCACACCTGCATGACGACACGCAGGTGGTCGCCGTAGTAGATGAGGTCCTTCACACCGCCGTTGAACACGTTGTCACACACGCGTGCGTGCTCACCTACTGCCACACGCTCGGGCCTGAGCGACACGCAGGCGGAACCGGAGGCGCGAATCGCGGCGCCCGTGCTCGCGCGAATCGTTGCCCCGCCGTCGAGCTTGACGGTGCACGCTTTGCTTTCGACCGATGCCACCATTCCCTTCAGTTCGTTGCTCTCGCCGATAAAGCGCGCTACGAAGGCGTTTTCGGGCTTTTCATACAGATCGGCGGGCGGCGCAAGCTGTTGAATGACGCCGTTGTTGAAGACCGCGATGCGGTCCGACATCGTCATGGCCTCGCTCTGGTCATGCGTCACGTACACGACTGTCAGCCCGCTTTGCTCGTGAATCTGCTTGATTTCGTATTGCATTTGCTCGCGCAGCTGCTTGTCCAGCGCGCCAAGCGGCTCGTCCATGAGCACGAGCGCGGGCTCGAAGACCAGTGCGCGGGCAACGGCAATGCGTTGCTGCTGACCGCCGGAAAGCTGGCCGGGCATACGGTTCGCGAACTTCTCCATGTTCACCATCGCGAGCGCCCGGCTCACCTTGCGGACGATTTCATCCTTCGCGATTTTGCGGACCTTCAGCGGAAACGCCAGGTTCTCCGCGACGGACTTGTGAGGGAAAAGCGCGTAGCTCTGAAAAACCATGCCGATATTGCGCCGCTCCGGCGGAATGCGGTTGATTGGCTTCCCCTGAAGCAGAATCTCACCGTGCGTTGCCGTCTCGAAGCCGGCCAGCATCATGAGACATGTCGTCTTGCCCGACCCGGACGGTCCAAGCATTGTGAGAAACTCGCCCTCGCGAATATCGAGGTTGAGGTTTTTCACCACGAGGGTCTCGCCGTCGTAGGTCTTTTGAACGTTCTTGAAAGAGACAATGGTCGACATCACTACTCTCCAGGAGAAGCCATACTCGGTGGTCAGGCGCCGAACTTCCAGTCGCGAGCCGGCAGATAGGTTTCCTTCACCACACGCGGCGAGGCCCAGCGCAGGAGGTTCAGATACGAACCTGCCTTGTCATTGGTGCCGCTGGCACGGCCGCCGCCGAACGGCTGCTGGCCGATCATCGCGCCAGTCGGCTTGTCGTTCAGATACAGGTTGCCCGCCGCATTGACGAGCACGCCCTCGGCCTGGTGAAGCGCGAAGCGGTCCGTACAGAAGATCGAGCCGGTGAGCGCATAGGGACTCGTCGAATCGATGAGTTCGAGGGTCTCGTCCCACTTCGCGTCTTCATAGACGAATACCGACAACACCGGGCCGAAGAGTTCTTCCTTCATGAGCGCGTGCTGCGGGTCATTCACTTCGAACACGGTCGGCTCGACGAACCAGCCCGGCTCCGTCCAGGTCTTGCCGCCGGAAACGAGCTTCACGGAAGCGTCATCCTTCGCCGCGTCAATCACGCGGCTCAGCTTCTGATGCGAAGCCTGTGAAATGACCGCGCCCATGAAGGTGCTGAAATCGGTCACATCGCCCACCTTGAGTTCGGCGAGACGCTCGCGAAGCTGCTGGCTGACCGCGGACCACAGGCTGCGCGGAAGGTATGCGCGCGAAGCGGCGCTGCACTTCTGGCCTTGATATTCAAACGCGCCGCGCACGAGCGCGATGGCGACCTCGGACGCATTGGCCGACGGATGGGCGAGCACGAAGTCCTTGCCGCCCGTTTCGCCGACCAGACGCGGAATTGTGCGGAACGTGTCCACCTTCGAGGCCACGCCCTTCCACAGCGACTGGAACACCGCGGACGACCCGGTGAAGTGAATGCCTGCGAGATCCGGCGACGACAGCGCAACCCGCGTCGTCAATTCGGCTTCGCCGGGGACGAAGTTGATCACGCCCGGCGGCAAGCCGGCCTCTTCGAGGGCTTCGAAGAAGATGTAGTTCGCGAGCGCCGACTTTTCGGACGGCTTCCACAGCACCGTGTTGCCCATGATGGCCGGAGCCGTGGTCAGATTCGCGCCGATCGCGGTGAAGTTGAACGGCGACACCGCATAGACGAAGCCTTCGAGCGGCCGCCAGTCCGCGCGATTCACGGCGGTCGGGACCGACATCGGTTGCTCCGCGTACACGCGCTGTGCGTTGTAGGCGTTAAAACGCAGGAAGTCGATCAGCTCGCATGCGCTGTCCGGCTCCGCCTGGTCGAGCGTCTTGCTTTGACCGAGCATCGTGGCGGCGTTGATCTTTGCGCGCAGACGCGTCGCGACGATATCGGCTGCGCGGTGCAGAATCGTCGCGCGGCTTGCGTGCGTAAGGCTCGCCCAGTCGCGTGCAACGCTTTTCGAGCTGGCAATCGCTTCCTTGATCTGCGATTCCGACGGGCGGTGAATTCGCGCGAGCACGCGCTGCGTATCGTGAGGAGCCCGAACCTCCGTGACTTCGTTGGAGAAGTACCGCTTGCCGCCGATGACGGTCGGAATTTCTACGACGTCACGCTCCCCGAGCGCACTGCGCAGCGCGGCGCCAGATGCGGTGCCTTCGCCAAATTGAACTTCGGCTTCATTCGCCGGCAACGGAAATTGTGGACCTGAAATCACGCTTGCTCCTTACCAGAAAAGTTGGACGAGCCGCCCAGGAACCCACCGGGGCTCAACCCGGGAGAACCCTTACCTGGCACAGGTTTGCGGGGTTCTCAAGGCACCAGCGACGCTCAGTGTCCAGACTAGAGGGTGCAAAAAGAACGGCTGCTTATTTAACCTGGCTTTATGTTGTGGATCGTTGCCCCTTATGAACGGCAGGCGAGGCAACAGCGCTGAACACACATCGGTTCTACCTCTCATTGAAACTGAACATATGTTCAGCAAAAGGCGCGCTGAAACGACTATATATGCGTTCAGATGGATGTCAAAAATGATTTGATAGGGGTTTATACGGGCACCAATCCTGCAGCGATCGCACAGAGAGGGTAAATACCAGGCCAAAACGATGGTGAATCGATGAACATTTGTTCAGCGTTTCTAGATAATAGAAGCCGCTATACTTCTGCTTCCCATGAACGAATGTTCAGCTTTTTTGTGGCGTCGCAGCGCCCTTTCCCCGACTGAGGACAGCACCATGCGTCACGACGTGGAACCCACCGTTAAGGCCGATACGCGCAAGGCAGAACCCGTGGAGTACGACGGCATGCGTCTAAAACTGATCGATGCGACGTTGGACGTCGTGGGCCAGGTCGGCCTGGAAAACCTGACGATCAGGAAGGTCAGCGAACACGCCGGCGTTTCAGTGGGCCTCGTGCATCATCACTTCGAGAACAAGAGCAATCTCGTCTACAAGACATTCGTCTACATGATCCGAAGCGTTCGCAATCAGCTGATTGCGGGCCGGCGCGATATTCGCGACCCGATCGAGCGCGTGAAATTCATGGTCGACCTGTGCTTTAGCGACGAAGTCATGAGCCCCGGCGCAGCCAACGTCTGGCCGCACATGTGGAGTTCGTCGGCCCATGAGGTCCAGGTTCAACGCCTGTGTGCAGCGTTTTCGCGGCGCCTGCGCTCGAACTTCGTTCACGACTTTCGACAGGCCGGCTGCGATGCGACGATGGCAAACATCTACGCAATCCAGTCGTTGGCGCTCGTGCATGGTCTATGGATCGAACATCGCGTGGCCGGCACGATTTCGATCGACGAGGTGCTGGGAATATTTCACGGCATGATCGACGACGCGACGAATCAAGGGTGGAAGGCAAGCTTTCGCCGCCTCACCCCTTCACGACACTAGTGAAGCCTCGCGCTATTCGTCGTCGGTATCGCCGACTTCTTCCGGCTTCAGCGCAAGGGCCTTGGCAATATCGCGCGCGACCTGTCTCTCGAACGCGCGTCGAATGAGATCGTAGAGGTCATTAGGGAGATGGCCGAGTTCGTTTTCCCGATACGAAAGAAAGAACGACCGGGTCAGCCGTCCATAAGGCCGGCCGTGGCGGGAAAACGCAGTCAACGGAACCACACGCACTTCGGGCACATAGTGACGCGACTGCCACAGGCACAACGGTGTCGTGATGGCGAAGCCAAGGCCCGCCGCGACAAGACTGAGCATGGGATCCGTGGCGTCGAATTCGCAGGTGCGCTCGATGTTCTCGCCGTGCGCAGACAGATACGAGTCGATGTGCTGGCCAATGACCGAGCGCGCGCTGTAGCGAATGAATTGCAGGTGGGTGCTCAACTCGGCCAGTGTCGTGAAGCGGTCGACTTCGAAGCTGCCCGGCAGCACAACGACATACGGCTCGGAAAACAGCTTTCTCTTGCGGATGCCGGCAGCATGCGAGGCGCTGCTGGTCGTCACGGCCATGTCGAGTTGGCGGGCTTCGAGCTGCCCGTCGAGTGTGGGCGTGATGCCGGACCACAGGCGAATATGGTGCGATGTGCCGGACAACGCTTTAATGGCGATGGGCCCGATCGTCGCCGCAAACGAATCGACACACCCGAGGCGCACGACGACGCGCTTCGCGCGCGTCACGTTGCGCACGCTCTCGACCATCTGGTCTGCGCCCTGCAGCAATACGGTGGCGTGCTCGAACAGGCGCTGACCCGCTGCCGTTGGCCGGGCCGGGCGCGTTGCCCGGTCGAGCAAGGTCGTGTCCAGCAGTGTTTCGAGCGCCTTGATGCGTTGCGAAACCCCTGCCTGAGAGATTGCGAGCCGATTGGCAGCATCCGAAATCGAGCCGGCCTCCACCACCGCGACCCAGCTGGCGAGGAGGTCCCAATCAGGATATTTTTCTGGCGACGCGTTGTCTTTCATGGCTGTGGACGAATGCTTCCCCAAAATTTAACACGTCTCAGACGCGGCGTTTGCGCCAATCCGGCCGCTTTGCGTCCCGAGTTGCATCCTTAGTCAGCGCACCTTACGGCTTCGAGCGCAGCGAGCACATTATCGGCGCCAGCGGGGAGCTTCCGAACCGCAGCGCATGCACCATCCAGAAGCGCGGCCATGTCACGCTGGGGCGAATTGCAAACGAGGCCTGCCTCACCGCTTGCCTCGAGTTCGTTGCGCCATTTGCCTGCAATCTCGACTTCTACGACATGCACGCCACTCTCGGGCACGCCATAGTGCTGCGCAGCGAAGACGCCACCCAGCTTCCCGTTGACGACCCATGAGCGCGCGTGCTCCTGGGCGGCGTCGGTCAGCGCGGCAACCAGCAGACGATCGCACGCGTCGCCCTGGTGAGTGCCCAGATTGAAGTCGGTTCCGCCCGCCTGCTCGCGGTACGGCGAGAGCCACGAACTCGCGTGCGAAACCAGGACCGCAATATTTGCGTGAATTTTCCTGAGGCGAATAATCTCGGCCGTCACGGTCTGGTGAAATGGCAGCCAGTAGGCGGCGATCCGCGCATCGACCACGGCCTCGTCAGGTTCGCAGCCCTGCGGATACAGCGGCTCCCCGCGCGACGTGTGCGTCCGGCACAGTCCCACACGGTTTAAGCGCGGCGAAAGCGACCGGTTGTCGGTTGCCACGTTGAAGTCGATCACACAAGGATGCACCGACGCCGCGACAGTCGACATGCCGCGTTCGCGCGCCGTCGCGATCCACGCAACGCCTGCCGGATCCGAAAGACGCCCATCGATCGGCGCCCACGCCGGATTCGACAGCAACTCCGCCGGCACCCTGCTGCCGATGTGGGGTGCCACCACCATCACCGGCATCTCGCCGCGAGCAATGGCCCCGAAATTATCGCTCTGCATGCACTCACCCCCGTCATGATGCGTGACCGCCGCCAGGCTGCGGTCCTCGTGCGAACTTACATCGATTCCCGCTGGCGTGGGCTAGCGTAAGCCACGCTTTCACTTTTCATAACCGCGGCTTAATCAAAGGCGCGATGCGTCACGGAGCACGAATAACTTCAAGGAATGCCAGCGTGAAAATAAAGCGCATTGACGCGTCTTCCTCCCGATCCAATACTCAGCGAACAGCCGCGCACGCAGGCCACACTCACAAGGCCGCCATTCTCTAAGGGCCGCTTGGCAGATCGAATGAGAAAGAGAACCTGGCGCACGCCGCTTCTGCTATCTATAAGCGCAGTGGATGCACCCGCTTGCGCGGATGGCGCTCGCTATGCTGGCAGCGCCGATTTGCCCGTGGCTGACAACCCTGCCTGGATCGTACCTTGATACGGACCTATACCGCCTTCCTTCTCCTCGGACTCTTCTGGGGATCGAATTTCATCTACATGAAATCGGCGGCGCCATTCATCAGCCCAGGTCAGATATCGTTCTTGCGCGTCCTCTTCGGCTTCATACCGCTCGCCGCTCTCGCGTGGCGCCAAGGGGTATTGAGGCTGGGCCAGATCCGCTATCTGCATCACTTCTCGATGATGGCGGCACTCGCCACGGCCTTCAGCTACTTCGCCATGGCAAAAGGCACCGCGCTGCTTCCGTCCGGTATTGCCGGCGTGCTAGGCGGGTCGCCTGCCATCTTCACCTCGATCGCTTCGACGGTGTTTCTGCGCAACGAGAAGATGAACCGCCTGATGGTAGGCGGCGTAGCGTTGGGCATGGCGGGCATTACGCTCATTGCCCGCCCGTGGTCCGCTCTGAATGGCGACCACCCTGTTAGCCTCGCGGGCGTCGCGTGGATGATCGCGGGCGCGATCGTTTTTGGACTGTCGTATATCTACGTCCGGCGCTTTCTCACTCCAATCAAGCTCGCCCCGCTCGCTATCGTGACCTGGCAAATGGGCCTCGCATTGCTGATACTCTTTGCCTTGACCGACCTCCACGGCACCGGCCAGATTTTGCAGGACGGACGCGCAACGGCCGGGGTGGTGATCGGCCTGGGTTTGCTGGGTACAGGGTCATCGTTCCTGCTTTACTACTTCCTGTTGCAGGAGTTGGGCGCCGTTGCGGCTTCCGGTGCGGTTTATATCACCCCTGTGATTGCGCTTTCGATAGGCTGGGCGGCGGGTGAGCACGTGGGTCAACTCGAAATCGCGGCGATGCTATTGATACTCGGCAGCATCGCCATGCTCGAAATCGGGCGACAGCGGACCGTTCAAAGGGAAGTGACGCCAGTTCAGAGCGCCGTAAGTCTTGAATAAGCAGGGCGATATCGCCGCAACACAATTACCGGAGCCTCCATGTATCAGCGACATGAGAACCTCGAGCATTTCATTCGCGTTGCCCGAACGGTGTTTCAGGCGCCAGCCTTGCCGGAGGCTGGCCGCCAGATGGCCGTGAAAGTATTCGAGCGTCTCGAACAGCCGTCCGACGACGGCAAGCGCAACCGCGAACGCTATCCCGCCTGCGGCCTCCTCGATGCATCGCTCGCGCCACTGCTTGATGAGTCAACCCGTCTCGGCGACGCGGCCCGCGCTATCAAAACGCTAGAACCCACTATCGGCTGGCAGCGGCGAACGTCCGGAGCGAATGGAAGCCAGGACTATGTCGAGCAGCACGTGAACGGCATGATTTGCGGCCCCGGCGGCATGGAAAGCCGATACGACGTGCAGCTAGGGTTTTCGCTGCTCGCGCCGCACACGCGATACCCCGATCATCGACATCCCCCTGAAGAGGCCTATGTGCTGCTCAGCGCAGGCGAATTCCGCCAGCGCGATGGAGACTGGTTCGATCCGGGCATCGGCGGCGGCCTGCACAATCCGCCCAACAGCCTGCACGCCATGCGCGCGGGCACCACCCCGCTCCTCGCGCTATGGTGCCTGCTGGTATGAGCGCGCTTTTCGAATATCGGCCGCCCGATCAAAGGCTCAGCAGCCCGCGATACAAGCCGTAGCCCGCCACGACCGCGGCCACGAGCACGGCTGCGAATACGATTTTCTCCAGGTGCGTAAACACGTGCTGCCCGGCCTCGCGCCTCGCCTTGGCGAACAGGACGACGCTCGGCGCGTAAAGCAGTGACGAAAGGAGAAGGTATTTCACGCCGCCCGCATACAGCAGCCAGACCGCGTAGAGCACGGAAACCGCAGCAATCGTCAAATCCCTGCGGCGCTCCTTTTGCGACAGTTCATAAGTCTCGCCGCGAATGGCGAGCAGTAACGCATAGGTCGCCGACCAGAAGTAAGGCACGAGAATCATCGAGGTGGCGAGATAGATGAGTGAGAGGTAGGTGCCTTTCGACACCAGCGTGATGAGCAGAAACAGCTGCACCATGCCGTTGGTCAGCCATAAGGCGTTGGCCGGCACCTGCCTCGCGTTTTCCTTGCGCAGGAACGCGGGCATCGTGCGGTCACGCGCGGCCGAGAACAGAATCTCCGCGCACAGCATGACCCACGAAAGCAGTGCGCCAGCCAGCGAAATGGCGAGCCCCACGCTCACCAGCACCACGCCCCAATGTCCGATAGCGTGCTCGAGCACGCCTGCCATCGAGGGATTCTTCAAGCCGGCGAGTTGACGCTGCGTCATGATGCCGAGCGCCAGCACGTTGACGAGCACCAGCACGAGAAGCACGACGAAAAATCCGATCACCGTGGCCTTGCCGACGCTCTTGCGGTCCGCGGCGCGTGCCGAAAAAACAGTCGCCCCCTCGATGCCGACGAACACCCAGACCGTGACGAGCATCATGTTCCGGACCTGATCGAGCACACCGCCCAGCGCCGGATTCGAGCGCGCCCAGATATCGGCCGAGAAGACATCGAGCCGAAACGCGAGCAGGCAGATGAGAATGAAAAGGACGAGCGGAACGATCTTCGCAATCGTCGTGATCTGATTGATGAAGCTCGCCTCTTTGATGCCCCGTAGCACCAGAAAATGCACGCTCCACAGCAACACCGAAGAGCAGGCGATTGCGGGTAACGTATTGCCTTCGCCGAAGACGGGGAAAAAATACCCGAGCGTGCTGAATAGCAGCACGTAGTAGCCGACGTTGCCGAGCCACGCGCTGATCCAGTAGCCCCAAGCCGAGGCGAAGCCCATGTAATTGCCGAATCCGGCCTTGGCGTAAGCGTAGACGCCGCCATCGAGATTCGGCTTGCGGTTGGCGAGTGTCTGAAATACCAGCGCGAGGGCCAGCATGCCGAAGGCCGTAATGACCCAGCCAATCAGAACGGCGCCCACGCCGGCGGAAGCGGCCATATTCTGCGGCAACGAAAAGATGCCGCCGCCGATCATCGAGCCCACGACGAGGGCAACGAGCGCGCCCAGTCGCAGCCCGTTTGTGTCCCTGTGTTCCCCGGCGGCATCGAACCCGTGGGTGGCGTCGCTCATGTCCGCTCCGTCTTCGCAGTGTCAGGTCGGGGCATCCGGCTTGCGAAATCAATGTTGGCAGGTATGCAGGCAAATGCAAGGAAAACGCAGTGCATCCGGAAACGACTGGAAACGTCGGGCAATGCGCGGCGCATCGCCGGCATTGCGATATGATCGCGCTTTATTGTGCCGGGATTCCCTACATGCAAGTGCTGGTCGACGCTGACGCCTGCCCCGCCGTCATCAAGGACATGTTGTTTCGGGCCGCGCGGCGTGCCGAAGTTCAGGTGACGCTGGTGGCAAACCAATATCTGCGCACACCGCCGTCGCCCTTCATCAAGTCGATTCAGGTGCCGGCGGGATTTGACGCGGCCGACGCCCGCATTGTCGAACTGGTCGAGGCGGGCGACCTAGTGATTACCGCCGACATACCGCTTGCCGCCGCGGTGCTCGAAAAGAACGCACAGGTGCTCGATCCGCGCGGCAACTGGTTCACGCGCGAAAATATTCAGGAACGGCTGACGATGCGCGACGTGATGGATCAACTGCGCAGTGCAGGCATCGAAACGGGCGGTCCGGCGCCGTTCAGCGCGCGTGACAGCAAGGCGTTTGCCAGCCAGCTCGATCGATTTCTCGCGCGGCATAGTCCGCCGCCGCGCAAGACTGGGTGATGGCTCAAAGCGCGAGACGTTTGGGATCGTCGTGGCCCCGCACACGCGAATCGCGCGCGATTAGAGCCGAAATATTCACTGTGTGCTGCTATCCCCTGACGCGCACAGGGTTTTTTATCAGATGATTTGACGCCAAAATTGGGGCGGCGCGACTGCGAACTCCGCTATTTCCCGAAAGTAGCCGATCCCCCGCCCGCCCCGGCGCAGCCGGACTTTGCCGCCGATCACGCATGCCGGCCATGATGCGTATTGGGCAGGCACGATAGTTCGTCCTCCTCACCGCCATGCGTTTCGCTCTTGCCATTGGGCGGCGTCTTTCCTATGATCATCAAACGCGAATCACTCTCATTCGCATCGAAACGCCACCGCCCGCGCAAACGGTTGCGCGGTTGCGCCTCGTGAGCTTTCTCGCCGTCTTCGTCCTTCGATGAGGTAACCCGACATGGTCCTTTCCGCTCCAGGTGAAAGTTCAATCATGAGTACAACTAATGTCAAGCCAGGTCCGCCCTCGTCCGTGCTCGACTTCGTGGCGATCGGCCTCGGACCGTTCAATCTGAGTCTCGCCTGCCTGGCCGATCCGATCCGCGATCTGCGCGGCCTCTTCCTCGAACGCAACGAGGACTTCGACTGGCACCCGGGCATGCTGATCGACGACACCACGCTGCAAAACCCATTTCTTGCCGACCTCGTGAGCCTCGCGGATCCCCAAAGCAAGTTCAGCTTCCTCAACTACTGCAAGCAGGAAGGCAAGCTCTATGCGTATTACATCCGCGAGCGCTTCTATCTGAGCCGCGCCGAATATAACCGCTACTGCAAATGGGCCATCGGCCAGCTGTCGAGCATCGCGTTCGGCTCGAGTGTGGAGCACGTTGAATACGACGCGCAGCAAGGCCATTACGTGGTGCGCGGGCGGCACGTGCGCACCGGCCAGCCGTTCACGCATCGCGCCGTGCGCCTCGTGATCGGCGTGGGCTCCGTGCCGCAATTGCCGCCCTGCTGCGGCGAGCTGCGCGAGCGCTGCATCCATAGCGCGCATTACGTAACGCGCAAAGCCGAGCTGCAGCAAAAGCGGTCGATCGCCGTGATCGGCAGCGGCCAGAGCGCAGCCGAGATCTTCTATGACCTGCTCAAGGAAAGCGACGAGCACGACTACACGCTCACGTGGATCACGCGTTCGCCGCGTTTTTTCCAGATGGAGAACACGAAGCTCACGCTGGAAATGATCTCGCCCGACTATATCGACTACTTCTATAACCTGCCGGACGGCGTGCGAGAAAACATCATCGCCAAGCAGGACAGTCTCTACAAAGGCGTGAACGCCTCGCTCATCAACCAGATCTACGACCTGCTCGACGACCGCCGCAGCCGCGGCAGCAACAGCGCGCGCCTCATCACCAATTCCGAGCTGAGCGCCTGTCATCACGACCGCATCGACGACTGCTTTCACCTGCGCTTCGTGCAGCGCGACGAGGGCGTGCAGTACACCCATGTCACGGACGGCGCGATCTTCGCGACCGGCTATGGGCAGAACGTACCCGGCTTCATCGACGGCATTCGCGCCCGCATCCGCTGGGACGACAAGGGGCGCTACCGGCTCTCGCGCAACTACGCGATCGACGTGAGCGGGCGCGAGATCTTCGTGCAAAACGCGGGGCTCTACAGCCACGGCCTGACCAACCCCGACCTCGGCATGAGCTGCTATCGCAACTCCTGCATTCTGCGCGAGCTGACCGGCGTCGAACACTACAAGATCGAGCGGCGTATCGCGCTGCAGGACTTCTCGGTGCCCGACACGGAAGCGTTCGTGAAGATGCCGCTGGAGGCGCAATGAAGCTGCGCAGCACGATCATCCTGATGACGACCTTCGCCGTCGTCAGCGATGCGATCCTGATTCCGTTCTACCCGCAGTTCTTCGCCGCGCGCTATGGCGTCACGAGCCCCGTGCATGCGGGCGCTTACGTGGCGTTCATCTCCATTGTCGTGATGCTCACGCTGCCGCTCTGGGCGCGCATTGCGAAGCGCCTCGACGCCATGCATCTGCTCGTCTATACGCAGTGCGCCGCGGGCGTGCTTTCGCTCGCGAGCTATTTCGCGGCGACGGTGCCGCTCTTCTGGGTGCTCTCGCTCGCGATGTTCATGTGCAAAAGCAGCTATCTGCTGATGTACCCGTACATGATGCGGCTCGAAGCGAAAGAATCGCATGCGCATACCATCGGCGTGCTTTCGGTGGTGGTGCACTTCGGCGCGATTGCGGGCGCGGTGGCGGGCGGCTTCGTCATGCAGGTCTGGGACGCGCATCACTGCATCTTCGCGATGGCCGCCGGCGACTTCGTGCAGATGGCGATCTGCCTTGCGCTGATCCGCACGCACGGCATTTCGCGGCGCTGCCGGTTTGCCGGCGTTGCCGATGAAGCACCCGTCAAGCCGGGTCTGCGTGCGCGCATGCCGATCCTGCGCCTCGCACTGCTCATGCTCGCGTTCGACTTCTGCGTGTATCTCATCCGGCCGTTCATGGCGTCGTACTGGCAAGCGGTCACCCATGCGCCCGGCGAACTGGTTCCGGGACTCGTGTTCGCCATCCCGGGCATGGTTGCGCTCGTCGCGCTGCGCCTGAACAAGCGTCTCGCCACGCAGGGCAAGCGCGTGCCCGACCACATGCTCGCGAACCTGCTGCTGTGCACCGCCGGCATGCTGCTGCAAGGCGTGGAGGCACCGCTGTGGATCATCGTGGGTCGCATGATGTTCGGCTGGGCGCTGTTCCAGATCGTCGTGAAGCTCGACGTGACGATGTTCGCACTGAGCACGCCCGCCTCGTATGCCGCCGACTACAGCGTCATCAACTTCTTCCAGAACCTTGGCGTGCTGCTGGCCTCGTTCGCGGCCGGCGCCATTGTCGACGAAGCCGGCTTGCGTGCGCCGTTCTTCGTGGCGTCCGTGGGCCTCGTTTTCACGGCGCTCGCGAGCGTCTGGCTGCTCGCCGGGCCGCGCGCCCAGGATGCCGCCCTTTCCAACCCGATTGCCGAAACAGGAGTCACCGCCCGTGCGAACTGAAATCGCTGCCGACGAAATCGCGCTGCGTCATGTCCCGGCTGGACGCATGGCCAGAGCCGAGGCCTTTCACATCCGCCCGCTCGACGCGCAACGCGACGCGCCCACGCTGCACCGCTGGTTCATCGAAGAACGCGCCGCGTTCTGGAACATGCGCGACAAGAGCGTGGCGGACGTGGCCGCGTTTTATCAGGCTATCGAGGACTCGGGCCACGCGCGGGCCTGGCTCGGACTGCAGGACGACGTACCCGCCTTCCTGTTCGAAAGCTACGACCCGGCCCACGATGAGATCGGCGAGCACTACGGCGTGCGCGCGGGCGACCTCGGCATGCATCTGTTCGTCGGCCCCGCTGCCAGGCGAACATCCGGCTATACGCACCACGTGTTCGAAACGCTCATGGCGTTCCTGTTCGAGCGCCTTGGCGCGCAGCGCGTCGTCGTCGAGCCAGATGCGCGTAACGCACGCATCCACGCGCTGAATCGCGCGATGGGCTTCGTGTATACGAAGAACGTCGCGTTTCGCGAGAAGACCGCCTCGCTCGCGTTCTGCACACGAGCCGCTTTTTACGCCGCCATTAAGCAGGATCACTAAATTCCATAAGGAAATCGCATCATGAATCACATCGCAACTCAGGCTTCCATGCAACATGTTCTCCTCACGCCCCACGAGGCTACCGCCCACCTCACACCCGAGGTGTGGCAGCGCGCGAACCGCATGCTGGTGCGCAAGGCCATTGCCGAGTACGCGCACGAACTGATCGTCGAGCCGCAGCGCGTGGGCGATGCGCCCGGCGAGCACTACGCGCGCTATGCGCTCGAATCCGACGACGGCACTCGCGCCTACACGTTCGATGCGCGCCTGCTCGCGCTGCGCCACTGGAGCATTCGCGCCGAAACCATCGTGTGCTCGCAGGATGGCGCGCCGCAACCGCTCGACGCGCTCGCCTTCATTCTCGACGTGAAAGCGCGGCTTGGCATCAAGGAGGAGATGCTGCCCATTTACCTCGATGAAATCAGCAGCACGCTGTATGGCGCGGCCTACAAAGCGGTGAAAGACGGCCCGGACACGGCCGAACTGCTCGATGCCGATTTTCAGGCGATCGAAACTGCGATGAGCGAAGGCCATCCGGGCTTCGTCGCCAACAACGGCAGGCTCGGCTTCGACGCGGGCGACTATCGCGCGTTCGCGCCCGAGGCGAGCTCGCCGCTCCAGATCGTCTGGCTTGCCGTGCACAAGGAGAACGCCGCGTTCCACAGCGCCGCCGACCTCGACTACGAACAGCTCATGGAAGAAGAACTGGGCGTGGAGACCATCGTGCGCTTTCGCTCCATCGTCGAAGCGCGCGGCGTGGACTTTGCCGACTATCGGCTGATGCCGGCGCACCCATGGCAGTGGTTCAACAAACTTTCGATCGCGTTTGCGAGCTACGTCGCGACCAACCGCATCATTTGTCTCGGCTTCGGCGAGGACCGTTATCAGGCCCAGCAGTCGATCCGCACGTTCTTCAATCTCTCTGACCGTTCGAAGCGCTATGTGAAGACGTCGCTCTCGATCCTCAACATGGGCTTCATGCGCGGACTCTCGCCGTACTACATGTCAGGCACGCCCGCCATCAACGACTTCATCAAGGGCCTCGTGGCGAGCGATCCGTATCTGCAGGGCAAAGGGTTCACCATATTGCGCGAAGTCGCGTCCATCGGCTTTCGCAATCGCTATTACGAAGCGGCCGTCCAGGCGGACAGCCCCTACAAGAAGATGTTTTCGGCGCTCTGGCGTGAGAATCCCCTCAGGCTCGCGGGCGACGACCAGCGGCTGATGACCATGGCCGCGCTGCTGCATACGGACCGCCATGGCGCGGCGCTGCTGCCCGCGTTGATCGAAGCTTCGGGGCTCACGGCGCAAGCCTGGCTCGAGCGCTACATGCAGGCGTATCTGGCGCCGCTCGTCCATTGCTTCTATGCGCACGATCTCGTGTTCATGCCGCACGGCGAGAATCTCATCCTCGTGCTCGAAAACCATGTGCCTGTGCGCGCGATCATGAAGGACATCGCGGAAGAGTCTGCCATTCTCAACAAGGACGCGCAGCTGCCCGAAAACGTCAAGCGCCTCGCCGTGGACGTGCCCGAGCGCGTCAAGCTGCTCGCGATCTTCATCGACGTGTTCGACGGCTTTTTCCGCTACATGAATCAGATACTCGTCGAGCACGGTTGCTGCACGGAAGACGCGTTCTGGAACACCGTGGCGCGCTGCGTCGCGCGCTATCAGGACGAGCACCCGCAACTCGCGCGCAAATACGCCGAATACGACCTCTTCGCGCCCGAGTTCCTGCACTCTTGCCTGAACCGTCTGCAACTGGGCAACAACCTGCAGATGGTCAATCTCGCCGATCCCGCGGGCAATCTGAAGATGGCGGGCAATCTGCGCAATCCGCTGGCAGGCAGGCGCGGCGTGCCGCGAGACGCCGCGCAGGCTAGTGGCATGAGCGCCGAAGCGGTCGCGGCATAAGCATGGCGGCAAACCGCGCGCTCGATGACATGCTGCATCTCGCCGCGCGGCTCGTGCCGGGGTTGCAGGGCGTGGTAGCCGCGCGCCCCGCGCAAGGCATCGTTCATACGCGCCCGGCACCGCCCAGCGGCGGCGCCAATCGCGCTGCGCTCGATGCGCTCCTGGCCTTCTGGTCGCGCACCTATCCCGAAGCGGGCCGCCCTTACTGGTCGTCGCGCTGCTGGGGCATCCTGATCTGGCAACCGCTCTACTTGAGCGTGATCGGGGTGCATGCGGCTGGCGTGTCGCTGTCGCTGGCGGACATCGCGCAGCCCATTGCCGAGGGCTGGACCCGCGAGGTCCGCATACGCGATCACGAACCGGCGCAGGGCGACACGCACGCGTTGATCGCGCACGCCGCGCGCGAAATCGTCTCGTGCTGCGAGCAGATGCACGACGAGTTGATGCCGGTGATCCGCCTGAATCCGGCAGCGGCGCGCGGTACACAAGCCGACGTGGTGCTCGCCGCACTGCTTGTGGCACGCAAGGCACGGCCCGAATGGAGCGACGCGCAGGTCGAGGCGCATGGCAGGCAATGGCTTGAGGCGCTCGGCCTGCAAGGCTGCTCAGGCTATTTCCCGTTCTCGCGCACGGACGGCGCGAGCGCGCTCGCTCTGGAGCGCCGCACCTGCTGCTACCACTATCGCCGCCGCGACGGCGAACTCTGCAGCACCTGCCCGCGGCTCGCACAGCATGAACGCATCGTGCGCCTGAACGCGCAACACGAAACAGGATGAAACCGACCGATGAACGATATCAGTGACCTCGCGCATCTCGCGCTGCCGCCCGATACGGAGGAAGCGCACGGGCAATTGCCCGCGAGCGCCTATTTCGACGAGGCGCTGTTCGAGCGCGAGATGGCGCGTATCTTCGCGCACTCGGCGCTATACGTGGGCCACGAACAGTCGGTACCCGAGCGCGGCGACTGGCGGCACCTGCCGCAGGACGAAGGCGGGCGCGTGCTGGTGCGCGGCGAGCACGGCGTGCAATTGCTCTCGAACGTCTGCCGCCATCGCCAGGCGCTCATGCTGGGCGGCATGGCCGGCAACGTCGCTGCGAGCGGCGGCGCCCCCGCGCAAGGCAATCTCGCCGCGAGCGGCGGCAACATCGTGTGTCCCTTGCATCGCTGGACGTACGCCCCGGGTGGCGAGCTGATCGGCGCGCCCGAGTTCGAGCGCAAACCGTGCCGCAATCTCGAACGTTTCGAACTGCGAAATTGCCATGGCCTGCTCTACGAAGGGCCACGCGAGCCCGCGCGCGACATGGCACGCGTGTTCGCCCGCCCGGAGTTCGACTTCTCCGAGTACGTGCTCGATCACGTGGAAACGCATAGCTGCCGGTACAACTGGAAGACTTTCATCGAAGTCTATCTGGAGGATTATCACGTCGCGCCATTCCACCCGGGGCTCGGACGCTTCGTGACCTGCGAAACGCTCGACTGGGAATTCGCCGGGACGTACAGCATGCAGCGCGTAGGCGTGCACGCCGCGCTTGCGCAGCCGGGTTCGGAAAT
This sequence comes from Paraburkholderia nodosa DSM 21604, assembly GCF_000519185.1. GTDB lineage: Bacteria > Pseudomonadota > Gammaproteobacteria > Burkholderiales > Burkholderiaceae > Paraburkholderia > Paraburkholderia nodosa. The sequence continues at coordinate 142,145 of NZ_JAFA01000007.1, read as the reverse complement.
CTATCGCGCGTGGCACGATAGATTGCTCGATTATCGCGGCGGCGAGGCGCCCGAGTTCGGCGCCATCTGGCTCGCGTATTTCCCCACGCAGATGATCGAGCTTTATCCGCACGTGCTCGTGGTCTCGACGCTGTATCCGAAGAGCCCGCAGGAAACGCTCAACGTGGTGGAGTTCTACTACCCGGAAGAAATCGCGGCATTCGAACGCGATTTCATCGAAGCCCAGCGCGCGGCGTATCTCGAAACGATGATCGAGGACGACGAGATCGCCGAGCGCATGGACGCGGGGCGACTGCGGCTCCACCGGCGCGGCATCAGCGACGCCGGGCCGTATCAGTCGCCGCTCGAAGACGGCATGCGCCATTTCCATGCGTGGTATCGGCGCGCCCTCGCGGGACCGCTCGGGTGAGCCATGCGAAACCGCGCAAGGCAGGCGGTTTCGCATTGGCGCGGCGGATGCAATGCACGCCCCGCGCCTGCTCGCCGCATCAGGCGTCAGCCACTTCGCTCAGGCTGGGATAGTCCGTATAGCCTTGCGCGGCGCCCCCAAAGAAGCCGTTGCGATCCGCCGCGTTCATCGCCGCGTTGCGCTGCAGGCGGGTGACGAAATCCGGATTCGCCAGCACCATCTGGCCGTAGGACTCCAGATCCGCCAGCCCCGTGGCCGCATCGGCGCCAATCTGTTCGCGCGGGCGGCCGGCGCGGTTCACGATCAACGCGCCCTTCCACAGCTTGCGAATGTCAGCCAGCAGCGCCTCGTCGCCCTGATGCGCGATGTGCAGATAGGCGAGCCCCAGCTTGTCGAGTTCGGCCACCAGATAGTGGTAAAGCTCGGGGCCTTGCGCGCCCTCGTCGATGCCCCACAGCGTCGTGCCCGGCGAGAGGCGGATGGCCGTGCGGTCCGCGCCGATTTCCCCGGCAATGGCGGCCGCGACTTCAAGCGCAAAGCGTGCACGGTTTTCAATCAGGCCGCCGTATTCGTCGGTACGCGTATTGGCGCTAGGTGCGAAGAACTGCTGAACCAGATAGGCATTCGCGCCGTGGATTTCGACACCGTCCGCGCCGGCATCGACCGCGCGGCGGGCCGCGGTGCGGAAGTCCTGGACCGTGCGGCGGATTTCCTCGATGCTTAACGCACGCGGCACGGGAATGTCCTGCATGCCGCTGGCCGTGAACATGACCGTGCCCGGCGCGATGGCGGAAGGCGCGACGCCCACGCGGTGGTGCCGCGTATTGTCGGGATGCGACATGCGGCCGGCGTGCATGAGCTGGATGAAGAGATGGCCGCCTCTCGCATGCACGGCCGAGGTGACTTTATTCCACCCGGCGACATGCGCGTCGCTATAAATGCCCGGGGTCGTGATGTAGCCCTGGCCATCTTCCGAAGGCTGCGTACCCTCGGTGACGATCAAGCCAACGCTCGCGCGCTGGGCGTAATACTCGGCGGCCAGTTCGCCGGGCGTGCCGTCGGCCAGCGCGCGCGAACGGGTCATGGGCGCCATGACCAGGCGGTTTGGCAGCGTGTAACGCCCGACGCGCACGGATTCGAAAAGCTTGCTCATGATGATCACCTCGACTGGTTTGGATGGGTGCATCATCGCCTGCTTCACGATTGGGATAAATATGGTAATTTGGATATCATTGATCCGTTCATGGAGCAGTCGAGGTGGAACTACTGAACGACATGGCCTTGTTCGTGGAGGTCGTCAAAGCCAGGGGGTTTCGCAGTGCCGCGGACGTGACGGGCATGCCGAACTCCACCCTTTCGCGCCGCATCAGCGGCCTCGAAAAGGCAATCGGGCTGCGCCTGCTGCATCGCACGACGCGCAAGATCGAGTTGACCGAAGCGGGCCAGATCTACTTCGAGCGCTGCAAACGCATTGTCGATGAAGCCCGCCTCGCGCACGAGCAGCTAGGCGACATGGTCGCGCAGCCCAGCGGCGTGCTGCGGGCCTCGTTTCCGGTCGATTTCGCCGTCACCTACCTCGCGCCCTTGATCGCCGAATTTGCCGGCCTGTACCCCGCCATCACTTTCGATTTCGAACTGAATCCGCGGCGTGTCGATCTCGTGAGCGACCCGTTCGACGTGGCGATCCGCATGGGGGAGTCCGAAAGCTCGCAACTGATTGCGCGTCCGCTGGCGTCGCTCACGCCGTACGTTTATGCGTCGCCGGGCTATCTGGAGCGCGCGGGCGAGCCTGGCAAACCGGCCGACCTGGAGCAGCACGAATGCCTGGGAATCCTGAAGGCCGACACGTGGACCTTGCACGACGCCAAGCGCACAAGCACAGCAAAGGTGGGCGGACGTTTCACGCTCAACAGTGTCGGCATGATCCGCCGCCTCGCTACGCTCGACATGGGCATCGTGCTGTTGCCGCAAGAAATCGTGGCCGACGAAGTGGCGAATGGAGCGTTGCGGCGGATTTTGCCGCAGTGGCATGGCACGCCCACGCCGGTCTATGCGATTACGGAAACGCGTCTGCTGCCGGCGAAGACGCAGCGCTTTATCGAGTTTCTTCGGGAGCGGCTGGCGCGGTAGCGCGCCGCCGAGGACATATGACCGCTGAGACATCCGCGAGCGGCGCTGCGGCCGCTCGCGGATACGGCGCTACGGTTTAGAAGGCGACGTAGGCCGATGTAGCGACGCCAGAATTGCCGTCGGTGTTCGGATCGTAATTGACGTACACAGTGCGGCCATAGAAGAACGGCATGCCGAAATCGAAGGCGACGCCCGTCATGATTCCGCCGACGTTTCCGTACGCGAAGCCACCGTCCTCGAACAAACTCAGAGCGTTGGCGATGCTAAGCCCAGCCGAAACGCTGGTGCCGTTGAACCCTGTGACGGAAGGCGTCCGCGACACCGTCGAAGTGGGGCAGTAGAAGCCGATCGCGAGCTTGCACATCGTCGCTGACAACGTGCTGTCGGGGAAGAACAACCCGTTTGAGCCTGTATCGAAGAATGCCGCCGACACGCTCGTACCGCTCAGCGATGCACTTTGCACGTTGCCATAATGGTCGGTCGTGAGCTTCTGAATGCCGGAAGTCGGCACCGCATTGTTCGATTGCGTACCGATGCCGAACGTCAGGAACCCGGTCGCGCTCGTCGAGCCCGACGACGTCACGGCCGGCATGTTCAGGATCACACCCGTGTTGTCGATCGGGAACAGCCGGACCGGATTCGTCACTTGCGCCGTTTCCGCTACCCCCAGGTCCGTGCAGCTCGTCGAACTCCCCGACCCCGTGCAGCCGAAATAGACGCCGTTCGGCGTGGTCGCGCAGCCACTGCCGCAGTCGTATTTCGCGGGGCCGATGCCGAGAATACCGTGCGCGGCGATTGACGACGACGTGTCGTTGAGCGAGCCAGTTGCGCAGCTGTTGTTAGTGCCGCCAGCTGCCGTTTGCGGCAGATCGCCCATGACATGGATGGGCACGCTCGAAGCCGTTTCACCGCCGATCGTCACATCCGCCGTACGAACGGAACCCCAGGCGTTGCCGTCGGCGAAACCGAAGCACTCGGCAACGGATTTGCCGCTCGCCGTCTCGACCGGCAACGCGGTCTGCATGGTGCTGTTCAGCGCATCCAGCGTGAGTCGCAACCCCCATGACCCCGTATCGACCTGAATGTTGTTGATCGTTTGGCACGTGGTCGAGTTGTGGACACAAATCGTGACGCTGACCGTCGGAATGTTCGGAGCGTTTTTGACGCCCGACGCCACGGTCACGGCAACCTGGTTGCTCGCGAGCGTCGCGGGCAAGCTCGATACCGGCGCGCCGGCAGCGAGGACCGAGCCGCCCGTGCTGTTGGCGGTGCCGCCCGTGCCGCCGCTGCCTGTCGACGTGCTCGCCAACGAATTCCCCGATCCGCCGCCGCCGCAACCCGCGACGAGAGCGACAGCCGCCGCCAGACCGAATGCGGCCAGCATTCGGGCCAGTTTCCCATTGATGCTCAACATGGTTCGCCTTGTTTTTGTTTGTTATTGGATGTCGGTGGCGCTCACGCCAGCTGGCAACGACTGCGGCAGGTAGGCCTGCCCGGAGAACGCACCCATGTGGCCGCCGGAATGGACGACAAGATTGGGAAGCTCGACACTCAGCGGACCACGGCCCGGATTAGCCGTGCGCTGCGAGACGCGCGCGCTGTCGTATTGCGTGAAGTAGGTGCCGAGAAGTACGGGGAGGTTCGGCATGATCGGCCCACTCCACGCAATGCCGAATACCGTTCCCGCCGCCGTGGCGTACTCACGCACGACCGTGCCGGTCGCGAAAGTCGTTTGCGTCACCGTGTACGAGGCGGCGCTCGTGGTACCGGCGACGTCCGATGCAGCATGGACGACGGCCGCATTGGCCGAACTGGAGACAGCTCCAGCCGGCGCGGGCGTGGGCATGCCGCCGAGTGCAGCCGAGGCAGGTGCCGCCGCGCCCAGCGCGGCGCAACTGAACGCCGCGCAAAGCGCGACGTGCAAGATCTGATTCGACATCAGGAGAGAACCCTTTCTATGGTTGGTTTTATCGCGCACATCGGCGCAGGTTTGCCGTTGCCATCCTTGCGAAAATCAACGGCGAGAATCGAACCCTCACTTCACGCCAAGGCGTCCCGGAAACTACCCGGAACGCCCGCGGCGCACACGGTCCGCTGAACGGTGTATCCATTTCTCTAGCCTCCCCAGTCGCCCCAATTTGCTCGCAGTCGGTTTCAATCATTGAGCTTTAGTTTGCCGAGGCGATCTCCGCCTCGATTATCCTGGCCGTTATCTTCGATCTGGTAAACGCGCGTACGCACCGCGGGAAGCTCGGGCGGCTCCTTGGCGATTCCCCATGCGCTCAGCAAGCCTTCGAACGACGCTCCGGCCGGTGCTGTCCGTGGCTCCGGCAGAGGCACGCCGGTCGAGCGGTAACGCGCAGTTCCTCGCGCACTCGCGCCCTTGTTGACGCGCTCGGCGGCGCCGTTGCGCATGGCGTAGCGAACGACATCCGAGGCTTCGCGTGAACTCATCAATCCCGACGCAGTAATTTCGCTGACCGACGCACTTTCGCGTTGCGCCAGCCAATGCAGCAGCGTGAGCGCACTAGCGTGAACCTTCATTACTGGCCTCTCCCGTCTTTGTCTTGTCCCTGTCCCCGGCGCTGACCGCGCGACGCAATGGACGAATTCCGCATTGTCCGCAATGCCATAGCCTTATCCGCCCGCTGGAGTCGTGGCCGTGCCATCGGGTTTGAGTGCGGGGGTGAAAAGCGCGCGCGGGCGTGGGCTGCACGCGCAGACAGGCCATCGGCTTTGCATTCGTTTCAGTCCCCGCAGGCGCGGGCGTACGCGGTAACCCCGGAGCGGCTGGCACGCCGCGTGTTTGCATTCATATTTATCTGCTCATCCGAGGGTATCGGCAACCGTCAGACGAATCTTTAGCGCAAACGATCAATTAATGAAGACGGCCATTTTTTTGTAATAAAAATGAAGGCATCCGAAATTCAATTGCATCAGCCACGGGAAGGTTTGGTCTGCCAGCCCACATACTCGCGGGCCGCCGCTCGTCACAATCGACGCGCCCGCCCGGGCCAGCGGCGAATGATGCAAAACACATAAACGCCTGACTGGCGCCTCGAGGCGACCGCAAAAAAACAACGCGCAAGGGGTTCGAATGGAGTCGATCACATTTGGTCAGTGCGTGAAGGGCGCATGGCGCGACGGCTGGCGATACTTCCGCCACCGCCCCGTATTTGCGGTTTTGCTCCCGCTCTACGCGTGGCTGTCGTCGTCCGTCATGAACGGACTGCGCCCCGACAGCACGCCGCCGTTCCGGCTCCTCACCTATGTCCCGTTGGGCGTCTTCACACTGATGGACAGCGCACTATTTTCGCTTCTCATCATGCACGCCATACGCTTCGTATTGCTTGACAATGATTCGCCGAAGGCGCAGCCGATCCCGGCGCCGAGTTATTGGCGATTTCTTGGCTGCACCTGGGGACTGGCCATGCTCGCGCCGCTGCTCGTCTGCCTGGCGCTGGTGCCCATCTGCCTCGCCATGGCGCTGTATATCGGGCTGATGATCGGGCTCGCTCACACAGCGAAAATCGCGATTGTGCTGCATCCTGTCGAGGCGCGCATCCTGATAGCGTTCGTCGGGGCAGGTCTCGTGCTGTTTGCCGGAGGCATCACTTGTTTCGTGCTCACGCGGCTGAGCCTGCTGCACACGCATGTCGCCATTGGTGGCACGCTCAGGATACGGGAAGTCTGGACCGATACGCGCGGGCATTGCTGGAGCCTCTGGCTCACACAGTGGTGCGCCGGACTGCCAACGCTAGCGGCCTGGGGCCTGGTCGCCGCCTACGAACTCGTGTCGCGGCACGAGGGTCTCGCTTCGCTCAATACGCTCAACACGTTCAGCGCGCCCACCACCGCGCTCTCCGCTTTCGGCGCGCTCTACATTGGCGCGCCGTGTTCCGCCTGGCTATACCGGCGCTACGCCAACACCCTCAAGGCCAGCCCGGCCCGCTGAAGCTTCTCACGCAACCGGGGCGCGCCGCGTGAACAGGCGCCGCGCCAGGTCGAACGCCACGAGGTTGCCAGAAACGACCAGCAAAAGCCCGACGACGGCGAGCAAGGACCAGCGGTAGCCCTCGTAGACCGTCGAAACCGCCAGCGCCACGATCGGGAACAAGACCGTGCAATACGCGGCGCGCTCGGGCCCGATCCGGCCAACCAGCGTCAGATAGGCCGTGAACCCGATCACCGAGCCTGCCACGACGAGCCAGGCCAGCGCGCCGAGGTAGCGCGCATCCATTTCGAGCCTGAACGGCAATCCGGCAACGGCACTCCCGGCCACGAGCACCGCGGTGCCGATCAGCATGGCCCAGCCATTCGTGACGAGCGGATTGAGCCCCATCGACTGCATGCGGCTCGACAGCAGATTGCCCGTGGAAAAACACAGCGTGCCGAGAAACGCCACGGCGAGCCCGAGCCACGCGGTCTGATCGCCGATATGGCCGGCCATCTGCTGCAGGAAGAGGCAGACGATCCCGATCAGGCCAAGTACGGCGCCCCCCACGGCGGTGGGTTGCAGCGGCCGGCCCATGAAAATGCGTCCGTTGATCGAATTCAGCAGCGGCGCGGTTGAAAACACCACGGCGACGAGCCCGCTCGGCACGATGTTCTCGGCATAGTAAAAGCACAGAAAATTGAGGCAGAACAGCGCGAGCCCCTGGGCGACGAGATAGCGCCACGCCGCGCGCGGCGGCCAGATCGGGCGGCGCATCACGCCCAGCAGCGCGAACACCAGGAGCGCCGCGAGCCCGAAACGCCAGGCGATCGATACAGGCGCGGGCACGACGCCAAGCTGCCACTTGATAGCGATCCAGGTGGTGCCCCAGATCAGGACGGTGAGCACGTAGAGTAAAAGATTCATTGCCGGAAAGGACCTCGAGTCGATGCCCCAACTATGGCGCACGGGGGCGGCGCGGACTTGTCCAGGATTGCGCATTTCTTGCCTGCGCCCTGCCACGGCCAGCAACTGCGGGGGCGCGAGCGTATACTTCGAAAACCTGCTTTTACAACCGCTTTGACGACCCCATCGCCGACTTGCAGCCCGCCGCCCCGACCATGAACGCCCAGGTGCCGCTTCCCGCGCCCGCTCTCGCCGAGACGCCCTTTGGGCTGCATTCGGTGTGCCGCACGCTGAGCGCGGCCAATGCGACGCTGGAGCGCTTTGCCTGGCTCGGCGACCAGTTTGCGGCCGCCGTCTGGACGCGCGTCACGCGCGAGGCCGAAACCGTCTATGACCGGCCGGGCCATCACACGCTGTCGTGCTATCTCGACGGCGGCTACCGCACGGAGCGGCAGAAGCTGCCCGGCGTATACGGCGCGCCAAGCCGCCTGTGCGCGCTGCCCGGCGACCATGAATCGCGCTGGTGGGTGCGCGGCCACATGCATTTCATGCATCTGTATTTCCTCCCCGAGCACTTCACACAGCGCGCGGTGCGCGAACTCGACCGGGAACCGCGCGAACTCACGCTGGCCGATCGCACGTATTTCGAAGACGAGCGCATTGCCGTGCTCTGCCAGGCGCTGGCCAACGAGAACTGGGCCGATCCAGACGGACTCCTGCGCAGCAACGAAACGGCACACGAAGTGCTGAGCCTGCTGCTGCGCAGCCAGGGCGTGCGGCGCGCGGGCGCGGCCCTCAAGGGCGGTCTCGCCGTATCGACACGGCGGCGCCTGCGCGACTATATCGACGCCCACCTGGACGAGACACTGACGCTCGGCGCACTGGCCGATGTCGCGTGCCTTTCCGAGTACCATCTCGCGCGCATGTTTCGCGCCTCGTTCGGGCTGCCGCCGCATGCGTGGATCGCCGCCCAGCGTCTGGAGCGGGCCCGCTTGCTGTTGCGCACGACCGCCCTGCCGCTCGCGCAGATCGCGGCAGAGTGCGGGTACGCGAACGCGAGCCACTTCAGCCATCGCTTTCGCGACGCGTTCGGCGCCGCGCCGAATGTCTATCGTCAAGCATTCCTGAAGTAGTCGTATGTCCCTCGATCCTGCCGTGCGTGGCCCCATGTTTTGAGGCACCACTGGGTCTTGTCGCGTCTACCGGGCCTGCCTATCGTGACGTCATCCCTTCGACGTTTACGGCAAAGAGCCCGCCATGTTCCGAACCATCGTCGAACAGACTTCGCGCTTTAGCGCGATTGCCCGTTTGTCGCCCGCTCTGCGCGCAATCTTGCGCGGCGCTGCCATTCTGGTCGCGGCAGTCATGGCGCTCACGCTTGCGCTCATGTTCGCGCCAGATAGCACCCGCGCCAATCTTGCGCTCTGCCTTGCATCGCAGTCCGAACCACATTCTGAGCACGACAAGATGGGTTCGCACAGCGCCCAGTCCGCCCAGTCCCTCGCAATCGAACGTTGCCTCGACTAGCCGCGATGCTCCACCAGCAAAAATCCCCCATACAGCCGAGGCTTTGTCACAATGGGCGCTACGCGCCGGCAATGAGGCGCCTTGTCAAAGGAGATCGTGATGGCGGAGCTTGTGACTTGCCTGTGGTTCGATGAAGGTAGAGCACGCGAAGCGGCGGAGTTCTATGCCGCGACGTTTCCGGACAGCCATGTCGGGGCTGGCCATGTTTCCCCGATACCCGGCATTGGCGCGGGGGCGGAACTGGTGGTCGAATTCACGGTGCTCGGCCGGCGCTTCGTGGGCCTGAACGGCGGCCCCAACTTCCAGGCGAACCAGGCCGTGAGCTTCATGGTCGAGACCCACAGCCAGGAAGAGACCGACCGCTACTGGAACGCCATCGTCGGCAACGGCGGCGAGGAGTCGGACTGTGGCTGGTGCAAGGATCGCTGGGGATTTTCGTGGCAGATCACGCCGAAGCGCCTGCTCGAATGCGTCTTCGGTGCCGATCGCGAAGCCGGCAAGCGCGCGATGGAAGCGATGATGACAATGCGCAAGATCGACATCGCGGCAATCGAGCGCGCCGCTGCCGCGAAGTAAGCTGCACGTCGGAGTCCTGCAGTCGCCATCCCGTTGCCGCATAGCTGGCATGCGGATGGCGCCAGCATGACCTGAGCGGCTGGGCGTCGTTTGCCACGCATCCGCTGCGCGAAACCTTCCACGTCGTCTTGCTCGCCCGCCAGCCGTATCTGTCGAGCGTGCTGCCGATGTATGTCATATTTGCGCTGTGCGTGCCCGCGGCCGTGCCCTTCGCCCGCCGCGCGCCACTCGCCACGCTGGTCTGCAGCCTGCTGCTTTGGGCCTTCGCGCCGCTGCTGGCTGCGCTCGTCGGCGCGAGCACGTTCGCGAACTGGCCGTTCAACCCATTTGCGTGGCAGTTGATGTTCGTATTCGGCATGCCCTGCCGGCTGCCCCCCGGTTCCGCCCGGCTTCAAGACCTCGCAAACTGCGCGCTGGCTGGTACGATGCGCGTTCGCCGCGGTGGTGCTGTTCGCGGCGGTTAAATGGTTCGTCCTGACTCAACCCATGCCTGGGACAATGAAACAGCATCTGGCCTTCGCGCGCGTCGTCAACTTTATCGGCATTGCCATGGTGGCGGCGTATTTCGTCCATCGCGGCACGATCGCGCGGATCGCCGCGCGCGTGCCCGCCGTCGTGACCGTGGGCCGCACGGGGCTCGTGTGCTTCGTCGGCGGCACGCTGATCCCGGTGATCGTCGACACGGCCACGCCACACGCGCCGCACGGTGCGGCGGCGTTCGTGGCGGCGCTGGCCGGCGACATCGTCGCAATCGGCGCGACGCTCATGCTCGCCCGGGCCTGGCGCGGCACGCTCGGGCGTCAGAAGGAGAAGGCCCGTGCGCGCGTCAACGGAGCCGGCTGCGGATGATACGACGGAGCACGCGCGCACTCGAATCCCTCAAGGCGATCGCCATCGCCACGCTCACGCTTATCGCAAGCGGCCCCGCTTTCGCCCAGCACACGCCTTCGCTGCCGCTGCATTGCACCGACCTTGCCGGCGCGCTACTGCCGCCCGCGAGCATCGGCCTGCCGACCAACGGTGCGCTCGTGCAGAGCGCCGCGATGATCTCCGCGACCGCCACAGGCAATCTCAACGGCGACTTCTGCCGCTTGACCGGCGTGATCCGCGCCCAGAGCGCCGGGACGCCGGACATCCGCTTCGAAGTGAACCTGCCGAGCCGCTGGAACGGCCGCGCGCTGCAATTCGGCGGTGGCGGCTACAGCGGCGTCGTGGTGACGGGAACCGGCCCGATGCCCTTCTCGCCCGACCGCGCGCCGCTCGCGCGCGGCTATGCGACCTTCGGTGACGACTCAGGCCACAACGGCACGTCGTCGGAGGCCAACTTCGGACTACTTGAAGAAGCCGTGACCAACTTTGGTTACGCGCATCTGAAGAAGGCGCATGACGTTGCGCTCGCACTGATCACGCTGGGCTATGGGCGGCCGCCGGAGCACATGTATTTCGCGGGCGGCTCGACGGGCGGCCGCGAAGGCTACACCGTGATCCAGCGCTATCCCGACGACTACGACGGCGTGATCGCGAATTCGCCCGCGCTGAACTTCTCGGGCGTGCGCCTGATAGGCGTCGTGGTGGGCCAGCACGAATACCGCACGCCGGGCGGTTATCTGTCGCCGCAACTGCTGGAGCACGTGTACGAGCGCGTGATGCAGGTATGCGATACGCTCGACGGCGCGGCGGACGGCCTCATCAGCGACGTCGAATCCTGCCGCGCGAAAGAGCCGGAGATCATCGACTCGCTGCGTTGCTCCTCACAGGATCAGACGGATCGCCAGCACGCCCCCGACGACTGCCTCACGCCGCCGCAGATCGCGACGCTGGAAAGCTTGCGCGACGGCCTGCGCCTGCCCTACGCGCTTGCCTGGAATACCGACACGTATCGCGGCTACAACGTCTTCCAGGGCACGCGCTTCACGAGCATGCTGGGCCTTGCGCATTCACCGCAGCAGCTGACCCAGCCGGGGTTCGTCACCAATGGCTACCTGTACGCGCAGGGCGATGCCTACCTCAAATACTTCATCACGCACGACCCGACTTTCGATTCGACGAACTTCGACGTGATGCATCCCGGCCGTTACCGCGAACGGCTCTTTACGCTGTCGACGACGATCGGAGCGATGAATCCCGACGTGTCGCGCTATATCGCACGAGGCGGCAAGCTCATCACCTTGCAGGGACTCGCCGACGAGGTCATCAGCCCGAACCAGACCATCGCGTATTACCAGGGGCTGGTGGGGCGCTACGGCGAAGAGCGCGTGGACAGCTTCATGCGGCTTTACATGGTGCCGGGCTATCAGCACGGCAACGGTGTGTTCATTCCATCCGTCGATCTGCTCGGCGCGCTCGACGACTGGGTCACGCGCGGCACCGCGCCGGAAACGCTGTTCGCGACCGACATTGCCCAGCCCACGAACGGCCGCACGCGGCCGCTGTGCCGCTACCCGGCGTTTCCGCGCTATTTGGGCAAGGGCAATCTGAATCGCGCGACCAGTTTCACGTGCGTGATGCCGCAATGACCCATGCGCGCTACGCGTCGCGCGCCCGGCGAGCGGCACGCTGGGGCAGCACCACGATGCAGCCGACGATAAAGATCACCAGCAGCGCGGACGCATAAAAGCGGCTGAAGTGCAGGCCACCATCGGCGACAGGCTTGTCGAGCAGATCGCCCAGCGTCGCGCCGAGCGGACGCGTGAGCACGAACGCGAACCAGAAAATCGCCGTGCGCGAAACGCGCGGCCACAACCACAGCAGCGCCACGACAACGAGGCCCGCGCCGAAGATCGCAGCACCGTATTCGTAGCCCACGCCAAGGCCACCGCGGTCTTCGCCCGCCACCCAGTCGCCCAGCGCGGTGCCGAGCGTTTGCGAAAACAGGATCGTAATCCAGTAAAACCACTCGACGCGCGGCGTCGCGACGCTCTCGATCGAAACCGTGCCTTCTACGCGGTACCAGATCGCGAGACTGGCCACGAGCAACAGGAGAATGATCGATACGCCGCCGGGATAGCCTACGCCGAGCGAGCGGTCGCAAAAGTCGGCGAGCGTCGTGCCGAGGGTGGTCGTGGCGACGATCGTCGCCCAATAGAGCCACGGGTAGAAGCGCTGTGCACGGATCTGCGCCGCAACCAGCACGACGAAGCACGCGAGAAAAATGAGCGTGCCGACCAGATAGCCCAGATTCAGTGACATCGTCACCCAGTCACCACCGGTTTCGCCGAGCGTGGTGCAAGCAATCTTGATGATCCAGAAGCCGAACGTCACGGCGGGGACCTTGCTGACCGCATCTTCGATGAGACTTCGCGTGGTGGTGGACATGAATACTCCTTGCGCCGCATGAGGGGCGGAACGAAACAACCTGGGACTATAGGCTGCTATTGCTTAACTAAGCCTTAACCACGGCTGAATATGCGCTAAACGCGAACCGTTGCCTGCGCATAAGCAAACTCTAAGGTTGGCTGCGTAGTCTGGGGACATGCGCCGTAGTGATCGGACTGCGCAAGATTGAATGAGCGTCTGCAAAAACGGTTTTGCAAATCGCGCATTTTTTTAGTCATCCGAATCGATTTTATTATATGGAGTCGTACATCATGAAACTTCTACTTGCTACTGCTATTGTCTCGATCGGCGTCGTATTGTCCCCCGTCGTCTTCGCACAGAACACCGAACCCGCGGCACAAACCAGGCAGATGCAGCAACCGGCAAGCTCGCAGCACGCCAGCACGCAACGCACCGACGACTCCGGCTATGGAATGGAAAGCTCGGGCACGTCGAATGCCTCGGTTGCGCAAACGTCGCGCCACGGCGCACTCATGTCACACGAGGGCCGCAACGATCTGTTCGCGCATCATTGATGCGCGAACAGATCGCGCCGGCTGGCATGACATTGGCCTGAAGCGCGGCACATGCGTGATTTCACCCGCCGCCACGCCGCTTGTCGCGCGCCAGTTCGTTCGGCGGCATGGCATCGCTTTCCTGCAGGGGTTCACCGGCAAGGCGGCGCTTGCCGGCCTGATCGCTGGCGATACCCGACGTTTCTCCTTCTGCGTCATATTCGGCGGCAATCTGCTTTTCGGCGCGGCTCCAGTATTCGTCCGCCCGACCTTCCGGCGCGCCGTCGTCTTCCCAGAGTTGATAAGCGCGTCGCCGGACGCGCTCTTCCCGTTGGTCATTCATGGTCATTCCTCCGATATGCGCGCGTGAGCAGCGCTGCAACCGACTGGCCCGGGCTGCGGATGGCGCGCTGCCTGTGCAGCGAGCAAACACGGTGCCCGACGCGTGCGTCATACTCGCCACTATCAACGAATGCTACCCAGGAGGATCGCTCATGACCGACACGAACACGCTACGTCCCTTCGCTTTCGTCCTTGCCGTCCAGGACCTCGAGCGCAACGCCGCATACTTTCGCGACGTGCTCGGCTTTCGCGTGGATTGGGCCGATTCAACCGACTGGCGCATCGTCGCGAGGGGCGGCGTACGGATCATGCTCGGCCATTGCCCCGATGCGTTGTCCCCAGCGGCAACGGGAGACCATAGCTACTTTGGTTATCTGGAAGTCGACGACGTGAACGCGCTACATGAGGAAATCGCACAGAAAGGGGCCATCGTCCTGCAGCCTCCGGTCGATCGCCCGTACGGCATGCGCGAATGCACCGTGGCCACACCGGATGGCCACCGGTTCGTAGTGGGTCAATCCATGGCTTGAGCAACGCTCGACCACAAGCGTTCCCTAACATCCGCACGCCCTATCAACGCGACACGGCGAAACCAATGCGCGCCGCCCAGCGGTGCTGGTTGTAATCGAGAAGATCCTCGGCGTAGCCGTTGAAATAGTTGAGAAACAGATACCCGCCCCATGCATTGCCGAATAGCTTGGCGAGCGGGTATGTAAATTGCACATCGACGCTTCCATAGGTCGATCTCGTGCCCTTTCTCAGGGTCGTCGCGAGTTGCCAGCCGTCAGGGCTGCCATATTTGAACAGCAGATCGACATAGCCGCGATAGTGGGCAATATCCCCATTCGACTCCTGGATGTGCTCGTAGGCGTAGATTTTCGGCTCGATGGTCAGGTGGTTGGCGTTGAGGTCGCCGAAATCCCAGATCGGCTTCACGTAAATGATGTCGACGCCGCGCGACCCGGGACCGGCGGTCCCGTTCGACTCGTGCTCGTAGCCGGACTCGATGCCCATCCGGGTGAACCAGCTGGTCCGCCACCCGGTGTCCTCGAGGTAGTAGAACAGCGCGGGCATGTAGCTCGTATCGTGGAACGGCGACTCATCCCCGCGGATATCCCAGAGCGATGTCTGCGTGTAGGCAAAATAGAGGTTGTCAAGGAAACCGCGTGAACGCGGATCGTCCGGCAACACAAAGCGGAATTTGATACTGATCTGGAATCTTGCGAGATCCGCATCGCTCGAGGACCAGCCGTCCGCGAAATAGTTCGGCTGGTAGAAAGAAAGACGGCCTGCCAGGAAAGTGCCAAGCTCGGGCACGAGCGAATTCGAAGGCTTCACAGTCGAAGGCGGCATTTGCGCGGCGAGCGACTCGTTGCCCGTCATCGGCCCTTCGGCGGACCCAATGGCCAGCGGGGTCGATGCGGGCGCAACGGCCGCCGCGGCCGCGGCCGCGGTTGCAGGGGCTGGCGCGGGCGCATTCGCCGTGGCTTCGCGTGGCTTGCGCGTGAGCAGGACCACGGAAGGCGAAACGTCCACGCCGGGCACGTCCACTCGCACGGCGCCGCGCGCCCACTCGGGCCAGGGCGCGCGATAACTCACCGCCTTCATTTCGCCGGCCGCGAGCCGCACATGCTCGGGCGCGCCGGAATCGCGCGTGAGCAGCACGGCCCTCGGCAACTGCTCGCCGTTGGTAAGCGTAATGCTCAGGGTGCGCGGGACGTCGACCGAGGTGCCGGTAGGCGTGTCGCCCGTGTAGACGATCGTCACCACGAGCGGCTCGTCGGACCTGGCCTCGCGCGGCGGCCGCATGATCGACACGGCGGCGCGGCTCGCAGGCATATAGCCCGCAAGCGTGGCCACGGCCAGTGTCAGGCACGCCAGCCTTGCCCAAGGCAGCCGGACGCCTTGTTCGGAACGGGAAGCGGAAATCCTGCAAGATGCCATTCGACTCGCCACGTTGCCTCCTTGTATCGCCAGAATGATTCGCCGCGCGGCGAATCCAGCCGATGCTTTTCTACGAGTGAAGCGTGGTGCATTCGGGAATCGCGCCCTATTCCCTGTTATTCGCTGTTACATAGAGGATGCCGAAATTGCTTGCCGCCGCTGCTATGATCAAAACGGTTCGTTCCGACTTGCCGGCCATTGCCGGCGAATGCTTTTCGCGAGGGCTGACAATGAAACCTGTCCTGCTTGCGCTAGCCCTGCTCGGCACTTCCACGTGCTGGGCGCAGGCCAGCGCTCCGGCTGCGTCGTCGCATCAGCATCACGTTGAAACCGTCGACGACCGCGTGAAGGAATTGCATGCCGAACTGAAGATTACTCCCGCAGAAGAGGATCAGTGGGCGAAAGTGGCCGACGTCATGCGCAATAGCGCCAAAACGGTGGATGATCTGATCCAGCAGCGGCACGATAATGCCCAGCAGCAAACCGCGGTGGAGAACCTTCAATCGTGGAACCAGATCGCCCAGGCGAATGCCGACGGCAGCAAGGCGATGCTCGATGCCTTCTCGGCGCTTTACGCAGCCATGCCCGACTCGCAGAAGAAGCTTGCGGACGCCGCTTTCCGGCCCACTGAAGCGCACACGAAATAACCAGCCGCGAGCGCTGGCAACGCGCGCTCGCGACGGAGGATCGGCGATGAAACTCCGTGTGTTGAAGTTTGCATTCCTTTGTATCGCAACGACGCTGTGCGCGATGCAAACCGCACAGGCGCGTGTGAACGTCAATGTGGGCGTGGGCATCGGTATTCCGGGGGCGTTCTACGCGCCGCCGCCGCCCGTATTCTTCATGCATCCCGCCGCGCCGATGTGGCCGCCTCCCGTCGTGTATTCGCGCCACGGCTTTTCACCGTGGCACCGTCCTCCGCATTTCATGGGTCCGAGACACGTCCGGCATCCCGGCTGGGGACCGCCGCCGCCACGCTGGCGCTAGAGGCACCCCTGCTCGACTACGCGGTAAACAAAAAAAGCCACGGCTCGCGAAAGCCGTGGCTCACCTCACGCCTCAGCGGTATCAGGCGCCGAGTGCGGGATCGCTATAGCTCGGGCGGCCCGTCTCGACGTGGCCCGCGATGCGGCGCACGAACGTCGCATCGCTATCGACCGTGATCGTCAGGTCGTACCAGCCGTGCGCGTTGCGCAGGTCGAGATAAAGCTGCTCGGTGTCGCCGCCGGGCACGGTGCGCTGGATCTTCGTGCCCGGGTCATACGCGTTGACGATCGTGAACTGGCAGCGCGCGCCGCCCTTGTTCTCGAGGCGCAGTTGCAGGTTGCCGTTCGCCACGTCGTAGCCCTCGGCCACTTCGGGGCGCGCCGTTTCGTTGCCGCCGAACCAGCCCGTCTTGACCTGCGTGCCCGCGAAACGGCGCAGAAACCCGTTCGGCCCATGCACGCTGAAGTCGTACGCGCCGCTGGCACCGATCGCGAGCTTGTCCTGCAGATGCTTGCCGGCTTCGACCGTATAGGTGCGCGGCGCGTCGGTGCTGCCCGCCGTGTAGACGAGGAACACGGCACCGGCGCGGCCCGAATTGACGAAGCGCGTGGTGACGTCGCCCGAGCCGGCATTGGCATCGAAGCGCACGAACAGCTCGTACGGCAGCGCGCGCGCGTTGCGCACGCCCGCTTCCTGCTTGGGCACGCTGCCCACGACCGGCGGCACCGGCACGTAGTCGGGATGACGGAGCTTGTCGGGCGGCGCATAGCCCGTCGTGGAGGGCAGCGCGGGAATCGCCGCGTTAGGCGTGGCGAAGTTGAATGCCGACGTGAGGTCGCCGGACACCGCGCGGCGCCACGGCGTGATGTTCGGCTCACGCAGGTCGTGATGCAGACCGAAGCGTTTCTCGATGAAGCGGATCACGGAAGTATGGTCGAACGTCTCCGAGCACACCCAGCCGCCGCGCGACCACGGCGAGACCACGAGCATCGGCACGCGCGGTCCGAGGCCATACGGGCCCGCCGCGTACGTGCTGCTGCCCGGGAAAATTTCGTTCGTCGTATCGACGGTCGAGAGGCCGTTCGCGCTCGAAGCCGGCGGAAACGGGGGCGCCAGGTGATCGAAGAAGCCGTCGTTCTCGTCGTAGTTCACGAGCAGCACGGTCTTGCTCCAGAGGTCCGGGTTCGACGTGAGGATCTGCAGCACCTGGTCGACGTACCACGCGCCATAGTTCGCGGGCCAGTTCGGATGCTCCGAGTACGCCTCGGGCGCAACGATCCACGAGACCTGCGGCAGCGCATTGTTCGCCACGTCCTGCTTGAGCACATCGAAATAGCCGCCGCCTGCCAGCACGTTCGTGCCCGTGCGTGCACGGTCGTACAGCGGATTGCCGGGCTGCGCGTTCTGGTATTGATGGAAATACAGGAGCGAGTTGTCGCCGTAATTGCCGATGTACGGATTGTCGCCCGTCCAGCCCCATGAGCCCTTGGCGTCGAGGCCTTCGCCCGCGTCCTGATAGATCTTCCACGTGACGCCCGCGTTCTGCAGGACTTCGGGATACGTGGACCAGCCATAGCCGGCTTCCGCGTTGTCGATCACCGGGCCGCCGCCGCTGCCGTCGTTGCCCACCCAGCCGGTCCACATGTAGTAGCGGTTCGGGTCGGTCGCGGTCATCGTCGAGCAGTGGTACGCGTCGCAAATCGTGAACGCGTCGGCGAGCTGATAGTGGAACGGAATGTCGTCGCGCGTGAGGTAGGCCATCGTGGTCGTGCCCTTGGCGGGCACCCACTGGTCGTAGCGGCCGCCGTTCCAGGCGGCGTGCGTCGTGGTCCAGTCGTGCGGCAGATCCTGGATGAACTGCAGGCCCAGGTTGGCCGCCGTGGGATGGAACGGCAGCACTTCGCCCACACCGGCCGCGAGCGGCTGGTTCCACACCGGCTTGCCGGTGGGCAGCGTGATCGCGCGCGTGTCGCCGAAGCCGCGCACGCCGCGCAGCGTGCCGAAGTAATGGTCGAACGAGCGGTTCTCCTGCATGAGGATCACGATGTGCTCGACATCGCGGAGGCTCCCCGTGCGATTGTTCGCGGGAATCGCGAGCGCATTGCGGATGCCCTGCGGCAGCATCGTCAGGGCGGTGGCCGAACCGGCGCTCATCGCGGCGGTGCGGAGAAAGTCACGGCGGCTTCTCGAGGTCATCTTGTGGTTTCCATCTTCAGGTTGAGAAAGGCACGCACGGCACGCCGCCTTGACGGGCGGCAGGCGGCAACGCCGCGCGGCCGGGTACGTCAATCGGCTGTGTGGATGACAGGTGTGACAAGCGGTTCGATCTGCGCGGCTTGTGTGTCTTGCGCGCTGCCGCCAGCGGGTGGCTTCGCCGGCGAGCGGACGGCGTTCGCGGGCAAGGCTACGCCGGCGTTTGCCATGCTGTTCGCACTATCTGGGAGATTCGATGCGCTCGCATCCGAGGCCAGCGTGAATGCATTGGCGAGCGGCGGGCTCTGTGGGTTGCTGCCTGGCTGCGCCTGCGCGAGTTCGCGTACGGCGTTCGTGGTGAGTGCGGCGCGCGCGTCGCTATCGCGTGCGCTGCATGCACCAAGCGCACACAGTGCGGCTGCGCATGCTAGCAGCATGGCGGGCGCACGCATCGTCGTGAATGCAGCGGGCAGGCTCAAACGTCTGCGCGACGCGCCTTGCCATGGCAAGCGCGCCGGCGCGGATTCGACCGTCATCGAAGTCTCCGTCCAGATAGAGGCACAACAACGGCTCGAGGAGCGGCCCGAGCGGGGGCCCCGCGCGCAGCACAGGCAGCGGCGAGGCAACGCCGAAGCATAGCGAAGCCGCTTTTAAATTTTGTGACGGTGCGTGGGGCCGCTCGAATGGCGGCGCAGGCGGATCAGCCTGGCGCGTTGCGAATCTGCAGTTCCGGGTATCCGGTCGAGGAATCGAGCTCTCGTGAGAAACGATGGCCGGGCAGCAGCACCAGCAGCAGTTCCGCCGTGGTGCGCACGGTGCAGCCGCGCGCGACATGGCCGCCGGACACGCGGCCTTGCGCGTCGGAGACGGACATGTGCAGGTGGGCGCCATCGGGCGACACCGAGCCCGCGAGCGTGAGGATTTCGAGGTCGCCCCGCAATTCGGTCGGCGTTTCGGCGCCGGCGAATCGCAACTGCGCGACGCTCAGGCTGCCGACGCCCTGAATGACGAACGCCGCATGCGAGGCTTGCTGGCCCAGCAAGCTTTCGACGGCGACGCGCAGATCGTCGCCGGGAGACAGCCGTACGGGATGGATTTGCATGCTGGGCTCGAGGTCGTCGTATCCGGCACAGGTTAGGCCGGGACGGAGAATGAGGCAAGTCGCAACATGTGCAGCGGCCCGCTCGAAGCGGGCCGCCCTTGCACTCGCACCTTCAGTCACCCATCACCGATGCGCGTAGAGCGAACCGAAGCCAGGAATGTCGTGAGGCGCCGAAGCCGTGGGCGCGCCCGCTGCCGACGAACCATTCGCCACGCCGCCGAACGCCGATGCCGCCGCGGCATTCTGCGCACTCACCTTCGCTTCGGCGGCCTCGATGTGCTGCGGATAGTCATTGTAGTCGGCCGCCGGGTTGTAGCCGGCCTGTTGGAGCTGCACCAGTTCGGCGCGGACCTGGGCGCGCGTGAGCGGCTCGGCCGACTGCGCGAAAGAGACGACGGGAACGGCGACGACAGCGGCAACGATTAGCGACTTGATGAGTTTCATGGTATCCACCTGTAAGCAATGAGTTATGTCGGACCACGATTGCGTGGCTCGTGCGTCCAGTCTTTTCGATGTCTGCCTGGCGACGTCGCTGACTGGCATGGGTGTATTTGAACTCCCGCACGTATCCCGCTTGTTTCCGCGAACCCTTGCTTTTGCAAGCCTCCTTGTCCGTAGCCACGGTGGATACACAACGATACAAAACCCCTCGCTACTCCCGCATTACTCCCGCATTTCGCTCAGCGACACCCCGTTCGGACGCAGGCGCAAGCGCGTATCGATGCGCTGCCACGGCAAATCGGCGGGGTCTGCGGCCATGGGGCCGGGCGCCTTCGCCACGAGATGCGCCGAGGCTATGGCGTCGAAATCGGCGCGATAGTGGACCGAACTCTTGTTCACCAGAATCTTCATCCGCTCCGGTTCGATACCCGCCGCGCGATACAGATTGCGGTCGAAAATCTGCATCTTGACCGAGCTGACCGCGATCCGGACGCCGTCGATGCGCAGGCACGCCACCGGCCCGATCTCGGTCCACATGCCGTTCATCATTGGGCCGTCGAAGCGAACACGCCCATCGGCAAGGTGCTCCACGACGAAGCGCCCGGCTAGCGGCGCGTCGCCGGGCACGCCCGTGCCGCCGGCGAGCGCAAGCTCGATCGTCGCGCCCACGCCCGCCTCGTGCGCCTTCGCGGCCGCCTTAGGGTCCCAGATCAGGCCCACGGCCGCGTCGCGCGCGCCCTGGCGCAACAGCGCGCGCACGAGGCCCATTGTGTTCGAGTCGCCGCCCACGCCCGGGTTGTCCTGCGTATCGGCGATGACGACCGGCTGCGTGGCGTGCTCGGCCAGACGCATGGCTTCGCGCACGGCAGCGTCGGGGTCGAGAAAGCGCACTTCCCAGTCGCGTTCCTGTTCGACGACGGCCGAGGCCAACGCGTTCACCGCCGCAATGACGGCGGCTTCATCGAAGCCGTAACCCCACACGGCCGCGCCGCACTCGGGAAAATCGGAGGCCGGAAAACCCGGCGCGAACGAAAGCGAGACGACCGAATCGTCCTCGAGCTGCGCGAGATGCGCGTACGTGCCGCGCGCCGGTTCCGCGAGCGTGCACATGCCGTTCACGGGAATCAGGAACGGAATGCGGCGCACGTAGTGCTTGAGCCTGCGCCCGGGCTCCGCGACGAGGCGCATGAGGATCTGCGCGGCGCGCGCGCCCGTTTCGGCCATGTCGACGTGCGGATAGGTGCGATACGCGACCATGGCGTCGGCGTGCGTGAACATCTGCTCGGTCACGTTGGCGTGCAAGTCGAGCGAGACCACCACGGGCATCTCGCGGCCTACGATGGCCCGCACGCGCGCGAGCAGCGCGCCCTCGCCGTCGTCCAGATGCTCGGTGACCATCGCGCCGTGCAGGTCGAGATAGATCGCGTCGAAGCCGCCGCGCCGCACGGCATCGACGATCTCGCCGGCAATGCGCTCGAATGCGTCTTCAGTCACGTGCGCGGAAGCGCTCGCCCCGGCCCAGATGACCGGCACGAGCGTATGGCCCGCCGCTTCCGCCGCATGAATAAAGCCGCCGGCGGGCACGTTCACTTCGCGCAGCGAGAGCACGTCGGCGCCGCGTGTGAGCGGAGGAAAGCCCTCGCCTTGAACGAAGCTTTGATAACTGGCTTTCGTCGGCGCGAACGTGTTGGTTTCGTGCTGGAAGCCCGCGATGAGAATCTTCATATTCCTTTACCTCACTTGCATAGGATGACTGAGCAAACCGGTTTCGTGCCGTGCCTTGCAGGCACCATGTCCGTTCAGGGCTTCGCGCTCGCGAGCCTGACCGAAAGAATCAGCAGCGCGCCGATGAGCGACACGCCCCCCATGGCGAGCAGCGCAGGCTGGAGACTGCCCGCCGCCGTCTTGATCCAGCCGATGGCCGCAGGACCCCAGAATCCGCCGGAAAGCCCGATGGTGTTGATGAGCGCAATGCCGCCTGCCGCGGCCGGTCCCTTGATGTACTCGGGCGGAATCGCCCAGAAGACGGTGTAGGCCATCCACAGCGCCATCGTCACGAGCGTGAGCAGCGCGAGCGTGGGCGCCAAATGATTGCCCGCGGCTGCGGAAAGCGCGAAAAGCAGCGCGGCGGCCGCTGCCGGCACGGCGCAGTGAAAGCGCCGCTCACCGAGCCGGTCCGAACGGCGCCCCATATAGAGCATGCCCACTGCCGCCGCGACATACGGAATCGACGTGTACCAGCCCAGCGTGATGAGATTGCTCACGCCTTGCGCCCTGAGAATGGCGGGCAGCCAGAAGCTGATGGCGTAAATCGACGCAATGATGCAGAAGTACGCAAACGCCAGCACATACACCTTGCGATCGCGCAGCACGCTGCCGAACGAGGTGGCGTGCGCCTCGGGCGCGCCGACTTCGGCTTCGATCTGGCGCTTTTCGGCGTCGCTCAGCCACGCGGCATCGGCCGGACGGTCGGGCAGATAGAGGAACGTCGCGATGCCGAGCACGATGCACGGCAGGCCTTCCACCAGAAACATCCATTGCCAGCCCGCGAGGCCCGCCTTCCCCGCAAGCAGGCTCATGACGGCCGCCGAAACCGGCCCGCCGACAATGCCGCCAATCGGACCGGCCAGAAACACCATCGCGATGGCGCGCGCCATGCGCGAGGGGCCGTACCAGCGCGAGAGATAGAAGATCATGCCCGGCGCAAAGCCCGCCTCGAACACGCCTAGCAGGAAGCGCATGGCATAGAACGCGGGCACGCTGCGCACGAACAGCATGCACGCCGACGTGATGCCCCACAGCACGAGGATGCGCCCGAAGGTCTTGCGCGCCCCGATCTTCGGCAGCAGCAGATTGCTCGGCAACTCGAACAGCACATAGCCGATGAAGAAAATGCCGGCGCCCACGCCATAGGCCGCATCGGAGAAGCCGAGGTCGGTCTGCATCTGCAGCTTGGCGAACCCGACGTTCACGCGGTCGAGGTAAGCAAACAAATAGCAGATCAGCAGAAACGGCAGCAATCGCGCGTTGATCCTGCTGTAGAGCGCGGAAGCATCGAGGCTTCTCGAGCGGGGAAGAATGGCGGCCATGTCCTGTCTCCTGTCTGGTGGGCGTCGTGCGCAATACCATCCTGGCCAGGGCATACTTCGCTAGCAAGAGCAACAAAGTTCACATATCGTTCTTTTTCAGGCAACAGTCGTTTTACGCGAACGAGGGCGCGATGCGCGAAATCAATCAGCAGCGGCTGCGTTATTTCCACGAGGTGCTCACGCACGGCACGATCCGTGGCGCCGCGGACAGCCTGAACACCTCGCCCTCCGTCATCACGCGACAAATCAAGCTGCTGGAGGACGAACTGGGCGCGCAACTGTTCGAGCGCCAGGCGCGCGGCGTGAAGCCCACCGAAGCGGCGGCGCATCTGCTGGAGTTCTGGCGCGGTTATCGCGCGCAGCAGGAGAAGTTCGAGGACCAGTTGCACGCGTTGCGCGGGCTCCAGCAAGGCCGCGTGGATCTGGCCGTGAGCGAAGGCTACGTAGATGCGCTCGTCGCCGAGGTCATCACGCCGTTCTGCGCGCAATATCCGAAGCTCGATGTGAGCCTCACGATGCTCCCCGTCGACGACGTGCTGGGCGAGGTCGCCGAAAGCCGCGCGCATATCGGCCTGGCGTTCAATCCGCCGCCGCACGAGCGCATCGAATATCGCGCGAGTTCAGCGCAACCCGTCGTGCTGCTGGTGCGCCGCGACCATCCGCTCGCGCAGCGGGGCACGCCCGCGACGATCGACGACCTGCTCGCGTGGCCGCTCGCGTTGATGCCCAGCACGTTCGGCATCGGGCATCTCGCGAACATGCTGGCGTTCGCGGAAAACATCGAGATACGCGCGACGCTCACCACGAATTCGCTTACCGCGCTCAAGCGTTTTGTCGCCGTGGAAAACTTCGCGACGCTGATCGGCGAATTTGCCGCCTCGCGCGAGATCGAAGCCGGCGAACTCGTGACCGTGCCGATCGATCACGCGCTCTTTCGCGGCACGAAGGCGCGCGTGCTCGTGAAGTCGGGGCGGCCGCTCGTCGCGGCCGCGCATGAGTTGCTCGACTGGATCCTGCGGCGCATGACGATGTTTCAGGCGGAGGGATAACGGCGGGCTCAACCCGGATGCGCCTGCACGCCGTCACCCGAATCGCACGCAATACACCGGCGGCAAATGCGCCGATACGAGCCGCCAGTTTTCGCCGCCGTCGTCCGAGGTCCAGAGCGCGCCCGTGGTCGAGCCCATGGCGAGACGCGTGCCGGACTCGTCGATGTCGAGTCCGTGCCGGTACACGAGGTCGTATGCCGGTGCGCCGGGCAAGCCGTTCGAGAAGCGCTCGAACGTGCGCCCGCCGTCGCGCGTGCGCGTGACGACGAACTGGCCATTCACGGGAACGCGGTACTGGTCTTTTTGGGCCGGCACGAACCACGCGGTGTCCGGCTCGCGCGGATGCACCGCGACCGCAAAACCGAAACTCGACGGCTGCGCTTCGATACGCCGCCAGTGCGCCGCGCCATCGGTCGAGCGGAAGATCGCGCAGTGATGCTGGGTCCACAGCACATCCGGATTCGCCGCGCATTGCACCACGCGATGCGGGTCCTGAGCGTTGGGCTCGCCGCGCCGCTCGGGCGGCATGTAGTCGGCTTCCATGCCCTCGGCAGTGAGGTGCCAGTTCGCGCCGCCGTCGCCCGTCTGCCAGACGCCGCCGCACGACACGCCCACCGTCACGTGCCGGCTGTCGCGCGGATCGACCATCACCGAGTGAATGCCCGGCGCGTCGTAGCCGCCACCCGCCCATTCGCGCCGCTCCGGGCGGTCCCACAGCGAGCGGTTGAGTTCCCAGCTGTCGCCGCCATCGGCGGAGCGGAACAGGCCGCCAGGGATCGTGCCCGCCCACAGTACGCCCGGCTCGTCCGCGCCGCCCGGTTCGAGCGACCAGATCTGCTGGAGCGACCATGGCGCGGGCAGGCGGCCCAATGCGTCCGGTTCGCTGGCCTGAATGTCGTCGGCCGGCTGTGGCGGATAGACGGGCACCGCGCATTCTTCCCAGTCCGCCATGCCCGCACGCCGGCGATGCAGCTTCACGCCGAAGTGGCCCAGGTTGAGTGCGGCATAGAGCGAGCCGTCGCGCGCGTCGGGCATCACCATACTTACCGGCTCGCCGACGAATTCAGGTTCGCCGATTGTCCAGCCGCCCTCTCCATCGGCTTCCAGAACGAACAACCCCTTGCGGGTTGCGACCAGCAGTCGATCGCTCATCTCGCGTGCCCTCCTGTCGAGCCAGAGTCGGCGCTCTGGTCCCATGCAAAGCTGCGTCTCATCCGCCGGACAGCGCCTGCACGACGTACACCCGGCTCTGCTCGCCGAGCGCGTCGCTCAAATGCTCCCGGTCGCTTAGCCGAACACCGTCCACGAATACCGCCAGATGCTTACGCAACGCGCCCTGATCGTCGAGGATATAGCCGCGCAAACGCGGCTGCTCGGCAAACACGGCATCGAACGCTTCGCGAAGCGTGCGCGCGTCGATCTCGCGCTCGGGCGTCGCGACGTGCCGCTGAATCGAAGCTGCGAAGAAAAGGTGCGCCATGGCGGGCCGGCGGTGCGGAAGTAGCCGCATCCGCCGGTTCTGTAGTTTAGGCCATCCACCGTGGGCGTCGAGTCGTTGGCACGCGCCGAAGCCGAAGTCCCGCGGTGCAGCGCAACACGCGCGGCGTGGCCCGTCCAGGCCCGCCGGATGCCAAGCCAGCCGTTACGGCGCGCTGCCTTCGGGCTTGGACTTGCCGTGCAGGCATGGTGTCGGCAGACGCATGCGGTACAGGGAGATCGCCTGGATCGTGAGCACGCAGAGAATCGCTGTCCCGTAGGCCGCCAGCAGGTTCCAGTGCGTGAGCGTGAGGCTCAGCACGAAGAAGAACGACGCAAAACCCAGCAGTCCTGTGGTCATGCCGCGCATCAGTTGCTGCGCCGCATCATGGCCGATGAGACGGTGCGCGAACACGGCGAGGATGATCGCCATGAACGGGAACGACGCGAGCACGCCGCTCGCCTCGGGTCCGACGTAAGGCGCGATCAGTGTCACGCTCACCACGAGGCCGGCAATGAGCATCATGCGCGACGGTAAATCCCACCACGGCGGCGTGAGCCGCACCGTTCTTGCCGGCTTGTTGGGAATCAGGTTGAGCGCGAGAGCGATGGCCAGAATGGCGAAGAGATAAAGACCGTTGGCAGGCAGCGTGCTCCATTGCAGCACGAGGGCCACGAGAGCGAACGTCGCGCCTGCACCCGCGAGCGCCAACTTCCACCCGCGCGTCGCGAGCCGGCAATAGACGACGCAAAACGCCGCCTGCGCGGCCGTTGCGACGAGGGAACCCGCCGTAGCTTGCGCGGCGAACGCCGGCCCGTGCTCCAGCGCGAGAAAAACCGAAACCGGCCCCGAGGTGAGCGGCAGCCCCACGAGCAAGCCGCCGACCGCTTCGCCCCAGCGGCGAGCGGCGAGACTGGCGGCCAACAGCAACAACGGCGTAAAGACGAGCTTGAAAAGCAGAAGATCCATGATGAGCGACGCAATTCGGAGAATGCCAACTGTCAGGAATGCGCCGCGGGCGTAGCACTGGTTACGTTACGTCCTGCGGCTTTATGCCCATATTGAATGCCGTCAACGTGTCTGACAAACCATTTGTCGTCATATAATGCGTGAGAAAAACTCACACGTGACGCACGCACCCGGCTCCATGTTCGACCGCCTTCCCCCGCTGCAAACCCTGCGCGCCTTCGAAGCCACCGGGCGGCTCCTCAGCATGACGCAGGCGGCGCAGGAACTGCACGTCACGCACGGCGCGGTGAGCCGGCACATCAAGACGCTCGAAAGCCATCTGGGCGTGGCCTTGTTCCAGCGGCTCACGCGGCGCATCGTCCTGACCGAGGCAGGCGCCGAGTTCCTGCTGGCCGTGAACCGCGCGCTCGCGGAATTGACCAAGGAGTCCGAGCGCCTGCGCACGCACGACAGCGTCACGCGCCTGAAGATCAACGCCAGCGTGTCCTTCGCGAACCGTTGGCTCGCGCCGCGCCTGCATCGCCTCAAGACACGCCATCCGGAACTCGACGTCCACCTCGACGTGACCGACAAATACGTCGATCTCAACGACTCGGATGTCGATGTGGCGATTCGCTACGGCAGCGGACGCTATCCGCGCGTGCTGGCCGAGCGCATTCTGGACGAGACCGTGACGCCGGTTTGCAGTGCTGACTATCGGGCGAAGATCGGCGGCATGGCATCGGTCGAGAGTCTCGCGCGCTGCACCTTGCTGCACGAGGGCGGCATGCTCGCGAACTGGGAGCAATGGCTGGCGCTGGCGGGGTTGAGCGGCGTGCGCAGCGATCGCGGCACGGCCTACAGCCATGGGAGTCTCGCGATCGAGGCGGCAATCCGCGGCGAAGGCGTGGCGCTGGGGCGCAGCGTGATCGTGGCGGACGATATCGCGGCCGGTCGGCTCGTCGCGCCGTTCCCGCAGTTGCGTCTCGAGTCCGAGCGCGGCCATGACCTCGTCTACCGCATCGGCAGCCGCGACGACCCCAAGGTGCGTGCCGTGCGAGACTGGCTCGCCGACGAAATCCGCCTCTTTCTCGCCCAGGCCGGTTGAGGGCAGCGCGGGCGCAAGGCGCGATCCGGTCAGTAGCCGAGCGCCACCTTGGCGAGCATGCCGCACGCCACGCACACCAGAATGCCGGCGAAGCCCATCTGCGTATGCCGCGAGGAAACGCGGTGCGAAACGTGACGCCCCAGCATCATGCCGGCGACGGTCGCAACGCTGAACCACAGCGTGAGGTCGAGCCGCAGCGGCACGCCGTGCAGCACCGTCGCCACCACGCCGCCGGAGCCCACGAGCGCGATGACCATCAACGACGTCGCGACGATGCCGTGCATGGAGATGTTCGTGAGCTTGCGCAGCATGGGCACGATGATGAAGCCGCCGCCCACGCCGAGCAGGCCCGTCATCAGTCCCGTCAACGCGCCGGTCGATGCCAGCGCGAGCGCCGTCGCCTTCGACCACACGAGGCGGCCGGTGTCGGGATTGACGCGGCCCACGCAAAGCGGCGACGCTTCGGGCAGCGCGCGCTTTTTCCCGATGGTCTGACGCAGCAGCCGCCCGGCCACGAACAGCATCACGCCGGCAAAGAGCGCGAGCAGCAGGCGTTGCGGCATGGCTTGAGCGAGGCGCACGCCGAGCCACGTGGTCGGCACGCCCGCGAGCGCCATGCAGAACGCTGCGCGATAGCGCACGAGGCGGTTGCGGAAGGCTTCGAGCGCGCCGATCCCCGCGCTGCTCGCCACGGCGATCAAGGCGACCGGCGTGGCCTGCTGCATGGGCCAGCCCATTCCCACCACGATCGCCGGCACGGCGAGAATGCCGCCGCCTGCGCCCGTGAGTCCCAGCAACGCGCCGATCATGGCGCCGAGTACGAGTGAAACGATCATCGGGTTTCGATGTTCATCGTGACCTTGACCGCCGGGATCAAGCGGGCACAGCGACCGCTGCGGCCGGCAGACACGGCGCCACAGCGCGACGAATGCAGTCCACCGCGAAATCGACGTCTTCCGGCTTCGTGAAGCGCCCGAGGCTCAGGCGCACCGTACGGTTCGCCGCCTCTTCGCCAACCCCGATGGCCGTGAGCACGTGCGAAGGCGTGCCCGCCGCCGAGTTGCAGGCCGAAGTCGACGAGATCGCGAGGTCGCCGGTCAGCAGGAACGGGAAGAAGCCCGGCAGATCGATCGTGAGGCTCAGCGTATGGGGAATGCGCTTAGCGCGCGCGGCGTTGAGCGTGACGCCCGGCAACGCGAGCACCTCGGCCAGCAGGCGCTCGCCGAGGCGCGCAATGCGCTCGCTGTCCGCTTGCAGCGCCTCGCGCGCAATCACGCACGCCACGCCCATGCCGACGATCTGATGCGTGGCCAGCGTGCCCGAGCGCAGGCCGCGCTCGTGACCGCCGCCATGCATCTGCGGCGCGATGCGCTCGAACGCCTCGTGACTCACATAGATCGCGCCGATGCCCTTCGGCCCATACACCTTGTGCGCCGACATCGAGAGGAGGTCGATGCCCATCGCTTTCACGTCGATGGGCGTCTTGCCGAGCGCCTGCGCCGCATCGACGTGCAGCAGCGCGCCGGCGGCATGGACCACGCGCGCAATCGCCGCGACATCCGTGAGTGTGCCCAGTTCGTTGTTGACCAGCATGAGCGACACGAGACCGGTGTCGGGCGTCAGCGCGGCGGCCACGGCCTGAGCCGTGATTTCGCCGTGCGCGTCCGGCGCGAGCCGCGTGACGGCCATGCCGCGCGCTTCGAGGCTCGTCATCGTGTCGAGAATGGCCTTGTGTTCAAGCTGGCTCGTGATGAGATGGCGCTTTTGCGTCGCGCGGTCCGCATAGCCCTTGAGCGCGAGATTGTTCGACTCGGTCGCGCCGGACGTCCAGACGATCTCGCCGGCCTCGGCGCCGATGAGCGCCGCCACGTCCTTGCGCGCCTGCTCGACGAGCCGCCGCGCCCGCTGGCCCGCGCCATGCGAGCTGGAGGCAGGGTTGCCGAAGTCGCCTTCCATACCCAGACAGCCGAACATCGCCTCGATCACCCGCGGGTCCGCCGGGGTGGTCGCGGCATAGTCAAAGTAACGCAAATCGCCCTTCTCGCTCATCTTCGTTTCTCGCACAACGGAATGTCGAAAATGCTACGCGTCGGGCGCTAAAAAATGGTTCCAAAATTAAGCGGATTCTCCAAAGAGAGGAGTATCCATTTCTCCTCGACCGGCCTGTCGCGAAATGAAATTCTCGGCACGCACGACGATGCAGCGTGGCGATGCGGAGCCGATTGCACCCTCAATCGAGCGTGCACACTCACGCAAGGTGGGCGACAGCGTAAGCGAGTACCGTGTCCACTGCGCGCCGCGCGAGTGAGAAAAACGCCCGAAAAAAGCGCGTCCGATGCCGTCTCCCGCCCACCTCCGCGAGGTTCGCCATGCCGCTTTCCCGTCGCCGCTTCCTCGAACTGAGCCTCGCCGCGGGCAGCACCGCCTGGTACGCGCAGCGCGGTGCGATGGCTGCAGAGGACATGCAGGCCATGCCCGAAGACCCGCAAGCGATGCAAACGGCCCAGCGCGGCGGGCTCTACGCGAGCCTGCGCGACCCCAACGCCACGCAGCTGCCGCCCGCAGCATTCACACAGCGCTTCTTCTACTCGAGCGCGCCGCGCGCCACGCCGCAAGGCGCGTGGGCCACGGCCGCGCCCTTGCCGCTGCCGCGCAGCGAAATGGCATGGGCGACGAGCGAGGGCGAGCGCATGCATGTGATCGGCGGCTACGGTGCGGGCCAGGTCGCGCGCCCTTATCACCACGTATTCGATGCGGCGCGCGGCGCCTGGCGCAACGCCGCGCCCGTTCCGCGCGGCGCGAATCATATCGGCGTGGCGGCGCTCGACGGCGTGGTCTATGCGATGGGCGGCTTCGTCGAGCAGAACCGCATTGCCGTGCCCGACTGCTACGCCTATGTCGTGGCCGACGACCGCTGGCACGCAATTCACCCGCTTTCGCGCGGCTCGCGCGGCGCGATCTCCGTCGTGGCGCACGACGGCATGCTGCACGCGATCGGCGGCCGCGACACGCGCTCGGTGGACTGGCACGAGGCGTACGACCCGCAGAGCGACAGCTGGAAGACGCTCGCGCCCATTCCCGGGCCGCGCGACCACACAGCGGCCGTCTCGCTAGCGGGCTGGATACTCGTGGCCGGCGGGCGCATGGATACGTTCGACTTCAACACCGGCATGCACGTGGCCTACGACGCGAAGCGCGACGCCTGGGAAGAACGCGCGCCCATGCCCACGCCGCGCTCCGGTCACGGCGGCGCGGCGTGGCGGGGACGGTTCTTCTGCATGGAGGGAGAAGGCACGCGGCGCGTATTCGGGCAGAACGAGGGCTACGACCCGGCCACCGATTCATGGCAGGCCTATGCGCCCATGCTCACGCCGCGTCATGGCATGGGCGCGGCGGTCGTGGGCGATGCGATTCACGTGGCGGGCGGCGGCCCCATGAATGGCGGCGTGTTTCAGACTTCGGTGCACGAAGTGTTTTCGCTTTGAGCCTGGGCGTGCTCCGCCTCCGGCAGGCAGGGCCGGCTCACCCTTCGGGCATGGCAATGTCCGCGCGAATCAGCTCATCCGCGAGCGCGAGTGCCTGTTGCCTGGCCAGCGGCCCCGTGGCGCACGGCCCCGGACGCGGACAGCCGTCGAACGGATAGATGAGCCGCCCATCGGTCTTGCGGCGAATACGCAGCAATCCGTAGTAGCGGCCCGCGCCGTCGATCTGCTCGCCGCAGAAGACTTCGTAGTCTTCCGCGGTGGTCGGGCGGCGCACGGCCTCTTTCGGCCTTTTCTCTGGCATGTCGGCACTCCGCGTATTCCTGGGGCGAGGTATGCAGATATCCAGCAAGCGCCGCGCCTGCGAGGGGCGTCGCACGGAAGTCGGCGATAACGGGCACAATACGCGCCTACGCCGCCGCGCCGGACGCTATGTTCGTGATCCGAACACGCTTTCCGAACCTGCAGCTCGATCGCTCCCGCGCCGCCGCACCGGAATCCGCCCTCTTCAAGCTGTCATGACCCACGATCTGCCCGAACGTCCAGCCACCGCCGCCCCCCCGGCGAACTCGCCGCGCTTCCTGCTGTTCCTGATCTGCCTGTTCGCCTCCGCCGGACAGCTCGCCATCGACATCTACGTGCCCGCGCTGCCGGCCATGGCGCGCTACTTCGCGACGTCGCCGCAGGCGATCCAGTCGAGCGTGTCCGTTTATCTCGCCGCCTACGCCCTCGGCCAGCTCATCTTCGGGCCGATTTCCGACGCCCTCGGGCGCAAGCGCGTGCTGGCCTTCGGCCTCGTGATCTATACGGTCGGCTGTCTGCTCTCGCTCGCCGCGCCCAATCTGGAAACCTTCGTGCTGGCGCGCTGCCTGCAGGGCTTCGGCATCGCCGCGACCAATCTGCTCGCGAAAGCCATCATCACCGACTCGTTCGTGGGCACCGCGCTCATGCACGCGTTCACCTACATGTCGATTACATGGGGGCTCGCGCCGATCATCGCGCCGGTGATCGGCGCGCATCTGCAGGAGCTGTTCGGCTGGAAGGCCTGCCTCGTGTTCCTGCTCGTGTATTCGCTGGTGATGTGGGCGCTGCTGTGGCGCTTTCGCGAAACCTTGCGGCAACCGGTGCATCTGGAACCACGCACGCTCATCGCGAACGCGGGCAAGGTGCTCGCGAGCCCGGTGTTCCAGAGCTGCTTTCTGGCCCAGGGCCTGTGCTACAGCATCCTGCTCGTCTTCAATGTCGTCGGGCCGTTCATGGTGCAGAACACGCTGCACAGGCCGCCCACCTTCTTCGGCTATCTCGCGCTCGGCATCGGCCTGATGTATTTCCTGGGCGGCCTCTCGAACCGGCTGCACGGCCCGCGCCTGCCCACCCCGGAACAACGTCTGCGCGTGGGGGCGCGCGTGATGGCGGGCGCGGCCATCGCCATGCTCGTGCTCGCGCTCACGGTGGGCCTGCGCGTGTGGACGCTTGCCGTTCCGGTACTCGTGATGGGTCTGTGCGCGGGTGCGATGTACCCCACGCTGATGGCCAAGGGCAATTCGCTGTTCCCGCATATCGCGGGTTTGACGAGCGCGATTCTCGGCTGCGCGCTGCTGCTCGTTTCCTCGGCGATGATGGGGCTGGCCGGTTTCGTCTCCGTGCACGTGCTCACGCCGCTCGCGGTGTTCTTCGTGCTGCTCGCGCTCACCGTCGTCGTGATGGTGACGAAACTGCTGCGCCACCTCGCGCAGAGTCAGGCTGCCGCCGCCGCGCTCGCGCCGCGCAGCGGCGAGGCGGCGTGAGCCGCTACGGTCAAGCCATTAGCGGATCGCGCGCGCCACGTCCTGCAACTGCGTGAACGCGCGATAACGCGCTTCGTGCAGCGCCGCGATCTCGCCCGTGGCCGGTGCGTAGACCTTGCTGATCTGCGACATCGCGGCCATCGCCTCGCGCACGTTGTCGTATAGGCCGCCAGCCACGGCACCCAGCATGGCCGCGCCCAGCAATACGGGCTCCTCGGCGTGGGTGGCCAGCACGGGCTTGCCCGTTGCGTCCGCAAGCAGTTGGCGCACGAGGTCGAGCCGCCCCGCGCCGCCGCTGATCACGACCTGCTCGATCGGCGCGCCCGCCTGGGCCTGCACCTCGATGATCTGCCGCAGCCCATAGCCGATGCTGCCAATGCCCGCGACATAGAGCGCGACGAGGCTCTCCATGTCCGTCTCCATGCCGAGTCCCGCGATGACGGCCCGCGCGTGCGGATCGGCAAACGGCGCGCGGTTGCCGAGGAATTCCGGCACGACGTGCAGGCCCTGATCGTGCGCGAGTCGCACCGCGCCCGACTCACCCTGCCCAGCCTGAACCGCCAGCCCGGCAAGCATCGTCGGCAGCGACTGGCCTTCGCTCGCCGCGCGGCTCGCGGCTTGCGTGGCGAGCGGATGCATTGTGAGCAAGCGCTCGATCGCCGCGCCCGCCACCGACTGCCCGCCTTCGTTGAGCCACGCCCCGGGCACCATCGCCGCGTAGTACGGCCCCCACACGCCGGGCACGAACACGGGGTCGCGCGTGGTCGTCATCGTGCATGACGAGGTGCCGAACACATACGCGAGGCACGCCTCGGGTTGCCCTTGCGCGCCGACCGTGCCGATGCCGCCCGCGTGCGCGTCGATCACGCCCGTCGCGACGGCGGTGCCCGCGCGCAGGCCGAGCTGCGCGGCGGCCTCGGGCGTGAGCCCGCTGCCGAGCGGCGTGCCCGGCTCGACCATCGTGCGGCCGATGCGCGCGAAACCTTCGTCGGCAAGCACGCCAAGGCCCACAGTGCGGAAGTAGCTCTCGTCCCAGCGCTGCTCGTGCGCGAGATAGGTCCACTTGCACGTCACGGTGCAGGTCGAGCGCGAAAGATCGCCCGTGGCGCGCCACGTGAGGAAGTCGGTCAGGTCGAAGAACTGCCAGGCCGCGGCGAACACCTCGGGCCGGTTTTCCAGCAGCCACAGCAGCTTGGGCGTTTCCATCTCGGGAGAGATCTTGCCGCCCACGAAGCGCAGCACATCGTGGCCCGTGGCGTTAATGCGCTCGGCTTGCTCCACGGCGCGATGGTCCATCCACACGATGATGTCGCGCTCGGCCACTTCGGAGGGCCCAACGGGCAGCGGCGTGCCGCCCTCGCCCAGCACGACGAGCGAACAGGTGGCGTCGAAGCCGATGCCGGCAATCTGCTCCGGCGCGATCGCGGCCTGCGCGAGCGCCTCCTTCACGGCCTGGCACACGGCGTCCCAGATCTGCGTGCTCGATTGCTCGACGATCGCGCCGCTCTCGTGAAACACGCTGATGTCGTGTTTCGCCGACGCCACCATGCGTCCAGCGGAATCGAAAATGCCGGCGCGGGCGCTGCCCGTGCCCACATCGACGCCGACGGTATGGCGCGCGCCGCCGGCCTGGTTATTTGAGGTCATGGCTCGTTGACTATGGGGTTACAAATCGACACTGTTCGGCAGGATCACGAGGTCGCGAATGGTGACGTTGCGCGGCCGCGTGAGCATGAATACTACGCAATCGGCCACTTCCTTCGGCTGCATGAGACTGCCCTGGGCCAGCGCTTCGTCCATCTTCGCCTTGGGCCAGTCGTCGAGCAAGGCCGTGACCACGGGGCCCGGCAGCACCGCGCCCACGCGCACGCCGTGCTTCGCGACCTGGCGGCGCACGGTGTGCGTAAAGGCCTGCACCGCGAACTTCGAGGCCGTGTAAATGGGCTCCCACACCACCGGCACGACGCCCGCCACCGAACTCGTGAAAACGATATCGCCCGCCTTCTGCGCGATCATGTGCGGCAGCACCGCATGCACCGAGCGAAACGCGGCGTTGATGTTCAGGCTGAGCATGCGGTCCCACTCGTCGGGATTGCCGTTCGCCACCTCGCCGCCGATATACGCGCCCGCGTTGGCGTGGAAGATGTCGAGGCCGCCTGCGAGGTCGAGGATCCTGGGCAGCATGGCCGCATAGTCCGCCGGGTTGAGCAGGTCCATGGCGAGCGGCAGCGCATTGGGCCCCAGTTCCGCGCAACATTTCGCGAGCCGGTCCTCTGCGCGGTCGATCAGCACGACTTTCGCGCCTTCGTCCACGAACGCGCGCGCGCACGCGAAGCCGATGCCGGACGCCGCACCCGTAATGGCGGCGACCTTTCCCTTGATCGATTCAGACATGGGTGACTTTCTCCTTGAATCAGGTGCCGACGCCTCAGGCGCGGCCATGCGAAACACGCGACTGGCGGGCGAGCGAATCGACGATCACCGCAATGGCCAGCACGGCGCCGGTAATCATGAAGCGCAGCGACGACGACAGGTTCAGCAGCGTCAGGCCGCTCGCAATCGACTGGATCACGATGATGCCGAGCACTGCCGACCAAGCACTGCCGCGCCCGCCGAACAGGCTCGTGCCGCCGATCACGGCTGCCGCGATGGCGTTGAGGTTCACGTCGCCGGTGCCGGCCTGCTGGCTCGCCGAAGCGAGCCTGGCCGCGGTCAGCACGCCGCCGATCGCGGCCAGGCTCGCGCACAGCACGAAGGCGCTCGTATAGATCGCGCCGACCTTGATACCCGCGCGGCGCGCGGCTTCGTGATTGCCGCCCACGGCGTGCATCGAACGGCCCCAGCGCGTGCGCGTGAGCGCGTACTGCATGACGACCGCGAGACCCAGAAAGAGGCCGAACATCAGCGGCACGCCACGCCCCCGGTTGAGATAAGCCACGACGATTTCGAGGAACACGGTCAGCGCCGCCACGCGCCCGAGCAGGCCTGCGACCGAAGGCGCCGAAAGCCTGGCCGCATGGCGGCGCGTGCGCGTGCGCATGCCGAGCAGCAGGAGCACGATACCGGGCAGCAGCGCGATTACGTGCGAGACGATCGGCGGGATCACCATCAGTTGCCCGAAATTCACCATCGTCGAGCCGTAGGGCAAATTGATCGAACCCGTCGAACCGAGCACGTAGAGCTGCATGCCGAGGATGGCAAGCAGGCCCGCGAGCGTCGAGACGAAACTTGGCATGCCTATCCAGTTGAGCAGCAGCGCGTACAGCGCACCGATCACTGCGCCCACCGCAATCGCGGCGACGACGGCGAGCAGCACGGGCCAACCGTCGTTGACCCACAACGTGCCGACGAGCGCCGAAGCGAAGCCGCTCATCGAGCCCACCGAGAGATCGATCTGCCCGAGCATCAGAACGCAGACAATGCCAAGAGAAATGACGCCGACCGTCGAGCAGTCGAACAGCATGTTCACGAGGTTGTCGGCGGAAAGAAACACAGGGTTCAGGCTCGTGAACACCGTCCAGATGATCACGAGCCCCGCGATGACCGGGAGCGAACCCAGGTCGCCCGAGCGCACGCGATCGACGAATGCCGACACACTCTCGCCGACGCCGCTCGCATGCTTCACGCGCACGTCGCTGCGGTCGAGCAGCGTGGATGGCTTCGACTCCGGCTTCGATTCGGGCTTCGAGCCGTCCGGGGTTTCAGGCTGCGGAGCGCCATGGATAGTCTTGCTCATGATCGTTCCTTTCACTGGACGTCCTGTTGCGCCTGGCGGCGGCCCGCGCGGCGCGACACCGCGTTTTCCGTCGCCCCGGTGATCGCCGCCACGAGTTCGGCGTTGGATGAGTCGGGATAGAAAATCCCGTTGTTGCGGCCGAGGCGCAGCACGACGATGCGGTCGGCCACGGCGCGCACGTCTTCCATGTTGTGGCTGATCATGATGACGGCGTGCCCGCGCTCGCGCACGCGCTCGATCAGGTTCAGCACCTCGGCGGTCTGGGCCACGCCGAGCGCGGCGGTCGGTTCGTCGAGCATGATGAGCTTCGGGTCGAGCAGCAGCGAACGTGCTATCGCCACGGTCTGACGCTGGCCGCCCGAGAGCGAGGCGACCACGTCGCGCACGCTGGGAATGCGCGCCGAAAGCTCGTTGAGGAGCGTCCAGGCCTTCACTTCCATCGTGACCTCGTCGAGCCGGTAAGGGCTCAACTCGCGGCCGAGGAAGATGTTCGCCACGACATCGAGGTTCTCGCACAGCGCGAGGTCCTGGAACACCGTCGCGATCCCCAGGTCGAGCGCCGTGCCCGGATCGGACAGGTTCACCGGCTGGCCGCGAAACGTGATCGTTCCGGCGCTCGGCTGGTGCACGCCCGCAAGAATCTTCACGAGCGTCGATTTGCCCGCACCGTTGTCGCCGACGAGGGCGACCACCTCGCCCGCATGCACGTCGAGCTCGATATCCGTGAGGGCCGAAACCGCACCGAAGTGCTTCGAGATGCCGCGCAGGCTCAGCACCAGCTCGCCGGGCGCGCCGCTTGTCGTGGCTCGGTCCGTGGCGCGGTTCGTTGATTCATCAGTCATGAAATGGGTACCTCTTCGTTGCTCTCGGGGCCCGGCGCGCGCCGGGCCCAGCCATGCGCATCAGCCGCCGATGCCGAGCTTCTTGCAGCCGTCGGCGTAACGGCCCGTGCACAGGTCCGTCGCTTTCGCGAAGCCCTTGTCCACCACCTCGGCCTTGATGTTCTTCTGCGTGATGACGGCCGGCTTGAACAGTTGCGTGGGCGTCTTGAAGAGCGTCGTCTCGCCCTTCACGGGCTTGCCGTCGAGGAAGCCCACGGCCACCTTCGCCGCCGCGCCCGCCACGATCTCGCTGGGCTTGAGGATCGTGTTGTACTGGTCGCCCGCGATGATGAGCTGCAGGCCCGCGGTGGTCGCGTCGTTACCGGTGACCGGCGGAACCGGATTCACGCCCGCCGCCTTGAAGGCCGCGATGGTGCCGCCCGCCGTGCCGTCGTTGGCGGCCACGACGCCCACGATCTGCGGCCCGAAGCGCGTGATCTGCCCGCTCACCCATTGCTGCGCCTTGGGCGGCGCCCACTCCGGCGTGTCGTACTCGGAGAGCGTCTTGTAGCCGCTGCCCTGCAGCCCTTCGTGAATGCCCTTCTTGATGAGCCCAGCGGCGGCGTCGGTCGGCGAGCCGTTCACTTCGAGCACGCCGCCCTTGCTCCCGGCCACGCCCGACGCCTTCAGTTGCTGCACGAGCGACTGCGCAATGGACTTGCCGATTTCCTCGTTGTCGAACGACACGTAGTAATCGGCAGGCGTGGACGGCACGGGCCGGTCGTACGCAATGACCTTGATGCCCTGGCTCTGCGCAATATGCACGAGCGAAGCCGCGGCCGTGGAGTCCACCGGGTCGAGCACGATGACCTTCGCGCCCTGGGCGATCACCGAATTGAACTGTTGCTGCTGCTGCGAGGCATCGGCATTCGCGTTCTGGTAGAGCACCTTGCAGTCGGGGCAGAGCTTGCCCATCTCGGCCTTGAAACCGGGGAAGTCGTGCTGCTCGTAGCGCGTGGAGGCCTGGTCGGGCATCAGGAACGCGACCGTGCCGCTCGGCGCGGCGTAAGCCGACGTAATGCCCGCGAGGGCAAGACTGAGCGCGGCGGCGCCGATCAGCTGGGTGTGAAGTCGGGTCATTGGGTGTCTCCGTTTTTTGGTTGAATGCCTGGTAGGGTTGCCGGTGCTGTCGTGCTGCCTTGTGAACGTGTGAGTTCGTCCTCCGCAATACCTGACATGCGCACTGCGTTTGAATGCCTCTTGCTGGGCGATCCGCTAGCCGATCGCAGGCGCGCCGTACAAGGCTTCGCTCTTGCTGGCCGCGCTCGCGGCATTGAGCCGCTGATACGACCGCCAGCGCGACGGCGACATTTCCTTGATCAACAGGAACTGGCGGTTGAAATTCGAGAGGTTGTTGAAGCCCACCTGATAGCAGATGTCGGTGATGTTCAGTTCGCCTGACATCAGCAGCTGGCACGCCAGATTGATGCGCAGCTGGTTCACGTAGCGCACGAACGACACGCCCGTATGGCGGCGGAAATAGCGCGAGAACGCGCTTACGCTCTGCCCGGCGAGTTCCGCCAGCTCCGTTTCGCGCAGCTCCTGGGAGAGATTCTTGCCGATGAAGGCGAGCACGTGATTGATGCGCGTGCCCGCATAGCGGGCCGGGTCGGCGCGATACGCCTCGCTTGCGAGCGCCGCGGGCTCCTCGCTTTGCACGAGCAGATCGAGCAGGTCGATGAAGAGCGTGACACGCCGCATGCCCTGTGCGCCGAGCATCTCGCGCAGGATCGGCTCGGCGGCCGCGCCCGTTTCCGGCGTGAACAGGAGCCCCCAGCGCGACGCGTCGAGCAGCGTCTCCACGCGCCTGAATTCGGGAAACGCATCGATCGCGCGGGCGATGAAATCCGCATCGAACTGGAGGACGAGACAACGTTCGTCCACCGGCTCGTCGTGCGGCACGCTGCTCACCCAGTTGTGCGGCAGGTTCGGTCCGATCATCACGAGATTGCCGGGCGCGAAGCTGCCGATGAAATCGCCCACGAAATACTTGCCTGTGGTCGCGGTGATGAGGTGGATCTCGTACTCGGGATGGAAGTGCCAGCGCACCGTCCGATAGGGGTAGCCGTGCGACCAGACCTTGAACGACTCGTCGCGCGGCACGGCGACCAGCTCGAGGTCAGGCTGGGAATGTGTGGCGCAAGGCACGCTCGTGCGCGCCGTGGCTGCCCCAAAGGTTTGCATCTCGACTCCTCCTGCACGGTTTTTTTCTTGTTCTGCGACGGCTGCTCGCGCATACGCTGGACCTACCCTCGGACCGCGCGCCGCCATGACTGAAAATTACCCGCCGCGGCACGCCTCCACCACTGAAAATCAGACCGCAGACTGATACTTTCTTGCATTCGGGTTAGTCCTGGGCCGATTCCAGTGTGCCGGAAGTCAACTTTTGTGCATAGCAACAGCCCTCGCTGGCGAACTGCGAAACAACTCAACCACCACAAAAACGGCAAATGTTGCTACCACTCGATCAAGCGCGAAGCCCAAGGAACGGTCAAAAGTCTCCACTGCACCCGCGCGACGGG
Organism: Paraburkholderia nodosa DSM 21604; assembly: GCF_000519185.1. Lineage (GTDB taxonomy): Bacteria > Pseudomonadota > Gammaproteobacteria > Burkholderiales > Burkholderiaceae > Paraburkholderia > Paraburkholderia nodosa. Next base: position 101,745 of record NZ_JAFA01000007.1, on the reverse strand, counting down.
TACTCGTGATGCGCAGGCAGGGAAAGTCCCGATGCGAAATCGTCCTATGACATCGGAAACAGAAATTGACGGGACTAACTTGATCGCTCAAGCGCGCCATTCGGGCCGCGGTTCCTGACAAGAGGACGTCTTATGCGATTCGCCGAAACTTGGCATTCCCCCACGCCGGGCCGGTCCCTATGGGACGACACGTCAACTCCCGACCACGACCAGCACGCCGCCCCCACCGGCAGCGCGCACACGCTGCCACGCCGCGCCATCACCGCCGCCGCACTGGGCAATGCAACCGAGTGGTTCGACTATGGCATCTACGCCTATGGGCTCGCCTATATCTCCGCGGCGCTGTTTCCGGGCAGCACGGCAAGCGCCACGCTGTTCGCGCTCGGCACCTTTGCCATATCATTTCTGATCCGCCCGCTCGGAGGTCTGTTCTGGGGGCCGCTCGGCGACCGCTTCGGGCGCAAGAAAGTGCTCGCGCTGACCGTGCTGCTGATGTCGGGCGCCACGCTGCTCGTGGGCCTTCTGCCAACCTATGCGAAAGCCGGCTGGCTCGCACCCGCCGCGCTCATCGTATTGCGCATGATCCAGGGCTTCTCCACCGGCGGTGAATATGGCGGCGCGGCGACCTTCATGGCCGAATACGCGCCCGACGCGCGGCGCGGCTTCTGCGGGAGTTTCCTCGAGTTCGCCACGCTGGCCGGCTTTTCGCTGGGCGCCTTGCTGATGCTCGCGGCGTCGCTCTCGCTCGGCAACGACGCGATGCATGCGTGGGGCTGGCGTCTGCCGTTCCTCGTCGCGGCGCCACTGGGCTTGATCGGCTTCTATCTGCGTTCGCGCATCGAAGACACGCCGGTATTCCGCGAGATGGAAGAGAAGTTCGAGCAACAGGAGCGGGAGCGCCCGGCCATTTCGCTGCGCACGCTGCTGCGCGAGCACCGCGTGCCGCTCGTCCTGCTGGGCGGACTCGTGGTCGCGCTCAATGTCGTGAACTACGTGCTGCTCGCCTACATGCCTACGTACATGCACAAGGAACTGGGCGTGAGCGAGAACATGTCGCTGCTCATTCCGCTCATCGGCATGCTCGCGATGATGGCCCTGCTGCCGTTCGCGGGCCGGCTCTCCGATCACGTGGGCCGCAAGACGCTCTGGTGGTTCTCGCTCGTCGGGCTGTTCGTTGCCGCCGTGCCGATGTTCCTGCTGATGCGCCACGGCGTGGCCGGCGCGCTGATCGGCTTCGCCGTGCTCGGCCTGCTCTATGCGCCGCAGCTCGCGACCATCTCGGCGATGTTCCCCGCCATGTTCCCGACGCAGGTGCGTTATGCGGGGATGGCGATTGCCTACAACGTCTCGACCTCGCTGTTCGGCGGCACCGCGCCGATCGTGAGCGACTGGCTCGTGGACAAGACCGGCAGCCCGCTCGTTCCGGCGTACTACATGATGGCCGCGTGCGCGGTGGGCGCCATCGCACTCTTCTTCGTGATTGAGACGAAGGGCTGTTCGCTGCGCGGGCAACAGGTGCCCGGCAAGGCGCAGCAGTAACGGCATGGCGGGCCGCTCGCGCCCGTCATGCTCCGCCTGCAATGCCCGACCGTGTGTCGGGCATTTTTCCTTGCAGCGACTAACGTTTGAAAATGACCTTCGTCGTCGCGGGGTCGATCGGCGAGGACGAATGCTGGTGGAAGATCTTCCAGCCGTCGCCCGTTTGCCTGAGCGTCGCGCTCACGCGATTGTCCATCGAGCGCAATTCCTCGCCGTCCGCCGCCACCGCTTTGTAGCTCACGAAGGCGTGGACCACGGCAAGGTCCTGCGAGACGGTGGTCTGCGCCTCGCTGAAATCCACGATCACGCGCTCGGCGCCCAGCGAGCCGAACCAGCCCTCCACCATGTTGCGCCATGATGCGATGCCCTCGTACGTCCAGGCCCCCCACATGTCGAAGGCCAGGATGTCCGGGTCGTAGAGCGCGACGAACGCATCGACGTCTTTGGCCAGTACCGCGGCTTTGTATTGGTGCAGCACCTGCAGGATCGGATCGGCGGCTTTGTCCACTGTGTTGTCTCCTGAACCCGGTTGCGTTGGCGAATGAACGGCTGCTTATTAAAGCAACGCCACTCGGCCGCTGTCCAGTGAATTTGCCGCCCTGCCTTTCAGGTGCGCGAAGCGTTAGCGATCACTCGGGCGGCCTTGCCCTGCGGACGCAGCAGCAAATAAAAGGCCGCGCCATGCGTAATCGCCAGCAGCGGCACGACGATCACGGGAATCACGTACGTCGCGCCCAATATTCCCGCATGGACAGGCACACCGGCCTGGATGGCGTGGTAGTAGGCGAAAGCCAGATCCACCGAGCCCACGAGATTGAACGCCACGACGAAGAACCAGAACACCGGGCGCTTTCTCGCCGCGAGTAGCGCAAGCATGGCCAACGCACCCGTTGCAAGGTCCCCATAGGCGGTGGGCACGGCGAAGCTCGCGGGCAGATCGGGACTCACGACGCCCGGCAGCATGAAGACCAGCCCGAAGAAGCGGAAGCTGTGTAGCGTGGCGATCGCGCGTTGCGCGTCGAATGGGTCCATCGACTTGAGCCGGGGCCAGACGTACACGGTAAAGCAAAGGAGCCACGCGACATACCCTAGCGCGAGATGCAAGCGAAAGATCGATTCCGGTGACATGTTGCCTCCTGCAAGGTGCTTTGCGATGAGTGGATGAAATGAAGGGAGATCATGCGGCGCGACGCCGGAACACCTGGCGCAGCGAAAGCGCATGCAGCAGGATCGAACTGGGCACGACGAACGCGGGCGTCAGTACATACGGCCAGGTGCCCGCGTTGAGGCTCGGCATATCCGGAGCGATCAACTGGAATCGGCCGGGCGCCGTGATCATCCCCAGGGTCACGGCGACGGCGAAATCGGCGAGTCCGAAAATGTTCCAGGCGATGGCGGCCTTGCGCCCCTGCGCGGTGCCGCTTGCCACCGCGATGGCCGCCGGCACGGCGAACAGGCCGGTCAGCAGGTCGCCGGTCCCCGCCGGCAGCGCGTCCACGCCGGCCATCGCGCCGTGCAGCCAGGCAGCGATCGCCCAACTGCCGAACACGCGGTAAAACTGCAGCGCGATGAGCCAGGCCGCCGGCATCGCATCGAGCACTTGCCCCACCCGCTTCGACAGCAGCAGTAGCGGCGTGCCGACAATCAACGGGAGGAATATCGCCAACGGTAGCCACGGCAACGGCGGCGGTACGGCGCTCAGCCGAAAGACGCCATGGATCGCCGCGCTCCAGACGACTGCAAACCAAAGCGCATGCGCCATGAGAATCGCAAGCCAGGTCGCACGGCGTTGGCTCAGCGTCAGGTCGGTGCGTTCGAGGCCGAGCCACAAACCGAGCGCCATGAACATCTGGGCGATGAGTTGGTGCGCCGTGGTTTGAAAACCGCTGCCCGGAATCGCCGGCAGCCAGTACATTACGGCGATCCACAGCAACGTGAGCGGTGCGACCCAGCGCAGGCTGCGCCAGGCCGGGCGCGGGGGGATGATGCCAACGGGAACGGCGGGCGTGCTCATCAACGGTTCTCCAGATGAATGCCGGACTTCGCGGTGGATCCTGCCTGCGCGCGACGCAGTTTGCGCGCGTCATCGGCCGGCACGTTAGGTGTACCATCGTTTCCCGCGAGCGACTATTCATCACAATGTTGATGTGCTATGAAGCAGAACTTCACAGTCAGGCAAGGTGCGCTCGATGGCGTGGAGGCGTTCCTGAGCGTTGCCAGGCACCGCAGTTTTCGCAAGGCGGCAGCGGACCTCGGGGTGACGCCTTCGGCCATCAGCCAGGCGGTGCGTGTGCTCGAAGAGCGCATTGGCGCGGCGCTTTTCGTGCGCACCACGCGCAGCGTCGGCCTGACCGAAGCCGGCGAACGGTTTCTTTCGCGCGCCAAGCCGGCCTTCGAGGAACTGGTCGCCGCGAGCGAAGTCGCGCGCGACCTCGGCCAGCGCCCCACGGGCTTGTTGCGGCTCTCCGTGCCGCGCGCGGTCGTCCCGCTGCTGCTCGAGCCACTGCTCGCTTCGTTCTGCCAGGCTTATCCCGAAGTGGAGGTGGAAATCGCCGTGAGCAAGGAAGTGGTCGATCTCGCGGCGGAAGGCTTCGACGCCGGCATCCGGCTCGGTCAGCTGGTCGCCGCCGACATGGTGGCGGTGCCATTGACGCCGCCGTTTCGGCTCGTTGTCGTCGGTAGTCCTGCCTATTTTTCCGCCAACAAACGGCCATGCCACACGGACGACCTGCGCCAGCACGCCTGCTTGCGCTGGCGGCGCTCCAACGGCGCGCTGGCCTCTTGGTCATTCGACGACCACGGGCACACCGTGGAGATCGCCGTCTCCGGACCGCTGATCGCCAGCGATTTCCCGACCATGATGGGCGCGGCGCTGGAAGGCATAGGCCTCGCGCAGCTACCCGAGCCGATGGTTTCCGATGCGGTGAAAGCGGGCAAACTCGTGCGCGTGCTCGACGCCTGCGCGCCGATGCTGCCGGGCGTGTTTCTCTGCTATCCGAGCCGCCGCCAGATCATGCCCAAGCTGCGCGCGTTCATCGACCATGTGAAGAGCCGCAAAGCGGGCGCGGGTCAGACCAGGGGCCGTTGAACCCACCCGCGGCGCTTCGACGTCAAGCGATGCTCTCCCAGGCGCCCGAGCGGGCCGAGCGGAACACGGCGTCGATCACCCGCATGTTCGCGCAGGCGTCTTCCAGCGCGATCGCCTGGGGCGTGCCGTTCAATATCGCCTCGGCAAAAACGGCCGCTGCCACGCCGTATTGATCGCATACGGGCAGTTCCAGCCAGCGATCCGCTTCTCCCTGCTTGCTCAACAGCAGCCGCGTCGGCCGGTCATTCGGCGCGTTGAATGGAATTTCGACCTCGACTCGCCCGGTCGTCCCATGAAACTGCATGCGCTGGTAAGGATGAATCTGGGTGGAATAAAAGAAGCTCGCTTGCACGCCGTCGAAATCCATCAGCACGGAGCCAAGGCGGTCCACTTCAAACGACGGGTCACGCTCCATCAGCGCGACCACGCGTTTCGGCTCACGCCCGAGAATGAGGCGCGACGTCGTGATCGGATAACAGCCGATATCCAGCAAGCCGCCGCCGCCCATTTCGCTATGGTTGCGAATGTCCTGCACGTTGGTGTTGTAGTAAGTAAAGCCGCCGGTCACCGCCCGCAATTCGCCTATCGCGCCCTCTTCGATCAACGCGCGCACCTTGAGCCACTGGGGATGCGTGCGCACCATGAAGGCTTCCTGGATGTACCGCCCGCTCTTGTCGCGCGCGGCGATCAATCGTTGCGCTTGTTGCGCATCGAGCCCGATCGGCTTTTCGCATAGCACATGCTTGCCCGCCTCGACGGCCTTGATCGTCCATTCCACGTGAAGGTGATTGGGCAACGGTATATAAACTGCATCGATTTCCGGGTCTGCCAGCAGTGCCTCATAACTGTCGTATGCGTGCGCGAGGCCATATTTCGCCGCGGCAGCCTGGGCCTTCTGCGCTGAACGCGAAGCAATCGCTTTAACGCGGCACTTCGGTGCGTGGTGCATGGGCACGACGACCTTGTCGTTGATCTTCGACGTACCCAGGATGCCCCAGACGATTTCATCCTTTGCCATGACGTTCCCTCTGGATTCGATTGTGTGATGCCCGGAATGGACTGAATGGAACTCACTCTTAACGAGAGTTGCAAACGAGCGCTGCACATCGAACTGCAAACGCTCGAATGCGGGAGTTTACACCCGCGAAAACCCTCACTTCACTCGTTCGCGAACGCGTGTTGCAACAACTGATAACAACTGACGGGAAGATGAAAGCATGGCGTCACGAGAGATTCGCCTTCCAGCCCCACATTGCTCGGGCTGTGCGCAAGTCCCTCGCAGTTCCCCACAATGCAATACAAAAAAACGAGGTGAAAGATGGAGAATACGAACCGGTGGTCGCGGTTAGGCGCAGTCGTTGGCGCGGGTGCGATGGCACTTGCGGGTGTGCACACAACGGCTTACGCAGGCGACATGAAGGATGTGAAGCACGTCCTGCTGATCAGTTTCGACGGCCTGCATGAACAGGACGTGGCCCGTTGCATCGGCAGCAATGCCTGCCCCAACCTCGCGCTGCTCGCGAAGTCGGGCGTAACCTACACGAACGCACACACGCCGCATCTGTCCGATTCGTTCCCGGGCCTCACGGCGCTCGTCACGGGCGGCTCGCCGAAGAGCGCGGGCCTCTTCTATGACGTGTCATATGACCGTACGCTCTACGCACCGCTCGACTCGCACTGCAAGGGCCCGCAAGGCTGGAACGTCGTGTTCGACGAAACGACCGGCATCGACGGCGAGAACGGCGGCGCGCTGACCCACCTCGACGGCGGCGGCGCGTTCAATCCGCAAGCCATCCCCTACGCGAAGGTCAACGGCGTTTGCACGCCCGTGTACCCGCACAATTACATCAAGACGAACACCGTCTTCGAAGTCATCAAGCAGAACATCCACGGCTCGCGCACCGCGTGGGCGGACAAGCATGCATGGGGCTACGACTGGGTCAACGGCCCTTCGGGCAAGGGCGTGGACGATCTGGCGCGCACCGAGATCAATTCGATCGATCCGAAGACCGGCACCTATTATCTGGACACCTACACGCATACCGAAGTCTTCGACAACATCCACGTGCAGGCGCTGATCAACGAGATCGACGGCCTCGACTCGACGGGCAAGACGAGCGCGCCGGTGCCCACGATGTTCGGCACGAACTTCCAGACGCTTAGCGTTGCGCAGAAGTCGCCGGTGGCGCAACAAGGCGGCTATCTCGACGCCGACTTTACGCCCGGCCCGCAGGTCGCCGCCGCGATCACGTACCTGGACAACTCGCTCGGGCGCGTGGTGCAGGAACTGAAGCAGCGCAACCTCTACTCGTCGACGCTCATCATCGTGACGGCCAAGCACGGCCAGTCGCCGACCGATCACTCGAAGCTGGTGAAGAACGGCGACACGCTCACGAAGCTGCTCGAGGCCAACAACTATCTGGACCCGAACGGCAACTTCGGCCAGAACAACACGAAATCGGGCAACCTGAACGACGGCTCGGGCCTCCCGGGCACCGGCATGGTGCAGACCGACGACGTGGGCCTGATCTGGCTGCGCGATCAGAGCCAGAAGGACGCCGTGGTGAAGACGCTGCAGGCGAACCTGAGCTGTAACGCGCCGGGCATTTGCGCGGACGGTCCGCAGGCGTACATCCTCACCGGCGACCGCCTTGCCGACTGGTTCGGCAATCCGTCGAACGGCCGCACGCCGGACATCATCGTGCAACCGAACCCGGGCGTGATCTATACGTCGAGCACGGCGAAGGATGAAGAGCACGGCGGCAACGCCCCCGACGACAGCCATCTGGGTCTCGTCGTGTCGTTCCCCGGCATTCATCACGCCGGCCGCACGGACGACCACTACGTCTTCACGACCCAGGTCGCACCGACGATCCTGAGCGCGCTCGACGTGGACCCGCATCTGCTGCATGCGGTTCAGCTCGAAGGCACGCATCGCCTGCCGGGCCTGGGTCTCGACGAGAAGTAAGGAGCGGCTGGCTGCGGCAGTCATCGAAAGTTCGATGGCTGCCGCGTCAGCGGGCTGACTAGACCGTCTGCAGCCCCTCGATATCGCAGATGCGGATCAGCTTGCCCTGCGCGTCGATCAGGCCGCGCTTCTGGAAGCGCGACAAGATCCGGCTCACGGTTTCGAGCGTGATGCCGAGGTAGCTGCCCATGTCCTCGCGCGACATGCGCAGACGGAACTCCGCCTGCGAATAGCCGCGCTGCCAGTTGCGCGACGACACGTCGAGCAGGAAGGCGGCCACGCGTTCTTCGGCGGTGAGCGAGCCCAGCACCATCATCTGCGAGGCTTCCTGGTTGAACTGGTCGCCCATGAGCCGGTGCAGCCGGTCCTGCATCGTGCCGCTTTCGCGGCACAAGCCCTTGAGCGCGGCGTAGGGAAGCGTGCAAATCGAACTGTCTTCGAGCGCAACGGCGCTGAACGCGTGCACGTCGGTGGCGATGCCGTCGAGCCCCAGCGCGTCGCCCGCGAGACGCAGCCCGGTGATCTGCTCGCGGCCGTCGCGGTTGACGATCAGCGTCTTGAGCGAGCCGGAGCGCACGGCGTAGAGGCTGTCGAAGCGGTCGCCCGAGCGATACAGCGCCTCGCCGCGGCGCACCTTGCGCGCCCCGCAGATCAGCGCCTCGAGCTTCGGCAGGTCTTCTGCCGGCAGACCTTGCGGCATGCAAAGATGGCGCATGGAGCACCCCGAACAGCGTGCGCTGGGTGGCGTTCCGGCGAGAGGAGCGCGGCTGCTTTGGCGCACGACGATAGCCGATCCTGCGACGGGTGAGAGCATCGAACGACTCCTTCTTTAACATTTTTTAAGATTTCGACGCATTGTCACACCATGCGCGTGCGTCAATGTGGTGGCAAAATGCCGCGCACTAGAACCGCAGCGCTTTGAGCCTTGTCAGGCAACGGTTTCACGGCCTCTTGCGCGAGCGCAAGCGACCGAAAAGCAACACCTGTGCAACCCCAGCGGGAACAAGAAAACCGCCGTACTCGCGTACGGCGGCTCGTGGCGTTGAACCGTCAATCGTTGACACGCGCTCTGCGGCTCACCCCGCTACCAGACTGCGCTCGGCCACCTCGTCCACGGCCTGCTTGACGATCCCGACGATCTCGTCGGCCTCGGCGCGCGTCATGACGAGCGGCGGCGCAAAGCCCAGGATGTCGCCATGCGGCATGGCGCGCGCGATCACGCCGCGCTGCAGCGCCGCCGCCGAAACCTTCGGCCCGATCTTCAGCGCCGGGTCGAACGGCTTGCGCGCTTCCTTGTCGGCCATGAACTCCAGCGCCGCGAGCATGCCCACGCTGCGTACCTCGCCCACGAGCGGGTGTGCGCCGAAGGCCTCGCGCAGCTTCGCGCCGAAGTACGAGCCGACCTGCACGGCGTTCTCCACGAGCTTCTCGCGCTCGAGGATCGCCAGATTGGCGAGCGCGGCCGCGGCACACACCGGGTGCCCCGAATAGGTCCAGCCGTGCCCCATCGGCCCGTGCTCCTGCGAGCCGCGCGCGATCACGTCCCAGACCTTCTCGCCCACGATCACGCCGGAAAGCGGCGCATACGCGCTCGTGAGGCCCTTCGCGACCGTGATGAGATCCGGTTCGATGCCGAAGTGCTGCGCGCCCATCTTCGAGCCCAGACGCCCGAAGCCGCACACCACTTCGTCGGAAATCAGCAGGATGTCGTGCTTGCGCAGCACCGCCTGGATGGCAGGCCAGTAGCCTTTGGGCGGCTCGATGATGCCGCCCGTGCCCATCACCGGCTCGGCGATGAACGCGGCGACCGTGTCCGCGCCTTCGCGCGCGATCAGCTTCTCGAGCTCTTCCACGCAGTACGCGACGAACTGCGCCTCGTTCATGCCCGCGGGCGCCTTGCGATACCAGTGCGGGCAGACCGTATGCTTCACGCGGTCGATCGGCAGATCGAAATGCTGATGGAAGCTCGGCAGGCCGGTGAGGCTGCCCGTGACGATGCCCGAGCCGTGATAGCCGCGATCGCGCGAGATGATCTTCTTCTTGTTCGGGCGGCCCAGCACGTTGTTGTAGTACCAGACGATCTTGACCTGCGTTTCGTTCGCATCCGAACCGGACATGCCGTAGTACACCTTCTTCATGCCGGCAGGCGCCCAGTCGATGATGCGCGACGACAGCTCGATGATCGCGTCCGACGAATGGCCCACATAGGTGTGGTAGTACGCGAGCTGCTTCGCCTGCTCGTACATGGCGTCGGCGACTTCGGTGCGGCCATAGCCGATGTTCACGCAGTAGAGGCCCGCGAAGGCGTCGATATACTGCTTGCCCTGATGGTCTTCGATGCGAATGCCCTTGCCGCCGCGCACGATCTTGCCCGGCAGTGCGCCGCTCTCGTGGTCGTAGGCGTGCGTGGACGGGTGCATGAAGTGCGCGCGGTCCTGCTCGAAGAGTGCGTCGATGCGTTGAGTCATGTTGTCCTCCTGATTCCGGTTCAGGCCATGGCCGCGAGCGGCAGGCCGAGATTGCCAAGACAAAAATATTTGGTTTCCACGAAGGGCTCGAAACCCTCCGCGCCACCTTCGCGGCCAAGGCCCGAGGCCTTCATGCCGCCGAATGGGATGGGCGCGCCCGTGAACTTCACGCCGTTCACCGAGACCATCGCGAAGTCGAGCCGCCGCACCAACTGGAAAATCGTGTCCATGCGCGTGGCGCACACGTAGGCCGCGAGGCCATACTCCGTGTCGTTCGCCTTGGCGATCACTTCATCGAGCGTGTCGAACGCGCAGACCGCCGAAATGGGCGCGAAGCTTTCCTCGTCGTACACGCGCATGCCGGGCCCGGCATCCGCGATCACGGTGGGCTCGTAGTACCAGCCGCCCAGCGCATGCGGCTGGCCGCCCGCCACGATGCGCGCGCCCTTCTCGCGTGCATCGGCCACGCGCGCGGCCGTGCTGTCGAACGCGGCCTGATGCATGAGCGGGCCCACGTCCACCTCTTTCTCGAATGCGGGGCCGGTCTTGAGCGCGCGCACCGCTGCCGCATAGCGTTCGACGAACGCTTCGTAAAGCGGCCGCGCCACGAAAATACGGTTCGCCGCGCAGCAGTCCTGGCCCGAGGTCTGGAATTTCGCGCCCACGGCAATCCTTACGGACTGCTCGAGATCGGCGTCTTCCGTGACGATGAACGGTGCGTTGCCGCCCAGTTCCAGCGCGACCTTCTTGATGCCCGCCCGCGCCGCCGCCTGCGTGACGAGCGAGCCCACTCGCGTCGATCCCGTGAAACTCACGGCACGCACGCGTGTGTCACTCACCAGCGTTTCCATCGCCATTTGCGGCTCGCCGAGCACCACGTTGTAGACGCCCGCCGGAAAGCCCGCCTCCTCCGCGAGTTGCGCCAAGGCGAGCGCCGAATACGGCGTTTCGTGCGCGGGTTTCACGACGACCGTGCAGCCGGCAGCGAGCGCGGCGGCGGCCTTGCGCGTGATCATCGCCACCGGAAAGTTCCATGGCGTGATGAGCGCCGCGACGCCCACCGGTTCCATCACCGTGCCCAGATGCGCACCGTCGATATGGGTGGGAATCGTACGGCCTGCCAGGCGTTTCGCCTCATGCGCATACCATTCGACGAAGCTCGCCGCATAGCGGATTTCGCCGCGCGATTCGGCCAGCGGCTTGCCCTGCTCCAGCGAGAGCAGCGCCGCAAGATCCTCCTGGTGCCGCACGATCCGTTCGTGCCAGCGCATGAGCGCCGCGATGCGCTGCGCTTGCGAGACCCAGCGCCACGATTCGAAGGCGCGCTGTGCGGCGTCGACTGCACCGGTGATCTGTGCGCGGACGAGCATGGGCACGTGGCCGATCACCGACTGGTCCGCAGGGTTCTGCACGGCCACGGTGGCCGCGCTATCGCTATGCACCCAGCGGCCGTCCACGTAGCACAGCGATTTGAACAGAATGGGGTGTCCTGGCAGCATCTCGTCTACTCCTTGTCAGGTCTGTCGATATGCAATCGATTCTGAGGCCGGCTGCGCGATGGATTTTTTGGTTTTCGGCCCCGCGCACTTGCGCTTTTTTCCGAACCGCCGCGCGCGGGCGCGAAATATTCACGCGCTCTCCAGGGCCCACGCAGGCGCGTGGCTGGGCGCGCACTTCACCACCTTCGTGACGATGTAGGTGAAGTAGCGCTCGATCCCGAGATCCTCCATCAGCAGTGCATCGATAAAGCGCTGGTAATGGTCGATGTCGCGCGCCATCACATGCAGCACGTAGTCCACCCCGCCGCCCGTGGCGTAGCACTGCATGACTTCCCCGGCCGCGCTCACGCGCTCTTCGAAGCGCCGCATGTCGGGCGCGGTATGGCGCGATAGCGTCACCTCCACGACGATACGGCTGCCACGCATCGCGCCTACCCAGTCCACCTCGGCGTGATAGCCGCGTATCACGCCGCTTTCCTCGAGCTTGCGCACGCGCTCCCAGGCCGGTGAAATCGAAAGATTGACCTCTTCGGCGAGCTTCGATTTCGTGATGCGGCCATCGCGCTCGAGGATGCGCAGGATGGCGAGGTCGTAACGGTCGAGCTTGATCACGGCGCGCTCATGCCGCCACGGGCAGGTTGCGTTCGACGACGTCGGCGACCACGGCCACGGTGTCGCCCGCCTGCACGAGACCAGGGAAATGGCGCGCCGCCAGCAGCCCCCCGCATTGCGCGCGATATTCCACGGCGCGCGCGCCGGTGCGGTCGATGTCGTGCACGCGCGCGAGCACCTCGCCCGCCTTGACGGTATCGCCGAGATCGCGGCACATCTCCAGCATGCCGCGATGCTCGCTCGTGGTGTAGCAGGTGCCGTCGGGCATGTCGAGCAAGGTGGTCGTGCGCGGGCCGACGCTGCGCTCGCTGGCCTTGCGCTCGATGACGCCCGCGTGCGCAAGAAAACCGCGCACGCCGCGATCCGCAATCGCCACGCTATGCGCGGTGGAAGTGCCGCCGCCGCCCAGTTCGGTCGAAACGAACACCTTGCCCGCTTCCTCCACGGCGCTGTCGAACAAGCCGACGCTGTCGAGTTCCAGCATGCGCATGGAGTACGGCGCGCCGAACGCACGCATCGCACGCTCGCAACGCGCCTGCTGATCGCCATCGGGCAGCACATGAATCGCCGCGAACGGCACGAAGTCAAGCGTGCGCCCGCCCGCGTGAATATCGAGCACGTAATCGGCGCGCGCCAGCAACTCGCGCTGGAAGTAATCGGCGATCTTCTCGGTCACGCTGCCGTCGGGGCGCCCCGGAAAGCTGCGGTTCAGATTGCCCGCATCGACCGGCGAGGTGCGCGTGCCCGCACGAAACGCGGGATAGTTCATGTACGGCACGATGATCACGCGGCCGTTCACGTCCGCGGCCTGCAGCGAGCCCGCCAGCTTGGCGAGCGCGATCGGCCCTTCGTATTCGTCGCCATGATTGCCGCCCGTGAGCAGCACGGTCGGCCCCTCGCCGTGCTTGACCACGGTGAGCGGAATCATGATTGCGCCCCACGCGGAATCGTCGCGCGAATAAGGCAGCCTCAAAAAGCCGTGTTGCACGCCATTGGCGTCGTAATCGACGGTCGGCGTAATCGGTGACGCACGCATCGGCCCTACTCCTTCACGAACAGTTTGCGCGGCGTGGTGCAGAACGTTTCGACGCCGGTTTCGGTAATCAGGATGCTTTCGGTGATTTCGAGGCCCCAGTCGTCGAGCCACAGGCCCGGCATGAAGTGAAACGTCATGCCGGGTTCGAGGACCGTGCGGTCGCCCGGGCGCAGGCTCATGGTGCGCTCACCCCAGTCGGGCGGAAAGCTCGCGCCGATGGGGTAGCCGCAGCGGCTGTTCTTCTCGATGCCCGATTTGCGCAGCACCGCAAAGAACGCATTGGCGATGTCCTCGCACACGTTGCCGGGCTTCGCGGCGGCGAGGCCGGCCTCGATGCCTTCCACCACGGCCTTCTCCGCATCGAGAAAGTGCTTTGGCGGCTTGCCGAGATAGACGGTGCGCGACTGCGGGCAGTGATAGCGGTGGTAGCAGCCCGCGATCTCGAAGAACGTGCCCGCATTCGCCGTGAATGCCGAGTCGTCCCACGTGAGATGCGGGGCCGCGGCGTCGGCGCCGGTGGGCAAGAGCGGCACGATGGCGGGATAGTCGCCGCCGTGGCCTTCCACGCCCGTAATGCCCGCTTCATAGATCTGCGCAACCAGGTCGCACTTCCTCATGCCCGGCTCGACCACGTCGAGAATGCGCGCGTGCATTTTCTCGACAATGCGCGCCGCGACGCGCATGTACTCGATCTCGCGCGGCGACTTCACCGCGCGCTGCCAGTTCACCAGCGCGGTGGCATCCACCCAGCGCGCCTTGGGCAAATGGCGCTGGAGCGACGCGTAGGCCGCCGCACTGAAGTAGTAGTTGTCCATCTCCACGCCAATGCGCAGCGTGTCCCAGCCGCGCGCGGCGATGACTTCCGTGCTCAGGTAGTCCATGGGGTGACGCACAGGCGACTGAACGTAATGATCAGGATAGCCAATTATATTGCCGTGCGACATGAACGCCGTGCGCTTCGCGCCGTTCGCGTCCTGGCCGCGGCCGAACCAGACGGGTTCGCCGTCCATGGTCAGCAGCACGCATTGATGGACATAGAACGACCAGCCGTCGTAGCCGGTCAGCCAGTTCATGTTGGTCGGGTCCGTGACGATCAGCAGATCGATGCCTTCGTCCTGCATCGCGCGGCGCGTCTTGGCAATGCGCGCGTCGTATTCGCTGCGCGCGAACACGAGGCGCGGCGCCACCTCACTCTTTTCAGTTGCTGCGGACATCTTTCCCTCTCAAGGCGTGACTGCGTTGCGAAACACCGCGCCCGCACCGGCCGCGCGGGCGCGCTGCAAGGCGAGAACGGCAATGGCGGTGTCCTGCGCCCCGGTGCCGGTGAGGTCGCAGATCGTGATGTCGTTTGCGTGTACGCGGCCCTCGCGGCGGCCCGCGATGACTTCGCCCAGCTCCGCGAAGCCGCGATCGGGCGCGACCTTGTGCGCTTCGATCGCGTGCCTGAGTTCGCCGAGCACGCGCGTTTGCTGCAAGCGGTCGCAAACATAGCGCGCCGATTCGAACACCGAGGGCGCGAGTTCGTTCTTGTACTCGGCGTCGGAGCCCATGGCCGTGAGGTGCAAACCGGCGTGCAGGTCCGCCGCGTGAACGAGCGGTGTGCGGCTCGGTGTCGTCGTCACGGCCACGTCGGCCTGCGCGAGCGCGTCGTGCGCCGAAGCGGCAACGCGCGCGCGTACGCCGTGGCGGCGTTCGGCGTCGGCGGCGAAGTCGGAAGCACGTGCCGCATCGCGGGCCCAAACGCTCACGCTGTCGATCTTGCGCACCAGCATGAGCGCATCGAGCTGCAGGCGCGCCTGCTCGCCCGCGCCGATGATCGCCGCATGGCGCGCGTCGGGACGCGCAAGCCAGCGCGCGGCCACGGCACCCGCCGCGGCGGTGCGCACGGCAGTCAGATAACCGTTGTCGAGCAGCACGGCTTCGGTAAGACCTGTGCGCGCCGACAGCACCAGCATCAGCCCGTTCAGGCTCGGCAGGCCGAGCGAGGGATTATCGAAAAAGCCGGGGCTGATCTTGATGGCGAACTGCTCGAAGCGCGGCAGATACGCCGTCTTCACATCGACCTCGCCATGCCGCTCGGGCAGCGCAAGGTTGAGAACGGGCGGCATGACAACGGCTTCGGTTGCGAGCGCAACGAATGCGGACTCGACCTGATCGACAGCCGCAAGATCGAGCGGGACCAGTTCGCGCAATTGCCCGGCGCCCAGCAACGTAACCGGCGGCAACTCAGGTGGCAATTCGGGTGACAACTCGGAATGCATTTCAAACCTCCGTCACGAGGCGGCGGTGCACCGTCATGTCGATGTTCGCGCCGCTCACGACGATCACGATCGGGCCTTGGCTGCGCTCGATGTGCCCGTCGAGCAACGCCGCCATGCCCACCGCGCCCGCGCCTTCCACCACAAGACGCTCTTCGCGGTACGCATGGGCCACGCCGCGCACGATCGAGGGCTCGCCGAGCAGGATGACGTCGTCAGCCAGCGCTCGGGTGAGCGCAAAGGTGTGGCGATTGTCGAGACCAATGCCGCCGCCCAGCGAATCGGCCAATGTTTCGCTTTCCTCAACGTCGACGGGATGGCCCGCCGTGAGACTCGCGTGCATGGCCGCACCGCGCGCCATCGAAACGCCGATGGCGCGCACGTCCGGCCGAATCTGCTTCGCCGCGAAGGCCACGCCGCTGAAGAGTCCGCCGCCCGACAGCGGCACCACGAGGGTCGCAGTGTCGGGCAGCGCTTCGAGAATTTCGAGGCCGATGGTGGCCTGCCCGGCGATCACGCGCAGGTCGTCGAACGGCGGCACGAACGCATAGCCTTCTTCTCGCATGAGGCGCTGTGCTTCGATCTGCGCCTCGTCCTGGCTCTTGCCCGCGATCACCACGCGCGCGCCCAGCGCGGCCACGGCTTCGACCTTGTTGGGCGGCACGAGCGACGACATGCACACGGCCGACTCCATGCCCAGCGCGTGGGCCGCATAGGCGAGCGCACGGCCATGATTGCCCGTGGATGCGGTGACGACGCGCTTCACGCCCGACTCGGCGAGATGCGCCACCGCATTGGTCGCGCCGCGCAACTTGAAGCTGCCCGTGGGCTGCACGGTTTCGAGCTTGAAGTAAACCGGCACGCCCACGCGCGCCGACAAGGTGGGAGACGCCACGAGCGGGGTGTGCGCTACGCGGCCCGCGAGGCGCTGGCGCGCGCGGTAGACATCCGCAAGCGAAAGTGACGAAAGCGAAAGCGACGACATGAAATGCACGTTCCTTCCAGTGAATCTGTGCAATCCAGTCTAATGAGCCAAAACGGGCTTTCTAATGTCCTGGTACAATCCGCGCCCATCGCGGCATACGAAAAACGCCTAGCTGAAATCGTGCACGTGCGGATACTGCTCGAACACGCCCGCCATGGTCTGCAGCGCGTTGCGGCACGCGGCGTCCGAAGCTTCCGCGCCAAGGCTGATGCGCACCGCATTGGGACGCTGAGTGCCGCCCACGAGAAATGGGTCCGGCGAGGTCACGGCAATCTGGCGATTGCGCAATTCGCGCACGAGGCGGTCCGCCTGCCAGTAGTCGGGCACACGCAGCCAGGCGGAAAGCGCGTTGGGATGCGCGCCGAGCACATAGTCGCCCAAGGCCGCGCGCACCATCGCCTGGCGCGCCGCGAGCCGCTCGCGCTGCAGTTCCACGAGGCGGCGCGCGGTGCCGTCCATGATCCAGCGCGTGGCGATTTCCGCAATCGGCGAAGTCGCCATCCAGCTGCTCACGCGCAGCACGCTTTCCACGCGCAGCGCAAGCCGGCGCGGCATGGCGAGATAGCCTGTGCGCAGGCCGGTGAGCACTGATTTGGTCATGCTCGTGCAATAGAAAGCCAGCTCGGGAATCAGGCTCGCAACAGGCACGTTGGCTTTCGCGGGCAGCGCGCCATACACATCGTCCTCGATCACATACACGCCATAGCGCTGGGCGATGCGCGCAATCGCGCGGCGGCGCGAATCGGGCAGCACGGACATGGTGGGATTGTTGAAGGTCGGCGTGCACACGAGCGCACTCACGCGCTCGCTGTCGCACATCTCCTCGAAATGCTCGGGACGGATGCCGTATTCATCGATTTCGAGCCCCTTGAGCGTGAAACCCAGCACGTTTGCCGAGCCGATCACACCGTGGTCCGTGAGACTTTCGCAGAGCACGGTGTCGCCGGGGCCGACCGTGGACGCGAGCGCGAGGAAAATGCCGTGCGCCGCGCCATTGGTGATGAGGAGCGATTCGGGTTTCACCGGCATGTTGAGCGAGGCGAGCCACGCCGCGCCCGCCTGGCGATGATGTTCGAAGCCCGCGATGGGGCGAAACGAGCGAATCCACGGTTGATCGTCCAGCGTGGCGAGCGTCGCGCACACGTCGCGCCACGCGGCGTCGTGCTGCGGCGTGTGGACGATGCGCGCAATGGAAAAGTCGACGATCTCGCGCTCGGCCGTGTCGAGAATATAGTTCGACATCGACTCGGTCACGCGCGCAGCGACGAAGCTGCCGCGCCCTACCTCGCAGCGAATCAGGCCCTGTCTTTCGAGTTCCTTGTAGGCATTGGTGACCGTCTGCACGCTCACGCCCAGTTCCGCTGCCACCTCGCGCTGCGGCGCGAGGCGCACGCCGGAAACGAGCGCTCCGCGCTCGATGTCCTGTGCAATCGCCTTGACCAGCCGTTTGTATTTGGACTCCGCGCCGTGCGCGGCCCCGACCGCGTCACGCCACTCGCCCGAAATCGTCGCCCACGCCATCTCGATCCGCTCCTCGGTAAGCGTTCATGGTCGCTCAGAAACGGGGCGGAAAATAATTGTCTCAGGACAATTGCGGGTAAAAAAAGGACAATCAGGTCCGGAAAATCGACACCGCCTGTGAAAGCCGGTGTGCCTGCCCCGAGAGCGAATCGGCGGCGGCAGCGGCCTCTTCCACGAGCGCCGCGTTCTGCTGTGTCACCTCGTCCATCTGCGTGACGGCGCGGCCGATCTGCTCGATGCCAAGACGCTGCTCGGACGAAGCCTCGGAGATGCCCGTGATGATGTCCGTGACGTTTTCGACCGAGCGCACGATGCTCTCCATCGTCGCGCCAGCCGCGCGCACGCGCTCCGACCCCTCGCGCACCTGCCCGACCGATGCGTCGATCAGCACCTTGATTTCGCGCGCCGCGCTCGCGCTGCGCTGCGCAAGCGAACGCACTTCGGAGGCGACGACCGCGAATCCGCGCCCTTCCTCGCCCGCGCGCGCGGCCTCCACGGCGGCGTTGAGCGCAAGAATGTTGGTCTGGAACGCGATGCCTTCGATCACGCCCGTGATCTCGACCATTTTTTCCGAAGAGTTCTGAATGGCCGACATCGTATCCACCACCGCCGCCACCGCCGCGCCGCCATCGGCCGCCGCCGTGCTGGCCGTGGAAACGAGCTGGCGAGCGTGGTTGGCGTTGACCTCGTTGTTCTGCACCGTCGAGGTGAGCTGCTCCATGCTGGCCGCGGTTTGCTGCAGCGAGGCGGCCTGCTCTTCGGTGCGCGACGAGAGGTCCGTATTGCCCGCGGCGATCTCGCCCGCGCCCGACGTCACGGATTCCGCGCCTGACCGGATCTCGCTGATCATGGTGACGAGGCTCGTTTGCATGCGCGCAATCGACGCCAGCAGGCTGCGTTCGTCGCCGGGCCGCAACTCGACGTTGCCGGTCAGGTCGCCCGTCGCGATACGGTGCGTGACCGCCACCGCATAGTGCGGTTCGCCGCCGAGCGTGCCCACTAGATTGCGGATGATCTGCCACGACAGCACGCCGATGCCCGCCACCGCCGCGATGATGAGTGCGAGCAGCACGCGGCCGGTGCGCCAGAAGGTGGCGTCGATATCGTCGAGAAAGAAGCCCGTGCCGATCCACCAGCCCCACGGCGCGAACTCCACGATGCCGTTCATCTTCGCCGTGAGTTGGCCCGTGGCGGGGTGTTTGGCCATCGTCATCATCACGGGGATGTGTTCGCGCGCGAGCATCTCGCGGTAAAGATCGGTGTCGGGCCGCCCGTCGGGCGCCTTGCCGACATTGACCCTGCCGATCGACGCCAGATTGCGGTGAACCAGCGTCGTGCCGTCGGGCAGGCGCGCCCAGAAGTAGCTTCGATCGGAATAGTTGAGCTGGTTCAGCGCCTGCTGTGTGGCCGCCTGCGCCTGCTCGCGGGTCATTTCCCGGCGACTTCCTGGTCGTGATAGAAGGTGGCGAGATGCTCCGCCATTTGCAGCAGATTCGTGATCTTGCCGCGCGTTTCGTCGAGCATTTCCCGCTTGAGGCTGACGAGCCCATAGCCGCCAATGGCGATCAAGCCGATCAGCGCCGTGATGACCAGAAGAAGGAGTCGTGTGGAAATTCGCATGAAACGTTCGTAGGCCTTATCAGTTTTATGTGCGGTGCGCGTCGTTTCTGGCGGTCATCCCTGTCCCCGGGGCTAACCTGAAGGTGCCTAGACGCGCGGCCGACCTTGCAGCGCTGGCGCGATGCGAGCGCCGGCGTTGTCTCTCCTTCCCGATAACGGCGCCTTGCGCGCCGTCTTGAGGGACGACATGCAATTTTTGTGTGACAAGCTTACGCTGTCAAGCCTTGTTGCCTTACAAATTTAGCCAATCTGACGATCTGCTTTCACTTCACGTCGAGTTGTTTCCGCATAGAAGCCGTAAGGCGCTGGCGCGCCATTCCGTAGTCGCTCCACGGATCGACACGCAATGCTTTGAGCCGCTCGCGCACGTTCGCGACGTTCCACTGGTCGCCACCGGTGAGCGTGTGCAGTTCGTCCCAATCCACCGGCACCGAGACGCCGAGACCGGGCCGCGCCCGTGGCGCATACGCCGCGGCCGTGCTCGCGCCGCGGTTGTTGCGCAGGTAGTCGACGAAAATGCGGCCCTTGCGGTTTTGCGGCCCCATCTTCGCGCTGAAGCGCTCGGGCAGCGTCGCCGCCATGTAGCTCGCCACCGCGCGCGCGAAGTCCTTCGCCTCGGCCCAGCCGGTATGGCGCGTGAGCGGCACGACCAGGTGCAGGCCCCGTCCACCGCTCGTCTTGCACCATGCCCGCAGGCCCAGCGCGTCGAGCAGCTCGCGCGTGAGCTGCGCGGCCTCGAGCATGCGCTCCCATGCGAGCGAGGGATCGGGGTCCAGGTCGAAGACGATGCGGTCGGGCTTTTCGATGCTCGCCGCGAGCGCATTCCAGGTGTGCAGTTCGATCGTGTCCATCTGCGCCGCGCCGACCAGCGCCTCGGTGGAATCGAGGGTGAGCAGCGGCGCATGGCCCGGATCGAGGCCGGCGTGCTGCGTGGCATGGGGAATCTGCAGCGCGTTGGCGTGCTTCTGGAAGAAAAGCTCGCCGCCCACACCCTTGGGCGCGCGCGCGAGGGCCACGGGCCGCCCCTGCACGTGCGGCAGCAGCCATGCGGAAATCGCTTCGAAGTACTCGACGAGATCGATCTTGCGCAGTCCGCTTTGCGCGTCGATCACGCGTTCGGGATGCGTGATGCGCACGCCGGCGACCTCGGCTTCGTCGTGCCCGGCGCGGCGCGTGCGGCTCGCCGTCTTTGGCGCGTTCGTCGAAGCTTGCTCTGCGACCTGCTTTTCCCGATGTTTCGACGCTGCTTGCACCGGCGGCGATTGCGCTTCGCGCACGATGTCCTTCGCAGGCTTGTCCGTACGCAGCCCGACGAACGACGCCTGGCGCACCACGCCCGCGCTCGTCCAGGTCTTGAAGCGCACCTCCGCCACGAGTTCGGGCCGCACCCAGTGCACGCCCGCGCGACGCTCGGCCGCCGGCACCGCCGCGAACGGCGAGGTTTTGCGCTCGCGCGCACGCAGTTCGCCCGCAATCGCGTCGAGCCGCGCTGCGTCGAAACCCGTTCCCACCTTGCCGGCATATTGCAGCGTGCCATCGTCGCCATGCACGCCGATCAGCAGCGCGCCGAACCCCTCGCGGCTGCCCTTCGGTTCCGTATAGCCGCCGATCACGAACTCCTGGCGCCGGGAGCAGCGCAGCTTGAGCCACGCGGCGCTGCGCGTGGACGTGTAAGGGCTGTCGCGCCGCTTGGCAACGAGCCCTTCGAGATTCGCCTCGCAGGCGGCTTCGAGCATTGCCTTCGGCTCGCCTTCGAAGGCCTCCGAAAAACGCAGCGCGTCGTCAGGCTTCTGGGCAAGCAGCGCCGAGAGCTTGTCGCGCCGCGACTCGAGCGCCACGTTGCGCAAGTCCGCGCCGTCGAGCCAGGGCAGATCGAAGAGCCAGAACGTGATGTCGTCGGCGCGCCCCGCGTCGAACGCGTTCTGCAGCGCCTGGAAGTTGGGCACGCCGGCCGCGTCGAGCACCACGGCCTCGCCGTCCAGCCACGCCGATTCGACCTTCAGCGCGCGCAGCGCTTCCACCTGGCGCGGGAACTTCGCCGTCCAGTCGTTGCCGGTGCGAGTGAAGATACGCACATCGCCCTTGCCGCGCGCGAGCCGGTCGATGCGCGCCAGCACGCGGTAGCCGTCGAATTTCAATTCGTAGAGCCAGGTGTCGCCGTGGGGTGGGGCATCGGCGGGCGTCGCGAGTTCAGGGGCGAGTGTGTCCGGCAGCGGTGCGCGCACCGCGCCTTCCAGTGCCGTCGCAGCCGCCTGCTTCGCGGCCCCGTTGCCCGCCCGCGGGCGCTTTTTCGATGCCTTCGACGCTTTCGACGCGGCAGGTTTGTCCTCGACGACGTGGAATTCGTCTTCGGGCACGGCCTCGTCGTCGCGCTGCTTGATGAGCAGCCAGCTCTCCTGTTTGCCGTCGTGGATGGGGCTGCGCACGAGCGCCCAGCCGCCGTGCAGCCGCTCGCCCTCCAGCGTGAACTTGAGTTTGCCTTGCGCATAGCCTTCGCGCGCGCCGCGCAAGCCACCCTCGGGACGCCACACGCCGTGGTCCCAGATCGCCACCGCGCCTGCGCCATAGCTGCCTTCGGGAATGCGCCCTTCGAACGAGCCATATTCGAGCGGATGATCCTCCACATGCACGGCGAGCCGTTTCACCGCTGGGTCGAGGCTCGGGCCCTTGGGAATGGCCCACGACTTGAGCGTGCCGTCCAGTTCGAGGCGAAAGTCGTAATGCAGCCGCCGCGCGTCGTGACGCTGGATCACGAACGACCCTTCACCATCGCGTGGTCGCGCGCTGTGGCGAGCGGCCCTGCCGCGCGGCTCCGGCGTTTCGTCGAAGCGGCGTTTCTGTTCGTAGACTTCGAGCTTTTGCTTCATCGTTCGCCCCTTGTTTCTCTCTCTGAGCCGCGCGCGCGTTCATCACGCCGCGCGCCGTCCGCGCTTCGGCGCCGGTTTACCGGTCGGCGCACCCGCGCCGCTCTCGCCGCGCTTGCCGAGACTGCGCTTGAGCAATTCGGAAAGGTCGACGATATCCGCACCGCGCCGCTCGGGCGCGGGCGCCTCGACGTGCGTGAGTTCGTGCGCCTTGCCTTCGCGCGCCTTGCGCCCGGCCAGTTCGAGAATCGCGTCGCGGTAGGTGTCGCGATACGTTTCGGGGTCCCAGTCCGCGCTCATGTCGTCGATGAGCTTGCGCGCCATTTGCAACTCATGCGTGCTCACGCCCGCGGCTTTTGCACGCCTGGGCACGCTCTTCACCACGTCGAACTCGCGCACCTCGGTGGCCCACCGCAGCGTTTGCAGCGCAAGCGCGGGGCCCGCCGCCACGAGCGCCGCGAGATGCTGCCGGCTGTGCAGCACGACGCTCGCAATGCCGATCTTGCCGCTCGCCGCGAGCGCGTCGCGCAGCAGCGCATAGGTCTTGCCCGCGCGCTTGTCGGGGGCGAGCCAGTACGGCGTGTCGAGGTAGAGAAAGGAGACCTGCGCTGCCTCCACGAACGCGAGCAAATCGACCGTCTGCGTCGATTCAGGGCTCGCGGCCTTGATCTCCTCCTCGGACATCACCACGTAGGCGCCTTTTTCATACTCGTAGCCGCGCACGATGTCGTCGTGCTGGATCGGCTTGCCCGTGCGCTTGTTGATCTGCTGGTAGCCGACCGGGTCCAGCGTGCGCCGGTCGAGCAGATTGAAGCCAGTACGCTCGCTCTGCGTAGCCGGGAACAGTTCGACCGGCACATACACGAGCCCGAAGCTGATGGCGCCTTTCCATATCGCGCGTGGCATGATCGCACCCTCCTCGTCTTTCGCATCGTGCGGCTTTCCAGCAAACGCAATGCCCACCGCGCTTTGCGGCCCACCCCGCCGTACGCGGCGTTCAAAGGGCCACAACAAAACGCACTGGCCTCTCGCGGTTTTCATCTACGGGAATACGCGATGCGCACCGGCGAACACAATGGGCGCCGCCGGCGTTCGCATCTTGCAGCAAGGATGCGAATGCAGGCGCGGTGGACGACTAACGCGGAGGCAGCATGCAAGAGAACAGCGCACCTGCGCTCACGGTCGAGGAAACGCTGATCACCGAGGCTCTGGTGGACCGCCCGAACCGACTGCCCGACTATCAGGGCGAGAACCGTGCGCTTGCTGCGCTCACGCAGGAAATGGCGAGCAATCCCTCAGGTGTACTGCCTATGCTCGCGCGGCTCGCCCTCACGCTGTGCCGCGCCGAGTCGGCCGGCGTGAGCGTGCCCGAGCGCGACGGCCCCAGGGCCCGGTTCCGCTGGGGCGCGGTGGCCGGCGAACTGGCCGGAGAAGTGGACCGCACGCTTCCCGGCGACGACTGCGCGAGCGGCGTGACCGAGGGGCGCAATACCATGCTTCTGTTCGATCGCCCTGCACGCTGCTTTGCTTCGTACCGCGCGATCGATCCGCCCATCCGCGAAGCGTTGCACGTGCCCTGGCGCGTCAACGGCACAGTGGTCGGAACGGTCTGGGCCGTGACGCACGGCGAGGAAAGACATTTCGACGCCGAGGACGCGCGCCTGCTGCAAGGCCTCGCCTCGTGCGCGAGCGCCGCGCATCAGTTGACGAGCGCGCTGGGCGACGCCCAGGACGCGGGCCGCAATCTTGCGCATCAGGTGGCCGAACGCACGCGCACGCTGCAGAACATCAACACGAAGCTCCACGACGAAGCCGGGCAGCGCAAGCAGGTCGAAGACGCGCTGCGCGAGAGCGAAGCGCGCCTGCAGGCCGCCATTTCCATCGAAACCGTGGGCGTGCTGTTCTTCGACCTCGACGGCACGATGGCCGACGCCAACGGCGCATTCGAGCAGATGAGCGGCTATAGCCGCGAGGATTTGCGCGCCGCGGCGCACTGGGACAAGCTCGTGCCGCTCGAATTTCTCGGCGTCACGACGCGCGCGGTCACCGACCTCGCCACCACCGGACGCACCCAGCCCTACGAGCGGCAGTTGATCCGCAGGGACGGCACGCGCTGGTGGGGCCTTTTCGCGCCCACCCGGCTTTCGGGCACGGGCATGGCCTCGAAGTGCGCCGAATTCGCGCTGGACATTACGGAACGCAAGCGCGCGGAAACCGAATGCGTGGACAGCGAGGAGCGCTTTCGCGCATTGGTGGAAGGCTTGGCGCAGGCGGTGTGGGAAGCCGATGCCCAAGGCCAGGCCGAGTCGGTCTCGCCGGGCTGGTCGGAATACACCGGCCAGCCCGGCGAAGAATGGCTCGGCGAAGGCTGGGCCAACGCCGTTCATCCCGACGACCGCGCCTACGCGTTGAGCCAATGGAAGGACGCGATTGCGGCGCAGCGTGTGGTGAACGCGGAATTCCGCTTGCACGTCGCCACGGGCGGCTGGCGCTGGACCAACGTGCGCGCCGCGCCGATCTGGAATCCGGACGGCACGGTGCGCAAGTGGGTGGGCATGAATATCGACGTGGACGACCGCCGCAGCGCCCAGGAAGCCCTGCGCGAGAGCGAGGCGCGCTTTCGCGCGCTAGCCGAAGCGTCGCCCGCGCTGATCTGGCAAATCGACACGCAGGGCAACACGGTCTATCTGAACCAGCGTTATCTCACGGCGATCGGCCTCACGCCAGAACAACTGCTCGAAACCGGCTGGCACACCATCGTGCATCCGCGTGACCTGCCCAGCTTTCTTTCGCGCGTACAGACCGCGCAGCACAACCATTGCGCGTTCCAGAGCCGGCTGCGCGTGAAAATCAAGGACGCAGGCTGGCACTGGTTCGAAACCTGCTGTGCGCCGTGGTTTTCCGCGAGCGGCGAGTTTCGCGGCCACGTGTGTGTCTCGATCGACGTGACCGAAGCCGTGAACGCCGAAGACGCGCTCAAGGAAGCCGACCGGCGCAAGGACGAATTCCTCGCGACGCTCGCGCACGAACTGCGCAATCCGCTCGCGCCCATTTCCAATGCGCTGCACCTCATCCGGCGCAGTGCGTTTCCCGCGGACTCTGCGCCGATACTCGACATGCTCGATCGCCAGGTGCATCACATGGTGCGGCTGATCGACGACCTGATGGAAGTGTCGCGCATCACGCGCGGCAAGATCGGCCTCGTGAAGGCGCCCGTGGCGCTCGCGGAAATCATCGAGAATGCTATCGAAACGAGCCGTCCCGCGATCGATCAGGCGCACCATGAACTGAGCATCACGCTGCCCGACACGCCGCTCGTTCTCGACGCCGACCGCGTGCGGCTCACGCAGGTCTTCGCGAACATGCTCAACAATGCGGCGCGCTACACCGACACGGGCGGCCAGATCCGGCTCGACGCTATGCGCGAAAGCGAGTGGGTCGTCGTCACGCTGAGCGATACGGGCATCGGCATGTCGGCCGAGCAGATTGGTCAGGTATTCGAAATGTTCACGCAGATCAGCCGCCCTGCCGACCGCAACCAGGGCGGCCTCGGCATTGGCCTCACCATGGTGCGCCATCTCGTGCGCATGCATGGCGGCACGGTCGAGGCGGCGAGCGCCGGCCCCGGCAAAGGCAGCACCTTCACGGTGCGCTTGCCGCTCTCGCAGCAAATGCCCGCCGAAGCGCGCGAGACCCCGGCGAGCGTGGCGCGCGCCGCGAAGCCGCTCGCGGGCAAGCGCATTCTCGTGGTCGACGACAACCGCGACGCCGCCGATTCGCTCGCCATGGTGCTCTCGGCCGAAGGCGCGCAAGTTCGCGTGGTCTACGACGGCGCCGCCGCGCTCGGCGCACTGGAGCAGTCGGTGCCACATGCGGTCGTGCTCGACATCGGCATGCCCGGCATGGACGGCTACGAAATCTCGCGGCAGATTCGTCAAAGCCCGCGCTACGTCGGCCTGCAGATCATCGCGCTAACGGGTTGGGGCCAGCACGCCGACCGGCTGCGCTCGCGCATGAGCGGTATCGACTCGCATCTCACGAAGCCGGTCGATTTCCACACGCTGTTCGAGCTGCTGGTCGCGCGGTGAAAGGCCCCGCCCCGCGCGCCCTTCACACGCCATTGCCCCCGAGCGTCTTGAGGCTCTTCCACTGGCCCTGCTGCACCTCGAAGAGCGTATAAGGCGGCTTGATGAGGTCGCCGTGCGGATCGAACGCGATATTGCCCGTCACGCCCACCACCGTCACCTTCGGGAAGCTCGCGACGATCTTCGCGCGGTCGAGCGAATCGGCGTCGCGAATCGCCTTGAGCATGGCGAGCGCGGCGTCATAGGCGAACGGCGCATACAGTTCGACATCCTGATTGAAGCGCGCCTTGTAGCGCTTGGCGAACGCCTGCGCGGAAGGCAGCTTGTCGAGCGCCGGTCCCGGTTCGAGGTCCTGCGTGCCCTCGCCCGCCGGGCCCGCGATCTGCAGGAAGGCATTGCTCTTCAGTGCGCCCGCGCCAAAGAGGCGCGCCGGCATGCCGAGCGTGCGCATCTGCTTGGCGAGCATCGCGCCCTGTTCGTCGAGGCCGCCAAAGAAAATCACGTCGACGTTCTTCTGCTTGAGCGAAGTGAGAATGGCGCGAAAATCGACGGCCTTGTCGTTGGTGAACTCGCGGTCGACGATATTGCCGTTGGCCTCCTTCGCGCCTTTCTCGAACGCATCGGCGAGCCCCTGGCCGAAGGCCGTGCGGTCGTCGATGATGCCGATGCGCTTCGCCTTCAACTGCTCCACCGCGAACTTGCCGGCGATCACGCCGCCTATGCCGTCGTTGCCCATGGTGCGAAACACGTTCGCGTAGCCCTGCTGGGTCAGCGCCGGGTTGGTGGAGCCCGGCGTGATCATCGCGACGTTCGCGTTGTGATAAACCGTCGAAGCGGGAATGCTGCAGCCCGAGTTGTAGTGGCCGATCACCCCGACCACGCCGTCGTCCACCAGCTTTTGCGCCACCTGCACGGCCACGTGCGGATCGGCCTGGTCGTCCTGCACGTCGAGCACGTACTTCACCGGCTTGCCGGCAATGACCGGGTGTTTGGCGTTCTCCTCGTCGATCGCGAGCTGCGCGCCGTACTGCAAGTCCTTGCCGACGCGCGCCACCGGGCCGGTGAGCGGCCCCGCGAAACCGATCTTCACAACCTCGGGGTCGGCCGCCTGCGCGGGGCCGTGCAAGCCCATCAGCCCGAGGGCCATCGTTAGTACGAGAGTGCGGCGGTTCATGATGCTCATCCTCGCTGGGAGACTGTTGCGTTAGGTGTTACGTGGCTGTTGGCTGGAAAGTGGCTGGAAACAGGGGTTAAAAACGGCGCGGACTATAAGGGGCGAGATCGAGGGGAGGCGCACGTTGCGCAACGAGATCGGCGACCACGCTGCCCGTCACGCCGCCGAGCGTCACGCCCAGATGCTGGTGCCCGAACGCATAGATCACGCGCGGCGAGCGGCTAGACGCGCCCACCACGGGCAGCGCGTCGGGCAGGCTCGGCCTGAAGCCGAGCCAGTCGCTGTCCGGCTCCGGCAGTCCGGGCAGCGCCTCCTGCGCAGAGCGCGTCAGCAGGCGCAGCAGGTCCGCGTTCTTGCCCGCGCCGTTGGCCGCCAGCTCGACGGTGCCCGCCGCGCGGATGCCGCCATCCATCGGCGTCATGTAGAAGCCGCGCTCGGCCCAGCCGCACGGGCGCGAAATCCGGTTAGCGGTCCCAGGAAAGCGCACGTGATAGCCGCGCTCGACACCTAGCGGCACCGCGTCGCCGCATTGGCGCGCGAGGCGCCCCGAAAATGCGCCCGCGCACACAATGGCATGTTCTGCGTCATGCGCCTCGCCCGCCGTATCGATCAGCTTCACTGCGCCAGGCGCTGGCTCCAGCGTTTCGACGGCCACGCGCCGGTGCACCAGACCGCGCTGCGTCAACATCGCATGCAAGGCCTGCAGAAAACCGCGCGGATCGCTCAGAAACCAGCTGCCCTTGAAGAGCGTGCCTTGAGAGAAGAGCGGCGCGAGGCCGGGCTCCAGTTGTGCGATCTCGCTACGCGCGAGCGTTTCGAACGCCACGCCGAGCGAGCGCCGCAGCTCGAGCGCCGGCTGCGCGGCCTCGAACGACGCCGCGCTCGAATACAGGTAGAGGCATTCGCGTTCGCGCACGAAAGCCGCGAGCGTGTCGACGGCAAGCATTTCGCGGTAGCCTTCGAAGGCGCGCGAGAGCAGTTGCGCAAGCGCGTTCACGCTGCCCGCGTAGCGGCGCGGCGTGGCGCTCAGCAGAAAACGCGTGAGCCACGGCGCGAGCCCCGGTACATCGCCCCAACGGATGCGCAGCGGGCTCGTCGACGAGAACAGAAAGCGCGGGATGTTGCGGAACACGTCCGGGTTGTTCACGGGAATGCACGCATAGTTCGCGAACGTGCCCGCGTTGCCGTAGGAAGCGCCCTCGCCCGGACCCTGCGCGTCGTACAGCGTCACGCTGTGCCCGTCGCGCATGAGCCAGTACGCGCACGACAACCCCACGAAACCCGCGCCGATGACAGCCACTTGCGCCATTACTTCTTCCAGTTGGTTGCGGGCTCACGGAAATCCTGCACGTGAGTCCTCTTGCGTGTGAGCAGGTAAGCCGCCGACACCACCGCCAGGCTCGCGAGGCTCGCCATGAGCTGGCCAGAGAGCGCGCGGTCGAAGCCCATCGCGCAGAGCACGCCGGCAATGGCCGCCACCACGGCCCACGAAAGCCAGGGAAAGAGCCACATCCTGAACGTGAGCCGTTCGGGCTCCGTTGCCTCCAGGCGCCGGCGAATCACGATCTGCGAAACGGCGATGGAGAGATACACGAACAGCATGACCGCGCCCGATGCACTGACGAGATAGAGGAACACGCCCTGCGGCGAAACGATTGCCGCGACGATGGCCACGTAGCCGACGATACTGCTCGCGAGCACGGCCAGGCGCGGCACGCGGCTCTTCGAGAGCGTGAGCAGCGCGCGCGGGGCGTCGCGGCGCTCGGCGAGCCGGAACACGATGCGCGACGACACATAGAGCCCGGAATTCAGCGCCGACAGCACGGCCACCAGGACGATTGCATTCATGATGTCCGCGGCGCCCGGAATATGCATGGTTTCGAGCGCGGCCACGAACGGCGAGTAACCCACCTTGATGCTCGCCCACGGCACGATGCACGCGATCACGAAGAGCGAGCCGACATAGAACGTGATGACGCGCAGGATGACCGAGCGCGTCATCGACGCCACGTTGCGGCCCGGATCGTCGGATTCGGCCGCGGCAATGGTCGCGATCTCCGCACCACCCACCGCGAAGATCACCGTGGGCACACCCGCGAAGATCGACATCGCGCCGAACGGCATGAACCCGTGATCGCCGCTCAGGTTGTTCACGGTCTGGTGCCACGAGCTGAACCCGAACAGGTAGCTCGCGCCCACCACAATGAACACGATGATCGCCGCGACCTTGATCGACGCGAACCAGTACTCGAATTCTCCATACGATTTCACCGAGAGCAGGTTCACGACCGTCATGAGCGAAAGGAGCACGAGGCCGATCACCCAGACCGGTGCGGGAATCCAGCGCTGCAGGATGCCCGCGCCCGCCACCGCCTCCACGGCGACCACGATCACCCAGAAGTACCAGTAGAGCCAGCCGTTCGTGAATCCGGCCCAGTCGCCGAGACCAATGCGCGTGAACTCCGTGAACGAGCCGACGCCCGGATGCGCGAGCGCCATCTCGCCGAGCATGCGCATGACGAACAGCACGACGATGCCCGCCAGCAGATAGCTCAGGCAGGCAGCCGGCCCCATCGCGTTGATGGTGGCGCTGCTGCCGACGAAGAGCCCCGCGCCGATGATGCCGCCGAGCGAAATCATCGTGACGTGCCGCTTGCGCAGCGAATGGCCAAGGGGTGTGGATGTTGCGCTTGAAGCGGGTGTGGGTTGCCGGGTTGCCACGAGCCTGTCCTCCTGTAATACAGTGCGTGTTGCGCCGAACTGATAGCCGAACAAAACCTTGGATTCATACTCACACAATAATTTTTTGTGTGCAATTAAAAATGCTTTGTGTGGAGACCAGGAAATTCCCTGGTGAATGATCTTCCAGCCCGGGGCAAAGGCAGCTAAACTCCTGCCAGATATCGTACTATTGGATTACGGATGCGGTGACGGTGCTGGCGACCCATCTCGCAGCAACAAGGCAGCGTGGCAGACGATCGAGTTTTGTATGGAGTTACTACTTGCATGAAAGCCGACGATTACCAGACAAAATCGGATGACGATATCCAGACAAAAGGTCGTCAAGCCACGTATCTGGAGGTCTCCCGCAATCTCGAGGAGCAGGTGCGCAGCGGTCAATACCCACCCGGCAGCCGCCTGCCGCCGCAGCGCGATCTGGCCGTGGAACTGGGCATCAACGTCTCCACCGTCTCGCGCGCGTACAAGGAGTTGCAGGCGCGCGGGCTGATCGTGGCGAGCAAGCGGCGCGGCTCGATCGTCACCGGCGGGGCCATGCCTGCTGTCAGCGCCGCGGCGCAGCGCGGCAGCCAGGCGAGCGGCGCTGATGCGAGCGGCGTGGTGGACCTCACCGTCAACCGGCCGGCGACCGGAGAATTTCTCGCGCAGCTCGCCCGCACGATGGCATCGATCTCGCGCGACCCGCGCTTTGCGGAAACCCAGGAATACCAGCCGCCGCAGGGCGCCGAATGGGCGCGCGCGGCGGGCGCGCAGTGGATCGCCGCGCCCGGCTTTACGCCCTCGCCCGAGAATCTCGTCGTGACGAGCGGCGCGCAGCACGGCCTCTATGCGGTCCTGAGCAGCCTGATGGGACACGAAGGGGTGATCCTTTCCGACAAGCTGACCTACTACGGCCTCAAGGCGCTCGCGCCCGCGTTCCAGTTCGAGCTGGTCGGGATCCCGAGCGACGCCGAAGGCCTCCTGCCGGACCAGCTCGAAGACGCATGCCGCCGCATGCCGGTGAAGGCGATCTTCACCGTGCCGAACCTGCAGAACCCCAGCGTGGTCACGATGAGCCTGGAGCGGCGCCTCGCGCTCGTGGAGATCGCGCGGCGCCATCGCGTCGCCATCATCGAGGACGACGTGTACGGGCCGTTGCTGCGCAAGCGCCTGCCCACCATCGCGAGCCTGTGCCCCGAGCTGACCTTCCACGTGGCTTCCACCTCGAAGGTGCTCGCGCCGGGGCTGCGCATCGGCTATCTGCTCACGCCGCCGCATGGTGCGCCGCTCGCGGCCGAAGCCGTGCGCACGACGGCCTGGATGCCCGCGCCGCTCACCACGCTCATCACCACGCGCTGGATCGAGGACGGCACCGCGCACCTCATCCTCGAAGCGCAGCGTGCGGAACTGCAGGCACGGCAGGAACTCGCGCTCGAGATCCTGCCTCGCGATCTGCTCAACAGCGACCCGGCGTGCATGTTTGTCTGGCTGCGCGTGCCGGCGCCGTGGCGTTCCGACGACTTCGCCGCCAACGCGCTCGCGCGCGGTGTGAACACCATGCCCGCCTCGGCGTTCGCGGTGGACCGCTCAACGCTCGAGCACGGCGTGCGCATCAACCTCGCGTGTGCAACCTCGCGGGAGCAACTGGCGCGCGCGCTGAAGGTCCTCGCGCGCACCCTGCAGGACCGCCCGCGCGCCCTCTTTGGCACGATCTAGGCCGCACCCGGATTTTCCCCAATGGGCTGGTGTCGATGGGCTCGCCTCTGGCGCGAGCCCATCGAGCACGCGCACGACCCTGCGCAATTTCTTCCGCTGCCAGTGCGACTCGCGCAGCCCGAATCGGTCATAACGTCCGCGATGTTAGGCAACGACGCTGCACGCCGTGCGCGCTCTGGTGGACTTTGCATCCATCTGCATGGCGTGCGCGCACATTCGGCTAGCAGGAAGCAAATCAGGTACTAGAATGCATTGGTGCAGTGATGCAAAGGCAGTCTGTTCGGCAGGAACGTTCGACACTTTGATGTTTCGAGTTCGTCATTGGAGGCATGCTCATGACGTGCCTGAACGAAAAGATTGTCGGTGCAGCCTTTTTTATGCTGAGCGGTTATGCATTCGCTCAGAGCACCGGTGTGAACATTCCCGAAACCATGACGGTCGCCAATATCCCGTCCATGCCGATGGAAGTGGTTCCAGCGCTGCCACCGGAACCCCAGGCGTACCTCCATCGGTACGAAATGGAATATCAGGCGAATCAGTCAAAGCCTTTTTATGCGCAAGTCGAAAGTTTTTATAGCGCGCCGGCGACACAGGAACAATACCATTACGACTTCGTAAAGTCGGTGCCGGGGAGCCGTTACGGTACGCAGCAGCAGGCTGCACGGACAACTGCCGAGTATCTGCAGATGGGCCCTTCCACAGCGCCGCAAATCTCGATTCTGCAGGTGCCGGACAGCACGCTGAACATCGGCGCGCAGCCTCAGCGCAGGCTCTCGCTGACCGTCGACGAGTGGGTGTTCTCCGCCACCGCACGCGTCGCCATTCTTCATTCGCATAGCACAGGCGCAACGGTTACGGTTCGGCGCGGTTTCTAAATCCGCCTATCTGATTTAACCGTCGAGTCGAAAGTCATTAAACGGACCATGTAGCTGGTTTTATCACGGCTCACCTGTGCATACGTCACCCGCTTTTGTATGAGCAGGTGACACGTCGCCCGCATTTCGGGAACGGCGCATGCTACAACGCATCGCGTGCCTTAGCCGCCCTACCCGATGAACCCTCCCAACACGACCGGGACGACTGACAAGCCTCCCATCATCGAAACCACGCTGCCCGCGCGCCTCGATCGCTTGCCGTGGGGGCGCTTTCACGTGCTCATCGTCGTGGCGCTGGGCGTCACCTGGCTACTCGACGGTCTCGAAGTCACGCTGGCCGGTGCGGTAGCGAGTGCGTTAAAAACGAGCCCGGTGCTGCATCTCGACAACGCGCAGGTGGGTCTGGCCGGCAGCGCGTATATCGCGGGCGCGG
This sequence comes from Paraburkholderia nodosa DSM 21604, assembly GCF_000519185.1. Classification (GTDB taxonomy): domain Bacteria; phylum Pseudomonadota; class Gammaproteobacteria; order Burkholderiales; family Burkholderiaceae; genus Paraburkholderia; species Paraburkholderia nodosa. The sequence goes on along the minus strand of NZ_JAFA01000007.1, from coordinate 68,286 downwards.
TGTGCGGCGCGCTCGGCTTCGGCTGGCTCACGGACCGGCTGGGCCGCCGCAAGCTCTTCTTCATCACGCTCGCCGTGTATCTGCTGGCCACCGCCGCGACGGCGTTCTCGTGGAGCTTCGCGAGCTTCGTGGCGTTTCGTGCGATCACGGGTGCGGGCATCGGCGGCGAGTACGCGGCCATCAATTCGACGATCCAGGAGTTCACGCCCGCGCGCGTGCGCGGCTGGACCGACCTCAGCATCAACGGCACGTTCTGGGTGGGCGCGGCCATCGGCGCGGCGGGCTCGCTCGTGCTGCTCGACCCGCACCTGCTGCCCGCCGACTGGGGCTGGCGCGCGTGCTTTTTCATCGGCGCGCTACTCGCGCTCATGATCTTGCCCATGCGCCGCTGGATTCCGGAAAGCCCGCGATGGCTGCTCACGCACGGCGAGCACGACGAGGCGAAGCGCATCGTCGAGGGCATCGAAACGCGCTTTCGCGATGCGGGCCATACCCTGGAAGACCCGCCTGATGACCCGCTGCGTCTGCATGCGCGCAGCCATACGCCGCTGAGCGCGGTGTTTCATGCCATATTCGTGCGCCACCGCCGTCGCGCGCTGGTGGGTCTTTCGCTCATGACGGCACAGGCCTTCTTCTACAACGCGATTTTCTTTACCTACGCGCTCGTGCTCACCGAGTTCTATCACGTGCCGGGCGGCGACGTGGGCCTCTATCTGCTGCCGTTCGCGCTCGGCAACTTCCTCGGGCCGATCGTGCTGGGGCGGCTCTTCGACGTGATTGGCCGGCGCACGATGATCGCCGCGACCTATGCGCTCTCGGGCGTGCTGCTCACGGTGAGCGGCTGGCTGTTCGAACAGGGCATGCTCACGGCGACGATGCAAACCGGCGCGTGGATGGTGATTTTCTTTTTCGCCTCGGCCGCCGCGAGTTCTGCCTATCTGACTGTGAGCGAGTCATTCCCGCTGGAGATTCGGGCGCTCGCCATCGCCGTGTTCTATGCGTTCGGCACTGCACTGGGCGGCATCATCGGCCCGGCGTTCTTCGGACGACTGATCGATACGCACCAGCGCAGCGAAGTGTTCACGGGCTATGTGGTCGGATCGGCGCTCATGCTTGCGGCTGCACTCGTGGCCGCGATCTGGGGCGTGGACGCGGAGCGCAAGTCGCTCGAACATGTGGCCGCGCCGCTTTCGGCTGTGGGGGAGGAGTAACCTGGCTGCGTTTACTGCGTTGCCTTCTGTGAAGGTGCGTCGGCCGCGAGCAGCAACTGGTTCACGAGTTCGAGCTTGAGCGGCTTGTCCGGATCGAGCTTTTTCTTCCCGGTCACGTACTCCCACCCGTTGCCGCTACCCGGATTGCGATAAAACGCGACGACGGCCAAATATTGTGTATCGCCCTTCATCGCCTGTGTCAGGCTTGCGGAAGCCCCGGGGTTCAGCGCGCGGCCGCCATGCTGTCCTGCAGGTCCTGCGCGAGGACGGTGCGATCGTTCTTTAGCAGATCGTCGTAAGAGGCTGCGTCGAAGATCTTGCGGTCCTTGAGTTGATACACGCGCACGGCGACCGAAGTCGGACGGCCAGTATCATCCGGATTCAATGCCTGACGGGCGGCCAGATCGATATAGAGCGCCTTGAGCTTCTTGTAGACAATTAACGTTGAGCTGAACGCGTCGCCTGATCACGGAAGCATCGGCATTGCCATTCATCTCTCCTCTGCTCACCGCTCCACGTGGGCATCCGGATCGACTGGAAACAGTTCGCGCTGGGGCGCATCGCGTTCAGTGCGATGGAATCCGCGCTCACGATGCCCACCTTCCGCCGGGTAAGTCAGCCCGGGCCCGGGCCGGCCTTGCTGGACCGGCATCGTCTGCACGAAATCGGTGATCACATCCGCCAGGCTCCGATCATCGGGGCTCGGTGAGCCAGCCACCGCGTGAGCGATACCTCGCCATGCTTCGAACGTCCCGGCGTGGGCATGCCACGAGGCAAGGCGGGTTGGCTCGTCCAGCTCCTGTCGCCAGTACCGCGGCGTTTCTCCGCGCGCCGTCATTTGTACAACTGCCTGCTTCGGATAGCGTCGGGTTTCGCCACGAACACGCCGCGGCGTGGCATTGGCCTCTACCCCGTGCTCGCGCAGTTGCCCCGCAAACCGTTCGCGCCAGCGTTGCAGATCCTGCTTGCGCGGGTTGAGCCGCCTGCCATCCGGCCCGCGGACCTGCACACTCAGATGCACGTGCGGGTGCGCTTCGTCGTCGTGCGCGGCGAAGACATACCGTCTGCCGTCGCCGAATTCCCCAGCGGCGAACGCACGCGCGGCGTCGCGCACCGCCTGTCTGTTCGTGCCTGGTGGCATCGAGAGCAGCACATTGAATACCTCACGCCTGCGGCTTTCCTCCGGAATACCCCAGCCACCCAGCTGCCAGGCGTGCGTGAGATCGCGCAGCGCTTCGCGACCGAGTACGATCATCCCGTCCTGGTCCTCGAGTTCCACCTTCCCGTTGCGCGAGATGTAGCGCAGATGACGGCGCACCGCGCCCATGCCCTGCGCGCCCGACGCCTTGTTCGTGATCTTGACCATCACTTCAGGGGTCCGCCTGAGCGTGCGTGCAAGTTTCTCGCGCATGCGTCGCACGTCCCGCCCAAGCTCACCGCGCGACATACGCGGCGCGCGCACATGCCGTAGCGGTTCGTGAAAGAGCCGGTCTCCCCAGTCCAGCAGCATCTGGTCAACCCAGGTCTTTGGGAACGGCATGCTATCGGCTCCAGCGATCGAGGTTGGCGCGCAGCACCTGCGTGACTGCGCGCAGGTGCGTTTCAATCACGGCACGGACTCCGTCTAGCATGCGCGTCGCGTTATACGCATCGTCGTGCGCCTGCAACCGGCCCAGCAGCGTCACAATGGTCGCCAGTTGCTGGTTCGAATCCGCAAGCAGCCGCATCTCGCGCTCGCCCAGCTGCGGCTCATGCACGAGCTGCGAGCGGACCACGGCAACCACCCAGCGGTTGACGTTCAGCCCAGCCGCCCACGCACGCTGTCTGGCCGCTTCGAGTTCGGCCTGCGTGAGCCGGATTTCGAGGCGTTCGCGATGGCCGCTGACCACAAGATGGTGTTGTTCATGCCTGGACGCTGTGCCTTGCGGCTCATCCTGGTTCAGCAGATCATGGACCAGCAGCCGCACGCCATCGGCAGCTGCGACGCCATGACGGGCGCACCACGCCTCCCAGCGTAGCTTCACCGGCCCGAGATCCACACACAGTCGCGCCCGCGTGGTCATGTGCGCGCTCCTACAGCGAAGGCGACGCGGGTTCTTCCCGGGCACGTTCAACCTCGCGGCCCGCAACGCGCTCCGCCACCGCACGGGTACGACGGTTTCGTGTGGAAGGCGCTTGTGGATCGAACACGCGCGGCGTCGGCACGATGACACCCTCGGCCACGAAGGCGTCCAGCAGCCGGCGCGCATGCTGCTGCACCCGCGCGATGGATCGCTCGCTCAGGCCATGCTGGCGCATCGCAGCCGTCAGCACCGCCATCTGCACGGCGCGCTCCTCAGGGCGAGCGCGGGGAGGCTTGCGCCTGGGCGCGGCGTGTACGGGTTCCGATTCGACCGGCTCCGCGGCCTCCCCCCATCCAGGCTCACTCTTTTCCGCCGCCGACCTGGGGCGAGCGTGCATGCGCTCCTGCCCCACCACATCGACGCGCCAGATGTTGCGATAGACGTCCTTTGCCTCTTCACCGGTCATGTTTCCCCTTGCATCGATAACGGGCACCGTCACGCTCACAAGGCGCCGGCCAAGATTTTCAAGCGTGACCTGCTGTCCGGCGAGCGCGCCGGACTCCGCGACAGCCCTTCCGAGATCCACACCCCACACGACGTGTTCCGCACCGCCCGCTTCGCGATAAACGACGTAATACGAGTCACTGCGCGCGGGGTTGTGCTGGTACGGCGCCCCGCCGTGCTCAACCAGCTCGCCGGCGTAGCGCTGCCGTTCCTGGCTCCCGGACGCTGCAACGCGTGGCGCCGGTTCAGAGGCGAGAGCAGGTGGCAGCGGCGCCGAAGCCATCTCAGGCTGCGGGGAAGCGTCGGACTTCGCCGTTTGCGCCGTCGGAGTTTGCGCAGGGCGAGGCGCCGCCGCGGATGCCTTCGTGAGCTCAGCAGCCCCCCCCATCGCTGCAGTCGTCTCCATCACATCGACGCGGTTCGTCATCCGGGCGCGACGGCCCTCGGCCAGGCAGGCCAGATCGACTGCCTTCGGCTCGTACCCGGTCACCTCGATGCCCAGCAGCATTGCCTGGACCCACACCTCCCGCCGGAACTGCTCATGGCCCGACACCCGCACGCGAGCCCACGACTTGGCGCGAACCATATCCACCATCGACTCGACGACGTCGGGGCGGTTATGTTGCGTCACCAGGTACGGGCCGATATCCTCGAACGCAAGCTGATGCGGCGCATCCTTCAGGAAATACTGGTTGCCGGCGCGCAGGTACCGCTTTCGCACGACCTCCGGTGGATTGGCCAGCGGCAGCCACCGCAGGGTCGTCGCCTGCTGCGATGCGGGTTGCTGTGCCACAGCCTGCTGCGGCATGTCCGCCTGGATCGCCTGATTGCGCAGCCGCTCCCGCGCTGCATCGAACCCGCGGCGCTGGCGTGCGGCCAATGCGTCTGCTGCCGTCGGGTCGAAACGATCCGCGCCAGCGGCGCCGCCCTGTGGATCCGGCAGAGGCGGCGGGTCCGGCTCGATCATGTTGACAACCGGATCATCGGCTGGCGTGCCGGCGGAGGTAGGGGTTGCGGTTTCATCCATCATGGACCTCCCTGTGCTCGCTGTCTGATACAGCGTCAGGTTCAATCAGCGTTGCTGCCTTTCGCCCTGTTCTCCGCCGGCGCGCTCCTTCGACTGCGCGAGAGCAGCCGCCCGCGCTTGCCTGACACGCGTCCATGACACGCCCTGCAACTGGTCGAGTGTCGCGTCGAGTTCGTTGCCGAAACCCACTTCGCGTGCCGACTTCTTGAGCGACGCAACCGTGCGCTCGAGCAGATCGCGCGCACGGTCCCACGGATACACCTTCGCGCGACTGCCGTCGTACCCGACCTGGACCTCCGCACCGTTGAGGCGCTGGTTCTCGTCCATCCACCGTAGCCGGTCCGAGACGAACTCGACGTTCGCCTTCGCGTGGAATACCACGCTGCGCGTCGACACCTCCTGGATCAGGTAGTGCTCGGTGTTGAACACCTCGCCACGGTACGGACCGCCGTTCCCGCGAGGCGTCGCCATGCGGATCTGCGCGCCGAAGCGATGCTGGGCCAGGGCCTTGATCTCGCCCGGCACCTCGTCGAGTCCATACAACGGCTCACCCGCCTGACGGCGCGCTGGTGCCTCGACTTCACGCGCCGCCGGTGCGTCCGCCTTCTGCGTTTCGTCCTCACGCCGAACCTGCTCCGGCGGCTGTGGCTGCTCCTGAACGGCTGCCGCTGCCGGATTTCCCTGCGACACCGCTTCCGATGCGTCCGGGCTGCTGGAGCGCCGGCGCGAGATACGACGCCGGCCCGGTGCCTGCGCGTCGCCCACGAGTTTCTCTTTCACATTGCCCACCTCAACCTCCTTCAGTGCATCGACCGATCCGTCCACACCCGCCATCTTCCCGTCGCCTTGCGCATCCACGACATCCCGCCCCGCCGCCTCGTAGATCGACTCCCGTAAAAGCTCACCAACGGCTCGCGATCCCGACAGCACGGCCATGTCATCGAAGTCAGTCGGGATCCCGTTATCGATGCGTGCCCCCGGCGCAAAGCGCGGCGCCGCCAGCAACGACGACGTCCCACACGCGGCCTGCCTCGCATGCTCATACCCGCCACCAAGATCGGCCAGCACCGCGATCGGCGCTTGCGGGTAGCGGCCGCGCCACATGGCTGCCGCCAGCCGAAGATTGCCGCTCGACAGGGCGGCGACGCTGAACCAGCCGGTCGCCTGACACACCGCCAGTGCCGTTGCCACCCCTTCAGCGATCAGGATGGGCGTGACTGCGCCCTCGCGAAACTGGCCCGGCTCAACGACCCAGTAGCCGCCTGACTTCGCACCGCCCGCCAGCGCAGACTTGCGCCCTTCGGCATCGATCAGTTCCAGTGTCGACAGCGTCTCGCCGATGCAGACCGGTACCACCAGCACACGTCCCGTCAGCGGCTCTTCGACACTTCGCGGAGCGTAACCGAGCAACGCGTGCAACTCCTCGGCTTCAAGTTCGCGCAGCGTGGGCACCGCCCTGACCTGCTTGCGTTCGAGATAGGGATGGCCGGGACCCACCGGCCTCGCCCACTTCCAGATGGAGAGCGCCTCCCGCGCGGCCGTCGCCTGTCGCGCGCGCATACGGGCCTCGAGTCGTGACGGGTCAACTGCCGGGCGGGCTGCTGACACGTGCGGTCGGTCCGCCGGGTCCATCGCGGTACGGGACGCCCTGACATCGAAACCATGCTGCTGCGCGAGCCAGAAGAGCGACGCGAGCGTCTTGCCGCCCGACTCACCAGCCGAGCGCCACGTCACCCGCGCCGCGCGCTCACTGTAGTTGTGGGCGGTACGGCTCCACGCGTCCCAGATATCGAACCCCGCCTCACCGAATCCCTGCTTGAGCGCGAACGCCATATCGACCCACGTCCCATAGTCCCCGGCAGGTATCATGGCCAGCGCCGCGCGCGCACGTTCCTCTTCATTCAGGTAGCGGGTATTCATCGGCGTTCTCCGTGATGCGGCACGACGCTCGAAGTGACGCCAGCGCGCGATGCAGTTTGCCCGCGCTGGGGGCGAGGCGCGCCCGCCGTGCGCGCAGACCTGCGCCTCGGCGCCCCATCAGTGGGGCGCAATTCGGCCACGTCGAGGTCTGACGGCGACAGCCGGCGCGCTGCCACGGCAACCTGCGCAACCGGCACCCCAAGCAGCGTGAAATGTCGCTCGACGTAGGCGGCAGCCTCGTCGTCGCTCACATCGTTGAGATGGCGTGGCAGGTCGCGCGGGTCCCAGGCCTGGAGCACTTCCAGATACTCCGGGGGAAGGCGCATCACGCCGGCCTCATCCACGTCGTCCGGTTGCACGTCCCTCACGCGGCGCTCCACCTGGGCCACGAAACGCACGAGGTCCATGGCCGGAATCCGAAGCGCCGCGCGCAGTCGGGTGGTAAAGACCGGGTCGCGCCAGTAACAGATCCGTTCAGCCAGGATCGGCTTCGTGTTTTCGAGCAGGATGATTTCCTTCTCGCGCCCGAGTTCCTTCAGCTCCTGCGGCAGCAGCAACGCACGGCGCTGTTCGGAGAAGCTCTCGCTCGAGCCGCTCCGCCCGCCGAAAATCGCATTCGAGCGGCTCACACTGCGCGAGCGGTCCGTGAAGGTGCCGAGCATCTCCGAGTATTCGTTCGCATCCTTCTGCTCACGTGGCGCGTAGATGATCTGCATCGCGTGATTCGTGACGAAGGTCCTCGCGTCCGCTCGACCATAGACCGACTCGAGCTGCGACACCGACTGCACGATCGAAAGCAGCCGCAGGTTGTATCCCGCCATGTAGGCGACTGCGCGGGCAATGATGTGGATCTTGCCCACTGAAGTGAATTCGTCCATCAGCAGGAGGCACTGCACCTTCAGCTCGGGGCTGTCGTGGGGAAGCTGACGTGTGTTCAGATTGACGAGTTGCGAGAACACGAGGTTGACAAGCAAGGCAGCCTCGCTCAGGTGGTCCGGCGTGATGCCGACATAGACCGACATGCGCCGCCTGCGTACGTCACGCAAATCGAAGTCATTCGCACTTGTTGCGGCGTCAACGACCGGATTGGCCCAGATCGTGAGCGGCGCATTGAACGTCGCCAGAATGCTTGCGAGGACCTTGTCATCGTTCGCAAGAAAGCGGTTCAGCGCGTCCGTACACGCCCCACTGAGCAGCCGCCGGTTCTGCACCAGGGCCTGCTGCAGGTACGCCTTGACCGGCACGCCGTTGCCCGACGACTGCCGCAACACTTCTCCCATCGTCACCGGATAATCGGGCACGTCGGTGTTGCCGGCCCGGCGCGCATCGTGCCATTCGCACAGCAGCAATACGATGCCGAGAAAGAGGTTGCGAGCCTGGTCCTTCCAGAAGTCATCGTGACCGCCGACCGGATATAGCGCGTATCCGATAGCGAGAATTTCGCCGGCGCGCAATACCCCGTCCGAGATCGCTGACAGTGGGTTATACCGGTGCGTACGCCCGTCCTCTGCAAACGGATTGAACAGATAGACCTCATGGCCATGCGCGCGCCGGAAGCCCGCCGTGAGATTGAAGTTCTCCTGCTTGATGTCGAGCACGACGACCGAATCCGGATAGCTCAACAGGTTGGGCACGACGATACCCACGCCCTTGCCCGAACGCGCCGGTGCCGCGAGCAGCACGAACTGCTGTCCAGCGAACCTCAGGTAGCGGCCACGCCACACGCCAACGACCAGCGCCGGCCCGCTATAAGCGTCTGAAATCGCTGCCGCGCTCATAGCAGCCCTGCCCGGCGGATGTCCGCCTCGTTGGCAAACCGCGCGCTGCCATGCAGACGCCGACGACTGGAACGGTCCAGAAGCGCATACACGCCAGACGCGGGCGCGCCAAACGCGAGCACAAGGCCAAACAGCGCCGCACCGGCGAGCTTCGCGCGCCCCTGCTTTGGCAAACGTCCGTCGTACCAAGCCAGCGCTGCATCGACCCAGGCATGCAAACCCGCATGAAGCGGATTGAGATGCTGGCTCGCGACGAAGAAAAAAGATGCGAGCCATAGAGCGAGTACCAGACCACCAGCAGCCGCAGCCACAATCGCCATCATCACCAGCGCGCGCACTACGTGATACACGATGGTTGACCGTGCCGTTCCGGTTGCCTTTCCGACGTCCATGGCTTGCCCTCCTTTCACTGAAAATCCACCTGATGGCGGTGCAGCGGATCGAACCGGACTTCCGTCATCGACCAGTGCCGGCCGGTCTGCTCGCCTGATCCATCGAAAATTGCACTGGCTTCCATGTGCGCCACCCCATCGATGGTCATGAAGAGCAGCCGGCGCAGTGCCGCGGCGTCCCACGTCGCCGCTTCCGGATGTTCCTTCGCCATCAGCGCGAACCGGTCGATGGCCACCGCGGCGCTCGACGCGTGATAGCTCGTGATGGAACCCGAGTGCCCCGTCGTCAGTAACTTCAGGAAGTCGTACGCCTCGCTGCCCCGAAGTTCGGCGAGCAGAACGCGGTCTGGGCGCATGCGCATCGTGCTGGCGATCAGGTCCGCAGGCATCACGCGCGCCTGAGCGTGACCGCCCTTGCTGTAGATCAGGTGAACGCAGTTCTCGATGTGACGGATGAAGAGCTCGCGCACATCCTCGATCGTCACGATGCGCTCGGTATCCGGGATGTACCGGCACAGCACCTTCATGAAACTCGTCTTGCCCGAACCCGTGTTGCCCACAATTGCGAGGTTCAGCCGGCCGCGCACTGCCAGTTCGAAGAACGCCGGAAATTCGCGCGCTTCGAGGTACCTGACGAGCTCGCGATCGAGCTCACGCAACGCAGGCATTGCCTCATCGAGTCCGGCCGGACGGTGCCACGTTGTCCGGGCGAACAGGCCTTCGCTTTCGTACGCATTGAGCGTCTTCTCGCGCGAGGACGGGCGGCGGATCGTCACCGACACGGTACGTGCAGGCACCACCGGCGGGATCACGATCTGGATGCGCGCATCACCCGGCAGCAGCGCGGAGAGCACCGGATGCAGCGCTGAGACTTCCTGGTTCGTGAGCGTCGCGATCGCGACCGCAAACGACATCAGACGCTCGAAGTCGAGCTCCGCGCAGTCATGCGCGTGCCATCCGAGGTGCGTCTCCGTCAGCACACGTTGCGGGCGGTTGATCACCAGCTCCGTGACGGCCGGGTCATCGAGGAGGCCCGCGAACGGCCGCATCAGCTCGCGCACCGACGCGTCCTCTGCCAGCCTCGGCAGTAGGGTATCTGCCAGGACCGGGGCTTCGCCCAGGGCATGGACCGGGGAGTTCATCGCGTGCCCTCCGGCTCGAGCGCGTAGACCGGACTGAAGTCCAGGTCCCGCGCGACGACAATCGTGAACTCCGCACCCTGGTTCTGCGAGAGCGTGGGCGGGATGTTGATTGTGCTGTCCAGCACGCGCGAGGCCATGTCATTGCCCTGCTGCTGTGTGTTTTCGAAGACGACCGAACCGTTGCCGTTGCCGCCTCGTGTGGCGAGATAGCCGATCGCATCCTGCGTCAGGCCGAGCAGCATGGCGGCACCGATGCGCTCGCCCCAGTGGTTGTTCACGTACCCGCCCACGCCCATGCGTCCGAGCGCATCCGCGGCTGGCGAATCGATCTCGACCGTCACGCCTTCGGGCGTCCTGATTCGCGCTGACAGGATGAACACGCGCTTCTGGCCGGGTGCCAGGTTCGAGCGGTATTCGCTGTTGATCTGCGAACCGCGTTCGATCAGCACGACATGGCCGTCATCCGAATACACGTTTTTCGTCACCGTGCAGCTCGAGATACCGGCCTGGGTCGAATCGAAAGCGGTGTCACCCGCGCAGTCGATCTTGGCGCCTTCTGCGAGAATGAGGCTGCGGTTGCCCAGAAACCCCGCGCGCACCATTGGCGTCACGGTCGGCGTGAGCGCCTGGGCAAGCGGGCTGCTACCCTGTGACTGGCTGCCGGACGCAACCGTCACGTTCGGTTGCATGCCGGAAGAAGCTGCGGAGATTGATGCAGCCGTATCAGGCTCGCCACCGGCAGCACCGTTACCGCCTGTCGCGAGCAGCGGCGCATCGTAGTAGCTGCGAACCGGTGCGGTATGCACAGGCACCTGGCGCGGCGCGGCGGCAACGGCGACGGACGCAGCCGCACCGGCTGCCACGGCTGCGCTTGCCACACCCGTCGCCGATGACGCCGCGGTGGGCCCATCGCCGAACACGCGCCCCTGGGACGGCTGTTCCTGCACGGCATCGCGCCTCGCCTTCTCGGCCGCTTCGTGCCGCTCAAGAAACCCGTGGATCGTCCAGACTGCTGCACCGACCACGGCCGCGACAACCAGCAGCGGCGCGAACCACCATGCCCGCGGCCGCCCCCCCTGCTGCCCCAGTTCCGGCATGCCGCGATCGGCGGGCTGTCTCCCAGGGTCACCGTTTGTAGTTTGCGTAACCTTTGCGGGGTCGCCCTCGTCTACACCCCAGGGCGCAATCACATTGCGTGGCGATTCCTCATTCATGGCCGCCGCTCCGCAGGACACGCTTTACACCCGTCGCCGTCGTGCCATTCTCGGGTGGTACGCCGTCCACGTCGAACGCGTCGTTCCAAAGGCCAACCACTTCATCGCCAAGACGCAGCACGAAACGTCGGGCTACCTCGTGCACAACGATGACGTCGTCTTCCATATGCCGGTCAACGACGCTCTCGCGGTCGCCATCGGCCACGCGGAAGATCGCGGGGATACGCCGGTTATTGGGAATGCGGATATAGGTAAAGCGCCCGTCATCCCACGCTGCGCTCGGCGCGATGTCCTCCGAATGCGGCATCACCTGCATCGAGTAGGCGGTATTGCGCACCACCGGCGCCTGCGCGAGGCGCGCGCGCACAAGAGCAGCAGCATCGGCAGCTTTCGTCCTTGCTGCCTCTTCATCGGGATAGACGAACGTGATGCGATACATCTCGTCGTCGTTGCCGAAGCGGGCCTTCAGCGGCAGGACCACGAGGTCGAAGCTGTAGCTGTGCCGGTCCGTGCGGATTTCGAGGTTCGTGTCGTGCGCTGCAAGCTCCGGCTTGAGATAGACATCGTGGTCGCCCCGGTTGGCGAGCACCTGCCATCCATCCCGGTCACCCGGGGCCACGACGAGAATGCGCTCGGTGGGATCGAGCGCGATGTGTGTGGCAAAGCCGCGCTGCGCGATGACCCGCACCACCTCGTCCTGCCGGTACGCGACCTGTCGCACGCGCGAGTCGCCCGACCAGCCAGGTACATCGTAGGCGCGCGCTGCGCTGCATACCGCTGCGAGCCCGACGGCCAGTGCGACGGCCAGCGCGACAGTTCTCAGGCAGATGACCGGTTTCATGACGTACCTCCCCTGGCGGGCTGTCGCGCCGGCGAGGCAGCCGCAGGCGTGTATTCGGGATCGCGGCTGTATGCCGTCACCTTGAAGCCAAACGGGTTTTCGATCGCCGTGCGCTCCCGCGCGAAGACGGTGGGCCGATAGGTGAAGGCCAGCGTGATGACGAAGCGCTGCGGCTGCGCGTCATCGATCCCGTTCTTCCACGTCGTCTGCTCGATATGCACGACGGCGTGCCCCGGCTCATCCGGCACGAGTGTGGTCGAAAGGATGCGCACGCGACGCTGTGTGCTGGCTCCGAGCCGCCGGTCCAGCGCGTCCTGCCCCCCGTAGATCGCCCGGTAGTCCCGCGCAACCCGGTCGTCGCTCATGTCGAGCACGCGGTCATAGTCCATCTGCAGCAGACCCCAGTCGTAACGCTCGCGCGAGCGCACATACACTTCGACCCAGTGCTTGTCCTCGACCTCGCGCATCGGCACCTGCTTCGCGTCGAGCACGTCGATCACCTGTGCCTCACCGGTCAGACGATCGACCTCGATCGGCAACGGCACGACACGGTAAAACGGGACCATCACGGCCAGCGCCACCGCACACAGGATGGCCACCACCACGCAAGCCGCGGCCACGTACCATGCGCGGCGCTCCGAGCGCTCCTGCAGATGTGTGACCGACACCTCGAAATCGAGCGCCCGCCGATAATCGTGGTCACTGCTCATGAGCGCCTCCGTCCGAGGGTGAGACGGGTGCAACGCGGTTCACCGGAACCCGGTGCGAGCCATCCGGCAGAACAGGTTTGGGTGGACTGTCCGAGCATCCATTCATCAGTATGACTAACTGAATGCTGGCGATCACCACGAAAGCCCGGATCATGTCTATCTCCTCAGTTTCCGAACCCGGTAGGCGAACTCAGTTGCCAAAGCTCGCAGGCACCATCTGGTCCTGCAGCCGTGCGGTATTGCCGGCGCGCTTAAGCATGAGCTCCTGCTGCTGTTCCACGATCAGCCGGCCCTCCGAGTCGGCCAGCATTCTGAAGAGCTGCAGCTTCGCCATCTCGTTGCTGACCGCTGTGCTCTCGATCTGGATACGCGCCTGCAGCTCCGAGATGCCCTTCTGGTCCTGCGTCACATCGATCTGCTGCATCAGGCCCTGGATCTGGTCGAGCTCCTGGAGCTCGGTCTGGTACGCCTGGGTGCCAAACGCCTTGTCCTGGAACGGCTTGTTCAGGGCGCGCTGGCAGACCTGCTGGTCAATGCCACTCTGGTCCTCGCAGTTGTAGATTTCGCTCGCCGAGCGCAGCGTCTGTGCACTGCCCGTGAGACCCGCATATCCGCCGTTCTGGATTGCCGTATAGACGGACTGCCAGTTCGGCGGCAGCGAGTTCGACAGGACCGGATTGCTCATGAGCGACCCAAATCCACGTGCGCCACTGAGCGACTGGTACAGCTGGAGCTCCTGCTGTACCTCCTGCTTCAGTTGCCCCACGGTGGCGATGGCCTGCACGACGTTCTGCGCGTCGTAGACCGGGATGCCCTGGGCGTGAGCCGACGGCATCGCGAAGACGATCGATGCCACCGCTGTGAGGGCCATACAGATATGGATGATTGATCTGATCATGACGATGACCCTCACGTGTTTTCCTGGTCGCCCAGGTGCTCGCGCGCCGCGCGCTGGTACACAGGGATCTGGCCGGCACCGCTGACCGCTTTCCCGCCGCTGGCTCGCCCGCCGTTATCAATCCGGCCACCGGGCCGACGCGGGCCGTGCCCGAGCCGAACGAGGGTGCCCAGCCCCCCCACAGCGCCGCGCGACGCAAATCCTGCAATGAAGGCACCGAATCCAGACACCGTGGCGCCCCCGGCAAGCCCCGAGGCGACGGCCGGCAACTGCCAGCCGATCATGGCCAGGAACAGTGACGTGATGAGCAGACCGAATGCAGCACCCCACGGCGCAACAGCGGTGAGCACTGCCTGACCCGCCGCAGAAAGTGCTGACGCGTTCGCATCCGGCGATGAAGTGGTGACGTTGAACGGCGCGAGATCAGCCGAAAACGCCGTCAGTGCCATGCCAAGAAAGGCCGCGATGAGAATCTGCAGGAGCGCATAGTTCGTGACCTTGGCGGTCCACGCCTCGAAAAAGCGTGCCGTCGGCCCGAACGCGCCACAGGCGATGAACACGGGACCCAACCCCAGCACCAGATCCAGCAGCATCCTCGCCATCGTGACCTCGAAGGCGAGGACCATCAGGAAAATGGCCCCGCCCAGCCCCACAATGAAGCCGCCAGCCAGATCACCGATGCCTGCAACGAAGCCGCTGACACTCAAGCCTTCGTGTGTCGCCCTGTCGAAGTACGCATCCATCACGATGTCGATCTGCCGGTCGTAGCAGTCCAGGGTCTGGTAAATGGCGGACGCACTCGTACCTGCCACTTCGCTGCCGCTCACCGTCCCGCAGCCGGCGTTGCCTGCTCCCGCATTCGCAGCCGCGATCTGGATCGTCTGCGCGAGGCCCGTCGTGGCGCCCTCGACGGCGGCAACCACCTGTGACTGGTAGAGGCCCGCGCCGAGCGCGAAGGCCAGTGTGATGGCCACCCTCATTGCGCGCCAAACAAAGGCGGGGACCGACTCGTGGGCCTCGCCACGCACCACGGCGAATCCATACGCGATCACCCAGATGGTCAGGGCGGTCGTGACGACGGGCACCAGCGCGCTCGAGAGTGCCGAGGACACGCTTGTGACATACGTCGACATACCGTTCTCCAGCGTGCCGCCGACCGCCGTGAAAAGGCCGCTCATCATGCACCTCTTCCTGATGCGCGCGGGGTCAGCGGGCTCCGCGCGACGCCAGTCGCACGTCGCCTTGTCAGCCGCTCATGAAACACCGGCAGCCAGGCAGCCGGTTCGTCGCCGAACTCAGCGCGGATGCCGTCGAGCAGTTCGACGTTGTCGGTCGTCCCTGACAGCACGTCGAGCACGTCGCCGAGCCCTGCGAGATCCAGCCGGCCAATCGCGGACCGGTGCCCCTGCTTGACGAGAAACAGGCGGCTGTTCTCCCCGAGCGTGCGCACGATGTTGAACTCCGCCTCGGTCAGCTTGAAGCCATGCACATAGTCGTCGTAGTCCGCGCGCGGGTTCGGCAGGAAGAAGAACGTCGCGGTCTGCTCGATGAGCGCCCGAGCGATAGGGCTGCGCAGGACGTCCGCGGGTGACTGCGTGTCAAAGATGCCCAGACCGTTTTGCTTGCGAATCGTTTTCTGCCTGTTGTTTGCGAAGTCCGTGAATACCGGGTCACCCAGACGCTTCCAGAACTCGGTCATCACATAGATGAAACGCCGCCCGTCGATCAGGCTTTCGGTCAGGTGCAACAGATACATCGTCACCGGCGTCGACACTTCGGGATCATCCAGCAGTTCGGTATCGTCGAAACCGAACAGCTGGTTGTGGCTGAAATCCAGCAGGTCCGACGGGTTGTCCAGTACCCAGCCAAGCCGTCCACCCGCACACCATTTGGTGAGTCGTGCGTGCAGGCTGTTCTCGCCCACGGCCGGCATCAGTTGCCGTACCATCGACAGGCGACGCAGCGGCCGCGCCATACGGGCCACCTCTCTTACCGCGCGCGAAACGTCGAGTTCGTCCCTGGCCGAAAGCGACGCACCGCCATCGACGAGCCGGCGAACGAGCCGCTCCCAGAAGTCCAGCACCGCCTCGTCGGGTTCGAGCTGGAATGGATTAAGTCCCGTGGGGACACCCCGGTGAAAGACCGTGTAGTGGCCACCCATCGCGCGTACGCCGATCTCGGTGCCACGGTCCTTGTCGTAGACGACACCCGTGACGCCATACTTCATCGCCATGGCGAGCAGGAATAGCTCAAGGACTGTCTTGCCCGCGCCTGCCTGCCCGATGATCTGGGTATTGGCAAGCGCCTTCTCGTCGCCGGAATCCTTCTTTTCCGGGGTCGCGTGGAAGTTCAGATACAGTGGCTGACCACTCGGCGTCTTCACGATCGTGATCGCCTCGCCCCACGGGTTGCCGTCGCGCTTGCCCGTCGCGAAGTTGTGCAGGCTCGCGAGTCCACAGAAGTTGCGCGACGTGAGCTTCGCCTCGCGAGGCCGGTAGCGCCAGTTGCCCGGCTGCTGCGCGAACCACGCAGCGTCCGCCACCAGATCAACGAGCGCGGTCTGAAAGCCCACGTCGGCGAGCTGCGTGCGCGCCTTCGCCACGTGCCGCGCCACCTCATCCGGGCGGTCGCCGAGCACGGCCAGCGAATAGTGATAATCGCCTAGCACGAAGTCACCATTGATCAGGTCGTCCAGCGCGCGGTCCATCGCCTTGACCTGCGATACGGCCACGTCCTCGCCCGCAATGAGCTGGTTGCGCTGGCGCTCAAGCGCCGCCTTCGCCGTGGGACGATCGAGAATCGTGAAGCTCTGTGTCTCGATGTACTCAAAGTCGCCGTACAGCAGACCGTCGAGCATCCCGGGCTCCGTTTCCTCCGGGTAGTCCTTCAGGTCGAGCAGCGCTGCATAGCGCGTCGCGCCCGGCATGCGGATCTCCACCTTCTCGGTGTGGAAGAATAGCCGCGACGTCGGCAGTGCCTCGGCGATACGCGCAGACGGAACCGGCACCGGCTCCCATAGCGCATTGACGAGGTAACCCAGAAACTCGAGTGCCGCCGAAAAACGCACGGGGCGCTGCGTGCAGAGGGCCGGCTTCCTGTAGACGCCAAGGGCCACCGGATCCCACGCCTTGAGGCCCGATTCGACCTGGGCAGCAATCCCGGCCATCACCTTCAGCGCCTCGTGCTCGTCGCGCCGGATGTCGTCTGGCGTGCGCCGCGCCGCCTGGCTGAAAAAACGCCCCAGGCGCGTGCGATGCGGCCGGTACACGACCGTCAGGTACAGCTCGTTGGCCATCATCCGGTAGCCGGCAAAGCTCGCGTAGTAACGCGTGGCGAGTGCCTGGCAGAACGGGTTGCCGTACGGCGTGGCGAAGTGGTCCGTCACGCGCCGGCGAATCCGGTGCGACCAGAGTCCCACGTTGCCGCCCGGCAGGCTGCGCACGAGCTGGTTGAACCCTTCATGACGCACCAGAATGTCGCCGGGATCAGCCGCCTCGAAGGCAATCCCGGCGATCTTCCATACGCGCAGATAGTCGCCTTCGCGCGTACGGATCACGTGGTCGTCGACGTGCGATGAAAACGGCACGAAGTCCGCAAGCACGACCTCGCGTTCGGCCACGTCGATGAGTTCAGACCGGGCGACCATCTCAGCCCCTCCTCTTGAAGCGAACCGGCACGTAGGCATGCGCGCCCCAGAAGCGACGGTTACGCTGGCGAAACCCCATGCGAGCGCACAGCACGTACTGCGCGAGCCGCTGGTCGTCGTGCCGCGTAACGGCACGCATCGTCACGAACACAGGGATGAGGAGCAGCACAATGCCGACGCCCACCGGCGGGCTCGCAAGCAGCACCCAGATGGCGGGAATCAGGATGCTGCAGCCTGCCATCAGGAACGGCACAAGCGGCACGCCCCAGAGCATCGCGGGTCGCGTGCAGCCCTTGAAGACGGGATCCCTGAACTGGTCCATGCGTGCCTCCGGATCAGCTCGCGGGGATCAGCATCGCCGCGATCACCGTGGCACAGCCCACGAACACGCCACCGATGAACACGCTGGCGACATCGCCAAAGCGCGCGTGCTGGAACATCATCTTGAAGCCTGCCCAGATGATCGAGATCGAACACACCACTGCGCCCACGCTAAGCAGCGTGGTCTGGATCGTCGTGAGGAGCGTGTTGACCTGCGAGAGCTGGGCATATGCTGGCGTCACGGTCAGGGCGAGCAGGAGCACGACCGCCAGCCGGCGCAGCACGGCCCGCGCCGACCGGGACGATCCCGCTCCCGACGCCTTCGATTTCCACTCAGTTCGCTGTCCTGATTTCATGGATTGCTCCTCTCACTCATGTCGGTCTTGCCCGCGTCAGAAGACGACCGCGCTCTGCTGCGTCATGCTGCCGGGCTCATCAGTCTGGTGATTGCGTCCGTGGTCCGTGGAAGCGTCCGCTCCCGACGAGGTATGTGATGTGTCTGGATGCGGGCCTACCGGTCTTACGGGGATGACGCGAACAGGCGGAACGTCAGCGCCTGTGGCCGGAACGCCGGGATCCGTCTGTACGACCTGCGCGAGGACCCGCTGCACATAGCCCGTACGAAAGCCTGTGAAAAAGTCGCCGCTCGCGTAGCACGACAGCCCCGCACGCAACGCGTCCTGCGCCCGTTCGCGTGACTGTCGCGCCCGCTCGAAGCAGCCCCGGAGGATGGCCGCGCCGGCGGCAAGGTTGCGGCATGGATCGAAGACCGTACCGGATGTCAGGCCGAATCGGGTCCAGTTCGACCGGTTGAGCTGCGCGAGGCCCACGCTGTAGTTCCACCCGGCGGCATCCAGTGCGCGCGTTGTCGCAACAGCCTCATCGAGGGTCGCCGGCTGCCGCTCGAGGCGGCCATTTACGACCCCGATCGCATACGGGTTAAAACCCGATTCGACCTGCACGATGGCTTCCATCGTGGCGGGCGCCACGGCCGGCGCGCACTGTTGCGTCAGGATCAGGAATGCCGCGAGCGGAATCATTCGCCACCTCCCTGTGCTCCCGCGCTTTCTTCCTCGCGCTCGAGGAACCGGCGCGCTGCCTGCGTGGGATCGTCTGGCAGCTGTGTGCTGCCTGCTCCGTAGAACTCGGTGATCGTGCGGTCTGCGCCGCTTGCGTCCCACCACACCCGCGTGTACAGCGCGCCGTCGATCTCGACGTTGATCGCGCCGCACGCATCGCACAGCAGCTCGCTCTGCTCGGGGCCGCCCCAGTACAGCAGGTCCTCCCGGCAGTAACCGGTGCCTGCAAAGACGTTCACCGCCGACGTTCCCCGTGATCCACCCGCTCCGAAGTCGCAGGTCGGAAAAGGATCGCCGTGGCGCAGGGCCGCCCACAATCTCTCGATCGGCGGGACGCATTCCCCGTACTGCTCGGGACCACCTGGATTGGAGAGGCACAGGATGACCTGGCAACCCCAGTCGTCGGCACGGGCCGTACCGGGCGCAAAGATAAAGGCACCGACGAGTGCGGTGAGGCCGATCGCGCAGCGGCGCAACGCCCGCAGCAGTCCGCGACGTGCGATGGCACAATCCACTCCGACGGCGGCGTCAAGCATTGCACACCCCCGCTTCGCACAGGCCAGGCACCGCGCCGTTACGGACTGAACCGATGCGGCGTGTGAGCACATCCAGGCAGGCGACCATCGTGCGCGAGTCGTCGAACGCGCGGGCATCCTGCGCGATCGCCCAGGCGCCACGCGTGGCCGGCTCTCCAAGGCATCGGGCGCACGCCAGGAGTGGCAGATATGCGTATGCGTGACAGAACGCCCGGTCCACGATGAGCCATTCACGCAGCGTCGTTTCCATCACCTTCGCCCACGCTTTTTCCATCGACACCGGGCCATCGACCACCGGCAAGCGCCCCAGAAAACGAAGCGCGGGATTCAGGCAAGTCCGGACGTTGCGGATCCCGTACGTGCCGTGGATGACCTCGCAGGCGCACTCGATGCATTGCGGCGACGGTAGGATCGGGCTGAGCACCGCGTCTGCGAGTGCCTCCGCACAGACAGCACGCAAATCAGGCAGCGCAGGTGTGTCGATCAGGCAGTCATCGAAGCACGGCACCGCCCTGGACAGCAGATGACGAAGGTTGGCGCAATAGCGCGTGCGGCCAGGATCATCATGAATCGACAGCAGACCTTCGGCACCCGCAGTGAGCACGCAAACGCGTCCACTGGCTGACCAGGCACACCCCGCGAGGACCGGAACCCGGTTGCGGGACGCGCTCTGATCATGCTGCGTGCTGGCGGGCACCTGTGCGCAGCGCGGCGGCACGGCAAGCTCCAGTATCAACAACCGCCAATGCGTGACGCGAATCAGGTGACGGGCAAGCAGACAGGTGAGCATCGTCCCGTCTGGATTGTCATTAGCCGAAATGATCAGAAGCGATTTCATGGCTCATCGTCCTCAGCCGCACCCGCGGTCGATGAACCTGCGAAGAAAAAGGAACCCGCGGCGCCGGGGAGGCTGACCGCGGGCTCAACGGGGGATCGTTGCATCAACGCCAGAAAACAGAAAAGCCTGCAGATGCAGGCTTTTTGCGAATGCGTCAAGGCACACCACGTCGTCACACAGACATCGAACTGCGGGGCCGCTAACGCGTACTCGGTCGTGCAGGGCACGTTGACCGGATCAGATTGTTGACTTCACTCTAGACGGATGCGCAACCCAATGCAAGGGGCCTCACGCACCGTGCCGCCCTTCTCTTTACCCACGTGTTCCCAGTTGTTCCCGCGTGCTCCCAAAATATATTCTGTGATCCGAAACCTTCAACCCGTTATTCGCTGCGCGGCAACGTGGGCGGAAGCGGACCACGCACGTCACGCGCTCGAACGAATCGCCCAGCCAGTTACTGCGCACCATCATGCGTTCCCGTCCGACGGATGCCAGCCGCCACGGTCCTGGTCTTCCGTCTTCAGGGCACGTGCGAGTGCCGCGCGTGCGGCTGCCAGCGCGAGTTCGAACCGTTGCGCGGGCCGGCGCGGAATGTGCAGCCGCCGACAGATGACTTCGTGGGCGGCATGCCAGACGTAGACCATGCGCAAGATCTCGCGATGCCGCGGTTGCAGGGTTTGCCATGCGTTCGTGATCCTCGCCGCATCGACGGGATCGTACGCACCGCGCGATGCATTGCCCCAATTCTCCAGCCGCCGGTGCAGCGGTGCGCGAGCAAGATCGCGACTCATGGCGCGTCTCCCTCTCCGTTGTCACGTGCTGGCACAGGCGCCCGGTAACGGGCGGGACTCTCCAGAAACTGTTCAATGTCGGCCACACGCCACCCCACCAGCCGACCGCCCAGCGGTACGGCCAGAGGAAATGTTCCCGCCTGCATGCGACGGTAAATCGTTGAGCGCGACAGCCCTGTTCTCTCTTCGACCTGCCGGCGGCGCAAGATCCTGTGCGCGTCGCTGTGCCCAGTTGACATGGCCTTCCCCCCAGAAAAGTGACCGGCCGGGTGTTGCCGGTACATGGGGGCATTCAAGCAGCAGTCGGGTCCGTCTTCCAAACCCGTCTTATCGACGGAAAGCGCCCGTCGGACGGTTCGAACGACGTGCCGACGAGGCACAACGTTTCAGCCATCGACGACGCGTTTTGTCCTGAATAGTTTCACGGGCACAACGCGTAGAATAATCAACACAAGACGGAAAATAGTCGTGCAGGCAAAGGGGGTAACCGTCGCATCAACGAGGAGAGACGGTCATGTTGTCTTCGGATGAGTGGAAAAAGCGCACCGTTGAGGGTGGCGTTGTGCTTTGTCCGTCCTGCGACTCGCAGAACGTGACGATGGGAGCTTGCGCGGTAGGCGCCTACACGAACTACCAGGAGTACGTGTGCGAAAACTGCGGCTACGAATTCCTGGCCATGTTTTGCCTGGTCGCGTGTGTACCGGGAGGCATCAACGAAGGGAACGACGCCTGAAGCGTTGCGATCCTGGCAGGCGATCGGACACCCCCCGCAGGAAATCCGCCATACGGCTGCATGCCGGCCTGCGTCTCAGGATGCCCGCTGTTGAGACGCGTTGGCTCGAGACAGCTCAGGCACACCTCGATGGAAATTGCCCGCAATGTCCTGCCGGGCACGCTGGTTTGCGACGTGCTGGCTTGCTGGCTGCACGATGTGGGACTGATGCATCACCCGTATATCGCCTTCCGGCAGGCTGGTCAGGCGGTCCCAGCCGGCCGGATCAGGCCGGCTAGAACTTGGTCCGGATGCCCACGCCCAGACTGTTGCCTGACGACACGCCTGTCATGACGTCGTACCGCCACGCCGCATAGACGTCCGTGCGTTTTGAGAGTGGATGGTCGTATCCCAACACCCATGTCGACCAGCGGAGATCGCTGCCCTGCTGGGGACGTCGCAACGTGCCCGCCCAGGAGGCCAGTACGCTGCCCGTGCCAACCTGTGCGCTCGCCCCCACCTGAACGGTATCGTCGGTGAGCGCGTTGTTGTTGGTCACCCGTTCGTACTGCAAGTAGAGCTTCATCGCCTGAAGGCGATACGCCGCTCCCGCGAGCCACGCCGTCTGCTCTGTCGCCCCGTTCAGGAAAAGCGACGCGGTGCGAAGGTTCTGGACTGCAGCTGTTGCGGAGAATGGCCCCGAGAAGTAGATCACGTTCGCGCTGTAGTTCGCCTGCCCTGCGTGGCCCGCGATGCCCGCGTTGCTGTACTGCACGCTTCCCGTGAAGCCAGCAACCTCCGGTGTCTGGTAGACAATCGAGTCGTCAATCGCCGTATCGCTTTGCACCGATGCCGCGCCCATCGCGGAACCGAGAAACGTGTGGACCACCATGGGCGAGAAGACGAACGAGTTGCCGAACGGGTTGAACAGCAGCGTGGAAACGAACAGCAGGGAATCATTACGCCCAAGGGTCAACTGACCGAACGGCCCGCTCAAACCGACGAACGCCCTGCGCCCGAAAAAAGACTGCCCGTTGAACGCACCGGACTGGCCATTATTGATCCGGTAAAAGCTCTCGAGCGTGAAGATCGCCTTCGTGCCGTCGCCCAGGTCCTCGGCACCCGACATGCCCCAGTACGATGTCGACAGTCCGCCCGAACCGACCTCCCACGCGTTGCCCGCCGAGCCAGGCGTACGCACCACCCCGGCAAACGCATCGGCGAGCCCGTAGAGGGACACCGACGACTGTGCGTGCGCCATGCCAGCTGTGGCGCACACGCCGAGCACCACCAGGCCGCTACCCCATCTACTCCTTCTACCCCGTATATCCCCGCGCATGATCACTCCTTCATTGTTTGTGAGTATTCTTCTGGTGCGCACGTGCCTGAGCGGCACCGTGTGTCGCGCGCGTCAGCCCGACCTGACACGCGCGAGCGGCCTGCCGCGCTCGGCCAATGCAACGGCAACAAGCAGTTCATCCGGTGCCGGCGAATCGGGTACGCACAGCGATATCGTGTCGAAGTGGTCGAAGCTCCATATGTCCGTGACGTTGTGCAGGGGAATGTCGATGCACGCCCCCGCTGGCCCTCGCTTCGTGACGGACGGCATGATCGACGACGCGCCGGGCAGACAGCCACGCACGGCCTTGCCGAGTTGCGGATGCAGGAGCGCCGCGCCCCACTCAAGCGGCACGCCCGTGCCCACGAGCACCGCTTTTCCGTACCCCTCGATGTCTTGCCCGGCACAACCGAGCGCAAGCAGCGCCCGTCCGGTGAGCATCTGGCCGAGCTCGGCGCCCGTCGCATACAACGCCTCGAGCTCACCCGCGACATCCAGGTCGGCCGTCTTCAGCACGGCCGCGGCGACGATCTGACGATGCGGTGGGGTCACGACCGTGCCGAGTTCCGCGCACCGCTCGACGAGATGGATCACGATCCGCACAATCTGGACGTTCATGGCGCGATCCCCATGTCATCAGGAAGCCGCAGCTCCCCTGGCGGTACAGGAAAGTCTCCCCTCGCGCGCTCGTAAGCGCGCGCGGCCCGCAGCACGAGCGCATCGCTGCCCCGGGGCCCGATAATCTGCAGACCGACTGGCAGATCACCAGCGAATCCGCAAGGTACGGATATCGCGGGCAGTCCGGTCTGGTTGCACCATGCCGTCAGCACAGGCGCCTGACGCGAATGGGCTCGCAAGCCGGTAGCCGGTTGCGGCCCGCAATGAAACGTCGGTGTGAGCAGCAGGTCGTACTGCTGGAAGAACGCCTCCATGGACGTCGTGAGCGCGTGACGGGCAAACAGCGCATCGGCGAGCGTCGCGGTGTCCACCTGTGCGCCCGCTTCCGCCAATGACTTGAGATCCGGATCCAGCAGTGACCGGTCTGCCTCCTCCATGTGCCGCACACGCTGTGCAAAAAACACGGACCACTGGATCGAATGCATGCGACCGTCCTGGTAGAAGTCCGCAAGCGGTGCGACTTCGGTCTCGGCCAGCCGCGCACCGAGTGCAGGGAATGTCCAGGCTTGCCTGCCGACACAATCCGCAATGTTCGGTGCCACCGATATGCCCGCCGGGGCGGCACAGTAGCCGACGCGCAGCCCCGCGATGCTGTCGTCGAGCATGCCGGCGTATCTGGACACGGCTCCCTTTGCCGAACGGTCACCCCCTTCGTGCGTCATCGCATCAAGCATCAACGCCGCGTCGCGAACATCGCGCGTCATCGGCCCCAATGTGGACAGCGCCGTCCATGAGGTTGCTGAACCCGCAGGGACGAGCCCGAACGTCGGTTTGAACCCAACCACACCGCTCCAGCAGGCCGGAATCCGGATGGAGCCGCCGCCATCGGTCGCAAGCGACAACGGCCCCATGCCCAGCGCGACCGCGACGGCCGATCCGCCGCTGCTGCCTCCCGACGAGAGCCGTGTATCCCAGGGATTGCGCGTCGCGCCGGTGAGCGGACCGTCGGTGACAATCTTGTTGCCGAACTCGGAAGTCGTTGTCTTGCCAAACGGTATGGCGCCCGCGCGCCGCAACCGCGCCACGGCCGGCGCATCGGCGTTTTCGCGATCCGGCGAAGTGGTCCGGGACCCATGCCGTGTCGGAAGATGGGATACGGCGACAAGATCCTTGACCGATACCGGTACACCATCAAGCGGACCGCAGGGCTCGCCGCGCATCCATCGGCGCTCCGCCTCGCAGGCAGCCGACATTGCCCTTTCCTCGTCGAGCGCACAGAAGGCGTTGACAACCGGATCGAGCTTCGTGATGCGGTCCAGTACCGCGCACATGACCTCTACGGGTGAGAGCGTGTGCTGCCGGAACGCGGTAGCCAGCTGGCTCGCACTCAACATGACAATTTCACTCATTTTGCAGTCCTTATCTATTGGTTCGACCTTTTCCCGGATGCTGTGCCACGCGTCTATCCTTCACATACCGGCGTCACCGGCCCCGTGGATTCGAGAATGGAAAAGCTGTTATCGGCAAGGGCCTGGCCAATCCGTGTCTGGCAGAGCATGTGAGCTCCGTCGTGGCTCACACCGGTCTGGCCACGTGGCAGGGCAACGGAAACAGCGGGCAGCGCGGCCCTGATGCGATCGGCGTCCACACTTCCTGCCGACCGGACGGCCTCGGCGAACAGCCGAATACCCGCATACGTGTTCTCGCCATGCGGCAGCACGACGGCATAGCGCCCCAGTCGCGGATCGTGTGCATCGGCGTAATGCTCCGTATAGCGAGCGAGAAATGCCTGGTTTTGCGGGTTATCGATGCTCATGAAGTACGACGACACGCCGATCGTTCCAGTCGATGCACCCGTGGTGGCAATCGAGAGGGATTCATGCGCAATATCCGTCACAAGCTGCGGCTTCATTGCGAACGACCGGTACTGCTTCACGAAGGTCACCGGGTCGTCTCCGATGCTGTGCCATACGATCTGCGCATTCGCACTGGCAACCCGTTGCAGGACGGCACCATAGTCGCGCGTGCCGAAGGGTAGCCAGTAGACTTCGAGGAACGTCCCGCCATGCCGGGCCACCGCCGCCTGCAGTTGCGGGATCAGCACCTTGCGGTTGCTACCGATGTCCGAGACGACAGCGCAAACTGATCTTCCTCCGCTGCGCATGAGCCACGCAATGAGCGGTTCGATGCGCTGGTTTGCCGCCAGACCGGTCGTGAGCAGTTGAGGGTCGCACCGCCCTTCGTCGAAGTTCGGATAGACGATGAGCTTTCGTGCTGCCCTTGCCGCCTGCAGCGCCGCTTCGCGCTCGGACGGCAGCACCATGCCCGTGATCATCGCGACGTCGTCACGCATGAAAAGCTGTCGCGCCTTCTCGAGTGTGACCGCCGTGGACATCTGCGTGTCTTCGACACTCAGCTGCAGCGGCCGGCCGAGCAGTCCGCCCGCTGCATTGATCTCGTCCACCGCCAGCTCGGCACAGTTGCGGTTGGTCTGTCCCACCCGCGTCAGGGGACCGCTAAGGGGTGCGAGCAGCCCGATCTTCAGCGGAGCGGCGGCACGCGCGAACGGAGAGACAGCCGATGCAGCAAGGGATGCGGCTGCGCCAAGCAGCATACTTCGGGAAAAGTCACGACGGTTCATGCAATTCTCACAAAAGGTCACTGGTTTCACTGGATGTTTTCCTGAGGGGAATCCTCGGCAGGTTCTGCGGCCGGGGAGAGGTAGCGCGCGAGCGGGTGTTCGCCACTATCCCCCGGTTGCGGTTCGACGACGCCGGCATGCACGAGGCGACCGTTACTGAGCACAATGCAGCGCCGTGCGCTCTGAAGAACGAGATCGAGGTTCTGTTCGACAAGGAGCACCGACAGCTTCGAGCGGCGACACAGTTCCGGGATGACTTCGCCGATACGCTCAACCAGGTTGGGCTGCACGCCATCGGACGGCTCATCCAGCAACAGCAGTTTTGGGCGGCCACACAGGGCGCGTGCGATGGCGAGAACCTGCTGCTCGCCGCCTGAGAGCGTGCCGCCCTGCTGCGACAGACGCGATTTCAGCACCGGGAAGTAATCGAATATGTCGTCGAGGATGTCCGCCCCACCGGCGGCCTGCGCACCCATCAGCAGGTTCTCGCGCACCGTCAGTTTCGGAAAGATCCAGCGCCCCTGCGGAACCAGGCCGATGCCGCGTCGCGCGATCTGGTGCGTGCGCAGCCCCATCACCGGCTGTTCCATAAAAACCACCTGCCCGCTCACACGCGGCAGCAACCCCATGATCGCCTTCACCAGGGTTGTCTTGCCCGCGCCGTTACAGCCCAGCACGCCGAGCACCTCGTCGGGCAGCACATCCAGCGTCAGGTTATGGACCACATCCACGTCGCCGTATCCGGCGCACAGGTTTTCAATGCGCAACATGTGCCGCTCCCCGCCCCAGATAGATACGACGGATCTCCTCGTCGTTCGCGATCTCCGCATACGATCCGCGTCGAACCACCTCTCCGCGGTGCATCACCCATGTTTCGCATGCGAGAGACTGCACGAAGCCCAGGTCATGTTCGATGGCGAGTACCGCGCACCGCTCCCGTAGCCGGTGGATGAGGCGCACCAGCCGCTGCGCGTCCTTCGCGGACAGACCAGCTGCAGGCTCGTCAAGGAGCAGCAATGCAGGCTGGCACATGATCGCCATACCGATTTCGAGCCACTGGCGCTCGCCGTGTGGCAGATGCGAGGCGAGCTCGCGCGCGCGCCCGGACAGACCCACCTCCTCCAGCACCGCGTCGGGATCGGGCATCGGCGAAGCGCGGTGGGCCGCGACGCCAAGGCCCGCCACCACGAGGTTGTCGCGCACTGTCATCGTGAGGAAGGTATTGGTCCCCTGAAACTTGCGCACCACCCCGCGCTGGCAGAAGGCGTGCATCGGGCGCCCCGTCACGCGCTCGCCATCGAGATACAGGTCGCCAGACCCGGGCGCAATCGCGCCTGAAAGCAGGCCAACAAGCGTGCTCTTGCCCGCGCCGTTCGGTCCGATCATGCACAGCAGGTCGCGAGGCGCGATGGTGATGTCGACGCCCGCCACAGCGTTTATTCC
The DNA here is from genome assembly GCF_000519185.1 of Paraburkholderia nodosa DSM 21604. GTDB lineage: Bacteria > Pseudomonadota > Gammaproteobacteria > Burkholderiales > Burkholderiaceae > Paraburkholderia > Paraburkholderia nodosa. Next base: position 40,622 of record NZ_JAFA01000007.1, on the reverse strand, counting down.
GCCGAACGCGCGAGAGAGGCCCGTGCCCAGGAGAAACTGGCCGTCCATTACCGTTCCTCCTGCGCGTGGGCTGCATGAACCGGTGGCCGGCTCCATCGCATGCGACCAACGCGGCGCGCGGCCTTTACCAGTCCATGGAGTCGCAGTCCGTTTGGCACAAAGAGCACACATCCGAGAAACAGGCCACCCAGGATCAGCGGCCAGCCGTCCGTGCTATAGCTGGAAACGGTCTGCCTGAGCAGCGTCAGGACGACGGCGGCGATGACGGGACCGCCGGTCCTCCCCCGGCCGCCGATGGCCACCCACAGAATGACCTCGGTCGCGAGAACCGGCGAAAACACGTCAGGGGCCACCACCCCCGAACAGGCCGCCATCAAGGCGCCGGCTACGGCCGCAAGCGCGGCGGACATGACGAAAACGAACAGCAGATGACACGAGGTGTGATAGCCGCATGCCTTTGCCCGCCATTCATTGGTTGCGATCGCATCGAGCACCTTGCCGTAGCAACCGCGGCACATGAGCCATAGCAGACCTGTCGCGGTAAGCAGAACAAGGGCCACGGCGTACCAGGAGGCGTTCGTTCCGGCCAGATCGAACGTGTAATTGCCCATGCTGAACGACAGACCGGGGATGCCGAGGATGCCCGTATCCCCTCCTGTGACCGACTGCCAGCTGACCGCGAGCTGCTGTGCGACGATCAGCACGGCCAGGCTGATGATGGCAAAGAAGTGAAGCCTCACCCCCGCAAAAAGCAGGAAATAGCCGACCACGGCGGCAACCGCCGCAGCGCTGAGCACGCCCATAGCCAGCCCCGTCAAAGGCGCATGTCCGAACTGGACGGTCGCAACGGCAAAGCCATATGCGCCCAGACCCAGGAACGTCGTGTGCCCCAGTGTGAGCACTCCGGCCCGGCCCCAGAGCAGGTCATAGCTCAGCGCGAGAATCCCCATCACCAGCGCGTCGCGGACAGTCGAGAGCAGCCACGGACCCGCAACAAAAGGAGCGATCACCGCAGCGGCCAGGGCTGCGCTCCACATCAGTATTGGCGCGACGTCTTTGGGCCCTAGAGGCGGCTGTGAGAACCATGGCCGCAGGCGGCCCGCATGTTTTCCAGACATATTTTTATCCTTATCCTTTACCGAGAAGCTGATGCGCCGCACTGAATCCCGGAATCAGCCCCTGTGGCCTGAACCGGATCATCACAATGGCAAGGATCAGCACGATTGCTGACGCCAGGGAGGGATCGACGCGGTAGCCCAGCAGCGTTTCGGCTGCACCGATGACCGCACTGCCCAGGATGCTTCCCGCGATTGAGCCGATACCACCGAGCACAATCACGAAGAACGCCTTGGCGAGATAAGCGACACCCAGGTGCGATTCCACCGAAACCATGGGCGCGACGAGCACGCCTGCGAGCGAGGCGAGCGCAGCGCCACCACAGAATGCGATGCGGTTCAGGCGCCGGGTGTCGATGCCTGCGGCTTCGGCCATCGCCGGGTGCTGGATCACGGCACGCAGCTGCGTACCGAAGCGCGTACGGGCAGAGAGCAGCCAGCACGCTGCCGTCACGGACAGGGCGACGCCGATCACGAACAACCGGTAGGCCGGGTAACTTCCGCCGGGCACTGGCACCGCGCCGTCGAACGGCGCATACACAAGCATTGGCTGGGTCCCGAAGATGAGCTCCAGTGCCTTCTGCACGATCAGACTGACCGCATAGGTGGCGAGCAGCGTGTCCAGTGGTCGGTCATAGAGCCGCCGGATAATGAACCGCTCAAGGCACCATCCGAGAAGCGCCCCGACAAGCGGCGCCGCCAGCAACCCGAGCCAGAAGGCATCTTTCCCACCCACCGCCTGTGCGACCGCCAGCGCGTATGCACCGATCGTGACCCACTCGGCATGTGCAAGGTTCACGATGTCCATCATGCCGAACACCACTGCCAGGCCAAGCGCGATCATCGCGAGAAGACACACATATGTCGAAATATTCAGTAGTCCTATCATCGCCCACTCACATATAGAGTAAATCCAACAGGTAGCCCCTTCCCCCAAGCGGCAGGCCTCTCGAAAGCAGCCGCTCGCTACGTTACGAGACACCCCAACCATTCAAGTGCTGCTGTCCAGGGCAGCACACCATTTTTTCACAGTATATTGTGAATTTTTGATCGACAAGCATCCGTTTACACAATTTATTGTGAATTTCTATTCGTTCGTTCCCCGATACTCGATTTGCCCAGTTCAATCGAGTCCGCATGACCAAGGAAGCACTTATCAAGGCTGTCGGGAAAGAGATCCGTGCGCGCCGCAAGCTGAAAAAGCTGACGCAGGCGGACCTGGCGCTGCGCGCCAACGTTCACCCAAACACCATCTCACTCGTCGAGCGCGCGAAAACGCTCGCTGGATTCGACGCTTTGATCGACATCGCCGATGCACTCGGTGTGCCGTTGTCACAACTGATCAAGGCCGCCGAAGATCGCGCCAGTGCCCGCTGACTATCCGCGGCACTTCACAATCCTTCGCAAGACCACATTCATTAGCGGCTCCGCGCGACCGCTCATCGCAGCCTGCCCGCCGCGACTGTGTCTCACGACAAATTTCCGCCATGACTCGCGACGAGACTACTAGTGTCTCGCCGCACCGCGCTGTCGTACGGCCAATTTATTGCAATTAAATTACCGCTGCAGAATAAGAGTGTCAACCTATCCCGGCGCGGTGTTAACCCTTATGTATACCATGCTGATCTCAAGTTGACATCACACTCGTTGAGCAATATCGTCTATTTGTTATAATTAATTGGGGGCGACATGCAGGACGACCTTTGTGAACTCACAGCGCAGCAGCTCCACGAGCTTTACCACGCAGGCAGGGCGTCACCCGTAGAGGCTATGACGGCGGTACTCCACCGGATCGAGAGGCTCGATTCCACCGTCAACGCGTTCTGCCAGATCGCGCCAGACGCGCTCGACATGGCCCGCGCATCGGAAGCACGATGGCAACGCAAACGTCCTCTCAGCGCTCTCGACGGGGTGCCGGTCAGCATCAAGGACAATGTGGCGGTTTCAGGTCTTCCTACCCGTTACGGCTCGCGCGTCACGGACGAAACCTCGGCGCCAGACGACAGCCCTTGCGTAGCGAGACTTCGCGAGTCAGGTGCCATCTGCTTCGCGAAGACCACCCTGCCCGAATTCGCCCACAAGATCGTCACCGACAGCCCCCTCACAGGCGTCACGCGCAATCCCTGGGACACAACCCGCACCCCCGGTGGTAGTAGCGGAGGGGCGGCGGCAGCCGTCTCACTCGGCATGGCACCAGCGGCGATTGGCACTGATGGCGGTGGGTCGATCCGGATTCCGGCTGCATTCACGGGCACCTTCGGCTTCAAGCCGAGCTTCGGGCGCGTGCCCCATGCGCCACGCGGGCCGTTCGCGCTGTTGAGCCACGTTGGCCCGATGACCCGGTGCGTCGCCGATGCTGCACGCGTTCTGACGGTCATCAGCCGCCCGGACAACCGCGACTGGTACGCGTTACCGTTCGAGCCCAACGACTATGAGCTTGGCCTAAAGTGCAAGCCGACGCCTGGCGGCATCCGTATCGCGCACAGCCCGTCTCTTGGACTGGACGTCATGCCGGAGTCAGATGTCCGCGAAGCACTCGCACGGGCGGCCAGCACCTTTCGCGACCTCGGCGCGCGCGTGCAGATGGAGGATCCGCCGGGCGTAGCCCGCTGCAATGCCATTCACTCGATCTTGTGGCCGGCCTGCTGCCGCCAGCTCACCGCGGGTATGGCTGACGGCGGCGCGGCGCTCGATCCGTCGTTGCAGGCCTACGCCAATGGAGGCGCCACGATATCGCGCGAAGCACTGCTCGGCGCGTTGATCGAGAGGGGTGAACTGGGCGCCGCTGTCAATACGTTCTTCGAACGACATGACCTCGTCGTCTGCCCTGTCTATCCGCGCGTCGCCATGCGGTTTGCAGAGCTTTCAGCCGTCGACGAGCTGTTTCCCCACTTCACTGCATGGTGCAACCAGCTCGGGCTTCCTGCGGCGAGCATTTACGCAGGCACCACTTCGGAAGGAATGCCGATCGGCATACAGATCGTTGGCGGCCGTCACGCCGACGCGCTCGTGCTCTGGGCAAGCCACATACTCGAGCTCGCGCTCGGAAGGGCGCCCCTGACCGATCTGGTACACCGACTATCCTCGTCCATCGAAGTCCGTAAGCCACGCTGAAATCGGTAGCTCCCCGGCAAAGCTTACGTCCTGCGTGTACGGGGTGCGGATTTATCTCCGGTGCCCCGCTTCCTGGTGTGCAGATCAAGATCTGAGTCCAGCACCAGCTTTTGCCGCAAGGCTGCGTGCACTGTCCGAAGCTGCCCTTCCGCTTCGTCCATATGCGCCGCCATGAGCTCCCCTACGGACCCTGCATCCCGACGCCGTGCCGCCTCAAGGATTGCGCGGTGAGCAGCGACCGTCTGCCGGCCAAACGCCTGGTAATCGTCGTGTGTCACGTTACCTGCCACGATGACCAGGCTATGCAGCATCTGGTTGATGATCTGACAGATGCACCGAAGAAACGCGTTCGGATTGGCTGCAGCCAGCACGTCATGAAAGCGGATGTCCTCATGGCGCTGGTCAAGCGCACGTTCATGGCTCGCGGCGAACGGCTCGCACACCTCCACACTGCGCTCGAGTGCGTCCAGGTCCGCCTCCGTCAGGTGCTCGACTGCGCCTGCCGCCAGTAACGGCTCCAGCACGCGCCGCACGGCGTAAATGTCCTCAAGACTGAGGCTCTCGAAAAACAGGTAGTTCTGCAATGACTGGAACGCCCGCACAAGGGGGACACGCGTAATCGTTGCTCCCCCGTCCGGTCCCGTGCTCAGCCGCACAAGGCCCTGCACCTCCAGCGACTTGAGTGCATCGCGTATCGAGCCTCGGCTGACATTAAATATGTCCTGCAGCTCGGCCTCCTTGTTCAATCGCATTCCGGGCCGAAGCTTCCCATCGGTAATCCAGCTCTTGATGAGCTCAGCCACCTGGTCTCCGCGCTTGGTCGTTCGGGGCCCCCCTTTATCCCGTTGCGGCACCGGTTCTTCTCCTGTCGTCTGTTTTCGCGCTGCCATACGTCACACCCGCAGTTGGCCTTCATCGTTCGGTCTGAACGCCATTATCGGTCATCCGCGTCGCGCAGTTGCGATGACATCCCCGCGAACGCACCCCCGATACAACACCTCCCAGTGTTCGGAGGTGACGACTCTCGTCCCGGTGCCTACGCTCATTGCCAGACGACACGCGAACATGACCTCCGGGTTGGCGTGATCGTAGCGACCAGGCGCAGATGCGCCCGCCTGAAGGACGTGTCATGACCAGCCATGAGCAGACGTCGCAGCAGACTCACACCATCGACGACATCGGTGCGGCGCTGGCAGATCGCGGACTCGATCTCGAGCTGCTCGCCAGGCGCATGCGCACCGTTGGCCCCGAATCGGACGCGACCGGCCAGATCGTCGGCCCTCCCTGGCGTGCGGCTGACGTCAGCGCCCTGAACATGATTCTCGTGCCGACCCGCTACGGCGGTTGCCCGACTCTAGAGTCCCTTGTAGCGCAGGCAACGTTGATGGCCTGTCTCGGCGAAGCCGATGCAAGCCTCGCCCTTGCGCTGCCAGGCCCTGGGCTCGCCATGCCGCCTGTCGCTGCGCTCGCTTCGACGCAACAGCAGGCCCGGTTCTTCCAGCGGTTCCAGTCGGGCGCACCGCGCTGGGGCGCGTTCGCCATCACCGAGCCGGACAGCGGCTCCGACGCGAGCGCCATGCGTACCAGCGCGCGCAAGACAGGCCGCGGCTGGGTCCTGAACGGCACAAAATGCTTCATCACGAACGGCGCACGCGCCGACTGCGTGATCACGTTTGCGACGATCAACCGGCAGATGGGCCGCTACGGTATCCGTGCGTTCGTTGTGGACTGCAATTCGCCGGGATTCGCCGTATCGCGCATTGAGCGCATGGCAGGCTTGCGCGCCACGCAGCTTGCCGTCCTCTCCTACGCGGACTGCGAAGTAACCGACGACGCACTGCTTGCCCGTGGCGACGAAAAGCCACTCGACGACGCGTTCGCCGGCGCACAACGCTCCTGGGACTACTTCAGGCCACTGCTTTCCGCTGTCATGGTCGGCACCTGCCGGCGGGTACGCGCGGAGCTCGCCGCCTGGCTCGATGCAGGCGGCACGCCCGCGAACAGGCATCACGGTGTGGCGAGCGTGGAAATGCGCCTGCTCGACATCGACCGCCAGATTGCGGCCGCGTGGCTGCTCTGCCACTGCACGGCGTGGAAAGCAGATCGTGGCATGGCAACCTCGCTGGACTCATCCATGACCAAGGCGTTTGCCTCGCGCGTGGCCGCGCGGGTGACGCGCGCGGCGATGGATCTCGCCGGCATCGAGGGTTTCGCTGCCTGTCCGTCACTTGAGCAGGGTTACCGGGACGCCAGGGCGTTCGACATCATGGAAGGTACCGGCGATCTGCAGCGGCTCATGATCGCGCGGGCAGCGCAGCGATCAACGGCTCGCCCCTGGGACATCACGAACGCGCCCTACGACTGCCCCGCCACGCCTGACTCATCACCGGGCTTCTCGCCTGACAAAGCCACCGCCCACCGATCCGGGCAGGAGACACCCCATGACGACGCCTGACACGCACGGACCCGGACGCGAGGAACTCGCAGCCACCGTCCGGTCATGCCTGCTGTCGGCTATCGGCAGCACCCTGGCTGCCGAGCTGATCGCGGACGACACGAACCTCTTCGACGTTGGTGTCGACTCCATGAACATGACAGACCTGCTTCTGCAGCTCGAGCAGCGCTTCGCCTTCACGCTCGCGCCGGAGGACCTCTGCGCCGACCTGTTCCTGCGTTTCGGCAACCTCGTCTCATTCGTGGAATCCCATGTCGGCCGTAACTGACCCCGTCCGCGGGCAGGCATGCATCGCGGCCACGGCACGGTATGTCCCACAGGCGCGCGTGCGGCCCGATCTCGAGTTGCGCCCGCCGGCGGCCGCACATTCATCCGCACGGGAAAGCATCATGCGATCGGTGTATGCCGATACGCTGCGCTGGAGCCGCGAGGTCACAGATCGAGATCCCGTCGCACACCTGTCGGCGGTGGCACGCACCGCAATGCCGCTGCATGTCGCCAGCGAGCCACAGCTGCTCCTCTCGGAAATGGCAACCAGGGTAGCCGCCGAAGCTGTCGGGCAGTGTCCAGACAGGGAGACCGTCGCGCCGGACCAGGTCATCGTCTGTGCGACAAGTTTCGAGCAGGACCTCGCGCTCTCGTGTGCGGGTCGGTTGCACGGCGAACTGGGTTCGACGGGTGCGCCATTCGCGATTGGGCAGCTGCAGGGCGTTTCCTTCTTTCTTGCGCTGCAGATGGTGTCCGACATGATGGCTGGCGATGAGCACTTGCGCTGTGCACTGATCGTTGGCGCCGAACGCTGGCTGCCACCCTTTTCCCGGCTGGCCGGATCGCTAACCACATTGGCTGACGGTGCGGCTGCCGTACTGGTCAGGCGACGCCTTCGTCCCGCGTGGGATGTGCTCGCGGTCAACGTGTGGACGCCTTCGGCGCCCGTGGCGTCCCACGATGCCTGTGTCGATGAAGCGGCCGTGGTCGAGCTCATCGGGCAAACGTGTACGCGGGCAGGCGTGACACCCAGGGTAATCGACTGGACCGTGCCTGCGCGCATCGACGCCACGCTCGCACGCAGCATCAGCGCGCAGGCCCGGCTCCCGGACGGGCAGATGTCGCTCCCGGACCTGGATGAGACCGGATACCTGTGTGCCGCCGACACACCAGCACAGCTCGACGCACTGCTGCGCTCGGCCACGCCGTCAGACGGACAGCACATCCTGCTGTGGTCGGCCGGCCTTCAGGGACAGGCCGGCTGCGCGATCCTCCAATACCGCGCGAGCCAGTCATGACCGCGCCGGCAACCCGCTCCTGGCTCTCACTATCCGGCATCGCGTTCAGCCTGCCCGCGCGCACGGTTGATGTGAATACCTGGGCCTGTCGCTGCGGATTTCCCGAGGCACGCGCGAGCGCGCTGCTGCGCAACGGCGTGCAGCAGTTCCACGACGCTGCGTCGGCATCACCCGTGACTTTCGCGTGTGAGGCGGTTGCTGCCCTGCTCGAGGACACCGGCGCAACACCGGCAAGCATCGATGCGCTCGTCTACACCCATACCATCCAGAGCAGCGTCCTGGCACCGCCTGCCGGTACCGCGGCATTCATCCAGTCCCGCATGGGACTGGATCATGCCCTCGCGTTCTCGGTGATGCAGCAGAACTGTGTCTCGCCAATGGCCGCGATCCGCGTCCTTCGCGTGCTCACCGTCGCAGGTCGCCCCATCCGGCGCGCGATCGTCGTCTGTTCGGACGTGATGGGCTCCGGCTGCGACCCTTTACGCGCTATCGCGGAGCTTGCGCTGCATAGCGACGGCGCATGCGCAATCCTGCTCGAGCGCGGCGCCGGCTGCAACGGCATCGTGGGGCTACACCTCTATACAGACGGCCGTTACTACCGCGGCACAGACGACGACCTTCAGCCCGTGCCGGATGACCACTACTACTGGTCGGCATTCACGACGATGCGTACGGCGCTGCGACAGGCAGGCGTGACGGCCAGTGAACTCGTCCATGTCCTGCCTCACCACGTCAACCTCTGCGGCTGGCAGCGTCTGATGGCCATGCTGTGCGTGCCGCAGGAGCGACTTTTCACGGCAAATTTCGCACGCCTTGGCCACGTGTTCGGCGCCGACCCGTTCATCAACCTGCTCACCGCGCCGCGCGCGCAACCGGGCTCACACTCCCTGCTGTTCTCCAGCGGACTTGCCGGCTGCTTTGGCGCGATGGTGATCCGCCATTGACCCTCATCCTCGTCGCAATCCACCCATGAGAAACCTCCTTGACCTTGTGCAGTCCGCAGCGTGCCACACACCTGACGCGCAGGCGCTCGTGTGCGGCGATGACCGCCTGTCCTATCTCGAACTGCTAAACCGCAGCCGTGCGTTCGGGTATGCCTTGTCCTCACTCGGCATCGCTCCGGCAGAACGCGTTGCGATCTTTCTGGACAAGCGAATCGAGACCGTCGTCTCGATGCTCGGTGCCTGCGCAGCAGGCTGCGTGTTCGTCCCGGTCAATCCGCTACTGAAACCCAACCAGGTGGCCCACGTGCTACGCGACAGCGGTGCGCGGTGTCTTGTGACCTCTGCCTTGCGCGCCCGCTCGCAGGCTGCAGAAGGCCTTGCGCCAGTATCCGACCTGATCGTGGTAGACGAGCCGCCGCCAGCGTTCTGCGGCACAGGAACGCTCAGGCTGCATCGCTGGCCGGATCAGGACCTCGCGCCCGGCAACGCCTCGATGCCGGCATCGTCCACGCCGGGCATTGACACCGACCTTGTTGCCGTGCTCTATACCTCCGGCTCCACAGGCCTGCCCAAGGGCGTGATGCTCAGTCACCGGAACCTGCTAGAGGGCGCCTGGAGCGTCGCGCAGTATCTGCGTCACACGCCGTCCGAGCGCATCCTTGCGCTGCTCCCACTGAGCTTCGATGCCGGCCTGAGCCAGCTCACCTCGGCCTGGTCCGCTGGCGCAACAGCCGTCCTGCTGAACTACCTCACAGCGCAGGACGCCGTTCTCGCATGCGAGCGCGAAAGCATCACGGCCATCACCGGTGTACCGCCACTGTGGATGCAACTCGCGGGCGCAACGTGGCCAGACGGGCCGCGCAATGCAGTGCGCTACTTCGCGAACACTGGCGGTCACCTCCCGTTGCCCGTGCTGCAAAAGCTCAGGGCGCTCTTCCCCCGTGCCGCGCCTTACCTGATGTACGGGCTGACCGAGGCATTCCGCTCCACCTGGCTCGATCCCGCACAGGTCGACCAGCGGCCTGACTCGATCGGCAAGGCCGTGCCCAATGCGCGGATCCTGGTGGTCCGAGCGGATGGTACGCCTTGCACGCCCGACGAACCCGGCGAGCTGGTACACGTCGGCGCGTGCGTCACACTCGGTTACTGGAACGATGCCGCACGGACTGCGCAACGCTTTCGCCCCTCGCCCGAAATGAAGCCGGGCGGTGCGCCGCGTGATATGGCGGTCTGGTCCGGCGACCTCGTGCGGCGCGACAGCGAAGGCTTTCTCTACTTCATCGCCCGCAACGACGCCCAGATCAAGAGTTCCGGCTACCGGATCAGTCCGGAGGAAATCGAGGAAACGGCTCACGCAAGCGGCCTCGTCACCGAAGCACTCGCGCTGGGCATTCCCGATGACACGCTCGGTGAAGCAGTGACGCTGCTCGTCGTCCTGGCCGGTGACTCGGATATCGATGACCTGCGCAACTGGTGTGCGCAGCGCCTGCCACGTTACATGGCTCCGCGAGAAATCATCAGTTGTCCCGAGATTCAGCGCAATCCCAACGGCAAGTTTGACCGGGTGGCGCTGCGCAACCAGGTTGCCGAGTCTGGATTTGCCTCGCTCGCGCGCCATTCGGGGGAGAAGGCATCGTGAGCCTGACTTTCATTCGACGGCCTCCTGGGTTGCAGTTCGGTGGCGTAGCTGTGAGACAGCTGGCCGATCGGGCCGGGAGCACACCTTTTTTTGCGTATGACCGCTCCGCGATCGACGCCCGCATCCAGGAAGTGCGCAACCTGCTGCCCTGCGGCATATCCCTGCACTATTCGATCAAGGCGAATCCGATGCCCGCCGTGGTTCACTACCTCGCCGCGCGGGTCGACGGTTTCGATGTCGCCTCGGCACAGGAGATGGCCCTCGCGCTCGATGCGGGCGCCAACCCGGCCGCAATCGGCTTTGCCGGGCCAGGCAAGTCTCATGACGACCTGCGGCGCGCCGTCGCCTGCGGAGTGAACGTGCACGTGGAATCGGAAACCCAGTTGCGGCTCGTCACCGCACTCGGCTGGGAGCTCGGCGTGCAGCCCAGCGTGGCCATCCGCGTCAACCCCGACTTCCAGGTCGGACACAGCGGCATGCGCATGGGCGGCGGTGCAGCGCCGTTCGGCGTCGATGTGGACCAGGTGCCCGCGCTGCTGCATGAACTCCAGGCGCGGGAAGTCGCACTCGCCGGCTTTCACATCTTCTGGGGCTCGCAGTGTCTGCATGCAGCAACGGTCATCGAGGCCCAGCGACACAGCGTTGAGCTCGTCCTGCGGCTGGCGAGCGGGTTGACCAAACCACCGCGGTTCGTGAACCTTGGCGGCGGCTTTGGTATCCCTTACTTCCCGGGCGAAACACCGCTCGATATCAAGGCAGTCTGCGAGGCGATGCACGACTGGCTGCCACAGCTGTACGAGCGTCTGCCGGGAATCACGCCCATCCTGGAACTCGGGCGTTACCTGGTCGGGGAGGCGGGCATCTACGTGTGCCGCGTGATCGACCACAAGATCTCGCGCGGCAAAACGTTCGTCATCACGGATGGCGGGCTGCACCATCACCTCGCTGCCTCCGGCAACTTCGGCCAGATCCTTCGCCGCAACTTTCCGGTCGTCATCGGAAATCGCCCCGACGGTGCAACACGCAAACGCTGCCACGTGGTGGGCTGCCTGTGCACGCCGCTCGACCGCCTGGCGGACGACATTGAACTTCCCGAAGTCCACATCGGCGATTTCGTCGTGGTGAAACAGTCGGGCGCATATGGACGCTCAGCGAGTCCGCTGCATTTCCTGAGTCACCCCGAACCCGTCGAAATACTCGTATGACGCTACGAGATACGGAGAAACATCATGCCATCGCGTGAATCCATCGCGGCGGGTCTCACACCCGCGTCGTGGGCCCTCGGCGACGATCAGTGCGGGTTACGTGCGGCCGCACGACAGTTTGCGCACGAACGCCTCGAGCCACTGTTCGGGCAACAGCCAGACCCTTCCCTGTGGAACGAAACGGTCAGGCTCGCCGCGACGCTCGACCTCGCGACCATGATCCTGCCGCGGGAGATGGGCGGCATGGAAGTCAGCCAGCACGACCTGTCACTCGTCATTGAACAGTTCGCAGCCGGTCCGCTGGAACGCGCCGCCGAGCTCACCCTAAGCAGCCCCGCTCTGATGACACTGCGCAAGTCCAATGCATTGGATCGGCTACCTCATCGGGATATCCAGCACTACCTTGACGGCACGATCTCGATCGCACTGGGTATCCCTGACGCCGATGCTTCGAGCCTCTGGGTATTGCGTCACCACCCCGTCTCGCCGGTCATGATGGTCCGTATGGACGACGAGGGGCCGCGGCTCTGCCTCGCCAGGCTCCCTGGCGGGCAGGATAGCCATGGGGTTGCGCCTGTTGCCGTACTCGGTGCGCTATCCATCGAGCGATACCCAGCCCGGCCTGCAGGTGATACCCCGATCCTGCTGGCGCCTGGGGGCGTGAGCCAGGGCGGTGATCCGGCAAGACAGTGGCTCATCGACACCGCCATCTACCTCTGCACGCTGCTTTGCGGCGCCGTGCAGCAGAGTGTGAACTTCGCCCTGGCCTACAGCGTGACCCGACAGACGTTCCGCAAGCCGATCATCGCCCATCAGCTTGTCGCGGCCCGCCTCGCCGACATGCTCGTGTCCGCGCACACCACCCATCTCTTTCTCCGGTCAGTGACAATGCAGGATACCCACGCGCAGACCGCGCTCGTGCCACAGATGGCCCGCCACGTGTGCGCTGAAGCCATGGATGTTGCGCGAGAGCTTGTCCAGCTGTGCGGCGGTCACGGCTTTGTGGAAGGTCTGCCACCTGCGGCACGGTTCATGTCGATGCACTGGTTTGCGGCGCTGTTGATGAAGGTCGAGGCCGCGCTACGCACGTTCACCGCATCCGGCTCAGGCCATTTGCCAGCAGGAGTTTCCCGGTGAGCAGCGACGTGCCGGCGCAAGTCCCCTCGCACGGACTTGAAGGCTCCGACCAGACCGGCGCACCCTTCGGTACGTGCTGGCTTCGCGAACCTGACAGCAACGATGTGGACGACGTCGCAACCTGGCTTGCCGAACCGGAGATCAACCAGTGGTTTGATTTTGGGCAGGGCCGCCAGACGCTTCCCGTGCTGGCCGTGCGGCTCATGATGCAAAGCGAACGGCACCGCCTGCGTGTGTTCGGGCCGAGCGGCCATGAAGCGGCAAGCGGCCTTGTGGCGCTCAGCGATCTGGCGCCTGCCTTTGGCACAGGCTCGTTCTGGGTACTACGTGACAGCCGGCGGGCCGCTTGTCGCGACATGACGTTTCTCGCCTCGATCGGGCTACTGCGCGAAGCGTTCGACACGGACCGGCTGCACTGCATCACGGCGTGGGCCGTGGAATGCAACGTGCGCTCGCGGCGCCTGCTCGAGCGGATCGGCTTTCACCCAATCGGGCTGCAGCGGGATTGCCACGTCGTGCAGGGTTCACGGTTTGGGCGCGTCCTCCATGATCTGCTGCCCGCCGATCTCGCCAACGCTCCCGTCCCACCTGGGGGTGATGCATGAACGTGCCAGTCATCACCGCTGTTACGGCGTGGGTGCCACAGGCGATACCGCTGGCGCAATGGACGGCGATGGACTCAGCACTGCGTGCAAGCGGGCATGCCGGCTGGGATGCCTGGGTGAGATCCTGGCATCCCGACCACGCACACTGGCTGGAGGCATCACCGGGTGAGGAAACCGCTGGTACGTGCCTTGCCAATCCCGGTCTGGCAGCACCGGACATGACCTGTATGGTACCGGTCGAAACCGGTACCGACCTTTCCGGACTCGCCTCAAAAGTGGCGAAGGCGATCGGTGCCACACGTGCGCGGGACGCACGCCCGGTCGACGTCGTGATGTTCTGCCACAGCAGTCTGGATGAACACGTTTCGACCACGATTGCCGGACGGCTGTGCGCGGAAACCGGCACACCGTGCTTTCCTTTTTCCGTCTCCCAGCAGCACGGCGTGACACCCTTCACTGCATTGCGGCTTGCGGCCGATCTGATCGTTGCTGAACCGGACGTGCACACGATACTGATCGTCGCGGCGGAAAAGTGGTGTCCACCGTTTTCCAGAATATGCGGGCCTGACATCGTGCACGGAGATGCCGCTGCTGCACTCCTCGTTGAGAGAACCCGCCACGCAACAGCGGGCTTGCAGCTACTCGACGCCGCAACCCGGCACGTTCCCGCTCGCATCAGGCATCCAGCGGCAGGCGCCGCCGATGCGCGGACATTCACCCTGCTATCGATGATCGATTGCCTCCTCGCACGACACGGCCTTCACCGCGATGAAATCGACGCGGTTGTGGGGCACCCGGCAATCTCATCGCTCTCGACGGCAGTCTGCGAGCGGCTCGGCCGGCCGGGGACCGAAGCACCCCATCAGGATTGCGTTCATCTCGGCGCAGCCGAATCATTCGTACGCCTTGCACAGGCGTTCAGGCGCGCGAACGATTGCTGCACGCACCGCATATTGCTGTGGGGCTACGGGATGGGCGGCTTTGTGGGCACGGCGCTGCTGAAGGCGCACAGCGCACCTTCCCTCCATCAGCAGGATGACATCCGGTGCGTCCCATGATCCCCGATCTCGGCATAGCGCACGTCGCCTTTCATCTTCCCGATCGCGTCGACGACGTCCGCAGCTGGGCAAAGCGGACCCGGCAGAAAACCACGACCGCGCTGGACCTGGAGCAGGCGGGGATGCGCCACTTCCGCAACGCGGATGGGCAGACCGCAATCGGGCTCGCCGCCAGTGCGATCCAGCGGCTCCTGCTCGCCTCCGGCGCCGCACCCGAGACAGTGGACGGCCTCGTCTACGTGCACACGCTTCAGGGCAGCGTTGCGCCGCCGCCGCAGTCCCTGCCCGGCCTGCTCTGTGACCGGTTCGGTTTCGCCAACGCCGACGCCTTCTCGTTCGCGCAGCAGCATTGTGCATCCTCCCTTGGCGCACTGCGTATCATCCGCGCGATGTTCATCGCCCGCCCGTCTATGGAGCGGGTGCTGCTTGTCGGCGCCGATGCGATGCCGATCGAGTCGGAAAGGTTAATGCAGGGCGAGGGGATTCTCGGTGATGGTGCCTTTGCTGCATTCATCGAGCGCGGCGGTGTGGCGAACCGCCTGCTTGCGATCGCGACACACGCCAGCGGCCTGGGATGGCCAGGCGTGCTGGCAAACAACGATCCTCGTCTGGCCGCGCAGTCCTTCCTTACGGCACGCAACCTGATCCGTCATGCGCTCCAGCAGGCGCACTTGTTACTGGACGATATCCAGCTTGTCCTGCCCCACCATCTGGACCTGCCTGCGTGGTATCGCCTGCTCGATTCGCTTCGGATCCCGCGGAACCGCTTGTTCGCGCAGAATTTCGGCCGGATCGGCCACGTCACCGTCAGCGATGCGTTCATCAATCTCGCGCAGTGCGATGGACTGGTTCCCGGCAGGCCGCTCCTGCTCTTTGCACGAGGCGTCGGCGGGTTTTCCGCAGCGGCACTGCTGTGCCCCTGAGGTGACGGTGAGTCTGACTGCGAGGGCGACAGCGGGCTTTGCACGTAGCCGCGGCCCCAACGCAGCGTGGCAGGGTTCCCTGGAACCAACGCGCCGTTCACGATCGGCGTCACTACCCGTGGAATTTTTAGCTGGCCGACTATACTATGTACGAAACGGTTAACGGTAACATCTGCGGATGCCACCCGGTTAGCCGCGCCGGATGCCGCATCCCGGCTATCGTATGCGGACCTCTGACTGGCCCCTCCCTCCCGGAAACGCGCGTCGTATGAACCGCGCTGTCGTTGTGCCGCGGTTTCGTTCTCATGTCGCGCCTGGTGTTCCGGACTCCGTGGGGCGGCGCCGAGGTAGCAAACATGAAACGTCTCTCCCGACGCCGTTCGAACGGGGTCGCACGTCATCCCGTCGCAACGCCTGATCGCGTTCAGGCTGCCACGCCTGCACCGTTGATGTGTCTGGCATATGCCGCCGACATACCCACCCTCGTCGATTCTTTCGGCAACGCGGTCGATACGCTCGGATTCCCCTATTACGTCATCAGCCGCGTTGCCCGAAGCCGTTCAGCCTGTCACCAGCGAACCGCACTCGAGATGGTGCACGCCCACTACCCCGACGAATGGGTCCGTCACTACCAGCGCCGCGACTACGCGTCCACAGATCCCGTTCACCGGGCCGCCTTTACCCATTCGGCCCCCTACCGGTGGCATGACATCATCGGCTTGAGCAAGGCCGAGCGCCGTGTGCTCGACGAAGCACGGGAGGCCGGACTGGCCGGCGGACTCAGCATTCCCGTTCACCAGCCCGGCGGCAGCATTCTGCTGTTCAACCTCTCGGGCCCTCTGCATTGCGTGAACGACGTGGCTAACTCGCGGCTGGCGTACCTTGCCAGCACGCAGTTTCACTTCGAACTGCATCGACTCACGCACAAACCATCAATAAAGGCATCGCACTTCCTGACACCGCGTCAGCGTGAATGCCTGACGTGGGTTGCACGCGGAAAAACGTCGGCTGAAATCGCCACTATTCTTGGCATCTCTCACTACACCGTGAACTACCACCTCGAAGAAGCGATGAAAGCCCTCAACTGCTACGGCAGGACGGCCGCCGCCGTCAATGCCACCGTGCAGGGGCTCGTCGAACCCTGAGCTGTGCCTTCACCCGGCACAACCACACTGACGACTTATCGCCGCGTACACGCGGCGAGGGCCACTGCACTTGCCTGCCCGCGTGCCGGCCACTACACCCTCCCAAAGTTCCGGGTTTGCGGACCGCCGAGGCGCTGATAGCTTCGCGTCAACGCTCAACGGCCAAAGCCCAACGCCAGGAGGAAACCATGCCATATATCGTTGCGGGCAGACTCGACGACCTGCCACCCCATATCCGTCGCCGCCTCGGAACCTTCCGCCACCGTGTCTTCGTGCAGCGCCTGCACTGGGAAATACCTGGCGTGGCCCACGACGCCACGAGCGAGTGGGACAATTTTGATGGAAACCCTACGCTCCATCTGGTCGCATTCTCGCCAGACGGCGAGGTCTGTGGATGCGCCCGACTGATGCCCACCACAGGACCTTACCTGCTCCGTGACGTCTTCCCGGAACTTGCCCCCCCGGGCGATACCCTGCCATCATCAACCTCAATATGGGAGATGTCGCGCTTTGCGGGATCCGGGCTGCCGGACCACCGCACCGGCTCGACCTCAGGCATGTCGTTGTTTCCCTTCGTCATCTCGCTCGCCCTCTCGTGCGGCGCGACACGCGTGATCGGCGTGGTCTCGCGCTCCGTGGCGCGCCTGTACCGCCGCTTCGGCCTCGAGCTGCACGATATCGGCACAGACGCGTCACGAGGCCATGCCGACATCGTTGCGTGTGCAATTGATCTGGATTCTGCTACCTTTCAGAAACTCCAGTGCGATCCTGACACGCTGCAGAACTCAATCATCCGCTTCGGACAGTTCCCACTCCCCGTGGCCGGCGTCCCGGGTCACCCAGATGCGCCTGAAACAGCGCGAGTGCGCCCTGCACACGTCACGAGCGAAGCGCCCATCGCAGTTTGCGATAACGGTGCAGGGCGCACGCAAGGCTTAATCCAGATGACGGCATCCTTATATCAGCGCGCCGCTGCTGGCCGACAGTGATGCCGGTTGTCGGCCTCCTTCATCCAGTCCGGCCGGATCGCCGACGCATATGCCTGGGCACTGCGTGAAGCCTCTCCATTCGGTTGTGAGCGCAGGCCCAGCCGCTCATCGATCGCGTGCGCGACGGTCGCTGACTTCGGAGGATGATCGTGATCACAGTCTGCCCAGAACACGCACATCGCATCGAACAGCACTGACAGTATTGACGTCACATAGGGCAGTCGCACTGCGATGCCATGGTCCGACTGCCCGCTACCGGACTCGCCAGACGGCATCAGGAACGCTTCAGCCGGCATCATGATCCGCAGGCAATCCAGTTCGTGCTGCAGGCGGTCCTCAACCCGGTAGTGCACGGTCGCCGAATGCGCAAGTGCCTTGCGTAGCTCGCCGAGCTGCCGGTCCTTGATCTCCATACATCGGGTCAGCCGGCGCACTTCGGTTTCGGCACGCTGTAATCGCGGGTCTGGAGCAGCCAGGTGAGATGGCGCCAGGGGAGCGCCCTTCCCGCCGCCCGCCGTCGATGGATCGAGTTCTTTCATCATGTTCCCTGCCCCAATGTGCGCGCGGCTATCGATCCGGCTCCGTGTCTTCCCGCGATACCGCGCGACGCGCCAGGCACCGGGAGATTCCCCCCGCAGTTCACTCGTGACGGCTCGCCGCGGCGACAGGTTTCGGAATCGGATCATGTCTTCTTTTTCGTTTTTCCCGGACAAACTATCAACTGCCAAATGACATAGGGTCCCTCATATCGCCCCAGGATCACTTCACGCGTGATGGAGATCTCCACAACCACGTTGCTCCTGGCTCCACGACGTCCGTCCCAGCAGCGGACACAAGTGTGACTTACATGACTTGCTACGCCTGGCTCAGGGTCATTGGCATATGTGCTGGCTTTCATTCTGACTATTTACAGGTCTCATGCTTCCGGGAACTCCGAAGTCGGCACTGTTTCGACATTTAAATTACATAGGAATACGATTTATATCTCGTAAAATGCGATCATTATATTTATGTATACATGAAGGATGAACGGTGAGACGCATCCACGACCTTCCACTGTGGTTCTTTTACCCTGAACGGGCACCATGTCGTTGCGCCGCTTCCACGCTGCGCACCTCCGATCGACTTTCCCTATTGGCGTCAGTGCCCGATGGGTGGTGATTCGTATGTTGACTGCCAATCCTTAGGCAGCCGCGTGACCCCTCGCTATACCGTTCAATATGCGTCGAGTTTCATGATCGTCTCGCGGACATCGAAGACTACATGGCATTCCATGGCCGCTCGGAGGCTTCGATAGCGCGATATACGGCCGCTGTGTACGACACTCCATGCATCGATCTATGCGCGTTCGACGGCAAAACGGGGTTCTGCACAGGCTGCTATCGAACGCGGGCAGAAGCCCGCGAGTGGAGAAAGATGACCGATCACTGGCGCCATCTGATCCTCAATGAAAGGCCTCGACGACAGGTAAAGCTGGGACGTGGAACGTCGCAGGCGCCGAAGCACGACTGAACGGGCGCATTACCCGATCGGTAAAGCGCCTCGAAGGCCGGTGAAGCCGGCGAGGCGTCGTCAGGTCGACAAGACAAAATCTTTGGTCTGCTGGCCCCCGGCTGATATCTGGTTTCCTGGTTATTGCCCGGTCTGCTGGCTCCGGTATTCCTGCTGTTTCATCTGCATATACTGCTGCCGATCGATTTCGTGCAGCTGTCGCGGATATTCTTCGCTGGCGCTGAACCAGTTACTCAGGCGTTGCTCGAGCCGCGTGTCAGGGTTTCCCGGCGGTTCGCCGAGCCAGGCATCGATGGCCAGGTAGTAGCGCATGGTGTTGCGCTCCACGAGACCGCGCATACCATCGACGTATTCCGGCTGGACCGCAGACGGATCGGCAATATTGGTGAAGCCGACCTTGCCGCTACCGAAAGTGGACAGATAACCTTTCATGGCAAGACGCCCTATCGTGCCGTAACTGTATGCGTAGGTCAGATGCAGGAATGTACGCTCACTATCGAGCGATACCGCTTCGAGGGCGATCTGATAATCCCGAGTGTTAAGCGGGCCACTGTCTGCGTGGAGCTTTACGTGAAGGTATCCCGGACCGGAGATCGGCGCGTCATACGCGAAACGCAGGCGATAGGTAGATCCAGGTTCTTCTGCGGCTTCCTTCTGGCTGATGTTCACGGACAGGGCATTGCCGTTGTCACTCGCGGATACATGGCAATACTTGACGTTGGGATGCAAAAGCAATACATCGCACCAGTTAGTCGCGCCTTTTGACGGGTCACCGAGAGCGGCACTCACGATTGCGAACGGGTAGTCCATTACAGCGTAGATTTCGCCCGTAACCGTGGATGGCGATTCCCGGGAATCGAGATACAACCGCCGATGAAACGAGTTGTGGTCAAGCAGCAGCTGCATGCTCTGGTATGTGGCCCGCAGGCGGGCGGCATCGTCAGATGCCTGGGCTGACAGCTTCGGACACAGCAGGCAGGATGCCGCCAGAAAGGTCAACGTGCACAGCGTCCGGTGGACACGGATGTTTGCTGTGCGAGAGCGATGATTTCCGCGATGTCGGTCACAAGGAGCCCGGCACCGGACATCGGCATTGCGTGACGCGCCAGGTTTTACATCCTGCATCGAGTTGCTCCATTGCGACACGCGATCGCCGCCGACCAGTGGGTCTCCTTGACCGCGGTGCCAATTGTTGAAACCGTCACATCAGAGCACATGTGGAAATCCGGAAATGATCAACGACGGAGTCTCGCAACCCGCGATGAGCGATGCGCGCCTGCGTTTTCGGGCTCTCACGTCACAAATGTATTGCCTCCCCATCTGCTTCGTCACACCGTCGCCGGAACAGGGTGTTCCCTCGCCGGGGTCCACGTCGGTAGCGCATATGCTGGACCCGAAAAAAAGCATGCGACAAGTGTTTGACCACTGTCACTGGATCAGTCGGTCTACCGACCGTCTTCGTATGCTCAGCCCGCCGAACAGGTGGCGATCACCGACTGGCTGTTCCAGATTGAGAGTGATCTTTATTCCTGTTGCAAACCGGCGTAACGCGCCCCCGGGCGTGCCGCGTCCTTAAGCCTGCGCTAACCGTGTCCCCCTTACGAACGCGGAATTGCAATTCCAGGCCAGATTAGCGCCCAGCGCCCATGTCCAGGTTTTTTGGTCTACCCATCGCGCCAGCTTGCGCCGTGCTTGCCTTGGGTGCGGATCGCGACTAGATTCGTTTCCTGCATTTTTACGCAGCACGCAGGCAGATCGGCGCGCAATGTAGCTGGCACGTTCAACTGAACGCTGCCGACTGGAAACAAGTGTAATCATCTGTTAGCAGCACAACGGCATAGCGGTTTTCCGGGCAGAAATCCGCCCGCGCTTTGGTAGCATCCGGCCTTTCGTCCACTGGCCAGCTACCGTGAATCACCCTATGTCGCTTTTTCGTGAACTCCGCGCGCGCTGGGTAAAACACGGTCGGGCACTTGCTGCCAGCGCAGGCGCAATGACCGCGCGCCATGTCGCTGCCACGTGGCACGGCATTCGCCATCCGACGCGTCGCGGCGTTGCGCTGACGATTGCCGCGGTGCCTGCACTATCGCTCGCATATACGCTGGCCCTCATTCCATTCACACCCCGCCTTGGTGACATCCGCAAGGCCCGCGTCGACCGTCCCGCGCTGATCTTCTCCGCCGACGGCGGCGTGCTTGCGGAATTCAAGCCGGTCAATCGCGAGTGGGTGACGCTCAGCCACATTTCACCGCATGTGGTGGACGCCCTGATCGCGACCGAGGACCGCCGCTTCTATCAGCATCACGGCATTGACCTGAGGCGCATTCCGTCGGCGGCATTGCACACATTTACCGGGGCTCGACAGGGTGGCTCCACCATCACGCAGCAGCTCGCGCGCAACCTGTATCCCGATGAAATTGGTCGCGCACCGACGTTGACACGCAAACTCAAGGAAGCGATCACGGCGCTCAAGATTGAATCCGTCTACAGCAAGGACCAGATTCTCGAAACGTATCTCAACACCGTGCCGTTCCTGTACAACGCCTACGGCGTCGAGATGGCGGCGCGCACCTACTTCGGAAAGCCCGCTGCGGGGCTTGACGTCCTTGAAAGCGCAACGCTCGTTGGCATGCTGAAGGCCAATAGTGCCTACAACCCCGTGCTCAATCCCGAGCGCGCGCGGGAACGCCGCAATACCGTCCTCGCGCAGATGCTGAAATACGGCAAGCTCAGTCCTCCTGAGTATGCCTGGCTGAAGCAGCAACCGCTCAACGTCGATTTCGAACCGCAGACTGAACCCGTTGGCCCGGCTCCGCATTTTGCGGTACAGCTGCGCCGATGGTTGATCGCGTGGGCTGATCGCAACGGCTACAACATCTATTCGGACGGGCTCGTGGTGCACACGACCATCGATTCCCGGCTTCAGGCGGCGGCGACGCAGGCCGTTGCCTGGCAGACCAGCCAGCTGCAGTGGGTCGCCAACGGCACCTGGAACGAGCGTACTGGCTGCTGGCCGGGTAACGAGCTGTTCCAGTCGTTCATCAGGCAAACGGCTGAGTACCGGTCCGCACGGGACACCGGCCTTTCCGATCCGGCCGCGGTCAGGAAGCTTGCGCAGGATGAAGCGTTTGTGGGTGCGCTCTGCCGCAGCAAGACGCAGATTCAGGCCGGATTCGTCGCCATCGATCCACGCAATGGAGATATCAAGGCGTGGGTCGGTAGCCGCGACTATCGCGATGAGCCATTCGATCACGTGCAGCAGGCACGACGGCAACCCGGCTCCACCTTCAAGGCTTTTGTGTACGGTGCGGCGTTTGCGGACGGTGCGCAACCGGGCGACACGATCGTCGACCGCAACGTTGCCATTGCATTGAAGGGCAATGCGGTGTGGCGGCCGACCGACCCCGAGCCCCCTACCGGCCGGCCGATGACACTGCGTAATGCGCTTGCCTTTTCACGCAATCGCGTGACTGCCCAGCTCATGGAGCGGGAGGGACCGGCGAAGGTTGCGGCGCTCGCGCGTGAGATGGGCGTGCGCGAGAGCCCCCTTGATGCCGTGCCGTCGCTTGCTCTTGGTACGAGCCCGGTCACGCTCAAGGAGATGGTCTCGGCGTATTGCACGATCGCGAACCGGGGAGCCTATGTCGAACCACGCATGGTGACACGCATCGAAGATCGCAACGGCAACGTGCTCGCCGAGTTCCCTGCCGCGCGGCCAACGCAGGCGCTACCACCCGCCGCGGCGCTCAAGCTGGTCGACGTGATGCGTGACGTCGTCAATCGGGGCACTGGTTCCGACATCAGGACGCGTTTCGGCATTCACGCCGACGTGGCGGGTAAGACCGGCACGACGCAGGACAACACGGATAGCTGGTTCATCCTGATCCATCCGCAGCTGGTCGCCGGTGCGTGGGTAGGCTTCGACGACGCACGCGTGACATTGCGCAACGACTACTGGGGCGAAGGGGCGCATGGCGCGTTGCCGATGGTCGGTGCCTTCTATGACATGGCACTGCGCGCGCAGGTCGTTGACGCCCACGCACAGCTTGCGCCCGCGAGCAATCCGTCGCGCGCCGGCCATGGGCGCACGCATCACCACTTCCTTTTCTGGAGATTCTGACGCTGCCGTGCTCCCGACGGTTCCCGGCTTCGCGAGGGCGATCCGCCACAGACTGGTCTCCTGTGGCACTGCTGTTCGCGCCGTTGATCGCCCCCGGACGGATCATGGCAGCCTGCTTTCAGTCCATCCTGAAGCAGGCTCGCCT
This sequence comes from Paraburkholderia nodosa DSM 21604, assembly GCF_000519185.1. Taxonomy (GTDB): domain Bacteria; phylum Pseudomonadota; class Gammaproteobacteria; order Burkholderiales; family Burkholderiaceae; genus Paraburkholderia; species Paraburkholderia nodosa. The sequence continues at coordinate 17,230 of NZ_JAFA01000007.1, read as the reverse complement.
CATGGCCAGATCCGGGTGCCCAGCAGCACAGCAACAAGAAGGCCGAGCGAAGCGCACAGCAACAGCATGCCCAGAAACAACCACCGGTTCGGGGTCATGATCGGCACGTTTTTTATCGCTCCCGTGGCATGCGAGTGAAGCAATTCATGCGCAACACAATAAGTTGCTGTGCACTTCTCAGGATGAACGTCGCAAATGGCTGCATCAGGGGAAGGCGTGAGCAGGGACGCGCCGATAATACATCGCATCGCTTGAATGACTCGAACTCGACGATGGTATGGGCGGGTGCCTTAAGGCTGCCTTATGCGTCGCGGTCCGTAGTTCCGCAGGGCTGGTGACAGGGCGTCAGCGTTCAGAATCGCAGGGATTCTGCGAAAATGATGCTTCAACCGAGCGGAATCTTTGCGCGAACCAGGGCAATCAGGCGCAACATCCTGTCGGCTGCCGGTGCTTGGTACCTGGCCAATTCCGCCTCATGCACGCGTCCATATCTTGAGGACTGTTTCATGAAAAAAACCGCGCTCGTACATCTGACGCTCACCGCCGCTGCATTCAGCCTCGCCAGCGCCGTGCACGCAACCGATGTCAACGTCGGTATCAATGTAGGTGCCCCTGTCGTGGTTGCGCCAGCCCCACCTCCCGCCGGGGTCGTCACACCCGGATGGCACGGCGACCGCTATTGGGATGGTCACCGCTACTGGGAACGCGACGACTGGGAAAAACATCACCATCACGACAAGGGTTGGCATTGCCCCGCAGGACACGCCAAGAAAGGCGAGTGCTAGTCGGCTATGCGTGTGCCGCGCCCGGCACAACGAAGCCTCGCGCGTGCGATGCTGCACATCCAGTACAAAAGCAACTGGACGCCTGCAACGCACGCGACATCGATGCGTTTATGGAGTGATGGTCCGACGACTGCGAATATTGCAAATTTCCCCGCGCGACTGCTCGCCAGCGGAGCCGCGCAATGACGCGAGCGTCACGCTACTCGATTCAAAGAACCTGATCTGTTCGGCAAGCTGGACAGACGCAGTGATGGTCGATAACCTGGTAGTCGATCAGGAGGAAGTTACGCGCACGTTTGCCGATCGCATTGGCGAAATCGACGTGCTTGCGATCTCAAACAGGAAATGGAAAGATCGCGAAGGCATGGTTCAAGATTGGCTCCCCGAGACTTACCCCGAATGCCGCCAGGAACCGGTCTGAATGTGCGATATCAGACGCCTCGAGCGCCCCTACAGGTTCAGTTTATGCCTGTTGCATACGTCATGCGCTCGAGACGCGTGAGACGCAGTGCGGGCCAGGTTCGGACTTTCGGTTTCGACAGGCAATCTGGCTTCAATCGATCCAGCGCCGGTACTACGATAGACTTTAACTCATGCCCAGCCTCGTCGGGATCGCATGGACACCCAGCTTCTGATCATCTGTGGACTTACATTTGTCATCCACGTCATCGCGACGCTGGCTTACGCTGTGCGGATCGCGGGGGTTCGCACCCGACGTACCGCTGTCTCGTTTTCCCTGTTCGGGATCATCGCCCTTGCCTCCCGAACGGCGAACTCATTTCAAGGCCCGTTCATCGCAAAGCGCGTAGAGCTTGATATTGCCCGGCATCTTGAGGGCGGCCTGCTCGGTGATTTTCGGCTCTTCCTGATTACGGCCACAGCGGCAAGCATCGTCGGCGCGTTGCTGATCCCAACGTTCCAGCGCTACTTCAGTCGCGCTGTCGATCACTTCCAGGCTAATCGTTCGTTGCCGCGCCTTTTGCTTCACGTTTTCAGCCGTGGCGGCATCAACTATATGCGGGACGGCGCGCGGGTTCCGTTGCGGCAGAACATATCTCAGCTAGCGAGCGGTGCCGGTGTCTCCTGGACGGTAATCGCTCTCAACGTCTTCGCGATGGCCATCTGGACGGTCGGTGTTTTCGCTTCGCTCTATGCGGGATATCTGAAGCCAGATTTGCGGGTCACGTGCGCGAATCTTTCCTCGGTCATTAATGGCTTTGCAACCGTGGTGCTAGCCGTGGTCATCGACCCGCAGGTTTCCGTCATGACGGATGACGTGATCGAAGGCCGAATCTCTGAAAACAGCTTTCGGCGAGCCATCACCACCCTTGCCGGGGCACGTGTTCTTGGGACCCTGTGCGCACAAATCATGCTCGTACCGGCCGCGCACATTATCGTACGCGTCGCTGAACTGATTTAGGGCGAAGTGTGCCATGCCAGTACGCTGCGGTTAGCCGCTCGCGGAGCAAGACCGATCTGGATTCGTTCGCGCCGCCATCCGTCGGTCGCAGGCCGCGCATGAAGAAACGCCTTGGGGCGCTCAGTTTTTTGAGGCCAGCCTGACAGGATCGACAGCCCACATTTCGGCAGCACGGAGATGCGGCCCGGATTGAGCGAGCCACTCTTCGAGCGGCGTGAGACTGATTCCCGGTGAGACCGCACCTCCGAACGATTCGGATACAAACGGTGCGCCATCCTCCGGGCGGCGCACAACCTGCGCGATGTGGGTGATGCTGCGAGAACGGGGATGGTTGTCCGCCCATGAGGGTTCTCCCATTTTCAGCCCGATGGTGGCGCAGCGCGGGAGGCTGTGGACCGTGATCGCTTCCCCTTCAAGAACGAAGCCCGTTCGAATCTCGATTTCCTGAATGATGCGATCCGACCACACTTGCAGCGCGTCCACATCACCGGAAGCAAACACCGCGCAGCCCGCGGCTTTGTTCTCTGCTTGCATCGCCTTCGTGAGGCGCAACCTGGTCCACCCCGAGCAGTCGATTGCCTGAGGGTCGGCCGATAGACCATCCAACTTCATGCCGCGCTGGTAGCCGACCCGGCCTGTATAGACTCGAACGAGTTCCCACATCGTCCTCTCAGCTATCTCGCATTGCATGGCACTCCCTGGCGACTGCGATCCATGCGCATTATCCTTCGTCAGCGGCGTACCCCGCCAGCGGCTGGCAGCGGGATAGTGGAAAGCACTGTGCGTCGCGTTCCGGCGGCCGCAACCTGGCGAGGCTCAAACGCCGTGTGCACTGTGCCTGGTTACGATTGGCCTCGCCAGCACCGGATACGACGGCGCGTTTTGGATCGATGGGGGCCCGCGCCTGTCAAGGTTCCGTCGCACCGCCAGCCGATTCTAACTGCCACACGAGCCTTTCCATGCCCTTGCGACCCATGTGCTTTTGCGCCATATGCCTGGGTGTCAGTCGCGAATCGACCAGATTCACGGCGACGAGATCCAGCGATGGCACGACGACGGCGTACTGACCGAGATACCCGTCCGCCCAGAACGTGGGCCATGCAGTCTTGCAGCTCGTGGCCAGGCACAATGCTGAGGTTGCGAGGTCGCACCTTCGGCAATAGCGAGCAACCACTGAGGCATCACCATTGTCGTCAGAATCGTCTTTAGTTTTCCTGGCATCGGCTGAACTGCTGTCGCCAAGAAGTCGACGTGGATAACCGGATCACTCCGCTAGCTGCCCCTGGATGTCTGGCCCGACCGGCTACAGCAGGTCCGCCTTCTGTCCACCGCTTCGATTGGTGGCCGAGGCTGCCAGTATAGTCAGATAACAAAGCTTAATCGCAGTCTCACTCCATTTAACATTACAGATCTCACATCAGCGCCACCCCCTCCCCTCCGATCCGGAGTCGATCAATCAAGTCGTTGGTTACCTTGCGCGACGTCGACAAATCGCGCCGCAACCGTTCGAAGGCGACCATGCCCCATGGAACGACTGTCACGACTACAACGCATCCCATGCAGGTAAGCATCGCTGCAATCAACCGGTTTGCCTGCGTGCCGTCGTGCGGCAACCTGTGACGCAGCCACACAAACACCGGATCAATCCCAACGTCGAAAGTCATCACCAAAAGCAGGATCAAAGCGACGTGCAATGCCAGCTTCATCTCGAGGAAAATCGCCGCGCGGTCATTGCCTTCGTGGATGAGCACTATCATCCGGACAGCGATCGCGAGCGTCGCCAGCATTAAAGCGCAAAAGCAGCTCAATTCGAACATGGTAATTTTGTCGTCCCAGGTATTGCGTTACATCTGGCGGGGTCAGTCGGGCCGGCGCTCGCTGGCGAGCCACGCTCGCCATCCGCCAAATGCGGAGATATCGGTTCCCGACAGCACGCCATAGGGTTCGCACAGGAAGCCGGTCACCCACGAGCCGTCGGACAATTCGACCTTTCCCAGCACGAGCGGGGACGGCACGGTTGCCATGAACGATCCCAACTCGACGCATGGCATTTCCCAGACTTCGACCGAAATCTCGGAGCCGCTCTCGGCAACTCGCCACAATCCCGGGCGTCTGGTGCCGTCCGTGGAAGCCGGCAGCGCGGCCAGCCGATAATGGGCAGCCGTATGCGTTACCTGCATGCGTTGCGCGCCTCGCGAAACCAGGTCCTTGTTCAGCGGCAAACCTTGCATGTGAGCACCGCACACCGCGACGCGAATCCGGTCGCTGACCGCGACTCGCCGCGCGCAAGGCTCCGGGTGGCTGCCGCCAACACACTCGATGCCACTCGCCGTCTGCAACAGATCGGCAACACCCAGCAGATACTGGTCGGTGAACGCGCGGCCAAAGACCGTCACGCCCCACGGGAGTCCGTTCTTCATGAACCCTGTTGGCGTGGCGACTGCCGCGTAATCCAGCAGATTCATGAAGTTCGTGTAGTAGCCGAGCAATGAGTTCGGCACGATCGGGTCCTCGTCCAGTTCAGCGAGCGTCACAGGGCGCGGATACGTCGGCGTCAGCACGAAGTCCAATGAATCGAGCACCGCATCGCAGGCTGCCTTCAACGCCTGCAGGCGATACTGCGCACGAAACAGTTCGACCGCCGTCGCACCCGGCGCCTTGGCCAGCACGTCCCGAATGACGGGAAGCACAGCGTCTGGCGCCGCTGACATCAACTCGCCGACCACGCTGTAGCGCTCCGCAACCCACGGGCCCTGATAAAGGAGATTCGCGGCCTCGACAAACGGCTCGAAATCAATCTCCACTGCCTCGCCACCTGCTGCTTCCAGGTGCGCACGCGCCCTCGCGAACAGTTCCGGACTCTCATCGCATCCCGAGAATTCAAGGCGCGCCGGAACCCCGAACCGGAACGACGTGGGCTTACCGAACGCGCTTGCCGAGTTCCACTGCGGGTTTTTGCGACTGTATGCATCACGAGCGTCGGTTTGCGCGGTCAATGAGAGCAGCTCACTGGCCTCGCCAGCCGTAGCCGTGAAGTACGTCACGCAATCGAGCGTGCGGCAGGCCGGGACGACACCCGCCGTCGACAGGATGCCCCTCGTCGGCTTGAGTCCGATGAGATTGTTCAGGCCGGCAGGCACGCGGCCCGACCCCGCGGTGTCGGTACCGAGCGCAAAACTCGCCACGCCTAATGCAACGGCAAGCGACGAACCCGCGCTGGAACCACCCGATGGGTAGTCAGGATGCACACTGTTTCGGCATTTGCCGTATGGCGAACGCGTGCCGTTCAGACCCGTAGCAAACTGGTCGAGATTGGTCTTCCCGATCGGGATCGCGCCAAGCGAAACCAGTCGGCTGACGAGCGTCGCGGACTCCGCCGGCGTGTATGCAAAGTCGGGGCACGCGGCGGTCGTTGGGACTCCTGCAAGGTCGATGTTGTCCTTGATTGCGAAAGGCACGCCGTACAACGGCAGACGCTCGAAGTCCTGCTTCTCGAGCCAGTCGAGGTACGGCGCGACTTCACTGTCGGTCAGAAGATGAATGAAGAGATTGAACTCCGGATTCAGCGTGTTCGCTTTTCCGAGTAGTTCCGCCACGAGCTTGCGCGGCGTGAGGCGCCCGTCACGATACGCGCAACGGAGCGTGGAAAGTTGCAGATCGAATGTCGGCATGGTTTTCTGTCCTTGTCCTTAGTGGCGTTCAATGACTGCGACTCGCTGCCCTGCGCGTACGGGCGAGCCAGGAGCCACGTAAATTTCGCCGACTGTCCCCGCACACGAGGCAAACACCGAGATCTCCATCTTCATCGACTCGATAATGAGCAGTACGTCGCCGGCGGCAACGACGTCTCCCGTCTTCACCTTCACCTGCCAGAGGCTGCCAGCGATTTCACAGTCCACGGCGACCTGGCCGTCCTCCAAGGGAGCCAATCGGGCGTCCTCCGCGTCCGGTGCCTCGATTGCCTGTTCCGGGCTGCCCGCTTTGCGCCAACGCTCGCGCTCGGCCTGGAAGGCAGCCTGCTGTCGCGAACGGAACTTGCCAATGCTGTCGGCTTCGCTCTCGAGAAACGCTTGATAGTCGGGCAGCGAGAGTTCCGACTCTTCAATCTTCAACGGATAACGCCCCAGCGGAAAATCGGCGCGGATGCGAAGCAGTTCGTCGGCCGATACTTCGTAGAAGCGAATCTGGTCGAAAAAGCGCAGCAAATAGTGCTGACCGGCGAAATCCGCGACCTTGCGGTAGCGATTCCACATCTGCAGCGTGCGCCCGACGAATTGATAGCCGCCGGGCCCTTCCATGCCGTACACACACAGATACGCGCCGCCGATGCCGACCGAGTTCTCCGCGGTCCACGTACGGGCCGGGTTGTATTTCGTCGTCACGAGGCGGTGACGCGGGTCGAGCGGCGTCGCAACGGGCGCACCCAGGTAGACGTCACCGAGACCCATCACGAGATAGCTCGCGTCGAAAACAATCTCTTTTACGGCGTCGATGGATTCGAGGTCGTTGATCCGGCGAATGAACTCCAGGTTGCTCGGGCACCACGGCGCGTCTTTGCGCACCGTCGTCATGTATTTTTCAATCGCGAGCTGGCACGCCGGGTCATCCCAGGAGAGTGGAATGTGCACGACTCGCGACGGCACGCGCAGATCCTTTTTCAGCAAGACCCGCTCCCATGCCTGGCGTATGACATCCAGCAGTGGCGCGAGCGCCAGTTGCTCCGGTCGATAGTGAATCTGCAGAGAGCGGATACCCGGCGTCAGATCGATGACGCCGGGAAGCGCCATGGCCTCGAGAGACTGCATGAGCGCATGCCCGCGAAAGCGCGAGACGAGGTCCAGCTCAGCGGGCCCAATCTCGAGCAGCAGATGCGTGTCACCGGACACGCGCGCAACGAGCCGCTCGCCGCCCGAACCCAGGTCGAGCACGATGGGTGAGGTCAGGGACGACCGTCTGCGGTTCGGCGCGTTCGACTCGATCTCGAGACTTTCCAGTTCGCGGGCGCGTTGGCGTGCGGCTTCACGCGCTTCTCCCACTTCCACCGGAACAAAGCGGATCTTGTCGCCGGCCTTCAGTTGCCCGATGTGCCAGAGGTCGGCCTCGATGATGGTCACCGGACAGACGAAGCCGCCGAGACTCGGTCCATCGGGGCCGAGAATCACCGGCATGTCGCCGGTGAAATCGATGGCACCGACCGCATAGGGATTGTCGTGAATGTTCGACGGGTGCAGCCCGGCCTCGCCGCCGTCTTCGCGTGCCCATTCCGGCTTCGGCCCGATCAGGCGCACACCGGTACGGCTCGAGTTGAAGTGAACTTCCCAGTCCGTGTCCAGAAATCTTTCGATGTAGCGCGAGCTGAAGTACTCTGGCGCGCCATGCGGACCATAGATCACGCGGATGCTCCGAACATCATCGAGCTTCGGCACGGCATTCAGCGTCTTGCCAGCCTGCGGATTCTCGAGCGCATAGAGGTGAAGTACGTCACCTGCGCGTATTGCGCGCCCGCCATGCCCGCCGAACTGACCGAGCGTGAAGGTGCTACGGCTGCCGAGATACACGCCGACGTCCAGGCCGCCGCGTACGCACAGATACGCGCGTGCGCCGGCACCGCGAATGGTGCCGAGCGACAACGTCGAGCCTGCCGGGACAAAGAGGCTTGTATTCAACGGTTGCTTGATGTCGTCGAGCAGCACGGGAATATCTGCCCCCGCGATGGCGACGACCGCGTCCGTATTAAAGCGCAGCGTCGGGCCGCTCATCGTGATTTCGAGCGCGGCGGCATCGGAGGCGTTGCCAAGCAGGCGGTTGCCCAGCCGCATGGCGCGGTCATCCATCGGCCCCGAAGGCGGAATGCCGACTGCCCAGTATCCCTGGCGGCCGGGGAAGTCCTGTACCGTCGTCTGCGTACCGCCGCTGACGACTTCGACCGTACTGGCCTCGTACTTGAGTCCCTCGAGGCACCGGGTCCATGGTTCGCCCGATGCAAACGGCTTGTCGTCCAGGATCTGACGCAAATAGTCGCGATTCGTCTCCACGCCGTAAATGCACGTGTTTTCGAGCGCCTCCTTGAGCGCACTGCGCGCCTCGTCGCGAGTCGGGGACCAGGTGATCACCTTGGCAAGCATGGGGTCGAAGTACGGCGGCACTTCGCAGCCGGCTTCAATCCACGTGTCGATGCGTAGCGCGCGACCGTCGGCTTGCGGGAACGCGACGTCGGTCAGCAGGCCGGGGCTCGGCTTGAAGTCCCGGCCGGGGTCTTCTGCATAGAGCCGCGCCTGAATCGCATGGCCGCGCGGCGTCAGCTTCGCTGCGAGTTCCTGCAACGGCTCGAGCGTGCCCGCTGCCAGCTCGATCATCCAGCGCACGAGGTCGACGCCCCACACCTGCTCCGTTACGCCGTGCTCCACCTGCAGGCGCGTGTTGACTTCGAGGAAGTAGAACTGCCCGGCAGCGCTGTCGTACACGAACTCGACGGTGCCGGCGGAGCGATAGTCCACCGCCTTCGCGAGCTTCACGGCACCCGCGCAGAGTGCTTCGGGAACCCCATCCGGCAAGCACGGCGCGGGCGTTTCCTCGAGCACTTTCTGGTTGCGCCGCTGCACGGAGCAGTCGCGCACGCCGAGTGCGATGGCATCGCCGTTGCCGTCTCCGAAGACTTGCACTTCAAGATGTCGCGCCCGCTCGATGTACTTTTCGAGGAAAACGCCGGAGTCGCTGAAATTGTTTTCACCGAGTCGCTTCACGGCATCGAAATGCGCACTGAGTTCGGCTGCATTCCAGCACACACGCATGCCGATACCGCCGCCGCCAGCCGTGCTCTTCAACATCACCGGATAGCCGATGACTTCTGCCGCTTCCAGCCCCGCCATCAGGTCACCGAGCAAACCGGTGCCCCTGAGCATCGGCACGCCTTCCTTCTCCGCGATTTCGCGCGCCGTGTGCTTTAGACCAAAGGCACGCAGCTGCGCGGGCGTTGGCCCGACGAACGCGATCCCTGCCGCTTCGCAAGCCTCGCCAAAGGCGGCGTTCTCGGAGAGGAATCCATACCCGGGATGAATGGCCTGCACGCCTTCGCGGCAAGCGATCTCGAGGATTTTTTTCGTGTCGAGATAGGTCATTGCGGCGGCCCCATCGCCCAGACAGTGCGCGATGGGCGCCTCGCTCACATGACGGCTCGCTCTATCCGCCTCCGCAAAAACGGAGACCCCGGTAACATCGAGTTCGCGCAGCGTTCTCAGAATCCGGCACGCGATAGCGCCACGATTGGCGATAAGAATCTTCTCGAACATGGGAGGAAATTGATTCAGAGGCGGGCCGTCCCGCCGTGAGAGATGCGAGCCGCGGTCGTCCACGGCCGTATTCGCGTCAGCGATTTGCCTGAGTCAGCGCTACGCGCGTGAGCGTGAAATGACGTCCTGAGCGCACGAGCATGACGAACGAGAACCAGCTGCGAAAACGATTCAGTCCCATATCAGCAGCTCCGCTGGCGTCGGGTTGTAGGCGTTGCACGGATTGTTCAACTGAGGGCAGTTGGAAATCAGCACGATGACGTCCATCTCGGCACGCAGTTCGACGTACTTCCCCGGTGCGGAAATGCCGTCTTCGAAACTGAGCCCCCCTCCCGCCGTCACGGGGACGTTCATGAAGAAGTTGACGTTCGCGCCGATGTCCTGCTTCGAGAGGCGGCCGTCATGTGCGCAAGCGCGCAGGAAGTTGTCGCGGCAGCTGTGCATATAACGCTTTTCCAGCGCATAGCGCACGGTATTGCTCTCCTGTGCGCAAGCGCCGCCGAGCGTATCGTGACGTCCACAGGTATCGGCAACGACGGTTAGCATGGGATTGCCGAGATTCGAGTACAACACGGAGCCAGCCGTCAGGTAGAGCCTCTTCTGCCGACGCAGCGTGCGTTGTGGGTCGAAGCGCTCGCGCGGATTGGCGAGGCTGTAGAACAGCGTATCGACCGCCTGGTTGCCTTCCAGATCGACGATGCGCAGTGTCTGGCCCGCCTTCACTTCGTGAAGCCAGGGCTCACCCGCAGCCACAGTCTCGCGGTAGACCGCGCTCTCGGGCTGTTTGTCGCTGACGACAAGCGTGCTCATCATGAAGTGGCCTCCGCTCAAAGAAAGAATCGCTCTGTGTTGATAAAACCGCGCACGTTTTCCTCGCATGCGGTACGGCACCCTTCGGCCACGCCAGGCTGCGCCTCGCTCAATTCGAGTTTCACCGCCTTGGGCGCATATTCAGGGTTCGGGTCGAGCGGATGCTGAATCGCGGTAAGCACGACAAGCGTGTTCATTGGCGCATACAGCTCAACGTAGTCGCCGGCCTTCGAGTTGTTGCTCACAAAATTCAGCTCTCCAACGCTCGTGACATCGACGCGGCTGAAAAGATTGAGCGTCATCAGCAGGTCTGAGATCTCGAGGCCCCACTTGCCCATCTCGACGAGCAAATTGTCCGTGCCATTCCGGTAGAACGCGTTGCGCAGTTCCTGATAGCGGCCAGCCCCATACCGCGCGGTGACCTCCCCGGCGTTCGAAACGCCGCCGATGCTGTCGTGCCACCCGCATGTGTCGTCGACGATGGCAGCGAGAACCCGTCCCATATCGGAGTACAGGCAGTGACCTGTCGTGAGTTTTGCGGTGTGCTGGCACTTCAGCGAATCCGGCAGGTTCAGCCGCTCGCTCTTCTCCGTTGCATTGACCATCATGACGCTGACATTGGCGCCACCATGCAGGTCGGTCACGCGCAACGATTGCCCGCGCTTCACGATGAGAGAGGTATGGCCGCCGCCCGGTACGGTTTCTTCAAGCAATAACTTCATGTTCGAGTTCCCTTCATGAAACCACTTCGATGCTGGACGCGCCTTGAACCGCCGCGCGCGCCAGATGCACCGCGGACACCGATTCGCGGCTGCGGTCGAGTGGAATGTTGTAGGTGATACGGGCTCCGTAGGCGCCCGGCGCCTGGGGGTCAACGCGTACCTTGTCGAAAACCAGCACACGGCTTCCCAACGTGAAGCCCTCTTTGAGGTCATGCGTAACCATGAAAATGGTCAGCTTCGCTTCGCACCACAGGTCCGAGAGCAGCGCGTGCATGTCCTTGCGGATACCGGGATCCAGTGCGCCAAACGGCTCGTCGAGCAGAAGGACGCGCGGCTTCATCATCAAGGCCTGCGCGATGGCAAGGCGTTGTTGCATACCACCGGAGAGTTGCTGCGGGTACTTGTTCAAGGCCGCACCGAGTCCCACCCGCTCGAGCATGGCCGCAGCCTCGTCTCGCGCGGCGCGCCGTTGCGCTCCGAAGAGTCTGCCCGTGAGCTTCGCTTTCGGAAGCTCCAGTCCCAGCATCACGTTGCGCAATACGCTAAGGTGCTCGAACACCGAGTAGCGCTGGAACACTACGCCACGATGTGCGTCCGGTTCGGCGGGCAGTGGTTGGCCGTCCAGCAGGATCTCGCCGCGCGTCACTTGCTCCTGACCCAGCAAAAGTCGCAGAAACGTCGACTTTCCGCAGCCGGAAGCGCCAACCATCGAACAGAACTCGCCCTCCTGGATCGTCAGATTCAAACGCTCCAGAACCACCTGACCGCCGTACTCTTTCCAGACATTGCGGACTTCGATCATCGTCCACCTCCGCCGTACCAGGGGAACGACCACTGCGTGATGCGGCGAAGCAGTTCATCGGTGAGCCACGCGAGCAGCGTGATCCAGGCGACGTACGGCAGAATCAGGTCCATGGAGAGGTAGCGGCGCACGAGGAAGATTCGGTAGCCAAGGCCATCCGTCGATGCGATCGCTTCAGCGGCGATGAGAAACAGCCATGCAGCACCGAGCGAGAGTCGCATCGCCACCAGCAGGCGCGGCAGAAGTTGGGGCAAAACCAGGCGCAGAATCACCGTCCAGCTCGTGGCCCCCAACGTCTGGGCCTTGACCCACAACTCGGCGGGAATATCGCGGGCACGGGCATGCAGGTCCCGAATGATCATGGGTGTGATGCCGAAAACAATGAGCACGACCTTCGATAGCTCATCGAGCCCGAAGACAATGAAAAGGATCGGCAGCACCGCCAGCGGAGGCACCATCGAAACGACGGTGATGAATGGCGAAAGCGTTGCGCTGACGAGCGGAAACGAGCCGGTCGCGATAGCGGCCGCCAGTGCAATCACCGCGCTCACGACGAGACCGATACCCAGTCGTCGCAAGCTCGACAGGGTGTCGTCCCACAACAGATATTCTCCCGTGCGCTTGTCCTCAGTGAATGCGACCGACTTCACGGCATCGCTCATCTGCGCCGCGCCCGGAAGCAGCTTGTCATCGGGATTGAGATTGAGCCGCGCCGCAGATCCCGCGAAATACACGGCAAACAGCACGACGAACGGCAGCAGGAGCAGCATCATGCTGCCGATCCGGCTCGGATGTCGATTGATGAGTCGCATGGTGACCGCCTGGTAGTTGCCTCGAAATCAGTCTCAGAGCTTGCCCGCGGCCGCCATCTCGACGTAGCTCGGATCGAAACGCAGCTTGACGTTGTTCTTGTCGCCGACGATCACGTTCTTGTCGAACGCCATGCCCACGGAATCCGCACTCTTTGCATCCTGGCCAAGCAGACCGTGGTCAAAGGAGAACTTCGCTACGCGCGTCATGATCTTCGGCATGTCCGGGCTCGTCACGAAAGCGACGGCCGCCTGAGGTGTGTAGAAGAGCGCAGTGGTCGACAGCTGCCCCTTGTAGTTCGCAAGGTCGGTACCGGAGGCCTTCGCCATCGACGTCAGCGCGCTGGTGCTCGCCGCCGAATTGCTGTGCATCAGCGCAACCATCTCGAACCATGCGCCCGTCAGTGCCTTGCCGAGCGCCGGATTCTCTTGCAGCGTCTTCGTATTGACGACCATCATGTCCATGATTTCGCCGGGAATCTTGCTCGAATCGAAGACTTCGGTGACGTTCGGCTGCGCTTTCAGATCGGCGAGCATCGGGTTCCATGTCACCGCGTTGTGAACAGTGGGGGTCGCGAATGCGCCTGAGATATCGGCGTCGGATGTGTTCACAACCTTGAGATCGCGCTCGCTCATATGGGCGCTTTCCAAAGCGCGTGCGAGCAGGTAGTGAGAGACCGAGAACTGCACGAGATTGACCTGCTGGCCTTTCAGGTCGGCGATCTGCTTGCCCTTGCCCTTCATGAGCACGCCGTCGTTGCCGTTCGAGTAGTCGCTCACGATCAGGGCAGTCGAATCGACGCCGCCCGATGCCGGGATGGTGAGTGCATCCATGTTGGTCATCGCGCAGCCGTCGAACTTGCCAGCCGTGTACTGATTGATGGATTCAACGTAGTCGTTCAGCTGGACGACATCGATCTTGATACCATATTTTGTGGCCCACTTCGAGATGATGCCCTGGGTTTTTGCCTGCCCCCACGGCATCCAGCCGGCGTAGATGGTCCAGCAAACCTTGAAGTCGCTGCGGCCCGCGGCGAACGCGGCACTTGAAGCGAAGGTGGCGAGGGAGACGGCGGCGATGCCAAGACAGCGAACGAGCTTGCGCATGAGGTTGACCTCGAAGGGGACGGTTAGCAACGGCAGGGAGCAGCGCAAACATCGCGTTCTCTCCCGGGCTTTTATCCCGCCGTGTAACCTCGCCTGAGGTCGCCAGCTCTCGGACCAGCACCTGCGAGAAGCAGGCCGGAACCCTAGCTGTCCATTTCCAGATTGTCTGACGAACCGGATGCTGCGCCGGCTCCTTGCCCACTCCTTAAAGCGAGAAGCGTGCCAATGAAATAAGGCACGGCTTTGTAGCGTGGGAGGCGTTTCCCCGCCCTGTGCCGGTAACAATGTGCACTGACATGCATCATGGCGCACCAGTTTCGGGCGCTGCGACGTCCGGGAACCGAGCCGTACCTGCAGCGAACTGCACAGCGACAGACGTCGCGCCCGCTCGAGCAGTTGGGCGCCGTGGCACACGCCCCGCCAGTTGCAGCAACCGGTTCGGCGGAAGCGATTCGGGACCACAGCCCGCCGGTAGCGCGAGAGCAACGAATTCAACGCGGTAAGTCATATCTCGCGTGAATGCCTTTTCAGATCTGCCGATAAGATAATTTTTCGCATTTCGACAGCGACATCACTTCTTGCGCCGCTGCGCGTGCCTGCAGTTGACGCAAGCGTGACTTACATGACGTCTCCGTCTGGCACACGCGATGGCATCTGTGCTGGCTTTCACGCGGACGAGTCACATACCTCACGTTCCCATGCGGCTTCGGCGATGAATCGCATAGGAGTACAACCTGAATATCTAATGTTCGCACCTGGAATTTGTGAGCTATGCGAAGGCACTGCAGAGCCAGCGCAAACGCACCGAGGCGGCTGCCACAACGAGACTGTCGCAAATGTCCCGGTACCTTAGCGTCGCGACCCGTCTGCGGCGGAGTGCCTGCGGGAGCACCGCCGTCTGCCGATTGGAGACAGTTACCGGGATCGCCAACTATTGGCTCGCAGGTTTGCTCGCCGCGGCGTCACTCGCCGCCTTCTGCTTCTTTGCTGCCTCGTGGTGTCCGACGGCACACCCAGCTGCAGCGCCTGCCGTGCCGTGTTTACCCGCGACGTGGCCCGTCACGCCACCCACGGCTGCGCCTTTCATGCAGCCTGCCGCCATCGCTGAAGTCGGTGAGATCACTGGAAGCGACATAACAATCGCAAACGTGAGAAGTGTCCTTTTCATGGTGTATTCTCGAGTCGTTGAAAGTCGGCCTTGATGCGACGACAGCGAAGTCACATGCCTGCGATGTCCGGCTATACTCAAACGCGTTAACCGGACGGAGTCGGGTGAATATTGCCCAACAATCCGGTCAATCAGACGCTCACCCACCGCGCGAGTTCGCGCCAGTTACCTCACGCGTTAGCCTACTTTGGGGACACGTATGCGAGCCCTTCGATATTCCATCAACGTCACATTGGATGGGTGCTGCGATCATCGTGCAATTTTGGCGGACGAAGAATTGCACCGTCGCGCGGCCGAGAACATCGAGCGGGCCGATGCCATCCTCCTTGGCCGGGTGACTTACGAAATGATGGAGGCAGCATGGCGCGCGCCGGCGCGGACCGGAGCGAGGCCTGATTGGATTGAGCCCTGGATGGAACCGTTCGCCCAGACGATCGATGCAGCAAAGAAGTACGTCGTGTCGAGCACCCTGGATCGAGTCGATTGGAACGCGGAGCTCGTGCGCGGGGATCTGTTGGAGGCCGTTCAGCAGCTCAAGCGGGAGTCGGGCAAGGGACTGTTAGTCGGAGGACTGAAGCTCCCGCAGGCACTGGCGGAGCTTGGATTGATCGATGAATACGAGTTCATTGTGCAGCCCAGGCTAGCAGGCTACGGGCCGACGTTGTTCGCAGGGCTATCCAAGCTCATCGACTTGAAACTCGTGAGCCGGCTGGAGTACGGCTCGGGGGCGGTAGCAATGTGTTATGAGCCGGTTCACGGAGCGGGCTAACCATCGCGCAAGAGGATTGCGGTCAACCCTGTCCGCGTAATCCTCTCGCCTTGAGCTTTCAGGCCTTGCTGCTGAAGGCTCGTGCTGCGTGAAGCATTCAGCGCTCTGCGCGCGCGCAACATTTCGCGCATTGCCGAAAGCCGACGTTCGCGAACATCGTCTCAGGGTCGCGAAACGTCTTCCGCTTCAGTTCTGGCCGGTCATCTGCCGGCACGTGCGTGTAGTACAGCTGCGCTTTTGGACGTAACGCCCTTGGCGCCAATCGGTCCATGTGCGGCAGAGTTCATACCACCGTGCGTTGACATGTACTGACCTACATCGAGATCATCGACGGAATAGACTGTGCGCAGGACTGGTATTGCCGCGTCGCCTGATCTCACGTCGGTTAGCCTGTCCAGGAGTGGCGGTCCCAGCTCAAGCGTCAATGACCATTGCGCGGCTGGTTATCGGGTTCCGTGCCACCGCCCATCGTAGCTCGCGATAAATCTGTCAGCGTTGCTGACAATAGTTGTGTCACTGCGAGATCAACGGCAGGCGCGGACTCGGTTGGAAGATCTGCGGCCGACAGCGAGCTGCCGGTGTCGGCCACCTCCTGCCGCTCACCAGGAGATTTCGTCCGAGATTCGAACGTCGGCTCAAGTCAGACAACGAGACAACGGGCTTTTTACGAGACGATCGCATTCGTCCCGCTGTCAGCTGATCGGTGCCGCTCCCCAGGCAGCGACGATGGCGGGAGTGCCCTGCAGGCTATCGCGGCAATCTGCGATCACCGGCAGTACATGCCGCCCGAGGACTTCGTTTGCGATCCAGATCCGGCTGCATGCAGGCCGGCGATTCGAGGGCCCGTTCGAATATGGCAGTCTCGATCTGCGTATCCACGCGGTTCTTGAGCAACGGCCAGTGATGGGAAATCTCCTGCAGCCCGGCGTCGCCACGCGCACGTACAATTCCTTGAATCGGTCACCATCGCTCATATCGGTGCCTCTTCCTCCGGTTGTCACTTCGAACGTTGGCTCGATATTCACGCTGCGCTGCTCCAGTTCTCCGCCGGCATGATTCGCCTTCACCTGGTCAACAACCTGTACAGGCAGGTCTAGGTCCGCATGGCATCCTTGTAGATGCGCCCATCCTTCATGATCAGTTTCAGGTTCTTCTCGGGATCGGCGAGCAGAGCCACGTTGTCAAGCGGGTTGCCGTCGACGACCAGCAAATCGGCCCATGCCCCCCGCTCCAGCACCCCCAGTTTGGCGGGATAGGGGTTGCGCTCGCCGGAGAGCGCAAGCAACTCCCCGTTCCCCCCCGTCACCATCCGCAAAGTCTCGGAGCCGCTGTACCAGCGGGCCATATTGCCGATCATCAAACCTTGGCGCGCCGTCACGGCCGGTGAGAAGATCAGGTCGGTCCCGAACGCCACCTTGAGTTCGTGCTTGCGTGCGAGCTTGTACATGTTGTCGGTCCCCACGATGACTTCCCGGAACTTGTCGAGGATCGGTCCCGCTAGCGGCCCGACGTCGTCCTCGTTCACGAATGGTTGTGTACTCAACCATGT
>NZ_JAFA01000062.1 GCF_000519185.1 Paraburkholderia nodosa DSM 21604 | reverse complement strand
TCGGTGAAGGTCAGCATGTCGAGCGGACTGCGCGGCGTGGATACGCCGCCGGCTCCCACGATCTTGATCTGCGTTGCGCCCTGCAGGAACTGCTCGCGCACGCGTAAGCGCACCTCGTCCGCCGAATCGGCGATCGCATTCGCGCCAGCCCTCTCCTGCTCACTGACCTGGCCCGTGGTACGNGGGATGGCGGTGAGCGGGCGAAAATCGCCATGACCGCCGGTAGTCGTGATCAGCGCGCCGCACGGATAAATGCGTGGGCCAGAAATCATCCCCGCGTCGATAGCCTGCTTCAGCGCGAATGCCGGNCCGCCCAGGTCGCGTATCGTCGTGAAGCCGCGCAGCAGCGTACGCTGAGCTTCCGCACTCGCAGCCAGATAGACCAGGCCCAGGTCGGCCTGCAAGATCGTCTGGATCGGCAGTGAGGCGAGCATGGCATGCCAATGCATCTCGATCAACCCGGGCATGATCACCTTGCCGCCGCAATCGATTGTNCGGTTCGTGCTGGCAGCCGGTGGCTGGCCTTGCCCGAGCTGTGAGATGCGGCTTGCTTCGACGACGAGATACATCCCATCGCGCAGGCCGGCAGACTTGCCGTCGAACAGTCGGATATCGGCTGGCGTCTCATGCGCCGTCACGGTCAAGTCACGTCCCCATGTTTCCATCTATTTCGGTTTCTTACCGGTCGCCTCAGAAACGACGGCGCCCCGACTTTTCTGCCCGCATACCTCTTTCAGGAGATGAACATGCGAAGCATTCAACCTCTTTACGCAGCGAGCCGCATTTTCAGCAGCACCGCGCTGATGTTCACCGCACTTTGCTTCGCGGCTGGTGCCGCCGACGCGCAGACCCCGGCAAAGCCGATAGTCACTCCGGGCTTCAGCCTGGCCGTGTTCGCGACGGGTTCCGGCGGGCTGATGAGCGCACCGGACTCACTTGCCGTGCTTGATGATCACGTTTGGGTCGGCTATGCAAACACCGGCGCACCGGATGGCACGAATGACGCGATGAGCGTGATTGTCGAATACACGCTGGACGGCAGCGTCGTGAAGTCGTATCAAGTCGCGGGACACAACGATGGCCTGAAGGTCAACCCGTACACGCGCGAGATCTGGGCGATGCAGAACGAGGATGCGAATCCGAACCTCGTCATCATCAATCCCGCGACCGGCCAGGCATCCAAGCCGTATTCCTTCGCCAAAACGCTGCATGGTGGCGGCTATGACGACATCGTGTTCAAGGACGGCCAGGCCTACTTCAGTGCGTCCAATCCCACCCTTAACGCTAGCGGCAAGAATACGGGGCCCGCGATCGTCCGCGTCGTGCACCTTGATGCAAACAGCTACAGGATCGACGTTACGCCGGTGATGAGCGGCTCGCTCGACGCCAGCGACATTCCGTTTGGCACGGTGGCGACCCTCAACCTGACCGATCCGGATTCAATGACGCTAACGCCGGCGGGAGATGTACTGCTCGATGATCAGGGCGATGGTCAGCTAGTCCTGTTGCGTTCGTCGGGCGATGAACCGCGCGTGCAATATCTGCCACTTCTCGGCAACGTGCAGGTTGATGACACGGTATTCGCCACTGCGCACCGGGGCTACCTGCTGGTATCCGATACGAAAGCCAACACGGTGTACAAGATTAGCGCCAATGTCTGGCAGCGTGACGCAGCGTTCTCCGCCTCAACGGGTGTGGCGGCTACGGGTAGCACGCCGGCAGTGCCGGCTTATGTTGGCCAACTTGATTTGCGCAGCGGTGCACTTCTGCCGCTGGTAACCAATTTGGCCAGTCCGCACGGCATGGTCTTCGTATCGACAGGCGCCCAGCAATAACGCCCGCGCATTGATTGCCGGATGACGTGATCGCAGCAAGCCGTTTCGTGGCGATTGCGTCATCCGGAAAGTGCTTCCCCAACGTCGCGACGGTCCCAGGCAGCCCGACCCGATACAGCCAACAACCGCCCGTCGACCAGATAAATCCGGACGTGACGCACCCTCGAATCGGGAGCTACGCGTTCTGCACGAAAATAGCCGGTAGACGGACGACCGTCTCACGGGGCCTGGTCCACCGGCTGCCGCCAGGTTCAGCGAGCGTTGCAGCGCTCGCGCCGGTCCGCTGGCATCCTGACTTTCTTCTACGAAGGGAGGCCATCGTGGTTGACAGGTGCGATGTCGGCTCTCTGGTCGCCGACCATCTGGCGCGGCACCGTGCACAGTTGACGCGTCGCTGGCTCCGGGCGGCGCGCCAGTACATGCGCACCCGGCCGCTCAACCGCGAGGTTGCCGCCGGACTGATCAAGCAGCGTGCGTTACTCGCAGTCGATCAGCCGCATCGCCTGCCGCCTGCCGATTTCCGCCGCTTCCTCATAAGTACCGCGATCCATGAGAAGCCCCGTCGACAAAGGCACGCTCCCAGCCCAGATCTCGTCGTCTATAGCGATTGCCCATCGTGGGCCAAAAAACCCATTTCCGGCGTTGAACGGCGTGAAGTCAACGATGTAGCCCTTATAGCGAATGACGTGATCGTTCATCAGCTTCCCCTCCCGGCTGCAATCTAACACCGCCGTAGAGGGGGAACTTTTAGAGATTGTTAAGAGAAGTTAGTGCGCAAAGAATCCTTTCAATCGTGCGACGAGCGGCATCGAACCGATGGCCGCTTACTACAACGAAATCGGCCCTTACGTCTGTCCGATTGTATTGGCGCTGCGTGTTCAGGCCGTTGTTGACCGTTCGCCCTGCGATCTGTTAACCAAACCTTAAGGATGCAGTGCCACTCTGGTATTGTCAGCTGCGACCAAACCCACCCGTTCGCGGCTTGGGAATCTGCAATGAGCTATATCAGTTCCACTGTTCGCGTACCTGATGTGGGGGCCATGCCGCAGCACATCGCCATCATCATGGATGGCAATGGGCGGTGGGCGACGCAGCGCAAGTTGCCTCGCATGGCGGGCCACACGAAAGGCGTCGACGCGGTGCGCGCGACCGTCGAAGGCTGCGCGAAACGCGGCATCGGCTACCTGACGCTGTTCGCGTTTAGTTCGGAAAACTGGCGTCGCCCCCGCGATGAAGTGTCGTTTCTGATGCGCCTGTTCGCCTCAGTGCTCGAACGTGAGACGGCGCGGCTGGACAAGAACGGCATCCGGCTGCGCGTCGTGGGTGATTTGTCGATGTTTGACGCGGGCCTCCAGCCGCTGATTCAGCGCGCTGAAGCGAAAACCGCCCACAACTCCCGCATGACGCTGACGATTGCGGCGAACTACGGGGGACGCTGGGACATCCTTCAGGCTGTCCGGCAGCTTGTCGGGCAGACTGCGGCCGATGGACGGCCAGCGCTTGTCGACGAAGCCAGCTTCGCGCAAAATCTCGCGCTAGCTTACGCACCGGAACCAGATCTCTTCATCCGTACCGGCGGTGAGCGGCGCATCAGCAACTTTCTGCTGTGGCAACTGGCGTACACCGAACTGTACTTTACGGATATCTTCTGGCCGGACTTCGACGACGCTGCACTCGAGGCCGCTCTGTCATCGTATCGGGGGCGCGAGCGTCGCTTTGGCCGCGCGAGCGCGTGACATGCGGATGCGAAGCTCGGCAGTGGTCCCAAACGGCGGCTGGTGCTGCTAGGGGTGCCGCGGCCGTGGCCGGCCGACGCAGGGCTTAGCGATAGCAGCCTAAGCTCGATCAGGCGGAAGCATTGCTACGCTCCTACGGACAGTTTCGTTGGGCAGAATGGCTAAATTAGAAGCGCTTTGAAAAGCCCACCGTGAAGCCGCGTGGGAGAATCTGTACGAACAACGGTGTGTCCCATCGCGTACTCAGGTACCCCACCGCGGTGCCCAACGCCCAGCCTGCAAGCACATCGGTCTGCCAATGCGCCTGGCTCTTCACGCGCGCGATGGAATCATAAAGAGGCAACAGTTCGAGGGACCACACCCACGGATCACGCCGGGCATAGTTGACGATGAACGGTGTGACGAAGCTGGCCTGAAGCGTGACTTCGCCGCTGGGAAAGCTATCTCCGCCGCTGAACCATTGATTAGGTCCCTTTCCGGCGGTGGGGCGCTGGCGACCGAACGCGTACTTCATGCCTTGTGCAGCCACCGCAGATATCGCCGACGCATCGAGCGTTTGCCAGAAAGTATGCCCCAGTTCATTGTCGTTCCCAAGCCAGAACGCTCCACCCAATTCGGTGGCGATCACCGAATATTCTAGCGCGAGCTGAACATTTCTGTTCCAGATGCCGCTGTTGTCGTAGGCAACCTTGTGATCGAATCCGCCTGCATGAGCGCCAGCAACGACGAGTGCTGTCATCGTCGCAGCACCGCATCGCTTCAGAGCCACATGTATTCCGGAATCTATCGACTCCATGTGGACCTCTTCGAGCATTGCCTGATTGCTCCCGGGAGGGGGCAGCCATCGGCGTTTCCTCGGACCACCCCGCTGGATTACAGAAGCGGCGCACCGACCGAGCCGAATGTTGGGCTTGCGCAACTGTGCGAGCGACCGCCGCGCACTTCCTCCCCAATAGAGTCGGAAGTCGAAAGAAGCGCCTCGGATACTCATCCAATCAATCAGGCTAGACCGAAAACCTGATGGGAACCTTAAGCAAGCGGTCCTTTTTTGAGCGGTCGACCCGATGTGCTCAAGTTGGTAAAGACGGCCACGGGCGGCACCGCTAGAAGACAGCAACACAGACGCGACGATTGCCCGAGTGGGAAGTCGAACGAGGGACGCTTTGCCTGCTAACGCCAGCCCTCAACGACACGTTTGCGAAAATTACTGGTGCGGCTGAAATATCCACTGAAACTCGAGATTCGCGTCAGACCTGGCGCGCCAAATGCAGTGCCGCCTTGATGGCAGCTCAATGTATTCCAGGTGGCGCATGATGTTTTCGATCATCACGATCGCGTCGTCCGCCACGAAGCCGACTGCAATGGTCAATCCCTTCAGCGTCAAGTTGTTGATCGTAAAGCCGAGGCCGTACATCACGGCGAAGGTGCCGATGACGGAAAGCGGAATCGCCACTGCCGGAATCAGCGTGGCCCAAATGCTGCGCATGAAGGCGAACGCGACCAGCACCCTCAGCAGCACCGATGCACGCATGGTCAACTGAACGTCGGCGACCGAAGCACGGATGGTCTGCGCACGGTCGCTCTCCACCTCGACCAAAATCGTCTTGGGCAAGCTGCTTTCGAGTGACGGCAGCAGTGCCATGACCGCATCAACCGCGGCCATCACATTGGCGCCCGACGCCTTGTGGATAGCGACGACGATCGCGCGACCGACATCGCGAACGTACGCAGGTGAACCATCGCGCCAGGCGCTGATCCAGTCATCGAAAGTAGATGCGTTGGAAAGCTGGTCGGTGGACTCCACCGTCAGCGACCGGTGCGACCGGTCCACCCTACCCTTGGGAGAACTGACGGTCGCGATGATGGCACAACGAATCCGCCGAGCGTGTCGAACAGGCCGACCGTCAGCGCCAGACCGATCCCTGAGTCTGTTGCTTCGCGACGGCCCATCCCTCGGGTACCAGAATCGAAAACCCGAGTGGCGACCGGTAGCGCCGCACGAATTAACCGCTTCCTTAGGATCGAGTGCATTGGAAAATGTAGTCGCCCGATCACCCAGATAAGGTTCTGCTAAGTCTGAGCAATTAGCCTACATATCCGTCACCCGATTTCCCAGGAGTCGTCCGCATGTCCTACGCTGCCGATCGACCGGCCACACGCCGGCTCAACAAGGTTCCCGAGATTACCCTCGCGTTCTGGATCATCAAGATCATG
Organism: Paraburkholderia nodosa DSM 21604; assembly: GCF_000519185.1. Lineage (GTDB taxonomy): Bacteria > Pseudomonadota > Gammaproteobacteria > Burkholderiales > Burkholderiaceae > Paraburkholderia > Paraburkholderia nodosa. The sequence goes on along the minus strand of NZ_JAFA01000062.1, from coordinate 30,766 downwards.
TCGACCACAGTCGGCGAAACCGGCGCCGACTTTCTCGCAGTCGACGTGGGATGGGGCCAGGGCGCAACGCGCGGGCTGACGATGTCGCTGCTTGCGATCGCGCTCATCCTGCAGATGCGCACACGCAAGTACACGCCATGGATCTACTGGCTCACAGTCGTGCTTGTGAGCATCGTGGGGACACAAATCACCGATCTGCTTACCGACGGCCTCGGGGTCAGCCTGTATATCAGCACGGGCGTCTTCGCCGTTATGCTCGCGGCTTTTTTCGCGATCTGGTATCGCGTCGAGGGCACCTTGTCGATCGGCGCGATCGACACCCCACGTCGCGAGTTGTTCTACTGGGCCGCGATCCTCTGCACGTTCGCGCTCGGCACTGCCGCCGGTGATCTCGCGACCGAAGCGCTCGGTCTCGGCTTCTCGCTCGGCGCTGTGTGCTTCGGCGCCCTGCTTGCAGCCACCTATCTCACATGGCGATCGGGCGTAAACGCGGTCCTGACGTTCTGGATCGCGTATGTGCTGACGCGTCCGTTCGGCGCGTCACTCGGCGACCTGCTCACGCAGTCGCGCACCTACGGCGGAATCGGCCTGGGCGCCGCGTCGACGAGTCTGCTGTTCCTCACCGTGATCGTTGTGCTCGTCGCCGTCGCACAGTTCGGCGCCAGTCGCCGCACGCGCGTCGGGGCCACCGAATGACCGTCACCTTTACTTCATCATCGAATCGAGGATCTTTCATGCGCCATCCGACCACGCTTTCGCGCTTGTTCGTTGCCGTTTCCGTTTGCGCTGCACTCGGCCTCGCAGCCGGCTGCTCGAAGCAGGCTGGCAGTGCCGCCGCACAAAGTGGCTCGCCCACGAGTGCATCGAAGCTCGGCGACCTGTCCCAGTTCCGTACGATTGCCGCCGACGTGTCCGGTCTCGTCGCGAAGGGCGACCTCGCAGGAGGCAAGACACGCATCAAGGATCTCGAGGTTGCCTGGGACGAGGCGGAAGCCGGCCTGAAACCGCGTTCGGCGGACGACTGGCATGGGCTCGACAAGGCGATCGACCGCGCCCTCGAAGCGCTACGCGCCGACCACCCGACGCAGGCTGACTGCACCGCCGCAATGAACAACCTCCTGCACACGTTCGACAAGCTCGCCGGCAAGGCCTCGTGACACGCAGGCGGGAAATGCATACGCTAATTGCGGATATCGCGGGCGGAGTGGAGGTATGCGAATACTGCTTGTTGAAGACGACCCGATGATCGGCGAAGCAATCCAGGCTGTCCAGTGCTTTGCCTTTGTCCTGCATGATTTGCGATGCAACGCGTTTCGCTTCGTCGTCCTGCCCTTTGGCCCGGTAAATAAGGCGCAGCTCGTGCTCTTCGGCTGCAGGAGTATGTTCCAGCTCATCAGCCTCCCGCGCGATCTGCGTCTTTGCCAGTTCGCGCGCGTTAGTGGCCGACACCCATTCCCCGAGCGCCATGGAGCACGAACCGGCAATCAGGCCAGCAAGTGCAGTCAAAAGAATCGCCTTGTTTCCCGTACGGCCGTGAAGACTTCTCTTCGCACAGCATGACCGTCCAGAAAGCGTCAGTGAATCTCGCTGTCATCTTTCAGCAGCCACGACGGGATATCGCGTTTGTCGTCAGGCACGCGCCAGACTGCGACGTGAGCGCAGCCTACGTCTGGGACGATGCGGCGGACGCACGTGCCTTCCTTGCCACGCCCCCTGCTGGAGGGGCGCGTGCCCCTTGAGGTTGGCCTGACCGAACTGAGTGCGCGCCGCGTGGAAGAACTCCCCTGGAAGCTCTTCTACGGGCTACCGGCCTGATGAGGATTTCCGCATTGCCGACGGGCGGCATCCGCTATGGAGCGGCATCGGCGACCCGCAGCCGCGAACTTACACTTCCGACACTGAGCGGACCTTTACCGTTCTCTAGCCAATGTCCGCTTCAGAGCCAGATCGCGGACCCTGCTGCGTGTTCAAATCCAAACGCAGTTAATGCTTTCACACCGCTTTGGTACGACCAATGCCGTCGAAGAAGAGGTCCACCAGATGGGCAACGCGCGATTTCGACGAGCCGCCTTGCTCGATGGCAAGAGAGATCGCCGTGACCATACAAACGAGATCGTCGAAAGAGACGTCCTTGCGAACAGCCCCCGTCTTCTGGGCACGCTGGAGCAGTCGGCGTCCCTCTTCACGTCCCGCGTGACAGCCAGGCGTGTCTTCCTGGAGTACCGTTCCCAGCAACGCCGCGAGCCCGCGATAGTGACTCGCGTGGTTCACGAGTTCCTTGACGAAGGCGCGTATGGCAGCGCTCGGCTCGAGCTTTTCATCCCGTGCACGGCTCGCCTCGGCGAGTGACAGGAGGCGCTCATCGCTCGTCGCCGCGAGGAGCGCATCGCGCGTCGGGAAGCGACGATAGAGCGTGCCGATACCCACCTTGGCACGCTTGGCTATATCGTCGAGCGAAGCCTCAGCGCCACGTTCGAGAAACACTTCTTCCGCCGCTTCGAGGATGCGTTCCCGGTTGCGGGCTGCGTCCGCACGCAGCGGCGCTTCGTCGGTCGCGGAAAGCTTGCTCTTCATTTTCCAGTGATTCCTCTTGAAAAGTGGATGATGCCTCCATATACTAAGTGGAGCAATACTCCACTTAAGCAGAGGTAGATATGGCAAAGCGATTCGAAAACAAGATTGTGGCGATCACCGGCGGCACTGAAGGCATAGGCTTGGCAACTGCCCGGCTATTCGCGAACGAAGGTGCGCGGGTCTATGTCACGGGTCGCAGGCAGGATCGACTTGACGAAGCAGTGAGGGAAATCGGCAACGGCGCCGTTGGCGTTCAGGGGGACGCCAGTAACCTCGCCGACATTGACCGGCTCTACGAGCGCATCCGGCGCGACTATGGCAAGCTCGATGTCGTTTTCGCAAACGCCGGCGTCTCCGAAAGCGAGCCGCGACCGCTGGGAATGATCGATGAGGACAGCTTCGACCATCTCTTCGGCCTGAACGTGCGTGGTGTGCTTTTCACCGTGCAGAAAGCCTTGCCACTGCTGTCGTCTGGCGGCGTTGTCGTCCTTAACGGCTCGGTTGCGGGCAGCAAAGGTTTTCCGGGCCAGTCGCTTTACAACGCGAGCAAAGCCGCAGTGCGCTCGTTCGCACGAAGCTGGACGAGCGACCTGAAGGAGCGAGGCATCCGCGTCAATGTGGTCTCGCCGAGCGGTACCGAGACACGCCCGATGCGTAGCTACCTCGACGCACGTCCGGGAGTCGAAAATGTGTTGAAGCAACTTGTGCCGATGGGGCGCCTGGGGCAGCCGGATGAGATCGCGCGTGCCGTGCTTTTCCTGGCATCAAACGAAAGCAGCTACATCGCGGGCGTCGAACTGTTCGTGGACGGTGGATCACTCGCGGTTTGAGCGCCAATGCACCGTCGCGTCGCTCCGCCGGATATACACCGATTTCCGCAGCGGCTGAGCGACGGTATATACGTCCGTTTTTCTGCTTCCTGCGGACGCTCGAGCCAGGATGACGATAGTCAGCTCCTGGCCGGGTTCGCGTGGACGGACGAGCGCCCAAAAGCTGCCGCACGAACTCGTACCCAGTCCGTGCGGCATGCGCCGGTCCCGCTAGATTTCAGTCTGCCCGGAGATCTCCAGGTATCGTCAACTTCGATCCCAAGGTACCGCACTCTACTTTCCAGCTTGCTGTGGCCAGACGGATGACCGCATTGGCAAGGCGGATTCAACCGACGAGTGGTCAAGGCGATGACGAAGTACATGATGACGTTGGCACCCGGGAAGATCAGATGGAAATGCCCGGTGATCCACTGCGTGTTGTGGAGGCACCCGCCACCGTGGCAAACATCGCAAGCGGCGGGCGATCAACACCTTGCCAACTGGAAGCTGAATCACATTCGAAATGGTGGTTTCCGTTGTACTATTCGACGGCCGCGCGCGAGTCGGCAACGGATCACTCGTCGCTCGCGAGCCCGCGCACGTCGTCGCGACCGGGTTGCAAAACCGAGGCATGAAAGGCCCGGTAGATCATAAATGCCAACCACAGCGCCAGCACACCGAAGCTCCACCATCGGAGAAATATTCCCCATCCCCAAACTAGTGTTCCAAACGCGGAAAGTATTAGTCCGCGCCTGGCATCAATGATCTCGCCCATGACTTCTTCGGGATTGAATTCGGCGTCCTCGTGGCCGACAACCTGACACGTCACGGTATGCTGAAGATAGTGGCGCGACGCCAACAGAAGGCCGATAATTGTTATTATCGATCCCGACCGTTCAAACAAATGCCAACTTGCTGAGGTCTGCGCAAGGCAGGCGCATATGATCGACGGGCACGCGGCCAGTACAATCAATGCGAAGCTGCGGACAATGTAGCCCGATTGCGTCCGCGAGGCTCCATGGTGAATCGCGCACGTAGCGCGGTGATCAGGCTCTGTACTCAAGATACTCTCGCTGCCCTATTTATGGGTGTCAATCGCCAACGCGCCATGACATGCGTGGCGCGCGCGGTGCTCGCCAGGTCCGCCTTCAGGCGGTGATTATTCCTTCTGCGCCAGGGGGCAATGCAATCGCATCACGGTCAGACTCCGGCACGGAGCGAGCTCGGCGATGCACGTCGTGAGTCACGAATCCCTGTTCGCGGCTCGGCACATCGAACCACTCCCGACGGGCAAATGAATCGCGCATGTCTTCGAGACCGCTTCGCCAGTGCTCCTGCATCGTGTCGACACTGAACTCGTAATCCTTGCAATGCCCCTCATAAGGCCTGTTTTTATAGATGAGGTGCACCACATTGATCGCGCTGCCATCGGCCGCTTCTTCAGCGAGACGAAAGAGCGGATCGGTCCTGCGCAGTTCGGCCGGCACGTGCGGGAGCAACTCCTTGATGAAACGCGCATGCTTCTGACGATCGGCGAGCATGCTGGTAATTGCCCGCGTCCGGCTCGAGTACTGGATGTCTTTGGCACGCTCGGACACGTCGAAGAAATTCCCCGGCGCATTGCCGCACGCACTCCACAGGTCGACCTGAAACACCAGCGTGTCCTTGTGGTCCGCATCGCTCAGTACCTCGGTCAGCGGCGTGTTCGAGACCAGGCCACCGTCCCAGTAGTACTCGCCGTCGATCTCGACCGCCGGAAAACCTGGCGGTAATGCCCCCGACGCCATGAAATGCTCGGGTGCCAGGTGCATTTTCGTGTTGTCGAAGTACACCAGGTTGCCGGTCCGCACGTTCACCGCGCCCACTGAAACACGGATGTCGCCATCGTTGATCCGATCGAAATCGGCAAACTTCAGCAGCGTTTCCTTCAGCTCGGCCGTGTTGTAGTAGCTGACCACTTCGGCGTTTTGCTTGCCGAATCCTGCCATCGGCAACGGCACGCGCGGCGAGAAAAACCCCGGTTGGCCTTCGGTCACGGCGCGCCCGGCGGCCCACAAATTGGCCCACTTGCGCGCCAGATCGTGCATGCCGAACACGGGCAACATCCACGCACCCAGACCACCGACCCAATCGAGTGGATGGCAGATCGAATTCCAGAAATCGCGCAAGGCTTGCACGCGGTTCTCCGGCGCATTGCCTGCGATGATGGCGGTGTTAAGCGCGCCAATCGAGACGCCGGAGATCCAGTTCGGTTGCACACCGACCTCAGCCAGGCCTTCGTAGACCCCGGCCTGATAAGAACCGAGCGCGCCGCCGCCCTGAAGCACCAGGGCAATCTCATCGTAGTGCGGCAGCACGAACGCATCGGTCTGCCCGCCAGTATGTTTCGCAATACTATGCATATACGACCCCCTATTGCATTGCCCAGCCGTGGCTGACGATCACCGACTGTCCGGTCAGCGCGGCCGATTCGAAGCCCGCAAGGAACGCAACCGTATTGGCGACGTCCTGGAGCGTCGTGAATTCACCGTCGACGGTTTCCCTGAGCATCACGTTCTTCACCACGTCGGCTTCGGAAATACAGAGTGCCTTGGCCTGCTCCGGGATTTGCTTGTCGACAAGCGGCGTGCGGACAAAGCCCGGACACACGACATTCGCGCGCACACCGCGCGGGCCGCCTTCTTTTGCAACTACGCGGGCCAGCCCGAGCAAACCATGCTTGGCGGTCACATAGGCGGACTTCAGCTTCGACGCCTCGTGCGAATGCACTGAGCCCATATAGACGATCGAGCCGCCTTTGCCGCCTGCGTACATGAGTCTGATCGCCGCCTTCGTCGTGAGGAAGGCCCCGTCCAGGTGGATCGCCAGCATCTTCTTCCAGTCGGAAAACGCGTACTCATCAATGGGTGCGACGATCTGGATACCCGCGTTCGACACCAACACGTCAAGACTGCCGAGTTCCTTCACTGCGCGTTCAATGCCGCTATTGACCGCCTCTTCGCTGGTGACATCCATTGCCACCGCCAACGCCTTGCCACCGTCTGCAACGATGTTGCTGGCGACCTTCTGCGCGTTGTCTTGATTCAGGTCGGCGATCACCACGGCGGCGCCGAGACTCGCGAGCTTGCGTGCGCACTGCTCACCAATACCGCTTGCTGCGCCGGTCACGAGCGCAACTTTGTTGTTTAACGACATGTTGCTTTCCTTCCTATGTATTTACGGAGCCTTACTGATTGACCGTGAACTTCATGGTCTCGGTCGAAGCCAGGTAGTCGAGCGCAACCTCGCCGACATCCAGCGTGAGATTGGCGATCACGTACCGTGCACTGACGACCCGCTTCACTGGCAGATCGGCGACGGGCGCCAACGCGTGTCGATGCAATTCGAGCGCTGCCGGACCAGTCCACGCACCGAGTACGCTCACGTCGCGCAAGTAGAACCGCACGAGCTCACACACTCGAACCGAACCATCAACGTGCGGGATCACTTTCAACAAATAGTTCGGCGTGTCGGCGAGCTTTTTGCGCTCGGACTCGATATCGAGCGCCACATGCTTGAAGCCCATCGTGCCGGTCGCGACCCGTTGCGTACCGTAATCGAGCGTGCCGAGCAGCGTGTCGTTGCCGTCGACGCCCAAGGTCGGTTTAGCCAGCTTCTTCGGAAAGCCCCATATCTCGCGGCCACCTGCGATTGGACCCTCATCATCGAGATACATCGAATGCGTGTAGTTGGCGAGGCGGCCTTGCTGGTCCCGCACCGAGATGACTTGACCGCTTTCGCTATAGTCACCGAAACCCGACGAGTCCGGCATGCGAATGAATTCGTAGTGCACGAGATCGTTTTCCGGTTTCAACGGCTCCGGCACGACAGCGCGCAGCGCATCGGAATCAGTCTCGTATGTGATGATGAAATATTCGCGGTTAATGAAGCGATACGGCGGCCGGGGATAGGCGGGATTGTGCACAGGCATCGCAAAGGCGTCTTTGCGGATAGAAGCAAGATTCATACGGGTCATGAGGCTCTCCCATTAGGTGATGCACGTGCCAACGACTCTCGATGCACGAGTGAATTAGTTGGCGCCAGGGTCCAATTATCGAGAAGCTCACCGACGGACCTGCATTAGTCGATGGGTCCATGCGCGTTCATTTGTATGACATTCAAGAAACTGACATGTCAATCAATATGATGAAAAGGCCGTTGGCCAGGGACAGTTGGAAGTAGAAGTGCGCTCCAATCTTTATCTGATAAAACTGTATCTGACGTTGCAGATAAAAGCAAGCTCGCTCAACTGTGCGAGTCACGCCTTCGTCATCAACGAGCCTGACAATCTGAAAGCCTGGCTGCAAGAGAAGGCCCGCACCGCCATGCGCACGGTGACGGGCACGAGAATGACTGCGGGGATCGTCCTTCGAGAATGACCAACAACGAACGGAGATCGACCATGCTGCAGATACACCGTCTAATGACTTCAGGGATCGTTGCTTTCGCACTGACGAATTACGCACACGGCGCCGTTGACTTGATCGCGAACGGCCAGTTGAGCGGAACGATCGGCGATCGCGCCACCCAAACCGCCGCCCCGCTCGAAAACGGCGTGGCGGGCAACCTGCTCGGCGGCCTCGGTTCGGGCATCGCCTATGCAGGTTGCGAAACGTTTCTCGCCCTGCCCGATCGCGGGCCCAACGCCGTCTCGTACAACGCCGCGGTAGACGACACGGTCTCCTACATCAACCGCTTCCAGACCTTGCGCCTGCGCCTGCGACCTGCAGCCAAGGGCGCTGCGCTTCCCTACACGCTCACGCCCGAGCTGCGCGCCACCACGCTCCTGCATACCGACGACTCCCTCGTCTACGGAAGCGGCTCGGCGCAAGGCCTGCCCAACGGCGCGCCCGCGCTCAACGCCCGCGAGCACACGCGTTACTTCACAGGCCGCTCGGACAACTTCACCGCTGCGCACCTTTCGACCTGGCCGCTCGACGCGCGCCTCGACCCCGAAAGCATCCGCGTGAGCAACGACGGCGAGAGCGTCTACCTCTCCGATGAATACGGCCCGTACATCTATCGCTTCGACCGCCGCACCGGCCGCCGGATCGATGTCATCAAGGTGCCCGATTCGTTCGCCGTGTCCACGTTGAGTCCCGTAGGCAATACGGAAATCAGCGCGAACACCTCGGGCCGCGTCGCGAACAAGGGCATGGAAGGCCTCGCCATCTCGCCGGACGGCAAGACGCTCTTCGGCGCGATGCAGAGCCCCTTGCTGCAGGACGGCGGAACCAGCGGCGCCTATACGCGCATCCTGCGCATCGACCTTCGTACGGGCAAGTCGCAGCAGTTCGCCTATCCGCTCAGCAACATCGGCACCGCTGCGAAGCCAAAGTATCCGACCATCAGCGACGTGGTCGCCGTAAACGATCACCAGCTGCTGATGGACGAACGTGACGGCAACGGCCTCGGCGACGACTCGACGGCCTCGTTCAAGAAAGTCTTTCTCGTCGATCTCGATCATGCGCAGGACGTGAGCCAGGCGAGCGGCGAGGCGGGGCTGGCACCCTATGCGCTGACCAAGACGCTGTTCCTCGACTTGGTCTCGGTGCTGACCTCGCACGGCTTTGCGACGGCCGATATTCCGGCGAAGCTGGAAGGTCTCGCGTTCGGCAAAGACGTGACCGTGAACGGCCAGCGCAGGCACACGCTCGTGATCGCGAACGACAACGACTTTCTCGGCACGATTACCGACACCCATCACCCGAACGGCATCGCGAATCCGAATCAGTTCTTCGTGTTCGCGTTTTCGTCGGCTGACTTGCCGGGATTCACGCCGCAGGATCTGCGTACACGCGCCTGCGATGCCGACCGCGACGACCATCACGGCGACAGCGACGACCAGGGCCACGGCCACTGAAGGACCGCTCGCGCGCGCGGCGGGCGGGTAGCGCAGTCCTGACCATAAAGAAGAAGGACCCACGGCTTTTTACCGTGGGTCCTTGCGTTTTTTCCGGCACTACGGACCGGATACCGGCCAATCAACGACGCCCTCGAAATGGGAAGCCTGGCGCGGACTGCCTGTTTGATTGATTGCGCCAGCACGCGCTTGAGTTTCTCCAGATATTGCGTCCAACGACGTTGCGCTACCCGTGTTGGAGTGAGCAATACAGGTCCGGGAGGCAAAGCGCAATTTCCAGGGGCGGCAGGGGCGCCCCCGCATCCGACGGCGCATGCAAAGGGAAGAAGCGTGGGAACGGCGTAGCTCCTGGATGGGGCACGTCCCTGGAGTCACCAAGCTCGAACTCGGCTTCGTCGGAAGCTGCAACGCATTCTTGACTCCCTGCAGCCGCAATCGCCGCGAATGTACAGCAGGCTAAGACGATTGTGGTATGGATCTGGAATCTCATGTCCTGGCTCCCCATTCGGTTGCGTCGGATTCCTCATCAATTCTGAGGAGCCGGAAATCGCTCGCACCCTCAGCCCATCACGTGGGTCGATCGTCAATGACGAACCATCGGAGCGTGCGAGCCGGTTGGTCAGGCACGGCAATTTGCGTGGGCAGGCTGCTGATCACGCCCTTCACCTGGGCGACAAACGCGTCACCCTTCATCGACGCAAGCGAGACGGTTTTCAGGCCGCACTGCGCCGCCGTGTTCAAACGCGAGTGAACGACGGTGAGCCACCAATCCGTCATCGTGTAGCCCGTGTCGAGGGCTTCGATGCACGTCCGATAGTTCGAGGCGACAAATTTCCCCGCGTCACCGGAGGCCGCAACCACCTCCCACGCCCTCTCGTCACTCCCGCCAGCCCGCCCCGGAGCGTCCACCTCCATCGGCTGCGTTTGCAGCGCATAGAGGTTGGCCGCTGCGACACCTACGATTGCAACGAGTCCAGCGAGATACACGGGATGACGCTTCGCTGCCTGACGGCCCGTTTTCAGTACAGAAATCATGACGATCTCCTTCCTTCGACGACACGGTCTGGTCCATGGATCTGTGGTTGTTATGGTCACCCTGCAATGCCAAAGTGGCCCGAATCTTCTACGGCATCGTAGATTATTCGCTGACGCCCGAACATAACCTGAACAGGTGACACGCGTGAGCCGCGCCCAGCCAGTGCCGACGGCACCGCTCCCGTTCGCTTCGGACAGACATGGACTAGCGCTTCCGGGGCACGCGGCAGGCGTATGGCGGCGCAACATTGCATCGAGAAAGCGGCGGCCCGGTATCGTTGCCTGCAACGCCACAGCGCCTGCAGTGCGCTATCGCAACTTGCCGAGCCACAGCGCGGTGAGCGTTGAGCGACTCTGGACGTTGAATTTGGTGTAGATCGACTTGACATGGACATGCGTCGTGTTCGGACTTTGGTCGAGCTTCTGCGCGATCTGCTTTTCCGTGAGTCCGTCGAGCAGCCCAAGCAGCACCCTTCGTTCGGCCGACGTCAGGGGAGCGTCGGCGATGAGCAGGCCGTGGCTGAGCAGTTGCTGCCGGTAGTACCACCTCAGACCATGCATCACGAAAGCCAGAAGTTCGAGATCCGGCGCAGCGAAGCGGGGTGCCTGCACATCGCGAAACACAAAGAGATGAATCCGCACATCGTCGTTGAGCGAGCATCGCACCTGGATGCTGTCACCGTGACCGACTTCGAGGTAGTGGCGGCGATAATGCTCACCTTCGAACCATTCGGCGGGCATCGCCTCGAAGAGCAGGTTGGCACGGAACGGCTCGTTCCCCGACGCGGCCACGACATGCGACGAGTCGACGTTGCCGGACCAGAGTGTGTCGAACTGCTCCTGCACGGAAGCGACCATCGCGGGTACCGGATGCAGGAGCCGAACCAGACGTGGACGCCAGCCGAACAAAGGATCCTGTGGCGCGGGCGAAGGCAATCGCACGACTACGGCCCAAAGCGCATTCTGTGCCGAGACCATCGCACAGAGCGTGGTGAGCAAATGGGTCAGCGCGGCATCGCCTTCGCCTGCGGAGAACCCGGCCAGCCGATCCCAGAGTGCAAAAACGCCATCATGGAGCGGTGGATTAGCGGAATCCGCGAGTGGATGCATGTCGTCCCCGGCAAGAATGGGCGGATCACCGATCTTCGGCGATCCTGGCATCGCCTGACAAGGGCCTTCGTGCGGAAGGCCTGTCGTGGGGCGCAACGTTTGTCAGCAGGCGCGTGGCATTCTTGCGCTCAGATGCCCTGTCGGGGGAACGGAATGCTTAGAGCCGGGCACCACCCGTCGCGTCGATCACCTGCCCCGTCGTCCAGCGTGCCTCATTCGATGCGAGGAACGTGACGACGTCAGCCACATCGACAGGCTGGCCCACTCGTGAAAACACCGACATGGCCTCTGCGCCGGCACGTGCCTCCGGTACGTTGATCCACGCCGCATTCATGTCGGTCTCCGTCACACCCGGCATGACCGCATTCACCGTGATGCCGCGAGCGCCGAACTCAGGGGCCAGCGCCAGCGTCAGCGTTTCAATGGCACCTTTCGATGCGGCGTAGGCGGGATGCGTTGGAGCCGCGACACGCGTAAAGCCCGTCGAAACGTTGATAATTCGTCCATTGTCGCGGATGTGATCGGCAATAGCCTGAATCAGGAAGAATGGTGCCTTGAAGTTGATCGTCAGGACCTCGTCGAATACGGACTCACTCGTCTGAGACAGGGGGACGGCCGGTGCCACGCCAGCATTGTTGACGAGAATGTCCAGCCGCGGTTCGCCCGTGGCGGCTATCGCAGCTGCCTTGAACTGTTCCCAGAGACTGTCCGTTGCTTCCTTCCCGCGACTCAGGTCCGCTTCGATAGCGACGGCTTTCGATCCGAGAGCTTCGATTTCGCGGATGGTGGCGTTAGCCGCATCCTGATTGGCGCCGTAGTGCACGCCGATGAGCGCAGCCCCTTCTCTCGCAAAGGCCAGTGCTACAGCACGGCCGATACCACGCGAGCCTCCAGTAATAAGGGCCACCTTGTTGGAAAGTTTTGCAGACATCGATCACTCCTTTCATGACTGAATTAGTAGTGATCGCTATAATATTAAGGTCAAAAGATCCTTGTCAACGAATTTTATAGGAATCGATATAAAAATGAGCGAACCCGCCCGGAAACGTGGCAGGCCGAGGCTGCTGGACCGCGACGTGGGACTCGATGTCGCCGCGCGGCTGTTCTGGGAGCGAGGATACGAGGGCACCTCGATCGCCGATCTGACCGAGGCCATGGGCATCCCGCCGCCGTCCCTCTACGCAACGTACGGCTCGAAGGAGGACCTTTACAGACAGGCGCTCGACCGTATCAGCGAGCGTGAAAACAAGGCAGCGCTGGAAGCGCTAGGCGGAAAGCTGCCGGCGCGCGATGCGATAGCGTTCTATCTGCACGACGCTGCGGCACGCTTTACCGACCCGGGAAGGCCGCGCGGCTGCATGGTTTCGACTGCCGTTCTCCAACATGCCGAAAAGAGCGAGTCTGTCGCCCAGCTGGTCTCCGCGCGACGGGAGCTTGGGCTGCAGACCCTCAAGGCACGCTTCGACCGTGCCGTCGCCGAGGGCGAGCTTGCCCCGGATACCGACACCGAAGCGCTCGCACGCTTTTATGCCGCAGTGGTGCAAGGCATGTCGGCGCAAGCCTGTGATGGGGCATGCAGGGAAACACTGAAGCGGCTAGCTGATATTGCGATGTCTGCATGGCCTTCGCCTCCAGTTCATCGCCAGAACCCGGTTTCGTGAGAGAACCCGCTTTCACCAAACACGATCCAGCGCACTTATCGGTGTGTCATTCGTGATTTCCTTTGCCGTCTTCCCACGCTCGACCCGGACGATTGCCGGTAGCCACACACTATTCTTCGCGGCCGTCACTTCCGCGAGAATCGATACCGCGATTTCGGGCGGCGTACGGCTGCCGATATAGATACCGGCCGGACCGCGTAACCGTGCAAGTTGTGCGTCGCTCAGATCGAATTCTCTAAGCCGCTCTCGCCGCACAGCGTTATTGCGTCGCGAGCCAAGCGCGCCGACATAAAACGCGGGTGTCTTCAGCGCTTCCATCAGTGCGAGATCATCGAGTTTCGGATCGTGCGTGAGTGTAATGATTGCACTGCGTTCGTCGAGTTTCATATCCAGGACGGTATCGTCGGGCATCGTGCGCACGAGCTTCGTGCCGGGCACATCCCATGTGTGCACGTACTCCTCGCGTGGATCGCACACCACCACCTGATAGTCGAGTCCTGTCGCGACCTGGCATAAGTAGCGCGATAGCTGTCCCGCGCCAATAACGAGCATACGGTAGCGCGGCCCGTGAATCGTCGTCAGACGTGTCTCGTTGAAGTACACACCTTCAGTCGTCCTCGCTGGCCCAAGTGTGACTGCACCCGTTGTCATGTCTAGCGTGCGCGCCACCAGTTCACCGCGACTGAGCGCTTCGTGCAGGGCCGAAATACCGCTTTGCCGGGTAATCGGCTCTAGCACGAGTTGCATCGTGCCGCCGCAAGGCAACCCGAAACGACGCGCCTCCTCGGCGCTAATGCCATATTCGACCACTTCCGGCGTCCTTTGCGCGACGCCGTACCGACGCACACGGTCGATGAGATCATCTTCGATGCAGCCGCCCGAGACGGAGCCCACCACGTAACCGTCGTCGCGCAGGACAAGCATCGCCCCCTCCGGGCGAGGCGACGAGCCCCAAGTCTTCACCACCGTCACGAGCAGCATTCGGTGGCCTGCATCAAGCCAGCGCATCGTAGCTTCCAGCACCTCGAAATCGACACTGTTCATGCTCACAACTCCTTCGGTACGCAGTCAAGCTCCGTCATGCATGTGCACCTACTGACTGCCGAACGGCGTCTTGACCGTCAACCTGTTGGTCACGGACCTCACGCCAGGAACGCCTTGCGCGATCTCCGTCATCTCACCGATTTGTGAGGCATCAACCACCGTCCCGTCGAGCGTCACCGCGCCGCGCTTCACCACCACGCTGATGGTGCCCGCGTTGATCTCCTTGTGCCGTGCAATCGCCGCGTAGACCTTGCGGCGCAGCGCAAAATTGTCCTTCCGGCTACTCGTCTGCGTCATGCTGCCGGAGGCTTCGGTCGCTGTGCCTTTCGACACGGTGTGCACGTCGCTCTCGCTGGCCTGCGCCCAGACGTGAATGGAGGTTGATCCAACCAGTAACCCGACAGCGATTACCAGTGCTCTGCTTGTTTTCATTGAATGCTCCGCTCAGCCACGGTGGGATCAGAAGGTGTGCCGAATGCCTATCATCGCGGCGGTGCTAGAGGTGCCCTCAGGAACCGGCGCGGCATAGGCAATTGTCTGGCTCATCTTGCCGCGGTTATTGACATGGCCAACCTGTACGTAGGCGATGGTGGCCCTGGACAAGCTGTATTCAGCACCCACCGCGTATAAATCCGATTGACTGGATGCCACGTTGCGATCCTTCAGGTAATAGAAGCCCGAGGTGACCTTGAGAGCAGAAGTGAACCGGTAGCCGAGCCCCCCGGAAATCATCTCGATGTTGGCCTGACCGCTGTTCGCCGGATCCTTGCCGATGCTGTATGACGTCGATACTGACAAGTCGTGGAACGTGTACATCGCGCCGACATAGTAAAAGCGATTGTTATCGCGCCCCGTGGACGGTGCCGTGATGACCGCGCCGGTCGCTGTCGTCGTGAAGGGATTGCTGTCGTGGCCGTTGTAGTAAGCAGCCGAGAGGTTCAGGCCGTAGTTCGAATACCTGAGCACTGCCGACTCGCGCGTGCCACCCTGGAATTGACCGGCGACGCCACCCGGTGCATATTCGAGTCCCAGCGATATGCCGTGAAACTTCGGCGACTGGTAAACAATCGCGTTGGAGTCGTACAGCGCACCGATCGCTCCGTTTGTACTGGTGCCCTGCCAGCCTGCGGCCTGATTCATGCCAAGCCATGCGGTGAGGATACTGCCGAAGAATTGCGCACCCCGTACGTCGGTGTCGGCCATCGCAAATATCATTGGCACGAACTGACGGCCCGCGTCGATCGAGCCGAAAGGACCAGAGATGCCTAACGTCGCTTGCTGGTTGAAGATTGCGCTGGAGCCCGGTGTGTCGGACAGCCCGAACTTCCCGTTGGTACTGGTGAATGCTCCCTGGAGCCTGAAGTTGATCTTGTAACCACCGCCAATGTCTTCAACGCCCTTGAGCCCCCAGAAACTGGTGAAAATCCCCGCGTCCTTGAGTTCGTACACGTGCCCGAGATTCACTTTCGACTGGAAATTCGGCGCATTCGCGCTTTGATACAGCAATCCCGTATCGACGGCGCCATACAGCGTCACCGACGATTGCGCGTGTGCCGCGACCGTCCACGCAAAGAGCGTCGAGGCGACGATCACTTTCGATTTCATGTTGTCTCCAATGTCATATTTTTTGGCGGATGCGTGCCACGCTTCGAACTTCCGCGTCGTCTTTTCAGCCAGTCTCCGGCCCAAAAAATACAGCGGCCAATCCCATTCCGAAAACGGTTGCGAGAGTGATTCCCACCACACGGAATCCCAGATTTTCCGACGCAAACGACACGACCAACGGTCCAAGCGCGGTAAAGAGACGTGCCATATTCCAGGCGAAGCCTTGTCCTGTGGCGCGAACATGGAGCGGAAAAAGCTCAGTCAGGTACAGAGCGACGATCCCAAATCCGCCCATTGCGAAAAACCCGAATCCAAGCATCGCGAAATAAAACGTCCCCAGTGTTTTCGCCCCTCCAAAAAGGGCCACGACTGCAATCCAGGCGCCAGCGCAAAACACCGCGTAGATGATCCGTCTGGAAACACGCGGTATCAGACTGACGAGGAGCAGAATCGAGGCGTATCCAAGTACCGCGCCGGCGTTGGTCGCCATGAAAGCGATGCCCGTCTGTCTCGTGAATTCCGCGTTGCCGGCGGATGGGAAGAACTCTCTCAACAATGTGGGAAAGAGGATGGAGGCGCTCCAGCCACCAATCATCATTGCCGAGGCAATGAGCGTTCCAACTATGGTTCGACGGCGCAACGGGCTGCCAAATATCTCCGATATCGAGCCCATTTCCGGACCCGCGTGACGCATTGCGGCTGCACGTGACTGCTCCCAACGCGCCGATTCCGGTGTGATGAACCGCAGGCCAAGGCTCGCGACTGCCGGTGCCGCCCCCACGCCAAGCACCCAACGCCATCCAGCGCCTGAAAGCAGGATCGCAAGCGCGGAGGCCGCAACCAGCCCTGCCACATTGGCAACCTGCATCACCTGAACGGCCTTCGCCCTATGTTTTTCCGGCCAGGTCTCCACCACTAGCGCGGCGCCGGCGGCCCATTCGCCCCCAATCCCAAAGCCCGCCAGCATCTGAAACACGAGGAGCTGATGCCAGTCCCGCGCGAAGGCACCGGCGGCCGTGAATACCGAGTAAATCAGCATCGTGCCGAGCATCACTCGGGCTCGCCCAAACCGGTCTGCCACGATACCGAACAGAATCCCGCCGATGCCCCAGCAAAGCAGCTTCGCGCCGACAATGAACCCTCCGATCCGCATGACGCTGCCCTGTGTAGCCCCGAGCAGATCGTGAAGGGCCGGAACCATGATCATGGTGAACAGGTAGAGATCCATCGCGTCGAACATCCACCCCACAAACGCGGACGCAAGCACAATCCAGGCGGCCTTGCCCACGACAGAAGCACTGACGTTGCTCCCGTGGTCCGTCGACTCAAAAGGAGTCGATTTCGTTTCCATCTTCCCGTCTCCTGCTTTGTACTACTTACGATTTGACAAACACTTTCCATCACTTCGATGGCATCGCGTGTCGGTCATGACAAGGCTCAGTAGAAGCTGCTGCCGTTTGCCGACCTGACCAAACTGAACAGAAACCTCAACGAAGAGAACTATGACGAACGCGGTCTGGCAAACCACTGCCTGCACTTCGAAACCATCGTTTTCCACAACAAACCAAGCACGGAAATCTCGTTCGTTGAGCCCGCAGCGTTGTCACGGCGCGTTGCCGCCACGGGTTCTCTGTCTCCAGTGGATGTTGAAGCGAACGCGTCTGTGTCGACCAAGGGCACCCCTGTTTCAGCCTGCCGGTCCGCAAGTTTCTCCAGCAAATTAGCCGCGAATTGACGGACCATCTGTTCCGAAACGGCGTTGATGATTCCAACCCCGCGGCCATACTGCGCCACCTGCCCCGCCATCTGCACGCTGGTGCGAACGTCAACCTGAGTGCCGGCGGCCTCACTGAGGCGCGCTAGAGAGAACGTGGTCACCGTATTGGCCGATCCCCGGTTTTTTGTCTCCTGCCATGTAGCTTCGACGCTCGCCGTATACGCGTCTGCCACCGGGGCGCTCAATTTGACGGTACCGGCAAATTCCATCGCGATTGGACCCAGCTTGACGCGAATCAGCCCCTTGTACGAATCTTTGCCGAGTGTGTCCGTGAGCGTCGCACCGGGAAAGCAGGACACCACCAGCGGAACGTCGAGTAGTGCCGTCCAGGCGTTCTCGATAGTCGAGTCGACCGCAAAGCGATTTACGATTTCCATACTTCCCCACCTTCATCCGTGTATTTCTCGAACAGGTCTAATAAAACTTCCGCGTACGCGTCGGGCGTATCAACACATGCAAGGTGCGCCGCAGCGCCGAGCGTTCGCTCCTTCGCGCCCGGGATTCCTTGTGCCAACTTCGCCGATACGGCTCTGGGTATGCTCATGTCGAGTTCGGCGTTCAGCACGAGCGTCGGCACCTCGATGTCGCGCAAAAGACCGTACACGTCATCCGAGGAAATGGCGCGCAATATTTCCAGGTAATCCGTTGAAGCGATGGCCGCAATCTGCTGGGCAAGTCGCTCCCGCTTCGGATACGCGGTGTTCCTGTGGAGGGTCTGCTCCACGTACATGCGCGCAATGAGATGCATAGGCAGTTTTTTCAACATCCCTTCGGCTGCGGCGAGCCGCTTTTCCATCGCGGGTCCTGAAACGCCTGCGTAAGCGCTCGACAAGACCATGACAGCAACGCGTCGACCCAACTTCGAGGCAATGCGTACCGCAGTCAGTCCCCCCATCGAGATGCCCACCAGGCCAAAACAATCGAGACCAATGGCCTCCGCCACTGCGACGACGTCGTTGGCGACTGCGTCCGCATTCCACACGCTTCGCTTCGTCGAATCGCCGTGACCTCGGGCATCTATCGCCACGACTCTATATTTCGCGGTGAGTGCGGGCAGAATATCGTCCCACAGCGCGCTCGACGTGCCGAGACTATGGAGCAAAACGACCGCGGGCCCGTTGCCAATGTCGATATAGGCAATGCGCTCGCCGTCAACGCTCAGAAACCGCTTGTCGTGGGACGGCACGAACGGCGCTGTCACGTCGAGGCGAGCCGCCATCGATTCCGCCAGAACGTCGGCGGCAAGCGTGGCAAGCTTTGGCGAATGCGGACCGGCCGATTCGCGCAGGAAGGTCTTGACTCCACGTAGTGCCTGCGGAGCCCGGCTGTTCATGAAAGTAATGAACTCGTCCTGCGCCTTGTCCAGTTCCCAGGGAGCGACTATTTCGCCGATAAGCCCATACTCCAGAGCGGTCGTCGCGTCGATGGGCCGGCCCGTCAAAACCAGACGCGAAATCGCCTTCACATGGACACGTGCGATGAGCACGGACATCAGCAGTGCAGGCGCAAACTGCTTCTCCAGTTCGTTGGCTTCGAACTGGCTACGCACGTCGGCGACTGCATAGTCGCACGCTGCAACGATTGCGCACCCCATACCCGAAGCGAGCCCTTTGACGAAACAGGCAACCGGTACCGCACTCGAACGGATTGCCTCATAGAGTGCGAGAATGGGCGCCGCCCCCCGTTCCTTGATTGCGGGGCGTGGATCTTCCATTGGGGAAAGCGCCGGCGGTGGCGATGCGGCCCGGCCTGTGCAGAAGTTCTCGCCCTCCCCGGATAACACGATTGCCACGGTGCTCTCGGGAGGATCGCTGATCACCTCTGTGAGCGCTCGCAACATTGCATCATCCAGTTCGTTCCTGCCGTCAGCGCTGTTCAGGGCGATATGCAGAACATGACCCTTCATCTTCAGCAGAAGCTTTTCATGCATTCCGATCTCCACGTTCATCGCGATTTCACGCCGGGTGATGGCATGCCCGGTACAAACTGCCGAACGACCCCCTGGTTCTGAAGTGTCCTCAGTTCGTCGATATCCAGGCCGATGTACTCTCCAAGCACGTCGTTCGTATGCTCCCCCAGATGAGGTGGGTAACTCGCACCGACAGGCCCCGAGGTATCAAGCTTGATTGGATTGCCGGGCACGCGTACATGAGATCCCGCTCGACTGCGAAGCTCGACGAGCATGTCTCTGTGCGCGACCTGAGAGGCGTTCAGTGCTTTATCCACCGTCTTGACCAGAGCGGCCGGAATCGAGGCCGAATTCAGCGAATCGAGCCAACTCTGCGCTGGTTCGGACCGGAAGCGCGCCTCCAGTGTTTCCCATAGCGCCACCTTGTTTGCCAGGCGTTCGGCCGGATCCTTGAATCTCGGGTCGTGGACGAGGTGTGGCAACCCGACTGCCTTGCACAGGTCCGCCCACATACGTTCGGTGTTGGCGGTCACGACCAGTGAAACGCCGTCGGCACATTCGAACGAGCGGTAAGTCGGTATCGAATCGTGGCCTCGTCCCTGTGGTTCCGGCACTTCGCCCGACAGCAGGTAATAGGCGCCCTGATAACAAAGCATCGCGATTTGCGCATCGAGCATCGACACATCGACGAACCGTCCTTCACCGGTAGTTTGGCGCTCGACCAGCGCAGCCAGTATGCCCATCACGCCATACATGCCAGCCGCCAGGTCGCCGATCGGAATGCCAGCGCGAACGGGCGCCCGCCCGGGCTCTCCGGTCAGACTCATGCCCCCCGACATCGCCTGCACGATCATGTCGTAAGCGGGAAGATCCCTGTCCGGGCCGGTCTGTCCGAAGCCGCTGATACTGCAATAGACGAGTCGCGGATTGTGCGCGCGAAGCTCCGCTTGACCGAGTCCGAGCCGTTCCATCACACCCGGGCGATTGTTTTCTACAAGGACATCTGAATGCGTCGCCAACTCCCGAACGAGTTCCGCTCCCCTCTCGGTCTTGAGATCAATGACAACACTCTTCTTGTTGCGATTGACCGCGAGATAGTAGGCGCTGTCCCCCTCTACGAAATGCGGAGGCACGCCGCGTGAAAGCTCGCCCGCCGGCGGCTCGATCTTGATGATCTCAGCGCCGAGGTCACCGAGGATTTGCGTTCCGAAAGGTCCCGACAGGAACTGCGTGAGGTCCAGAACCCTCACACCGCTCAGCGGACCAGTTTTTCCAGAGTCCATTTCGTTATCCTGCAAGTTCTTCGTTCGAGGTGTGTCGGGGGGCGACGTCGCTGTAGGCGCCGGCGGCATGCAGACGATCAAAGATCATTTCAGGCAGCACGGGGGTTTCGTCAAAACGGATAGACCAGCGGCTCAGCGCATCCTCAATGGCACTGACGATCGCTGCGGATGCAGGAATCGTCCCGCTTTCCCCGGCGCCTTTGACGCCAAGAGGGTTGTTCGGCGAGGGGGAGACGAGATGCGCCATCGCGATGCGGGATGGCATGTCGAGCGCGCTGGGCAGCAGAAACTCTGCGAAATTCGTCGCGAGCGGCTGGGCATTCTCGTCGTAGGCGTGGCGCTCGAGCAGCGTATTGCCGATCCCATGGGAAATCGCGCCAATCACTTGCCCCTCGACGAGCATCGGATTGATCACGTTCCCGCAATCGTGCGCAACGCCATAACACAGGACCTTCACGTAGCCAGTCCCGATATCCACCTCGACTTCCGCGAACGCCGTTCCGTTGGCGTAGACACTGGCTTTCGGGGAGAAATAATGCGTGACGGTCATGCCTGCATCCAGCCCGTCAGGAAGCGTGAACCCAGGTATCCCATAGGAGATCTGAGCGATTTTCCCGAGCGGCAACGCCCTTTCCGGCTGACCTCGCACGCATACGACGCCACGCGCGATCTCGATCTGATCCAGCGGAACACGAAGGGCGTTCGCAGCCAGCGCCCTGATTTTTCCGGCGAGCTTGCCGCATGCAATATGAACGGCATTTCCGGCGTTGACAGTGATCCGGCTCGCGAATGTCCCAACGCCCATTGCAAGCTTCCCCGTATCGCCGACGACTACCGTGATGGCATCCATCTCGACACCGAGCTGATCGGCCGCTATCTGGGCAAAGATGGTTTTCATTCCTTGCCCCTGCGCGCCGGCGCCACCGACGTCCAGGTGGATGCGTCCGTCGTTTTGCAGCGTGACTTCCGCCCCTTCATAAGGACCGAGACCGCAACCTTCGACGTAGTTGGCAAAGCCGATCCCGAGATACCGTTGCTGCGTGCGCGCATCCTCCTGACGGGCGCGAAACGCGTCCAGACCGGCAAGCTCGACCGCCTTTTCCTGGGTCTCCGGATAGTCTCCGGAGTCATACACCATCTGCGAACCGTCTCGGAATATCAGGCCAGTTTTGTACGGCAGCTGTTCCGGCTGCACGAAATTGCGGCGTCGAATTTCCAGACGGGTGAGGCCGAGCTGGTCGGCTGCCGCATCGAGCATCCGCTCCATCGCGAATACCGCTTTAGGCCGCCCCGCGCCACGCACCGGCGTGGTTGGCACCATGTTCGTGCTCGCGACTTTCAGCTTCACGTCGAATGCCGGGACGACATACGGACCCAGCGACGAGGTCACCGCGATGATCGGCACGACAATGCCCCACGGCACGTACGCACCGTTATCGTGGACCACGGAGCCGCGCACGCCGAGGATCTTTCCGTCCTTGTCGAGCGCCATCTCGAGATCCCACAATTGATCGCGCTCCTGGGTAATGGACAGGAAGTGCTCGCGCCGATCTTCGGTCCACTTGACCGGCACACCCAGCCTGAGTGCCGCGGAGGCCACGACGAACTCTTCCGGATAGGCGATACCCTTGGGACCGAAAGCCCCTCCGACGTCCGGCATGATGACCCGGATCTTCGCTTCGTCGTAGCGGAGTGCTTGCGCGAGAAGACGTCTTTCGAGGTGCGGCGCCTGGCCTGAATTCCAGACGGTCAGATCACCGGTGCCGCCATCGAGCCGCGCGAGGGTCGCGCGGCACTCCATCGGGTGCGCAGTTCCGCGATGATGGAATATCTCGCGCTTGACCACGTGCGCTGCGCTCGCAAAGGCCGAGTCGACTTCGCCGAACGCAAACGGCATGTCGAGGAGGAGGTTTGTCGGAACGTCGCTGTGAGCCCGTGGCGCGTCCGGGTCGAATATCTTCCTGATGTCGCCGGCAACAGGCAGTACCTCGTAATCGATCTGCACCAGGTTAGCGGCGTCTTCCGCGATGTACCGGCTTTCGGCGAGGACAACAGCAACGGCCTCGCCGACGTAGCACACCTCGTCCGCAGCCAGCGGCGACCACATGCGCGGCTCATCGAGCATGTGAGTGGGAGCGAGGACAGGCAATGGCCGCCGAAGCGCTTCATCCAGGTCGGCGAATGTCCAGACATGCTGTACGCCCGGTACGGCCTTTGCTGCTTGCGCATCGACGTGCCTGATGCGGGCGTGCGCGTGCGGCGATCGCACGAAGCAGCAATGCAACGTTCCAGCAAGGTGGATATCGTCGACGAATTGCCCCTCGCCTTTGAGCAGCGCGGGGTCTTCCGTGCGCTTGACCGGTTTGCCGACATATCGCGCGCCTACGGCCGAATCCAAAGGGGAATCGCTGTCTTTTGAGTGTGCGGTAACCAGTCCGAAAACGCGATCGGGCTCGCCGCGCATTCGGGCTGCGGCGAGCAGCGCGGCTTCGACTATCGCCTGGTAGCCCGTGCAGCGGCAGATGTTCCCGCTGATCGCATCACGAACTTCCGCCTCGGACGGGTCGGGGTTGGCCCGCAGAAACTCCGTGAGTGTGGTCAACATGCCTGGGGTGCAGTATCCGCACTGCAACGCATGGCGATCCTGAAACGCCTGCTGCAGGATGCCGAGCGAGCCGTCGGTATTCGTCAGCCCCTCTACGGTTGTGACCTTCCGCCCGTCGACCTGACCACAAAGCTGAAGGCATGAGCGCATGGAACGTCCATCCACCAGTACCGTGCATGCCCCGCAAACACCATGCTCACAGCCATAATGCGTGCCTGTCTTGCCAAGCTCGTGACGAAGAAAATCGCCGAGCGTCACTCTGGGGTCGATGTCGCAGGTCATTGCCTGTCCGTTCAGTTCGAAGGCAATCCTTCGCTGTTCTACGAATTCGATTCTCTGATCCATGATTCCCTCAGCTTGCGTTCAATGCGCGAGCGAACGCGCGCCCAAGCGCACGCTCGGTCACGGTGCACGCGAGGCGTTGCCGATATGCGGCACTGGCACTCGTGTCGCCAATGGCATCAATCCAGCTTGCTCTGCTGGCTGCTGCCTTTGCGAGACCGTCGCTGGGCTGCAGCCCCTGGAGGACGTCGTCAAGCTGCAGACGACAAGGTTTGCCGCCCATCCCGCACAGGACCACATCAGCACGGCCGATAGCGCGATTTGCGTCGACGGACACCATGGCCGCGGCGCCGACGATTGCGAAGTCCCCATGCCTGCGCGCGAATTCCTCGAACGCATATCCGTGCGGCTCGTTCCAGATACGTAGGCGAATTTGCGTCACCATTTCGTCCGGTTCGATCGAAGTCGTCATGAAGCCGCACGCGAACTCATGAAACGGGATGCGCCGCTCTCCGCGGGGGCTCACGGCGACGATGGTCGCATTGAAGATTTCGGCGAGTGCGGGCTGCTCCGAGGCCGGGTCGAGATTGCAAACGCTTCCGACAAAAGTGCCCCGATTTCGCGTCTGAATATGACCGACCAATCGATACGCCTCGACCATCAGCGGTGCGTATCGATGAATCAAGGGAGATTGCTCGATATCCCGCTGGCGAACCAGTGCGCCGATGCAGACCTCGCCGCCTTCCAACGCGATCCCGTCGAGGCCGGGTATCGCGTTCACGTCGATCAGA
The DNA here is from genome assembly GCF_000519185.1 of Paraburkholderia nodosa DSM 21604. Classification (GTDB taxonomy): domain Bacteria; phylum Pseudomonadota; class Gammaproteobacteria; order Burkholderiales; family Burkholderiaceae; genus Paraburkholderia; species Paraburkholderia nodosa. Next base: position 6,379 of record NZ_JAFA01000062.1, on the reverse strand, counting down.
TGGTCCACATACGCGTAACGCATGGCCAGCATCGGCATCAGCGTCTGCCCGCCAGCAATGATGCGAGGGTTGTCCAGCGTGGCAAGCAGTTCAACGGCACGCGCCACGCTTTCCGGGCGGTGCCAGGTAAAGGGTGCTGATTTCACTTCTCACCTTCCAAGAATGTGTATTGCGCACGCACCGTGATCGAAGCCGTAGGTACCTCCGCCGGTGATGTGCGCCAGCCCGATTCGCGGACCGCGCGGCTTGTCTTTCGCTACCTGCCGTGCGCCGCAGCGACCCTGCAACTGACGTGTTATTTCGACGATCTGCGCGATTCCCGACGCGCCAAGCGGATGGCCCCTGCAGAGCAGTCCGCCGGACGGGTTGAACGGAATCCGCCCATTCAGCGACGTTTGACCTTCTCTGATCAAACCCGCCCCCTCTCCGTGGCGGGCAAAACCCAGTGCTTCGTAGTACAGCAATTCGGCGATGGTGAAGGCGTCGTGACACTCGACGAGATCGATGTCGGAAGGGCCGATGCCGCAGGATTCGTAGGTTTCGTTCGCACAACGCATCGTGACCTCGGGAGTCGTCAGATCCCTGCCTCCCTGCATGTAACGGCCCGACGTCAGATGGGACGCAAGAATCGTCACGACGCCTTTCCGATTTGCAATCGGAAAGCTGGAGGCCGCAAGCACTACCGCCGATGCGCCGTCGCCCAGCGGGCAGCACTGATGCAGCGTCAGTGGCGAGGCCACCTGCCGGCTGCCGAGCACCTCATCCACCGATATGGTGCTGCGGATCTGTGCATAGGGGTTGAGCGCGCCATTCGCCCTGGCCTTGACCGCGATCTGCGCGAGATCGCGAGGCGATAAATCGAATTCGTGCATGTATCGCTGTGCGCGCATTGCGTACAGCGCCGGCATCGTCAATCCGTTCGCCGCCTCGACATCCTCATCGCCCAGGTCAAGCGGGCCGCCCCCGAGACGAGTCAATTGCTCTGCCCCAACCACGACGGCACAATCCACCGCCCCCGCGGCAATCGCGAGCCAGGCGTGCCGAAATGCGCTCGCTGACGACGAGCAGGCATTTTCGAAATTCGCCGCTTCGATGCCGGTCAGCCCCGTCTCCCGTGCGATACGTTGGGCAGCCAATGGACCACCGGATACCGTTCCGCAATACATGGCGCCGATGCGCGATCGATCGATTCCAGCTTCGTCAAGTGCTTCGATGACCGCTGGCGCGGCGAGTTGTGGAAGACTCACTTCCGGGAAACGCCCAAAGCGAACCATGCCAGTGCCAACGACGCTCACGCTCCTCAAACCGTTCATCGCGTTCATGAACTTGCCTGCGGGGAAACTTCGCCGGGTGCGGCAAAGAAATAGATGAACTGGCTCGCTCGTTTGTTTGCTGGTTTCACTCGCAATTCGAGTTGCTGCCCCGTCTGGACAGCGCCAACCTCCATTTCGATGCGCCCGAAAATTCTCAAGCCGTCACTCAAGTCCACATAACCGACGGTATAGGGCGTGTCGACGCCCCTTGGTCCCATATGCACCACGCTGTGGCAGTAGAGGGTGCCGATTGCCGGCAACGGCAACGCAACGAAGTCACGACCTCCGCAGTGCGGGCACACGGTGAGTACCGGATAGATCGGCGCTTCACAACCGGAGCACTTCGCCCCGAGTAATGACCAGCCCTTCCCGCCTCTAACAACCGAGGCTGTGCCTAATCGTCTGAAACCGTTCACGCTGGCTCCCATTTCTGTTTGAGCTTCATGGTGTAGTGTGTATTACACTATAGTACTAAGTGGCAGCGAGAAAGGTAGGGAAAACCCGGCACTGCCGATGCGGCCGATTCCGAAAGACGGTCCGCAGTCTCGCTTGCTGGCGATTTTTGCCAACGGGGGGCAGAATGCCTTCCAGACCGATAGTTTTGGAGCTCGTGAGTGGAAATAGCGAAGGCAGGAAGGAAGAAGCCCATCTCGCGGGGAGAGGCTTCCTCGAAGGACGGCGTAGAGGGATATCAGCAGCGCGTTAGCAGGGAAAAGCGCGCGCTGATCCTGGAGGTTGCAATCGCAACGTTCCTGGAAAGCGGATACGACGCGGCCACGATGGATTCCATTGGCGATCGCGCGACGGTGTCATACGCGACCTTGTACAAACATTTTCCCAGCAAGGAAACGCTGTTCGTCGAAGCGGTGGACCATTTGATCCATCAGCTATTCTCAAGCTGGAAAGATCACGTCGTGCCCGACGACGTCGAACCCGGCCTGCGCGAAATTGGACGCGCATTCTGCGAGCTCGTTTCGGATGCGCGTTTGATTTCCGCGATGCGCCTGATCATAGGGCAAGTGCGAAACTTTCCCGCCGTGGGCGCCCGCTTTCAACTGGCGAAGCATTTATTCAGCGATATTACGGACGCTTGGTTGCAAAGGCGCGTTGACGAAGGCGAGATGCGTGTTGCCGACGTGCAGCTTGCACGCGCAGAGTTCATTGGCATGCTGGGCGAAACCGTTTTTTATCCTCGCCTGATGCAAACCGATTACGCCCTATCCGACGATCAGGTAGAACGCATCGTCGAGAGCGCCGTTTGCACTTTCCTGGCGCGATATCGAGTGCAATGAATTGCATCGCAGCGATCCCGCCGCGTCCCTCCCGCTGCGGGGTCTACCAGACAACAATCGCAGCCGCCACTGCGACGAGACCGACATGAGCGATTCCAATGACATTCGCTTCCTGCTGACCATACAGGAAGCCGGCAGTCTCATTGCGGCAGCGAGAAAGCTTGGGCTTTCGCCGCCAGCGGTCACGCACCGGTTGCAGCAGATCGAAAGAAAACTCGATCTCCGTCTCGTCGACCGCACCGCTCGCCGCTTACGATTCACGGAAGAGGGAATGCTGCTGTGTCAACGCGGCGCGCGCCTGGTGACACAGTTCGACACGCTGTTCGAGGATTTGCGCGCGCGCCGCGGTGGGCTCGTCGGCACCGTGAGGGTTCGCGCGCCACTAGGTTTCGGTCGGCGCTATCTCGCTTCCGTCGTATCCGGCTTCCAGCAAGGCAACCCCGACGTCGACATCGAGTTGACGCTCACCGATCAACCATTGATTGAGTCGGCCGACCGCTATGACATCGTGGTTCACATCGGCGAGTTGCCTGCGTCCAATATGATCGGCTATGCGATTGCGCCGAATGCACGCTTCGTGTGTGCATCCCCCGCGTTTCTGAAGCGCTTTCCGAAGCCGGAAACCCCTGACGATCTGGCGCAACTGCCATGTCTCGTGCTGCGAGAGAACAACGAAGATGCATCGCTCTGGCGGTTCCGCAAGGGCCGCACAGCGCGCAGCGTCCGCGTGTCATCGAAGTTGAACTGCAACGATGGCGAGGTGATACGCCAATGGGCGTGTGAGGGCCGCGGCGTCATTCTGCGCTCGGAATGGGACGTTGCCGGCGATATCGCGAAGGGAACCCTCGTGCGACTGCTCCCCGTATGGAAGGCGCACGACGCCGATGTGATCGCGCTCACCAACAATCGCGCCGGCTTGCCCGCCCGCACCCGGCAATTCATGCAATATCTGCAGGCGCAGTTTCGGCCACAGCCGCCGTGGCGAAGCCAGGCGACACCTCGAAAGACATTCAATCTTTCTGAATGATTGATTTCGTCCGACTGAATTCCCGGCGCCTGATCGAACTCTATACTTGAAGCCATGAACGAACCGCATGGAGGCCTCGCTCATGAGCAATCCATCTGTACCGACCGGCTATCCGAAAGCGGTCCTCTTCGATCTCCTGACTGCACTGCTCGATTCGTGGGCGCTCTGGAACCGTTCCGCAGGCTCGGAACAGGCGGGGCGTGCGTGGCGCGCCGAGTATTTGCGTCTAACCTACGGGTGCGGGCGCTATGTCGCCTACGAACAACTGGTCAAGGAGTCCGCGGCGCACGTGGGCTTGCCCGAATCCGCCGCACTCGCGCTTGAGGCAGACTGGCTTCAGCTGACCCCGTGGAGCGGTGCTGTCGAGGCGTTGCAACAGCTTCAACCGCATTGCAAGATCGCCATCGTAACCAACTGCTCGATACGACTTGGCCGCCAGGCGGCAGGAATCATTCCCGTCAAATGGGATGCGGTGATCACCGCCGAAGAAGCCGGAACCTACAAACCCGACCCGACGCCCTATCGCCTGACGCTCGACGTGCTCGGCGTGACGCCTTCGGAGGCCGTCTTCGTCGCCGGATCGAGCTACGACATGTTCGGCACCGCCTCGGTCGGCTTGCGGACTTATTGGCACAACAGGGTTGCCCTGCCATTGGCAGAAGGTGCGCCGCCTCCTGAAATCGAGGCGCCGACACTGGAAGCACTTGTGCCCTGGTGCAGCCGGTTTGACGCTTCGACGCACAACAACCTGCCCGTCTGAAATCATGAAACTCGATGAACTCGATACCCCTGCGGCGCTGGTCGATATCCCGCGGATGAACAGGAATATTGCGCGCATGCAGTCGCGCATGAACGCGCTCGGCGTGAGATTCCGCCCGCACGTGAAAACGACCAAATGTCTGGAGGTCGTGCGGGCGCAATTGGCGGCCGGTGCGAACGGCATCACGGTATCGACGCTGAAAGAAGCGGAAGCGTTCTTTGCGGCTGGCGTGACCGATATTCTCTATGCGGTCAGTATCGCGCCGTCGAAGCTGCCAAGAGCGATGGCGCTCAGACGACGGGGCTGCGATCTGAAGCTGGTGGTGGATAACACGCGCGCAGCGGTAGAGGTTGCGAAGTTTTGCGCCGGACAGCAGGAAGCCTTCGAAGTCTGGATCGAGGTGGATACAGATGGGCATCGCTCAGGGATCGCACCGGAGCAGGATGCGTTGCTCGAGATCGCGCGCATCCTGCACGACAGCGGTGTCAAGCTTGGCGGCGTGATGACGCACGCGGGATCCAGCTACGAGCTTCACACGCCTGACGCGCTGTCTGCGCTCGCCGAGCAGGAACGCTCGGGCTGTGTTCGCGCAGCACAACGGCTGCGTGACGCGGGCCTCCCTTGTGACGCGGTGAGCGTCGGTTCGACACCCACCGCGTTGTCCGCCGGGAAACTCGATGGCGTATCCGAGGTGCGCGCGGGTGTTTACGTCTTTTTTGATCTCGTGATGCGCAACATCGGCGTATGCTCAGCCGATGACATCGCTTTGAGCGTGCTCACGACGGTCATCGGCCATCAGCCGGAAAAAGACTGGGTGATTGTGGACGCAGGCTGGATGGCGATGAGCCGCGACCGCGGGACGTCGCGGCAGACGGAAGACTTCGGATATGGTCTGCCCTGCAGCCTCGATGGCACGCCTTTGACCGACTGGGTTTTGAGCGGCGCAAACCAGGAGCACGGCATTCTGTCGCCCGCTCATGAGACACAGCGAACAACGAGCCTGGCGACACGCTTTCCGATCGGAACGAAGCTGCGTATCCTGCCCAATCACGCCTGCGCGACGGGTACGCAGTTCCCGGAGTATCACGCGCTATCCGCAGATGGAGAAACAACCGTATGGAGCCGCTTTCATGGCTGGTAACGAATCGGGCACGCGATTGCCGCGCACGGAAAACCCGGTGAACCTGCGTCCCCCGGGGGGCCACTATAGTCACGTGGCGATCGCAAACGGACTGGTATTCGTGTCCGGTCAGTTGCCGATCGACGCCCAGGGCCGAAAGCTGACGGACGCGTCGTTCGAGGCGCAGGCAAAGCAGGTGCTGGCGAACCTCAAGGTCGCGCTAGAAGGCGCAGGCAGCAGCATCGCGCAACTGGTACAGGTTCGCGTCTATCTCGACGATATCGAGCATTGGCCGAGTTTCAATCAGATCTACGCGGATTGGGCGGGCGAGGCGCGGCCGGCACGCACAATCGTGCCGACGGGGCCGCTCCACTTCGGCTTCAAGATCGAGATCGAAGCGACGGCAGTGCTGTAGGTTGCTTGTGCTCATGGCACGAATCGCGGGAGCCGGCCGGGAAGCTGGCCTCCGGGCGCGAGTGTGACTAACTGAGCAGGCTCGATCGGGTGGCCGGTATGTGAAAGCGGATTCAACCGGCCACTCGGCCCGGATCATGACCGGTTCCCCATGCGGCGGTTCTTCGAGACGCCCAGTTGGGCACCCCCGGAGTCAGAATGGATGTCGCCTCGTTAGAATCTGAAACTGTGGGGCGATAACGGAAAGATGAAGTGGCCAGATACGGACAAGCATTTAAAGACAAAGCTGTAGCGCGGTTGTTGCCGCCCGAGAGTGCCTCGGTGGAAGCGGTTGCCAACGAGCTGAGTATTTCGACGTCAACACTCGAACGCTGGCGCGCGGATGCGCTGTCCAGGCCCGCTCGCGAGCGGGCCTGGACAGCGACGGCCCGGTTCGAGGCGGTGCTGGCGACC
>NZ_KI912595.1:28124-37195 GCF_000519185.1 Paraburkholderia nodosa DSM 21604 | reverse complement strand
TTCAGCCCGCCGTCGGTGATCCATGCTGCTCCATCCGGACCGACGATCACGCCGTGCGGCGCCGATCCGTTGCCGAGCGGGATCCGCTCGATCTTGCCGCTGCGCGGGTCCAACCTTCCGACTGCGCCTTGCGCCTGCGCGGTGTACCAGACGGTGCCGCCAGGCTCTGGCGCGACATCGTGCGGTGCGCTGCCGGAGGNCAAAGCAAATGAGTCGAACGACAGGGACAGAGCCTGCGCCGAACCTGGTGCCAACATCGCACCAACAAGAACCGACGCAAAATATCGGAAGAAGCGGGATGCGCTAATACCGTTCACCGTCGCGCAAACCGCTGTATTTGCGATGTGAACCACGTCCGCCTCCGTGACGGGATTTTGCTGGCACTGATGCGTGCTTATTGTGGCACTAACCGGGAGAATTCTCGGCCTGGGCGCAGACAAAGTGTGTGACAGGCATTTGTCTGCGATTAGCAGGCGGCTCGATGGGCGCGCAACGACGCATGGCGAACTGAGCAAAGGAGCGGCCACGCGCGCGGTGGCCGTCTTATGAGGGCGAATGCGTGAATTCGGCCAGTTACGGACGGTCGACCCCGCACGGCGAATCGTCGACAATCCGGTCGCTTGCTCGGGATTTCTTTGCGAGTTCAGCAGTTGGCAAAACTCAGCTCATCGAACCGATCTACGAAGATCTGTCGGATTCAGCCCTGCCCGAAGGCAATGACGTATCCGTTGCAATCGCGCACGAGCAGCTCTCGCATGTCATAGATCCTATCAACCGGTCCTTCGACAATATCGGCCTTCTTCGCGCGCAGCTCCGCGGCAAGTTGATCCACATTCGAGACGTAGACATAGGCATCAAACGTTTCGCCCATGATGGTTCGATTGGGCCGCGCGACCGGAGTCCTTGGTGGCCGCACCTGCCGGAACATGATGTTCACGTCGTCGCGTTGGACCATGACAAAGCTTGGTGGAACACCAAAGAACTCGTCGAAGTTAAAGCCCAGAACATCGCGATAGAACTCTGCCGTCGCAAACACGTCATCTACCAGGAAATAAGACGCTGATCGCATCATCCTGCAGTCTGCAGATGCTGGATTGGTAGTCATAGGTAACCTCCGTGGAGTATGATACCAAAAGTATCAATAGAGATACCTAAAGTCAAGCATGATAACGGGCATACAAATCAGGGCAGGTCGAGCGCTTCTCGGTTGGGATCAGACGAAGCTTGCGGAGATGGCCGGTGTTTCGAAAATCACGGTCAAGCGCCTCGAAGCCGCAGGCGAGGATATCCACGCGCATTTTGCGACGGTCATCAAGGTGATGGCCGCATTTGAGAGCGCCGGCGTGTTGTTTCTGAGCGCAGAGGCTGGTCTCGGCTACGGCGTGCGCCTGCGTCGCTAAAGCTACGCCGACGTTGCGTTCTTCGCGAGATTCCGGCTGAGGAGTGCAACCGGCCATCTATTGCGCGTGCGGCATTTCCTTGGTTCCCGCTGTCCGCTTTGTAGGGAGCCCAAGGACCGTTCCGGGTCGAACTGAGCCGGATGCTGTCGGACTGAGCACGGCCAGGAACCGTCCTTCGCAGTTGCATGGCGAATGTCTCCTGACAAGCGACGAGTCGCCATTTGGTAATGCGACGGCGACCTTCGCGTCACCGTCACCTTCACCTTCGCTTCGAGCGTCGTTGAGACATTCACGAGGCAGTCCTTAGGCCTGGCTGTTCTCTTGTTTGCTGGCGCGTGCAGCAGCGTACCGAACAGCCTTTGTGAGGCCGCCTTGAATAGCTTGGCCGGTCGCAGCCGGGCGCGTCAACGCTCAGGTCTCGATCAGCTGCAGGAACTGCCGTACGCGTGGACTGGTGCCCTCGCCAAAGAAGGCTTGCGGTGTCGTGTCTTCGGCAACCACGCCGCCGTCCATGAAAACGATCCGATCCGCAACATCTCGCGCAAACCGCACTTCGTGCGTGACGATCAGCATCGTCATGCCCAGTCTTGCGACATCGCGCATGACGGTCAGGACGTCCTCCCGTAGCGCTGGATCGAGAGCGGAAGTGGGTTCGTCGAAGAGTATGACTTCCGGATCCATCGCGAGCGCCCGCGCAATCGCTACGCGCTGCTTCTGCCCCCCGGACAACCGTCCCGGATACTCGTTGGCTTTTGCCGCCAGGCCAACCTGTGTCAGCAGGTGCATTGCACGCTCCGATGCCTGCGCGCGGGGAATGCCTTTGACGCTGACCGGACCTTCCATCACGTTTTCGAGTGCTGTTCTGTGCGGAAACAGGTTGAACGACTGAAACACCATTGCCGTGCGCTGGCGGATCGCGCGGATTTTCTTCTGGCGCTCGCGTGATGGTTTCGATGAACCGGCGCATTCGACATCAATGCCGCACACAGTCACGGTGCCGGCATCCGGCATTTCGAGGAAATTCAGTGAACGCAGCAGCGTGGTCTTGCCCGAACCGGACGGACCCATCACAACGACAACTTCGCCTTTCGATACGCTGAAGTCGACACCGCGCAACACCTGGTTGTTGTCGAAGGCTTTAGAAAGCCCACGAACTTCGATCGTCCTGATATCCGTATTCATACAAAACGCCTCGACAAACGATTCTCGAGGATTGTCTGGACTATCGTGAGAATCTGGTTGATGCCCCAGTAGATGATGCCGACCATCAGAAACATTTCCATGTAACGGAAGGTGGTTGCGCCGACCTGGTCGGCCACGCGGGTCAGTTCTACCACTGTGATGGTCGAAGCGAGAGACGTGTCCTTGATTAATGCAATCAGGCGGCTGCCGACGGGCGGAATGGCAATCCGTAGACCCTGAGGGAGGATAACCCGCGACATGGCTTTCCAGTAACCCATGCCCAGCGACATCGCTGCTTCCCACTGGCCCTTGTCCACCGCGTTGATCCCAGAACGGAAGTTCTCGCTCAGATAGGCTGCCGAGAACAGCGTTAGCGCGAGAAGCGCGGCAGGAACCGGGTCAAGTGTCAGACCGTAACGGGGCAAGCCGAAATAGATAAGCAGCATCTGCACGAGCAGCGGCGTACCACGGAAGACGGAAACATATGCGAATGCGAGCGCGCGCAGTGCGCCCATGCTTGAGACACGGGCCAGTGCGACGAGCAACCCCAGCGTCGAACCAAGCACGAACGACGACAACCCAAGAAAGAGCGTCATCAGCACCGCGCTTCTCAACAGCGGCAGAGAACGCATGAACAGTTCGATCATGACTACTCCTGTTGCGCCTTGGCTTTCGCGATCGTGCCGGCCATGTCGTAATCGCGCCCAACCCACTTCTTCGCAATGGCGTCAATCGTTCCGTCAGCCATCATTTCCGCGATTGCCTTATTGACTGCTGCGCGCAGGGCCGGTTGGCCTTTCACGATAGCCGGCGCTGATAGCTGGTAGATCAAGGGCTCGCCCACTTCCTTCACGGGCAAGTGGTTGACGTGGGCGTACTTCATACCGCCGAAGTGGGAAATAATTACCGCGTCGATCCGCCCACTGCCCAGATCGTTGAAGACGAGCGCCCCATTGTCGTAGGAACGGATATCGGAGTCTTTTAAGTGTGCTCGCGCCCATGTTTCATTGCTTGAGCCGGTGACCACGCCCACCCGCTTGCCTTTAAGCGTGTCTTTGCCCTTGATGTCCGTGTTGCCGGTAGGTACGAAAATGCGGAAATCCTCTACGCCGTATGGATCGCCGAAATCAACCTGTTGCTCGCGTTCGGGCGTAGGCGTGAGATCGTTCATCACGAGGTCATACTTGCCCGTCTTCAACCCCTCCACAAAGTTCTTGAACGAATCTGCGACGAATACTACATTCGGCACGCCGATGCGCTTCCCGACTTCCTTTGCAATCGCGACGTCATAGCCGACAGGATTATTGTTGCCGTCGAGCATGCTCCACGGCGGACTGCTCTGGGTGTTGGCCACGCGCAATTCGCCGTTCGCCTTAGCCTGCGCAAGCAGGTCTGCTGCCTGCGCAGTAGCGGGAAAGCTGAATGCCGTGCAAAGTGTCACGAAACTCACTGCCGTGAGAGCGTGTCTCCATCTATTGATTGTTTTCATGTCGTGCTCACTAATCCAGGTAAGTTGAACGGAAGAAATATCAGGTACTGGCTACGCGGGTTCGTTTGAATGCGTCGAGACCGGCACACAGGTCTTCAAGTAGCATCGCCGGGTCCTCCAACCCGATCGAAAGGCGCACGACAGGCTGGTCGGTAAGCGGAAATGCACGCTCGGCCTGCAACGAAGCCGGATAGTAGGCGGCGAGGCTATGCACGCCTCCCCAGCTCGCCCCGATGGGGAAATGCTGGAGCGTATCGAAGAATGCGTTGAACGCGTCCTCCGGCGCAGGCTGGAGGATCAGGGAGAAGAGACACCCGCTGCTCGCAAAATCCCGCTTCCAGATGGCATGACCGGGATCGGATTGCAGTGCCGGAAACAGCACCTTGTTCACTTCCGGGTGACGTTCGAGTTCCCTCGCAATCTGCAGCGTTGAGGCGCTCTGGGCAGCGAAACGGACCTTCAGGGTTTGCAGGCCGCGCATGACGAGGAAGCAGTCATCGGGGCTGGTCTGCTGGCCGAGAATGCTCTGCGTCTCACGCACGGTCGCGTAGTAACCTGCGTCGTTCATGCTGATGCAACCCGCCAGCAGATCAGAGTGGCCACCGAAGAATTTCGTCGCGGCTTCGATGCTGAAGTCCACGCCGTGTTCGAGCGGCTTGAAAGCGAGCGGGCTTGCCCAGGTGTTATCCATCATCGTCAATACGCCATGACGTTTTGCGACTTCGACGATCGCCGGGACGTCGGACATCTCCATCGTCACCGTGCCCGGCGACTCCATGCAGATCATGCGGGTGTTGGGCTTGATGTACTCACTGATCTCGGCGCCGATCGCAGGCGGATACAGTTCGACCTCGACGTTGAAGTGCGCCAGCCACTTGTCCGCGAACGTCTTTAGCGCGCCGTAGCAGGCAGCGGACACGAGCAGGTGATCCCCGCCCCGCACGAAACCCATGACGGTCGTCATCAGCGCGGACTGGCCGGAGGGCGTCACCACGCAATGCGCACCGCCTTCGAGTTCGGCGATGCGATGCTCCAGTTGGCGAGCCGTTGGTGTTCCTGTGATGCCATAGCTGTAACCGTCCGGTTGTCGCTCCTTGCGGCGCGTAAAGTCGGCCAGAGAATCGAATACGACCGTGGATGCCCGCATGACGGCGGGCGCGAGGCTGCGGAACGGCTGCGGCACCTTCTGGATAGGACTTGTCATCTTGCTCTTTGCGATTGCCTGATGGTGAATTGACGGGTCCAGTTTACTTTCGCCCGCGATTGCATCAACATCGCAAATAATTAGGTCAATAAGTGCAGGTTATGAGGGTCAGAGATATCGAGGTATTCAGGGCGGTCATGAATGCGGGGAGCACGAGCAAAGCGGCGGCGCTACTCGGGATTTCGCAACCGGCTGTAAGCCAGGCCATCAGGCGTCTGGAAACCATGGCGGACTTCAGGCTGTTCGAGCGTGTACGCAGTCGCCTCGTTCCTACCCAGGAAGCCGTCGCCCTGATGCGGGAGGTGGATCAATATTTCCGCGGATTCGAGGTCATCGAGCATCGAATCCGCAGTTTGCGGTCCTACGGATTGGGGCGGCTGGCGATCGCCTGTCTGCCCGCACTGGGCACGGGCTTTCTGCCTCGCGTCATCGCCGCGTTCGATGCTGCGTCCAGAAACGTGCAAATATCGCTGCAGGTAATGAGCTCGCGCGAAGTGCATGAGAAGGTCTTGGCGGGACAGGTGGATTTCGGCCTGATGTCCGACGAGATGTCGATGGCCGGCCTTGAGCACTCGGTATTCGTGCGTATGCCGGCTGTAGCAGTGATGAATCGGCACCACCCTTTGGCTGCCCGTCCTTTCATCGCCGTCGTGGATTTGCCCGAATTTCCCTTCATTGCGCTGAATCCTGAAGACAGCACCAGACTGCGTCTGGACACGCAGCTCACGGCACGTGAAATCCGACTCAAGACGGTCGTCGAAACGCCGTATTCGCACACGGTATGCGAACTGGCACTCGCGGGAGTTGGTATAGGCATCGCTCATCCCCTCGTGACGTTGGACTTCGCAGGGCGGGGGCTCGTCGTGAAGCCGATTGACGTGGAGGTAATGTTCACGGGTGTGCTTGTGTTTCGCCCCGGCACCCCACACACGGAGACTGCGAGGCAGTTCATGCGGCACATGAGAATGCAGCTTGAACATGACCAGAAGACGCTCAAACTGGGGCTAGGCGCTGCGGCGACAGAGGAAGACGAAGTCGCCGCTCGCAAGCGCAGTCGCCGACCGGCAGGCGGGCGTGTTTCCTGAAGCCGCTAGTGCGCGGCTTCTCAGACTATCGGCAGTCACTATTTACTGCTATCCAACGTACGAGCGCGAACACGAACCCGCGGTCTTCAGTTACGTCCAACGCGAACGGTGTAGGGCGAGCGGCCGCTTTGGAGCCCGACGGTGACATTCGCAGAAGCTGACCGACGGGCAGTTGTGGGTCGATGAGGGTCATCGAGGTGGCGGCCCCTAGCAGCACCGCGATAGGCGAAATCGCTCACAAAGCCCTGTCCGGCGAGCCTTCCGGCGGATTTGATGATGTTTGCAAGGTCGGCGCTTCACAAACCGCCGCTTCGTGTAACAGTTTGCCTACGTGAGCATCGCCTTATCATCTGCCGGACCGCGTGGGTTCGAAGTAGCAACGACACCGACTCTCGCCCGACGTCAATCACGAATCAGGTACCGGTCGCGGTTTTTCACGTCCTTGATCCAGTGGGGCGCACGCCCCCTGCCCGACCAGGTTGCGCCCGTCTTCGGATCGCGATATTTCGGAGGCACGACACCCCCTGCCGACGTCGTACGCCCGCGCCTTCGAAGTCCGAAAATATCCCGCTCAGTGAACCCGTAGTCGGCAACCTTGGCCCTGATGTCAGCGAGTACCTCTTCATATTCTGCCGCCCGGGCCGCTGCCGCCTGCTCCTCGAGCGCGGCCATTTGTGCTTTCAGTTCCCTGAATGTCGCCACGACTTATCTCCCGGTTCACACAAAGTGGTCCCGATCTTAGCTCGCTTCGATTTTGAGCGGCTGACAACCGGCCCCTTCACTGCGCGGCAGATTCCGCGAATCGTCTTCGACCAGGCCAGCCCACTACGCACGAAAACAATCGGTGCTGCCGCGCGCAGGCGGCAGCGCCGGGAGAGGTACTACGCTACATGAGGCACTGCACCTGGGCCGCGAGCCGCGTGCGTACGTTCTCGCGATCAGCGCCCGTGATTGCGGAGGCACGCCGTCGGCCTCTGGTTCGGGCAGTGCGCGCAACGACATGCGCAGCGCCCGACCCGGGGCTTCGAAGACACGATCCCGCACGCTCTTTCCGTTCCGGCCGCGGCGGACCTAAAGCGCCCCGAAAGGAGCGTCGGCCATAAAGATAAGCCTTGTTACCAAGATAGACGGTTGCTTAGGTAAACCTGCGCACGCGCTCTAGTGGGAGCGTCCCTATCCGTCGGCTCGTGGTTGTTTCACTTGCGATAGAAACGTCACTTCACGCTAGCCGAGCGCGTCCGAGAGTTCCGGCACGACCGCGAACAGGTCGCCGACGAGGCCGTAGTCGGCAACGCTGAAGATCGGTGCTTCTTCGTCCTTGTTGATCGCGACGATCACCTTCGAGTCCTTCATGCCGGCCAGGTGCTGGATCGCACCCGAGATGCCGACCGCCACGTACAGCTGCGGCGCGACGATCTTGCCGGTCTGACCGACCTGATAGTCGTTCGGCACGTAGCCAGCATCGACGGCTGCGCGCGAGGCGCCGAGTGCGGCGTTGAGCTTGTCCGCGAGCGGNTCNAGAANCNNCGNGNAGTTCTCGCCGCTGCCCAGACCCCGGCCGCCCGAGACGATGATCTTCGCGCTCGTGAGTTCCGGGCGGTCGAGCTTCGTCACTTCACGGCCGACGAATTGCGTGAGACCGCTGTCGGCTGCCGCTTCGATCTTCTCGACCGCTGCGCTGCCGCCTTCGGCCGCAGCCGCATCGAACGCCGTCGTACGCACGGTGATGACCTTGACCGGGTCGACCGATTGCACCGTCGCGATCGCATTGCCTGCGTAGATCGGACGCTCGAACGTGTCCGGCGAATCCACGGCGGTGATATCGCTGATCTGCGCGACGTCGAGCTTCGCGGCGATACGCGGCGTGACGTTCTTGCCCGCGGCCGTTGCCGGCGCGAGGATATGCGTGTAGTTCTTCGCAATCGCGAGGACCGTCGCTTCGACGCTTTCCGCGAGACCGACTTCGAGTTGCGGCGCATCGGCCAGCAGCACCTTCGCCACGCCTGCAATCTTCGCAGCTGCATCCGCAGCCGCCTGCGCATTGTGGCCCGCGACCAGCACATGCACGTCGCCACCAATCTTCTGTGCTGCGGCGACCGTGTTCAGCGTCGCGGCCTTGATCGACTNATTGTCGTGTTCGGCAATAACCAGATTCGTCATTTTCGTCTGCTCCCCTTACAGCACCTTGGCTTCCGTCTTCAGCTTCTCGACCAGCGTCTTCACGTCCGGCACCTTCACGCCTGCCGAACGCTTCGGCGGCTCGGCAACCTTCAGCGTCTTCAGACGCGGCGTGACGTCGACGCCCANGTCTTCNGGCTTNANNNTNTCCANAGGCTTCTTCTTCGCCTTCATGATGTTCGGCAGCGTNACGTAGCGCGGCTCGTTCANGCGCAGNTCNGTNGTGACGACNGCNGGCAGCGTGAGCGACAGCGTTTCCGCGCCGCCATCCACTTCGCGCGACACCGTAGCCTTGCCGTCNGCNACNACNACCTTCGANGCGAACGTNGCCTGCGGNAGGTTCGCCAGCGCGGCGAGCATCTGGCCAGTCTGGTTCGAATCGTCGTCNATNGCCTGCTTGCCGAGAATNACCAGTTGCGGCTGTTCCTTGTCGACCAGCGCCTTCAGCAGCTTGGCCACAGCCAGCGGCTGCAGGTCTTCGTTCGACTCGATCAGGATCGCGCGATCCGCGCCGATGGCCAGCGCCGTGCGCA
>NZ_KI912595.1:0-27869 GCF_000519185.1 Paraburkholderia nodosa DSM 21604 | reverse complement strand
CCCGCTTCCTTCAGACGCACCGCTTCTTCCACGGCGATTTCGTCGAACGGGTTCATCGACATCTTGACGTTGGCGATATCGACGCCCGTGCCATCCGACTTCACACGAACCTTCACGTTGTAATCGACTACGCGTTTCACTGCAACGAGGATTTTCAAACCCTATCTCCTTCCCATCATGAAACAGCTGACGCGCCTGCGCGTCAGCGGCCCTGTCACATCACGATTCCCGAACCGCACTTCGGGACGAGCACTGCGCGCTCGAAACTCAAAAATTCCTTTCGTCTGCCTTGAGTCCGACCGTTCTCACAGTAACGAGTCCCTGAGTCGGAGGCGATTTCGACTCGCGCTTCAAGAGCATTTCCGCCTTAGCATAGATCGTGTCCTCTACGAATACCGCGCTATTGTGGCCGGGGCACGAGCGCCATGACGTTACGACCAAGCGCACCGTCCACAAGTAACTCCTGTCCGTTCACGTAGCCGGATCGTTCGCTCGCGAGAAATAGCACTACGTCGGCAATGTCCTGCGGCTCGGCAATGCGCCGTGACGGCACCATCCGGGTCCGCGCACGCAGCATGGCGGGGTCATCGTAGTAGCGCGCACTCAATGGCGTGCGCACGAGTCCGGGACTCACTGCATTGCTGCGAATATTGTCATCAGCCAGTTCAACGGCAAGCTGCTGAGCGAGCATCGCGAGCGCAGCCTTGCTGCTGCTATACGCGCCGCCCGCCGGGATCGGCGAGCTCGCTGCAATGGAGGCGACATGAACCATCGAGCCGCTCTTCCCGGCGCGCATTTGCTGGCCGAAAGCCTGCGCGCACACCAGTGCGCCCGTGAGGTTCACCGCGAGCACGCGGTCCCAGTGCTCGACATCTAGTTCGAGCAACGCGCCCCGCAACGTGATGGCCGCGTTGTTCACGAGCACGTTGCAGCGCCCCAATGCGCGTTCGCTCTCGTGTGCGGCTTCGGCCACACTGGCCTTGTCGGCGACGTCGCAGCCGATGGCGATCGCCTTGCCGCCTTCGTTCCTGATGCGATCGACAATTTCGGCGCACGCCGAGCGGTCGCGGTCGAGCAGTGCCACGTGCGCTCCCTCACGTGCAAGCGAAAGCGCGATTTGCGCACCGATTCCGCCGGCTGCACCCGTTACGACACAAACTCTCTCCTCGAGACTGAGCCACGATTTCGATTTCATTGACCAGGATTCCTTTTGGTAGCTTCGCCGTAAAGCCGTGTCTACTACTGGCATCACAAGGCAGGCGCGCGCAGTTCGCCGATTACCGTCGCGCCCAGCGCCGTGCCGTGCACGGAAAGATGTGCGCCAAGCTGCATAGCCTGCAGAATTCCCGGCGCTGTCACACCCGCCTCGAGCGCCACGCGCACGAGGCGGCGCACGGCATCGGGATTGAACGCTGTGAAGCAGGCGTGCAACGCGATCTGAATGACGTTGCGCTCGGCATCGTTCAGCCCTCCGCCGGTCGCGCCATGCTCAAGAAAATCAAGCAGCACGTCCACGTAGGTGCGGTCCAGCGTGGCAAGCGTTTTCAGCATGCATGCGGCCTGCGGACATAGTCGCGCGATTCGTTCGCCTAACGCCGCATCGAACGACGATGGGGTCACTTGCGCTGCCTCCTGCGCGAGTATCGCCGCCGACTGATACACGCATTCGAGTCCCTGCGCGGCAACAAGATGCAGCACGTCGAAAACATCGGCCTCATTCGCGCCCGCAGCAAATGCGCCTGCCAGATGCGTTTTGAGACCCGCTGCATACAGATGCGCCGACGACGCGTCGAGCGCCACATAGATCAGCTCCACCATGCGCGCGGACAGTGGACCGTGGCGCGCGGGATAGCCTGCATAACGCGCGTATTGCTCCAGAAACGCCGGATGCGCATGCAGGATCGCTTCGGTCCATGGGCGCCAGTAGCCGCGCGCCTCGATGAATTGCGCCTTGATGCGCGCGCGAGCGGAATCGCTTTCGCTCATGCTGCCTCCTTGTTGTGCTGCCCGGTTGGCGGGGCTGCGCTTGCGGCGCGCGACGTTGCGCCCCTCATAGCGCACTCACGCGTAGCTCGGGCCGCGCACGCGCGAGCGCCCTGGTCTGCACGATCAAACCTGCCTTGCTCGGACTGTAAGCGCCGCGCCACGGAATGGCATGCAGCCCCGCGCCCGATGCGACGTTCACAATGCGCGCGCCGGGACGCAGCACGCGCGCGAGCGCCGCATAAACCCGTGCGGGCGCATCGAGATTGAGGGCGACGAGCCGCGCGAGTTGCGCGGCGCCCTGCTCCGCCAGCGGTACATTGCTGCTGTCCGACATGCCCGCGTTGTTGATGATCGCATCGAGCGCCGGCGCGCCCAGCGCGAGTGCGGCGATCTGGTCGGGTTGCGTGAGATCGGCCACGCGCACCAGATGTGGCGCACCGGCCGTCGCTGGCAAGCCCGACACGAGCCGATCGAGCGCCGCGCCGTTGCGATCGACCAGCACGCAGCGCCAATCTGCCGCGGCGAAACGCTGAGCTGCCGCCCAGCCGATGCCAGAGGCCGAGCCGGTGATCAGCACCGTCCTTACGGCGTGCTCGCCCATTGCCTGGTGATCCTATATATTCGTGAAGGTAATGCCGCCGTCGATCGTCAGCGCCTGAGCCGTGATGAAACCCGCCTCATCGCTCGCGAGGAAGGCGATGCCGCGCGCGATATCCTCGACTACGCCGAGCCGGCCGAGCGGCGTGCGCGCCACTCGCGCCGCATCGCGCTCCGCGTTGCGGTTGCGCTGCGTGCCTTCCGTCGGCACCGCCGAAGGGCAAACCGCGTTCACGCGGATACGGCGCGCGCCGAGCTCTGCCGCGGCTGCGCGCGTGATGCCGAGTATGCCCGCCTTGATGCCGGAATAGACCACGGAGCTTGCCGCCGAGCGCAGCGCCGCCGTCGAAGCCACGTTGACGATGGCGCCGCCGCGTTCGGCGTCCATCACTTCCGTAGCGGCCTGGATGCCCCAGATCACAGCCTTGAAGCCGATATCGAGCATGCGGTCCACCGTCTCCGGCAAGATCTCGGGCACGCCCTGATACCGCACCCACGCGGCGTTGTTGACGAGCACGTCGAAACGTCCGCGATGTTCGCGGGCCTCGTACACGGCCCCGGTCATGCCCTCGCGCGTGGCGACGTTGCGCACCACCGCGAAGGCCTGACCGCCTTCCGCGCGAATTTGGGCGACCGTTGCGTCCACAAGCTCTTCTTTCAGATCGTTCACGCCGACGATCGCGCCACGCGCGGCCAGCGCACACGCAGTTGCGCGGCCAATGCCGGCGCCAGCGCCGGTGACGAGCGCCACGCGAGCGTTCATGTCCTGTTGCATGTCTGTCTTCCTCACAATGCTGCGATGAATTCGCGGCCCACTTCGCGAGCGAGTCCGCCTGCCCCGAACGACGCATCAAGCTTGCGCACCTCGCGCAGCGAGTAATGCAGGGGCACCTCCCACGTGAAGCCCATGCCGCCGTGCAGATGAATGGCCTTCTCGATCACGAATGCCGCGTTCGCCAGCGTGCCGGCCAGCGCGGACCGCACGTCGCGCGCAGTTTCGTATTCGTCCGTCGCGATCGAACGGCGAATCGCAGCAGCGGACGCTTCCTGCACGAGCTTCATGCGCGCGAGCAAATGGCGCACGGCCTGTTTCGCAGAGAGCGGGCGGCCGAACTGGACCCGCGTGGACATATACGCGGCTGCGGTTTCCAGCGCGCCATCGGCCGCGCCATTCGCGAAGGCGGCGGCGAGCACCTGAAGATCGCGGCGAAGCCCGGAAAAGGCGTCGGCATCCAGCGTCGCAACCACCCGCGCGCTCACGAGCGTAAGCCAGACCTGCGGGCATTCGGGATCGAGCGCGGCGTCCGTTTCGCAGCTTGCCGTGCTCATGTCCACGAGCGCTGCGCAACCTTTGGCGTCGGCGACGAGCACCCAGTCGCATTCGTTCGCTTGGCGCGCATGGCCAGCCACGCCCAGCTCCATGCCGCCCTGAAGCGCCACGGTGGCGAGCTTTTCACCGCCGGCCAGCGAGGCGGCAATTTCGGTGCCGCCAAACGCCTTCGCCAGCGCGATCTGTTCAAGCAAGGGAAAGCGCAGTTGCTGTTTGCCCGCGGCATGCACGATGGGCACCGCAAAGTCGATATCGAGTCCAAGGCCGCCATCGTCCTCGCAGGCGCATACGCCCATCAGGCCCGCTTCGGCCAGCACGCGTGCCGCTTCGCGCGGGGAGCGAGATTTCGCGTCGTCGATGGGCGCCACGGCGGCCTGAGCGAATTCCTCGGGCTTGAGCCCGTCGTCTCGCATCGTCATATCAGAGATCCTTCGGCAGTTTGAGGATGCGTTGCGCGATCACGTCCATCTGCACCTCGGAGGTGCCGGCGTAAATCGTCTCCGCGCGGGAGAACAGGTAGGCGTGCGTGAAAGTCTTGCGAGCGCGCTGCGCAAGCGGGCTCGACACGGGGCTCACATGCGCGACCAGCGATAGGGCAAGACTCGCGAACTGCTGGTGGCATTCCGACCAGTAGAGCTTGGTGAGCGAGCCGCGTGCGCCGAGCGACTCGCCTTGCATCACCTGCTCAACAGTGCGCTCGACGAGGCCCTTGAGCGCGTCGATCTCGCACACCACGTCGCCAATGCGACGCTGGTAGTAGCCGTCGTCAAGTCGTTGCGCGAGCAGCGTGTCGGACTTGCAGGCGCTCACGAGCTGGCGCAGCTCGCATTCGAAGCGCCACGGCCGGTACATGCGGTTGGTTGCGCGCTCGATGGAGAGCACGCGGATGGCCGCGCTCCAGCCTTCGTCGGTCGCGCCAAGGCGTGCGCTGTCGGGCACCACCACGTCGTCGAAGAACACCTCGGCGAAGGACTCCTTGCCGTCGATCGACTTGATCGGCACCACGCGTATGCCCGGCGTGCTCATGGGCACGGCGAACATCAGCAGGCCACGATGCTTGTCGGCCACCGTGCCGGTGCGCGTGAGCAGCAGGCAGTAATGGGCCTTTGCTGCGCCACTCGTCCAGATCTTCTGTCCGTTGATGCGCCACGTGTCGCCTTCCTGCACGGCTTTCGTGCGCAGGCGCGCGAGGTCCGAACCGGCGTCGGGCTCGGAGAAGCCCTGGCACCAGTACTCGCGCACGGCGAGAATGGCGGGCAGGAACGCGCGCTTCTGTGCCTCGGTGCCGACAGCCATGATGACCGGACCCGCGAGTTCCTTGCCGATCGAGCTTACGCTCTCGGGCATGGCCAGCGCGCCGATTTCCTTGTTCACCGCGAGATGTTCGCGCATCGTGAGGCCGTAGCCGCCGTACGCGACCGGCCAGGTCATGCCTGCGAGGCCCGCGTGATACATCTGCGCTTCCCAGTCGCGGCACTCCTCGACCGTGGGGGCGCGCCAGGCGAGGCTGTCCGCGCGCATGTGCTCAGGCAGGTTCGCGCGCAGCCAGTCGCGCGCATGCTGGCGATAGACCGCCCGCCCCGCTGCGGGATCGGGCACCGCCGGGCTCTTATCCATATGCATCGTTATCCTCGCTGATTTGTGGGTGCGTTGCCTGCGGGAACCATGAGCGCGTCGAGCACGACGACGCCCTCTCCCGCGGGCCTGACCAGAATGGGGTTCATGTCGATTTCGGCCACGTCGGCGGCATGGCGGCAGGCGAACTCCGAGAGCCGCGCCACGGTGCGTGCGGCGGCTGCGAGGTCGGCCTTCGGCTGGCCGCGCGCGCCGTCGAGCAGCGCGAACATGCGCAGCGAGCGGATCATCTGCAGCGCCTCGCCTTCCGTCACCGGCGCGCGCTGCACGGAAACGTCCTTGAGGATTTCCGCGTGTATGCCGCCCATGCCCACCATCACCACGGGACCAAAGACCGGATCTCGCGACACGCCGGCGATCATCTCGACACCGCCACGCAGCATGGGCGCAACGAGCACCCCCGCGATACGCGCATTCGGCGCATGCTCCGCTGCGTTGGCGAGCAGGCGTGCATAGGCCGCGCGCACGGCTTCGCCATCGCGCAGGTCCAGCGCCACGCCGCCAATTTCAGTCTTGTGCGCAATGTCTTCCGAGGCAATCTTCAGGACTACCGGGTAACCGATCGAGTCGGCAAAGCGCACGGCTTCCTCAGCGTCGGCCACGATGGCTTCCCGCGGCACTTCGATGCCCGCCGCCGCCAACGCGGCCTTCGCGCGATGCTCGGTGCGGAACACCTCCGGATCGATACGCTCGAGCGGACCCGTGTAGCGCGGCGCACTCGCCTGATCACGCAGCTTGCCGAGGCGCACGAGCGAAGCGAGGCCGTGCGCGGCGGCGTCGATGCTGCCAAACACCGGAATGCCGAGCGCGTTGATCTGAGCAACGGCGTCGGCGGGGCCGTGGCTAACGATCATGAGCAGGCGCTCGGGATGGCTCTCGCGCACCTGCGCGAGTGCATCGAGATAGATGCCGCGCAGCCGCGAATTGAACAACGAGAGCGACATGAAGAGGACGAGCGTGCTGCCGTTCGGTTCATCCAGCAGCGCCGTGAGCATCTTGAGCAGGATGTCGGGGCGGCTCGACATCTGCGCGGACGCATCCACGGGATTGTTCGTGCCTGCCGTGGGCACCGCTTCATTGATGCGCGCGCGGGTGGCAGCCGCGAGCGGCGGCAGGCCAATGCCCGCTTGCGACATGGCGTCCGCCATCATGATGCCGAAGCCGCCCGAAGCGGCGACCAGCGTGGCCGTATCGGTTTGCGGCAGGCGCGCAGGCAGCAGCAGCGAAGCCGCGTGGCCCACATCGAGCATCTCTTCGATCGAGCGCACGCGCAATGCGCCGTGACGGTGGAACACGGCGTCGATCACCGCGTCCGAGCCGGCGAGCGCACCCGTATGCGAAGCGGCCGCGCTTTGTCCCTGCTCGGTCGCGCCGATCTTCAGCACGATCACGGGCTTGTTGCGCTCGCGGGCCGCTTCGAGCGCGGCAATGAGGCGATCCGCGTTGCGGCACGTTTCCATGCAACATAGAATCACGCGCGTTTCGTCGTCGTGCGCAAGCGCCGCGAGACCGTCCGCCACGTCGATATCGGCTTCGTTGCCGGTGGCAATGAAGCGGCTCACGCCCAGCCCGCGCCGCGCCACGCATTGCATGGTATGGCTGCCCACGTTGCCCGACTGCGAGACGATGCCAACGGTGCCCGCGGGCGGCATGCTTTCTTCGAGCGCGATGGAAAACGAACCGATGGTCCCATCGAGCACATTCACGGTGCCAAGGCAGTTCGGCCCAAGTATGCGCATGCCCGCCTCGCGTGCGATCGACACGAGTTCCGCCTGAAGCGCCGCGCCTTCGGGACCGGCCTCGGCAAAACCCGAGGAGAGCACGATGGCCCCGCGCACACCGCGCGCCGCGCAATCGCGCAACGCGTCGGCGGTTGCATTCGCGGGCACCGCGAGAATAGCGAGGTCGGGCGCGGTGGGCGTTTCGCGCACACAAGCGTAGGCTTTCAAGCCCTGGATTTCGCCACCACGCGGATTGACTGGATAGACCGGCCCCGCGTAACCGTATTTGCGCAGCAGATGCACTGGGCGTCCGCCGATCTTGTTGATGTCGTCCGAAGCGCCCACGATGGCAATGCCGCGCGCGTTGAAGAACGCGTCCAACCCCGCGCCGGGCCGCTGAAATTCACTGGCGTTCATGTTTCAGCGGCCCTTGAAAGCGGGTGCGCGCTTTTCGAGGAATGCCATGCGCGCTTCGCGTGCATCCTCGGTCTTCGAGAGCGCCATCGTGAAATCCTGCTCGTGGCGGTACGCTTCGCGCTGCGGCATCACTTCCACCATGTTGGCGGCGCGCTTCGCGTAGACGACTGCGAGCGGCGCTTTCGATGCAATCTCGCGCGCGAGCGCCATCGTTACAGGAAGCAATTCGCTCGCAGGCAGCACGTCTTCCAGCACGTTGCGGCGCAGGAGATCGTGCGCGCTCAGGCGTTGCCCCGTGAAAAACATACGCCGTACCGTGGACCGACCGAATAGCGTGCGCAGCATCGAAGCGCCACCCGCGAGACCCACGTTGATTTCCGGCATGCCGAAGCTCGCCTCCTCCGACGCGTAATAGATATCGCAGGACGCCATCAAGCCGAGTCCCGCGCCGAGCGCCACGCCGTTCACGGCGGCAATGACGGGCTTCGCGCATTCGCGAATCGCATTGCCGGTTTCGCGCGTCAGGCGGTTATGTTCGAGAAAGTCGCCGGCCACTTCGCTATTCGGACGATCGCGCAAATCGGCGCCCGCGCAAAACACCTTGCCGATGCCGGTGAGCACTGCGCAGCGAATATCGTCGCGCTCGGACACTTCGTCGAAGGCCGCAATGATCTGTCGGCGCATTTCGCGGTTCAGGGCGTTGACCGGTTCACGCGCCATCGTCACAAGCGCCACGCCATCGGCCACTTCGAGCCGCACCATACGTTCGCTCATGCTTGCGCTCCCTTGTTCGATTGTTCAATGGGCGCGACGGCGCACGCGGCCCGCAACGGGGCTTCGAATTTCATCTGCATGATTGCCTCCTCGTGTTCTCGACTCCATGCCGGTTGCCGCGCTAACGAGCCGGGCATTGGCATGGGCTCCTGCGAACCGATTATATGGACGGACCACTCCTGCGATTTCCGCCGAAATCGTTGGATGTGTCCTGCAAAAACTCGCGCTATTCGCAGGAATGGAGGTGATTTACGATGCGCAAAGCGGTGCACGAGCACGGCGGGATGGGTCGCGCGCAAACGCATGGCGGCACGACAACGCACTCAGCAATTACCCTGATTCGAATGGACGGATCCGCTTCATGGCAATCGAGATCGAGCGCATCACGACGATTACGGCAGCACTTGGCGAGTGCCCCGTGTGGGACGCCGCACATGAACGCCTGTGGTTCATTGACAGCAGAAAGGGGCGGATTTACTGCGTCGATCCGCAAACGGGCGCGAACACGCATTACGACGTGCCGCCGCCTGCCGGTTCATTTGCGTTGAATCACGATGGCAATTTGATCGTCGCGCTCAAAGAGGAAATCGTCTTGCTCGATACGGCTACCGGCGCGTGGCGGCCGCTTGCGCGCATCGAGGCGAGCCATCCAAATCTGCGCCTGAACGATGGCGCTGCAATGCCCGACGGCAGCTTTGTGGTGGGCACCATGCATATCTATCGCGAGCCAGGCGAAACACCGCTTGGCGGCATTTACCGCCTGCAATGCGACAGTGCGCTGAACAAGCTGGATGGGGGAATTGGCGTCGCGAACGGGCCGGCCGTGCATCCGTCGAATGGCCGCTTTCATATTGCAGACAGCGCGTCGAAAACCATCTGGTCCTACGCCATGGCAGGCGACGGCGCGCTGGGTGAACGCCGCGCGTTCGTGAATACCGAAGCGCTGGGCTCCGCGCCCGACGGCTGCTGCTTCGACGCGCAGGGCGGCTTGTGGACCGCCCTCGTGCACGCAAGCGCCATTGCGCGCTTCGACGACCAGGGCCGCATGACCGACCGCGTTGCCTTGCCGCTCGCGCATCCTGCTTCGCTCTGTTTTGGCGGCACGCGGCTAGACGATATTTACGTGACTTCGATTACCGATAGCGGCCGGTTGCGCGCGAGCGGCGAACTCGACGGCGCGCTGCTGCGTGTGCGCGGCGCGGGCTATCGCGGCACGCCGCGCTTTGCGTGCCGCATACGCGCGGCGTGAAGAACGGCGCGGCCCGAAGCGTTGAAAGCGCTCAAAGCGCGAGCGCGTCGCCGTAAGCCGAAAACCGCAGTTCCTTGCCTGATACGTGCGCCGCGATGAAGTCCAGAAACAGGCGTATTTTCGCGGGGATCATGGGCGTGTCGAGAATGGTGGCATACATGCCATCCTCGAACGACGTGTTGCTCACCTGAAATCGCGGCATCAGGCGCACGAGCCTGCCGCTCGCGATATCGTGGTGCACGGTGTAATCGTCGAGCAGCGCAATGCCTTCACCAAGCCGCGCAAAATCCAGCAGCACAATGCCGTTGTTACTCACGTGGCGCGGTTTGAACGCCACCTCCTCTACCGCTTCCTCCTGCTTGAAGCGCCAGATGTAGTTGTCGCCGGGCAATGTATATGCAAGACATTCGTGCGTGGTGATGTCTTGCGGCGTTTCTGGCGCCGTGTGCGCGGCGAGATAACCAGGCGAGGCCACGAGATAGCGCTCGCTCTTGAAGAGAATGCGCCGCTTGAGCCCCGCTTCCACGGGCGGCGCAATGCGAAAGTCAATGTCGATCTGCTGGCGACGCAAGTCGGCTTTCGATTCGCCAAGAATCAATTCGACGTGGATGTCCGGATACTGGCGACGAAATTCTGCGATCAGTGGCGGCAGCACGCCAAGGCCGAACATCATGCGCGAATGCACGCGCAAGGTCCCCATGGGCGCGGCGCTAATGGCCGTAATGCTGCTTTGCGCCTCGCTGATGCTCCAGAGAATGCCTTCCAGATGCCGCGCGTATTCCTGTCCGGCTTCGGTCAGCACCACCTGCCGCGTGGAGCGCAGCAGCAGCTTGACATTCAGTTCGCCTTCGAACTCGGTGATCATGCGTGAGACCGAGGTGGCCGAAACGCCGAACTTGCGCGCCGTCTCCGAAAAACTCTCTGTTCGTGAAATAGAGAGAAACAGCTCCATCGCACGAAGCCGATCCATGATTCCTCCAGTTCTTGCAGTTCAGAACGCATGTTTTACGTTATTCCTGATAATAACATGGCGAATCTAGAATTCCTCTCAAGCCCTTTGGGTTTTATAAAGAGAGAGGAGCACTATGGAATTCGGCGTTTTCATCCTGGCCCAGCAGCGGGGCTATCATCAGACTTCACAGCAAGTCATCGGCAATTCGATCGAGCAAACCGTTGTGGCGGAACAGGCCGGATTCGACACTGCCTGGTATGCGGAGCACCACTTCAACAACTATTCGCTTTCGCCCTCGCCACTCATGACGGTTGCGCACGCGGCCGGCAAGACAAAGCGCATTCGCCTCGGCACGGCGGTCTGCATTCTTCCGCTCTATCACCCGGCGCGTTTTCTCGCCGAAGTCGGCTTTGTCGATACGGTGTCGAACGGCCGCCTCGAACTTGGGGTCGGTTCGGGCTATCAGGAGTTCGAATTCGAGCGCTTTGGCGTGGACATTGCCGAATCGGGCGCGATTTTCAATGAATTCCTCGACGTGATCCCCAAGGGCCTCACGCAAAAGATTTTCGACCACGACGGCAAGTATCTGAAGATTCCGCCCAGTTCGATCGCCGTGCGCTGCATTCAGGACCCCATGCCGCCGCTGTGGATTACCTCGGGCAACCCCGTCACGCTCGGGCGCGGCGTGCGCGAGAATCACAATCTGTTCGTGACCTCGCTGCTCAACGGCACGGACGCCATCACGAGCCTGCGCGGCCGGCTCGAAAAGGTTGCGCAAGAAAACGGCAAGGACCTCGACCGCGACGTCAAATTCGGCTTCCTGCGCTGCGGCTATGCCTCGGACAACAAGGCCGAAGTCGACGCGTACCTCGATTGCGCGCGCTTTCAGCGCCGCATTTCGGAAAGCCTCAAATATCGCCGAGCGCATTCCGAAGACGGCTATATGGTGAAGGAAGAGCCTTCGCCCACCGACCTGAGCTTCGATCAGCTGCGCAAGAATTTGCCGGTGGGTTCGGTTAGCGAAGTGATCGACAAGATGCTCGAAGAGATCAGCATTCTGCGTCCGAAACACATTGCGCTGCAAACCCAGCTCGGCGACTTCGACCAGAAGACCATGCTCAAGCAGATCGAGCTGTGGGGCGAGAAGATCATTCCGGCCATCCGCAAGGAAGTGGGCCAGTTAACCACGACGGTCTGAGGAGGCGGCCATGCGTCTGCACCTGACGAACGCGGGAGCGATCACGTTACTCGACCCTTCGAACTTCAAGAAGCTCGACGTGCTCGTCGACCCCCAGCCGCGCGAGCGGTTCGACCAGGCCGTTGCGCGCATTGGCCGGCGCGACGGCGATGATCATATTCTGCTTGCGCCCCCCGTGCTGCGCTTTCTCTCTGGGCACGCCGGCGATGCCGCATGGGAAGCAGGATTCACGGGCATGATCGACTACGCGGCGCGCTTCGGCTGGGTCAACGAGCGCGGCGAAGTCCGCGCGCACATTACGCTCAACGATAGCGACGAAGTCGTTTCGCTCGCTGACTTCAAGGCCGCGATGCGCGCCCTGCCCGCGGGCATCAGCGCGATCACAACCGGCAGCGGCGACGCCGTGGCGGGCATGATCGTCTCGAGCCTCACGTCGATCTCGGCCGAGCCGCCGCTCGTGGGATTTTTCGTGAACCAGTCGTCGTCCATGCGCGCGCCGCTCATGGCAAGCGGCCGTTTCGTCGCCAATATTCTGGGCGAGGAACATGGGTCGGTCATGGGCCAGTTCCTCGGGGCGCCGCAAGGACCGCAGCGCTTCACCGAAGGCTGCTGGAGCGATGGCCAGCACGGCCTGCCGGTGCTCACAGATGCGCTCGCGAGCCTCGAATGCGACATTGTCTGCACGCAGCCGCTCGGCACGCACGATCTTGTCGTCGGCAAGATTCGCAAGACGGCCAATCGCGAAGCCAATCCGATGGTGAATTTCAACGCCTCGACTCACAAGCTCGTGCAGCTCACGTTGCACTAAACCGAATCTCCGTGTTGCATCTTGCGCCGCTGATTTCAGCGGCGTTTTTGTTTTTGCTGCCTCGCTCCTTTCCCGCGCACTCAAAGCTGAATTCGAGCCACGCGTGATAGCTACCCAAAAGTAACTGGCCGCTGCCCGGAGAGAACCGGACAGCGGCCATGCAAAGTTTCAAACGCAATAAATGCTTCCGGTCAGAAGCGTTGAATGATGCCTACGCGGCCGACGAACTGATGATTCGTGCTGGAAGGCGTCATGAGCTCGATGCTGGCAACGGCCGGTTGGCCGAGCGAGTCGGTTCCGGTAGCGGCTTGATACACGCCGAAGAAGTACAGCTCGGTGCGCTTCGAGAGAAAGTACTGCACGGCGAATATGCCCTGATGATACGTGGCAGAACCATCGCCGCCCGCACCGCCGCCATGCGTGTACGTATAAGCGCCGCCGATGAGCAACGCGGGCGTCGCAAGGTACGAGACGGTGGCGGTAGCCGTGTTGAAGATGGCTGTGCCGCTGTAGTGGAACGGATTGGGACCGGCCTCGAGATCGCCGAGCTTGTCGAACGCGGAATGGCTGAACGAGGCCGCGAACGTCGTCCCCCCGTATTTGTAGCTCGCGCCTGCCGAATAGATCTCGTAGGTATGGGCGGAGGAATAACCCGCGTAGATCGGATTGGATTGCGCCGTCGTGAGAGAACCGGCCGACCCCATGTTGTTCGTGGCCGGGCCGCCGTTATTCGGGCTGTTGCCAAACGAGGAAAGATTCGGGTCGCGCGCGTTGAAGTAGCCGAGGCCCGCGGAGAATCCGCCGATCGCGTAGTTCGCGCCCAGCGCCCATACCTGGCTGCGCGTGAAATTACCGGCCTGCCCGCCCAGCGAATACAATCCGCCGAATGTGAAACCGCGATAGTTCTGGCTCAGGTATTTGACGGCGTTGTTCACGCGGCGAGTGTGGCCGAGACCGTCCACGTCGCCGGGCACGGCGCCCGAGATGCCTGCAATGATCGCCGGGGAATAGTTCGCCACGAAGTCCGATTGCGTGTCGTACTGGCGACCGAGCGTGACCGTGCCGAACGTATTGCTGCTCAGCCCGACGAAAGCCTGGCGGCCGAACATTGCGCCGCCTTGCGCGATGGCGCCGTTCACGATGTTGTAGCCGTTTTCGAGCGTGAAAATCGCCGAAAGCCCGCCGCCCAGATCCTCCGAACCCTTCAAGCCCCAACGGCTGCCGCCGTAGCCGCGTGTCGCGCCGTCGCTCATGTTGACTTGCGATTTGCCGTTGAGCGAGCCGTCGGCGTTGCGGCCCGTTTGCGCGTTGCTCGAATAGTTGATGCCGAGATCGATCAGGCCGTACAGCGTGACGGAACTCTGCGCATTTGCGTTCGCGGCTGCGAGCGCGACGATAGGACCAACCCAAAAATGACTCTTCTTCATGACGTCTCCAGAACTCGATCCTGTTATGTATATATTTGTTCGTAATCCGAATCTTCTATTGAACTGATGTGCGGCTGCGTCCCTCCACGCGTTTCTATTCGAATGAACGTAGCGCGCTCCTGTGTCTGGAGCGCGCTATGTCAGGTCACACCACGCCCCGGCTGGCGAGGTCGGCGATATGCTCGGGGCTATAGCCCAGCACGCCTTGCAGCACGTCGCGCGTGCCTTCGCCGAGTTGCGGCGGCGGACGGCGCACGGGCATGCGCTCGCCATCGAAGCGCCATGGCGGGGCGAGCACGGGCGTCGTGCCCGATTCCGTATGCGGATGCGGCTGGGTGGTCAAGAGTCCGGCCTCGGTGGCGCGCGGCGAAAGCAGCGCTTCGCGCAGGCCCGCCACCTCGCCGCACGGAATCCCCGCGCCGGCGAGCCTTTCGAGCAGCGCCGCGCGCTCCTCACTCGCAATTGCGCGGCGAATTTCCGGCAGCAGCGCCGCGCGATTCTGCGAGCGCAGGATATTGGTCTTGAAGCGCGCGTCGTCGGCAAGTTCGGGGCGCTGCAGCACCTCACGGCAAAAGCGCTCGTACTGGCCGTTGTTGCCTACCGCGACCACGAGCGGTCCATCGGCCGCCTCGAATACGCCATAGGGCACGATGGACGGATGCTCGTTGCCAAAGCGCGGCGGGTCCTCGCCTGCCACGAGCGCTTCGAGTCCGTAATAAGCGGTGATCATCAGCCCGCAGTCGAACAGCGCCATTTCGATGTGGCGCCCGCTGCCGCCGCGCTCGCGCTCGTATAGCGTGGCGAGAATGGCCTGGGCGGAATACATGCCGGTGAATAGATCGACGGCCGCGATGCCGAATTTGAGCGGCGGCCGCTCAGCTTCGCCGTTCAGCGCCATCAATCCCGCTTCGCCCTGCACGAGCAGATCGTAACCGGGCCGCTCGGCTTCGGGGCCGGCGCGGTCGTAACCGGAAATCGAGCAATAGACGAGCTTGCTGTTATCGCGCTTCAGTTGCTCGTAACCGAGACCGAGTTTTTCCGCGCCGCCATATTTGAAATTCTGAATGACGACATCGGAAGTCTTCGCAATGTCGCGCGCGATCTGCTGGCCTTCGGCCGTTTGCAGATCGAGCGTGAGCGAGCGCTTGTTGCGGTTCACGCTATTGAAATAGGCCGTTTCCGTACGGCCGATGCGCAAGCCCCAGTCGCGCGTGTCGTCGCCGCGGCCAGGATGCTCGACCTTGATGACCTCTGCGCCCAGGTCGCCGAGCACCATGGCGCACCACGGGCCGGCCAGCACACGCGAAAGGTCGAGCACGCGCACACCGGCAAGCGGCAGCGCCCTGTTTTCTGAAGCCATCGAATCGTTGTTCATTGCGTTGCGCGAGACGAAGCGGGCCCCGGCACGCGGCGCGCCGTGTGCCCGTTCGTTCATTCAGTGGGTGGATCAACGTGCCGCGCGAGCTGGCGCGGCGACATGGGGTTTCCCGCGGGCGCCGTTTCGCCGTGCGGGCGCGGCGCTCAGTGCTGCGAGGCCGCCGGAGCGCCCGTCATGCGCTCCGCACTGCCCAGATGCGGCGCATGACGCCCGAGCATGAGCAGCGCGCCCGCTGCGATCAGCGATGGCACCGCGAGCAGGCCGAAAATGGCCGAGAACTCCCAGTTCAGGCTCAGCAGAAACGCGCCGCCGAAGGTGCCCGCCACGGCGCCAAGGCGCCCGATCGCCAGCATCCATGCACAGCCTGTCACGCGGCTCGTGGTGGGATAGAACTGCGTGGCGAGTGTGGACATCGAAGAGGCCGCGCCCGAAAGCGTGAGACCCGTTGCGACGATCAGCACCGTCAGGCCCGCGTCGTGCGCCACGTTACGCCCGATGATGAGCACCACGAGCGCAGTGAGCGCAAAGAACAGCGCGATCACGCGCACCGGGCTCATGCGGTCCATCAGCCAGCCCGCCATGAGAATGCCCACGCACGCGCCAAGATGGAAATACGCGGATGTCGCAGCGTATTGCGGCAGCGAGAAGCCCGAGCCCTTGAGCAGCGTCGGCATCCAGTTGTTGATGAGGTACAGCACCACGAGGCACATGAAATACGCCACCCACAGCATGATCGTGCCCACCACGTAGTCGCGCGAGAGCAGTTCGAGCACGGGCGAGCGGCTGGCGCGCTCGCGAGGCGCATGCGCCTCGCTCACGAACGCGCACCCGTCAAGCCGCGCGTTGGGAGCGAGGCGGCGCAGCGCGCGGGCGATGCGGTCTGCGGGCTTGCCGCTCGACACCATGAATTTCACCGATTCCGGCAGGAAGGCGAACAACAGGCACGCGAGCACGAGCGGCGCGATGCCCCCCGCGAGCAACACACTGCGCCAGCCAAACGCGGGAATGAGCCACCCCGAGAGTACTCCGCCCACGGTGTTGCCGGCCGCGAAGCCCACGAGCATCCCGTTGACGGCGAAGCCGCGAATGCGCCCCGGCACGAACTCGGCCATCAGTGTCACCGTGTTGGGAATGGCCGCGCCGAGGCCCATGCCGGTGAGAAAGCGCATGACGGTGAGCGCGTCCATCGACGTGGCGAACGCCGCCGCCGTGCTCCACACGCCGAAGAACGCCACGGAGCCGACCAACACGCTGCGACGGCCGACGCGGTCGGCAAGCGGACTCACCAGCAGCGCGCCCACGCCAATGCCAACGAGCGTGGCGCTTAATACTGGTCCGAGCGAGGCGCGCGGCACGTTCCAGTCCTGTGCGAGAGTTGGCGCGATAAGCCCCATTGCGCCGGTGTCGAGACCATCAAGCGCAATGGTGAGAAAGCACAGCACGAACAGAATGCAGTGGAAGAGCGAAAAGCGCTGATCGTCGATGAATGCCTGGACGTCAACGGTGCGTCCTCTTTCGAGTGCATGGTTCATCGTGCGTCCCCGGTCGCCAGCACTTCGTACTGGTCAATGCGCAACCGGGCAATGCACTGATTGCCGCTACCGATCCTCTTCATACCGTTTTGTCTCCATTGAGTCATATTCATGCGCGTATCGCTTTTTGAACCAAGCAATGCGCTGCCAGACTACGAGCTGCTTTGGCCCGTTTTTGTTCCGCGTTCTAAGCGCGTATCGCTCACCGCTTACGTGCCTTTTTCGGTGTTTTCGGCCGTCGACTCACACGCCGTCCTTCTCGCATCGATTCGAGCGATCGATTGCTAAACGCCATGCGCTGCACGAATCTCTTGCGGTTCGATTATATGGATCGAGTGCGGTGTCGATTTCGTCGAAATAAGCGGATGTGTCCTGCGAAAATCGACGCATTCGGGCGGTTTGCAGGTGAATCTAAGGGATAACCCGCTTGATGGACGCAGCGAGGTCAAAACGCTCACGCAATCCTTCGGCAAACGGAACGCGTCCAACGCCTCACGTACGCTGTCGATGCCGGCAAGTTACGGCACGCCGGCGGGCAGCATCAGGTCGATGCTGTAGGGCTCGCCGGCCAGCCGTTGCCTGGCCTCAGCGATGATCACCGGGATGCCCTCGGGTAGCTCGCAGGCGAGCCCGAGCACGCCGAGACCGCCTGCATCAGCGAGCGAGACAATCACGTCGGGCGGATGCGAGAAGTCGAAGATCGGGTAGCGCGCGCCGAGTTCACGGCAAACGCCGGTCCGAGCGAGTCGGACCATAGGGCGTCACCAGTAGCGTTTTCTGCGCTTACTCAGCGCTCTGATGCATCTGATGATGGCGCGTGTCGTGCAACGCCGCGCGCCGCCAGAGCGCGAGGCGCGGCGTTCGATGACGGATGAAGTGGGCGTTTGCATCTGCACGGTTGGGCGCCGAGGCCCTTTGGACGTGGACGTTCTTCATCGGGATCTCCTTTGCGCGCTCAGTCGAGCGGCACGGTAAGGCGGTCGATGGCCGCGGCCGTCAACGGTCGCACGCCGCGCCACCATACAAACGCTTCGGCGGCCTGCTCGACCAGCATGCCCACGCCGTCGGCGACACCGTGTACGCCAGCGTTGCGCGCGAGCCGCAGGAAGGGCGTGAGCCGCTTGCCGTACGCAAGCTCGTAGGCGGTGCCATCCGGGCTGAACACGCTCGGGGGGACGGGCGGAAGTTCACCAGTCAAGCTTGCCGAAGTCGCGTTGACCACGAGGTCGAAGCGGCCTCGCGTCGCGAGATCGCCGTAGCCGCAGGCACGCAACACCGCGCCGCGCGGGCCGATTTGGGCCGCTAGCGCTTCGCCTTTGGACACGTCGCGATTGGCGATGACCAGTTCGGCGGGACCCGCGGCAAGAAACGGCAACAGCGCGCCGCGCGCTGCGCCGCCTGCGCCGAGCACCAACACGCGTTTGCCGGCGAGCGGAACGCCGAGATTGACCTCGATATCACGCAACAGGCCAATGCCGTCGAAATTCTCGGCAACGATCCGGCCGCTCTCGAACTTGAGCGCATTGGCCGCGCCCGCCAACGCCGCGCGTTCACTGCGCTCGTCGGCGAGCGCGAAGGCCTTCAGCTTGAACGGTGCGGTGACGTTCATGCCTTTGCCGCCTTCGTCGGCGAACTGGCGTACTACCCTTGCGAATCCGTCGTCGGGGTCGAGCGGACCCTCGATCGCGACGTACGACATCGCCTGTTGTGTCGCTTCAGCAAACAGGCCATGAATCAACGGAGATTTTGTGTGTCCGATCGGATTCCCGACCACTGCATACTGGTCAGTCATGGTGTCTCACTTCGAATAGAGAATGCCTTCGGTTTGCATCGCGTCGATTTCGGCGGCTGAGAAGCCGAGCGATTGCGCGACCTCCGTGTTGTGCTGCCCGAGATCGGGCGCGACGTCGCGGATAGTCGTGTCGCAATGAGAAAAGCGGAATGGCAGGTTGGGCAGACGCAGCTTTCCGTAACGCGGATGATGCTGCTCGACCACCATGCCGCGCGCCTGGATCTGCGGATCGTTGAGCACTTCGTCGATGCGCTGCACCTTCGCGCAAGGCACATCGATGCCATCCAGCAGTTCAAGCACATGCGCGACGGGCCGCGCGGCGACCCACGGCTGCACGACGCAGAGAATCGCCCGCCGATGCGTGTTGCGGCCCACGCTATCGTGAAAGCGCGCGTCGCTGCCAAATCCGGCGGGGCCGCCGTGCGCTTCGATCAGCGCCGCGAGCCGCTTCCACGCGTCGTCCACTTGTGCGGCGATCACGAGGTCACCGTCTGCTGCGCGAAACACGCCATAAAGCGTCGAAGTCGGCATGTCGTGACCGGTCTGTTCCGGCAGCACGCCTCGCAGCGTGTAGCACTGCACCGCATACTCGTGCATCGAAACGAGCGTGTCGTACAGCGCCATGTCGATGTGCTGGCCGCGTCCGCTCTTCACCCGTCCGAGCAGCGCCGCGTTGATCGCCGCCACCGCGTGAATGCCCGTGTACATGTCGCCGAGCGAAATGCGCAGCAAAGGCGGCGGCTCGCCCGGCGTGCCCACCATCTGCATGATGCCGCTCTTCGCCTCCGCGATCAGGCCGAATCCGGCGCGATGCGCGTCGGGGCCCGTGTGACCGTATGCCGAGATCGAACAGTAGACGAGGCCCGGATTGCGAGCGGATAGCGCTTCATAGCCCAGCCCGAGTTTATCCAGCGCGCCGGGGCGGTAGTTCTCGACGAACACATCCGCCGAGTCGCACAGGCGGCGCATGAACTCCTTGCCGCGCGCGTCCTTCATGTTCACGCTGACGCCGCGCTTGCCCATGTTCAGTTGCAGGAAATAGCCGCTCTGCTGGTCGTCGAGCACGGTCGCGTGCTGGCGTCCCGCGTCGCCACTGCCGGGGCGCTCGACCTTGATGACTTCGGCGCCGAGCGCTGCGAGGCAGCGACCCACGTAGGGACCGGCGAGAAAGTGGCTATAGTCGACAACGCGTATGCCTTCGAGGGGTCGGGCCTGCATCAGAAAGCTCCCGGCCGGCGCGGCACCATCAGACGATGCTCGCCACGTTGAACTACCTGGTCATTCTGATTGATCAATTCCGATGGCAGCACGACGATGCCCCACCCCGGACGGCTATTGCTGGGCCGCATGGCGCCGACGCGAAACTTCACGTGCAGCACATCGTTGACTTTGACAGGCAGCAGGAAGTCCCACGTCCAGCCGAGCGACATGCCGGGCAGAAAGCGATAGTCGCTCTGTGTCTTGAGGCCGTCGGCAATCGACAGCCCGAAAAGCCCATGCGCGACGAGGCAGCCGAAGTGGCTCGCGTTGGCATACGCCTCGTCCACGTGCACGGGCGTGTGGTCGCCCGTGAGGTCTGCGTACGCGAGGATGCGTTCCTTCGTCACGGTGTAGTTCGGGCTCACGCACTCGTCGCCTTCGCGGGCGTCGTCCCAGTACTTGTCGATGATCGTCATGTTCACGCCTCCGCGCGCGGGTTGATGCTCAGCGCCTGCGCGACGCACGACGCGGGCGTGGCCTGAATCAGTTCGACGGCGAGGCCGTCGGGCAGACGCAGCCAGTTGCGCCCTTGCGGCATCTCGCTCACGCCATACGCGTGGGCCGCGGCCAATGCCGCCTTCAGGTCTTCACACATCACGCCAAGATGCGCGAGGCGCCCTTCGGGACCTTCGTGTTGCGGCACATGAATGAACTGCAAGCCGCCGAGCGTCCAGTACTGGCGCGGCGCGTCGACGGTGCCGTCGACTTCGCGCATGCTCATGCCGAGCACGTCTTCGAAGAAGCGGACATGCCACTGGATGTCCTTGACCCAGATCGCGACATGCTCCAGATAAGCCTTCGAGCCGTTCATGCCGTCGCCTCCTTGCGCTGTTCGTCGGCCATCGCGCGTTCGATGCCCTTGACGCAGGCCACCAGCGTCGCGTTGACGGGTGTCGGCACTCCGAGCCGTTGTCCCCAGCGCACCACCGAGCCGTTGATGAAATCGATCTCCGTGACGGAGCCTTTTTCGAGACTTTGCAGCATCGACGTCTTGAACGCGGGAGAAAGACCTTCGGCCGCGAGTGTCCAGGCCTGTTCGGGGTCCGTCATCGAAAGCCTGATGCCCGCAGCGTGTGCTGCTGTCATAGCTTCGCCGATGGCCGCGAGCGCAGTCGCCTTCAACGGCGCCTCGTCATAAAGCTGACCGTAGGTGAGACGCGTGATCCCAGTGATCGCGCCCGTGGCGACGTTCACGAGCAGCTTGTCCCACATCGTGCCCATGATGTTGTCGCTGACCATGGTCATCAGCCCGGCGGCGTTGAACACGTCGGCGATCGCCTGCACGCGGGACGTCATCTGGCCATTGAGTTCGCCGATATAGGTCGCCTTGCCGGTGACACCCGACTGGATATGCCCCGGACCGCGCAGCACGCCGCCGACATAGGTCTTGCCTGCCAGCACGCGCTCGCGGCCCACGATATCGGCGAGCAGGTCTTCGTGTCCGAGTCCGTTTTGAAGCGACAGCACGAGCGTTTCGGGCCCGATCAGCGCGAGTGCACCGCGCATCGCAGCATCGGTATGGAAGGACTTAACCAGCACGATCACCACGTCGGCCACGCCGACTTCGCTCGCCTGGGTCGCGGCGCGCACCGCGATGCGCCGCGTGCCGCTATCGTCGTCGACCTGCAGACCGTCGTGGCGCATCTTTTCGACATGGGCGGGCGAACGGCTCAGCAACCAGGTTTCGTAGGACCCTTCTGTGAGCGCGGCGCCGATCGCGCATCCGAGTGCGCCGGCGCCGAGAATTGCAATCTTCACTCAGCATCTCCTTAACGTGTATGAGCACGATATGAGTTGCTGATGACGTCGGCAATGCAATGACTACAATGGTGCTATTGCCACAGACAATAATGCCCGTACGCCATGATGCCGCCCGATTTACCCGACCTGAAACTGCTGCAGCTATTCGACCTGCTCTATGACGCGCGCAGCGTCACGCGCGTTGCCGGGCAACTGGGACAAAGCCAGCCCACCGTGAGCATCTGGCTCGGGCGGCTGCGCGAGCATCTGCAGGATCCGCTTTTCATTCGCACACACGGTGGTATGGCGCCGACTCCGCAGGCCGATGCGTTGATCGGGCCGTGCCGCGAGATCCTCGAATCGCTCAGGCGCTTCGCCGCGTGGGAGATCGCGTTCGATCCCGCGACAGCGCAGCGGCGCTTTCGCATCTGCATGACGGACGCGAGCCATATCACGCTGCTGCCGAGGCTGCTTGCGCATGTGCGCGCGCAGGCGCCAGGCATCCGGCTCGAGGCAGCGGGAATCGATGGCAACACGGAACGGGCGCTGGAGTCGGGCGAAGCCGACCTCGCGATCGGCTATGTACCCTGGCTCAGCGGCGGTATCTACCAGCAGCAGCTGTATCAACAGGATTGGGTATGTCTGACGAACCCCCATCATCCGCGCGTTCGCGGGCGGCTCGGTGTGAAGCAGTACCGCGCGGAGGGACATGTCGCCATCGAATCAGGCACAGGTGCGCAACTGCTCGAACAGGCGTTGGCGCGCGAGCGGATCGAACGTGACGTCGTGCTGCAGTTACCGGGCTTCCTCGGGCTCGGCACGATCGTGCAGACGACCGATCTGGTCGCCACGCTGCCACGCCACATCGGCGAAACACTCGCGCAAGTCAACGATCTGGCAGTCCATTCGTGCCCGATTCCCGTCGATGGATTCGCCGTCCGGCAACATTGGCATGCCCGCTATCATCACGAGGCCGGGAATCGCTGGTTGCGTGGCGTGGTCGTCCAGTTGTTCGGCGTTTCATAGTGAGAACCACCCTGAGGCACCGCGCATCAACTCACGGTGCCTGCGATCTCCGTAGCCCGCAGATTCTTTGGAAAATCGGCCCGTATTGCCGCCATCAAGATAAGCCTTGCTATCAAAACCGTAGGAATATACGCCAACGTCGTCCCGACGTTATTGCCGCTGTGCCTGGCTGACTTCCCTAGTGAATTCGTGCACGTCCGCAAGTCGGAGTGCGCACTTCCGGTATCGCTCATGAGGCGAAGTTCGCCCTCGCCGTCACCCTGTCATCTGAGCGGCTGCTCCGCTCAGTGAGCAATTGGCCCGGTATCAAGACGAACCTACGTAAGGCGCGATGGGTCTGTGACATGGCTATCAAGAGTGGTCCACGTAATCCGCGCCTTGATTGCACACAACGAAGAGAGAGAGAGAAAGATAGAGCCGGAGCAGGCCGCCTGATTTTATGATCCCAACGGCCACAACCTGAGGGGGCGACAGCGTCGACTACCAGAATGCAAGCGGTTACCGGAATACGTAACCAAACGTAAATTTGGCAGGTATTTTTTAAACCAATTAACTTCCAGGCGGAAGTTTTATGGTTACCTCTACACCTGTAGAGGAACTCGATTGGCTTCCGAAAATTCAACCAAATAACTTCCGGATCTGGTCCATCCGGCAGGCTGGAACCGGTTCAACTCGGGGTTCGATCAACCATATAACTTCCAGGATTCGAGTCTTTAAACCATTTGTCTTCCGCCGTGTGGGCCTTACGCCCGGGTGTTGAACCGGTGCACCATCTCGCGCTATCACCTCACCGCGGCGCTGTTCCAAACAAACGCTGAGCAGTAACACTCAAGCCCGCTCGAATTAACATTGTCAATTCTTGGCCGAGAGCACCAGTTCACGGCAGGTTCTCTGGAACTGCCGTTGAAGTCTTCAACGCCAGCTTTCGGGCGGCTTCTGCGAATGAGTGCAATCGGCCAGGAGCGGTTATTCACGCACGCCGTTGCACGGACATACAAACGTCTGAAGGTCATCAGTAAGCAACCAGCCCGTTCGCGACGACGAACGCATACCGGTAATCGAGTGCGGTACTTGAGCCGGCGCATCTTTCCAAGAGGCTGCCATCACCATATTGGACCTAAGTCCTATTGCGCAACGCACGAATCTGCCAAATATTGTTGGCACGACGACGAACCAGGAGCCCGGTCGGAATGAATTGATCGATATTGCTGCATCGCCAGACGAAGAGGATTCGCCTGGCTTCGGTTCAATTTTCACCGCCGCGAGCGGCGCCGCAATTCTCGCCTCATTTTCCAATCGCTCCCGTCGAGGCAATTGACCCGCCGGCAATACCCGGCACCTCCACCTGCTCCATCCGTTGGCTTCGCGTTGCTACCGTAACCTTGATGGAGGTGATGATGCGCAGACGTTCTATTCTGAAGACAGGTGCGGCAACGCTAACGATCGTGGGACTGTCGCTGATCAGATTCCCATCGACAATGCCTGAGGCCGTTGCCGCAGAGTCCGATGCAGCGAAGCGTCACGAAATCGATGCAAAGGTCAACGCGACACTGTCGCGGCTGTTCGAGACAGTCAAAGGCTCAAACGAACTTGTCGCCAAGGCGGATGGCGTACTCGTATTCCCTGCTGTGATCAAGGCTGGTTTCGTCGCCGGGGGAGAATACGGTCAAGGCGCTTTGCGGGTAGGCGGGAAAACGGTCGGCTACTACAGCACGGCGGCGGGCTCATTCGGCTTGCAGGCAGGTGCGCAATCCAAGGCTGTCATCTTTCTCTTCATGACCCGTGATTCGCTTAACAGCTTCCGCAACTCGAAAGGCTGGTCAGTCGGTGGCGAAGGATCGGTTGCGCTGGTGAAGGTTGGAGCGAACGGCCAGATCGATACGACAACGGCTACCGCACCGGTTCAAGCCATTGTGATGACCAACGCCGGCCTGATGGGCGATGTGTCGCTGTCTGGCACCAAGATTTCCCGGCTGAAAATCTGAAGTCGCTCGCACTAGCGTAGTCGGCCCGTCGCCCGCCATTACACCTGCAAGAGACCGCTGATCCAGGCACGAAGACCAGAAGCACGAACACGATTGGCCGCCGGTGCCTCAATGTCACGCATCTTGACGCTGGTGCTATCGCCAGAGGAAAGCGCGACGATCTACGGCGCTCCGCTTGCCGACAGAAAAATCCGGCCGGCGAACCTTGGCGCCGCCGCAAAGGGACCGTTTGACCCTGTGAGCGGCCACTGAACGGCGCGCGTTACCCAATATGCGAAAGTCCGCGTTGCTACCGTGAGCCGACGTTCGAGCCCGAAGGCGGTCGCGCGCCGCGTACGAGTGACCGTCTTTCATGCTCTCGACCTGAATCAAAACGCGAGATCTGGGGTGGATGGCAGGAACGTACAAGCCACCATCCTGCGTCCGCGATACGCTGCTTCGTGCTAGACGCACATATTCACTTCTGATTCGGAGCCGCAATGAGTCGAGTGCTGAATTCCGTTGTCGAAGTCATTGGCGATACGCCCCTAGTACGCCTTGATCGTCTGACGAAAAGCCAAGGTGTGGACGGCATAGTTCTGGCCAAGCTGGAATACCTGAATCCCGGATTTCCCGAGAAAGACCGCGCGGCCCCAGGCGTAATTGAGGAGGCTGAGCGAACCGGTATGTTGTCGCCGGGCCAGACCGTAGTTGAACTGACCTCCGGCAACATGGGGACCGGGCTCGCAATCGTGTGTGGTGCAAAGGGCTACCCCTTTGTAGCTGTCATGTCCAAGGGAAATTCTGAAGAGCGAGCCCGCATGATGCGTGCGCTCGGCGCCGAGGTCGTTCTGGTCGATCAATTGCCAGGTGGTATGCCCGGTTATGTTTCGGGCGGTGATCTCGAACTAGTAAATCAGGAAGCACAACGAATTACCGAAGCGCGAGGCGCTTTTCGGGCGGACCAGTTTCACCGTGACGGCAACTGGCTCTCGCACTACCGTACTACAGGCCCCGAGCTATGGAATGCGACCTCGGGCGCAATCGACGGATTTGTCGATTTTGTCGGATCGGGTGGGACCTATGTTGGTGTCAGCAAGGCA
The DNA here is from genome assembly GCF_000519185.1 of Paraburkholderia nodosa DSM 21604. Lineage (GTDB taxonomy): Bacteria > Pseudomonadota > Gammaproteobacteria > Burkholderiales > Burkholderiaceae > Paraburkholderia > Paraburkholderia nodosa. The sequence continues at coordinate 1,980 of NZ_KI912595.1, read as the reverse complement.
CTCAAGGAAAGGAATCCAGCGATCCGCTGCTACGTGGTCGAACCGGAGGGAGCGGCTGCACTCGCCGGGCAGCCGGTTACCGCCGCCGACCATCCGATTCAAGGTGGTGGATATGCGATCGGAGATCTGAAATTCCTGGACGGTATTGCAGTGGCTGGCTATCTTCGCCTTGCCGGGTCTCCATTCGCACATGGAAAGCGCGCCGGCCATATGTAGAAGAGCCCGTTAGCCGCCCAGCTTGATAATTGCCATGGTAAGCAGAATGCCAAGCGCGATCATGGCGATACCTGCCTTCATCGCCCCTGCGCCGGTGTAGCGCCCCAGCGCTAAGCCGGCGACGAAAAGCATCAAGAGTGTGAGCACGCGCGAGGCGATGAGTGCCGTTGTAACATCCCTCACGACGAGAAACGGCACCGCAACGGGAAACGTTCCCAGGACAACAAGGAGAAAGATGCCCAGCGCGCCGACGAAGTCACCACTCACAAAATTCGCCCGAGGTGGCAGCGTCAATGCCGCCGCGAGACGCGTACGGATCCGCTCGAGGTCGGCATCTTCGACGAGCGTCGCCAGCTTCTCAGGCAATGCATCGCGCAACACCCGTACGGCGACAGCCCGGTCCTGTTCGCGCTTTACGGTCTGCGCGAGTTTCAGGCGCTGCCCTCGATCAGCGAGCGTACGTACGAGATACATCACGGCGTCCGCCAGGCCCCACGCGAGATTGCATCCGAGCGCCGCGAAGAACATCTTGTACCCTTCATCTTCGCCTGCGGTGACCGCCTTGACGGCGCCGACGAACGTCAGGGCCATGAACAGACCAAAACATATTTCGCAGACACGGTCGACGGTATTGAGAATCGGTGCGCGTCGTTCGGGTTCGGCGTGTCCGGCCGGCATGATAGTGCTCATATGGCCTCGACTCAAGGTAGACAACGAGATGTTGCACTAGCTCCCAACATGGAGTGCTGGTACGACCAGTATATGAAAGAGACAACAGTTCGATATCCCCGTCGCTCGCTCCGCTTGCCGTTCATCCCTTCTTACGCATCTGTCCAATCGCGCGAGAGCGCGCCGCCTCAGCTTCCTGCACCAGCCGGTAGGCAACGTAATATTTGAAAACATTACGTACATAGGTCGTCGGCTCGGTGCCGATCTTCTCGGCAACCACGATCTCGACATTGTTGAACCACTTGTTGGGATCCAGACCGCGTGCCGCCGCTTCCTTGCGCATCCTCGCGATCTTTGCAGGTCCCGCGTTGTAGCTTGCGAATGCGAAGAGCGAACGATCCCTCTCCGAAAATTGAGCATCGGGAAAGTAACGGACCATCAGGGAATCGAGATACTTTGCTCCTGCATGGATGTTTGCCTCCGTCACCCGGATGTCGCCTACTGCAAGTTCCTTCCCCGTGGCCGGCATGAGCTGCATGATTCCAATCGCCCCGACGTGACTGCGTGCGTCCTGATTTAGCTGGGACTCCTGATATCCCTGGGCCGCAAGCAAAAGCGGATCAAAGCGGTACTGCGCACCGTATTTTTCAAATAATCTGACGGTCTGCCTGAACCGCTTCATGTCCTCCGTCTCCGTATTGTTGGAGATCTGCTTGATGCGTTTCATTTCCTGCTGGAGACGGACCTCGGCGACGCTCTGCTTCTTCACGTAATTGACGTAGAAGTCGTTGATCGCATCCTTCAGCCCACCGCGTTATACACATCTCGGACTACGCGAGTTCATGGCGCAGTCCGCGTAGAGTTTCCGCTGCCGTCATGACGCGCTCCAGACCTTGCCATATCGTCTTTGCGCCCGGTTCGCCGTCGCCTTTGCGAGCGAGGAAGCCACCGCACCGCGCCACCAGTCGGATCATTTCGTTGAGTCCGAGCGGTTTCGACGGTCGTCGTATTTTCAGCAGCAGGTGGGCACCGTGAATCTCGTCAGGATCGAAGAACAGCGTCGCATCAAGGTCGGGACATGTCCGGCCCATACGC
>NZ_JAFA01000059.1 GCF_000519185.1 Paraburkholderia nodosa DSM 21604 | reverse complement strand
TCGTACCTGCGGGCCTTGAGGATGATGTCCAGATGCGCCGACTGGCGGCCCGTGACCAGTCTCGCCGGTTTGTCCGATTCCGCCACGGCCATCTCCCTGTTCTGCAGTCCTGAATAGACGGTGTGCCATCGACGCTCGCTGCCAGCACACCATCGGGCATGAGCCACGCACGGTGGCTAATGCAAGTCGCGAGCTAAGTTTTACCCAGACAGGCGAAAACGGCACTCGGACGGGTCCGAAAAAATCACAGGGGATGACTCACGTGATGCATCGGTGCCCGCGTGCCCGATCGCCGAAGCGCCTTGGTTAAATCAATGAGCCACGATCGGTAGAGCGAAGACCTTGTGGGCCAGAGTTACCCACAGATTTCGTTGACAAGCTTGTGGAGAACGCCAAGGACGAGTGCCCTAAGCCGTTGATCGACTGGATATTTTCAGCTACGTAAGCGCGGGAGGCAGTGACGGGCTGCCGGGGCGAGGCCGCAATACGCCCACCGGCATATCAGCCGTCAAGCGTATTGAAGACACTCACTGCGCGGCAAGCTGCTTCATCTTCCCGTAGACGAATTGCCCGAAGTACCACGACAGATCGGAGTGGTTGAGGATATTCATATCGGAGAGCGCCCCCGCCTCGAGCTTCAGGCGGCGCAGCATGAGCTTGCCGGCCTGCGAGGCGATGTAGAGCCGCACCAGTTCCTTGCGGGTCTTCTCGTCGGCCGATTCGAAGTGCTCGCGGCCTTGCTTGACCTCCTCGTTGCGCTGCGAGCGCGCCTCTTCGTCGCGCGCCGCGATGCTCTGCTTGACCGCTGTGGTCGCCACCGTCCTGGCGGTCTCCTGAGCGGTCGCGGCCACGGCCAGCTCGCTCTGGATCGCCACCATCTTGCGCTCGGCCTCCGAGACCTGCCAGTCGTGGCTCAGCGCCTTCATCAGATAGCCCGCAGGGCTCTTGGTCACCTTGCCCTGGTTGAGCCGGAATCGCGTGTATTCGATGGCCTGCTGGATGCGCTCGTCGGTCCAGCTCATGCGATGCTCGGCGATCACGTCGAACTGCTTGTTGCTCAGGCCGAACTCCTCCTTGAGCGTGAGCAGCAGGTCATGCGCGTCGGGCTGCCGGGAGAGCAGCGCGGCGACCGTGTCCTTGCGCTTCATCCGGAAACGGATCTTGTTGATTTTGCGCGAGGTTTCCGAGTCGGCCCGGGTTTCGTAGCTGAGGTCGATGTCCGATAGCTCGTTGATCTGGCGCACCGCCGGATCAAGATACTTGGGCCGGAAATGCTTGAACTCCGACGCGCTCGTACCGAGTTTGCCGGGCCAGCGCCGCATGACGTCGAGCTCGATCCAGTCGGTCAAACCGGCCGCCACGAAGGGCAACACGTAGTCGTAGATCGCGCGCGCGTAGGTTTGCGAGAACGACGCCGTGATGCACAGGTTCAGCCAGTGATGCTTGTCGGGCCCGGTGATGTGGCGCAGCATGAGCGGCGGAACGCGGAACTGGATGCGCCCCTTGCCGATCTTCACGCTGCCCATCAGCTGCTCGGAAATCCACTGGTCGTCTTCGCTCGGCGCGCGGTCGGGCGGCGTGTCGGTCACCTCGATCAACACGCGCTGCGCTTCCTTGATGACGCTCTGCAAATGGCGCACGTTGCGGCTCTCATAGCGCATGAGCCACTTGAAGTAGTTCAGGTCGACATCGTAGATATCGCGCGGCGCGGGTTCCTGGGCGGCAATGAAATAGGCGGCGTCGATGAAACGGCGCGAAGACAGCCCAAGCCCATTGATGGCGACGAACACGTTGTTGCGCTGAAAACCGATCTCCCGCGTGCTCTCATTGATCGGCTGGCCGGACATCTCCTCAAAGAGACCCAGCGACATCTGCAGTGTTGTAGTCCTTCGCCCGCTCTCCTCCGACATACGCCCGCTCTCCCCGTCGACATTGGCGGGCACTCTATCACTACGCAAACACAAGTCAACACAATAAACGTTACCTCAAACAGCCCCGGAATTCGGCTCGCGCACAAAAAACGTACCTGATCGCACAAATATCTCTACAACAACGGCACATAAAACGGCACCTGGCTGCACATAAACCGGTGCAGTGCGCACATAGAACGGTGCTTTTGCACGGCAAGTGTTTGAAATGGAAGAGAACGCGTGCGTACGTTAGTTGGTTGGTGAGTTTTTATCTTTAAGTAAACAAACAAACCGCTCGCAAAAAAGATGCTCAACGCGAAATTTGACGTGTTGCGTCTCGCGATGCAGTGAGGGAATTCAAGGTGGATTAGCTTCGAAGCCCCACGTGTAAAGGCTCCCGGCATTGGGACACCTGAACTCAATCTGGCCTTCGCCCGCCGAAACCCGCGGAAGGGTAACGATTTCTGTGCAGTTCCGGTGGTCTATGGAAGTGGTTTCTGTGCAGAACGTCGATTGACTATCCAGGATTGAGCCGATTGTGATGACAGAGATCGGTGGGGCGCTACTCAGGGGGGACTCTCCGGCGCGAGGAACGCAAGGCAACGGATTTTGTGCACGGGCGAGCGACTCCGTGATAGCAACGTTTTTTGTGCACATCCTGGAAGCCGACGCTGGGGGTAACGATTATTGTGCGGTCGCGGTGCGATAGCTCGTTTGTTTGCCGTCTGCGTGAGGTAACGAAATTTGTGCAGCCTTGGCGTGGGAGGCACGTCCTGGTCGAATGGGACCGCCTGGTGATCGTGAAATGGTGGCTGTACTGGGCGCGGTGAGGGAATCGGGTAACGGTTTTTGTGCAATGCGGTGGCAGGGCGCGCGCGGCAAGCCTTTCTCAGCGAGTACGGTAACGGTTTTTGTGCAATTGTGGCCGGCCAGCCTAGGTAGCAGAAATCTGGAAGCACAAAAATCGTTACCCGGCCGCCAGATTCGAGCGTGCTGGGAGATCAGCCGCTCGAACTGCACAAAAACCGTGACTGCGCGATGCGCATGCGAGCGATAAAGCCAGCACGGAAAGTTCCGCAGTCGGATTTGCACAAAAACCTCGACCGGCGCAGTTGCTGCGAAGTGCTCTGGCCCCGGCGATTTGCACAAAAAACAGGCATGCCGGAGAGAAAGGGCCTACAGAGGCCTTGGTGACGTTGCGAGTTTTGTTGGTACTTTGCCCTTGGGAATGTCCCACGAGGGCAACACGGGCCGTTTTGAAGGGTCATTTTTTTTCATATCGCCCTCAATTAGTGTGTTTTCATACGCTTTTGCTGTATTCTACGCTTTATCCAAATTCTGATAAAAAGCGTATTAATGGCGAAAACTATCGAATTGCCGTCGATCGATCGACGTGTGGATCTTTCCGCGATCACCGAATTTGCCGAAGAGGCCGGTCGTCTATCTGAAGAGCTTCGGGAGATGATGCTGGCGCCGCGGCCGCGAAAGATGGCGCCCACATTTACGTCCGCTCAGGTCGCAGAGATGTGCGGCATTGATCGCATCAAACTGAACAACCTGCTTGCCACCCGCGAGGGCCTCCCGCAAGGCGTGGCACAGGGGTCCGGGCGCAGCCGGGTCTTCACCCTGCCCGAAGCGCGAACCTGGGTCCAGCAGGTTTCCGATATTTATCAGACACCGCTCCATACCGGCGTGCGCGATGCCGACGGCAAGGTGATCCTCGTTGCCAACTTCAAGGGCGGCTCGACGAAAACGACCACGACCATGTGTCTCGCCCAGGGCCTGACCTTGCGTGGCCGCAAGGTGCTGCTGATCGACCTGGATCCGCAAGCGTCGCTGACTGAACTCTGCGGTCTGTATGCCGAAAAGGAAGTGACTGAGGATAGCACGGTCCTGCCGTTCATCTACGACCCGCATATGGAAGGCGGTCTGCTGAATTTTGTGCAGGAAACCTACTGGGACGGGCTTGACGTCATTCCCGCGCACCCTACGCTGTTTTCCGCGGAGTTCCATATTCCCGGTACCGTGATCAAGAACCCGGGGTTCAAGTTCTGGGATCTGCTGCGCCAGGGGGTGGAGGTGCTGCGCAAGCAATACGACTACATCATTCTGGATACGGCGCCGTCGCTGTCCTATCTCACGATCAACGCGCTCATGGCCGCTGACGCCATGGTCATGCCGCTCGTGCCCGAAAGCCTGGACTTCATCAGCTCGGTCTCGTTCTGGAGCCTGTTTTCGGACCTCGCGCACACGATCATGGAACGCGGCGACGAGAAGACGTACGACTTCGTTTCCGTCCTGCTTTCTAAGGTCGATTACGGCAAGACGTCGTCGGCACCGGTCGTGCGCTCATGGGTGCAGCGGACTTACAAGGACTGGGTGAACGCGCTCGAGGTGCCGGCCAGCTCCGCGATGAGCAACGGCGCACTCGCCATGGCTACCGTGTTCGACATCAGCAAGGGAGACCTCGCTGACAAGACGGTGGCGCGCGTGCGTCAGCCGCTGACTGATTACGTACAGTGGATCGACGATCTCTACGTAGAACAATGGAGGGCCGGCAAGTGAGTTCATTCCGCGACAAGATGGCGGCGAAGACCCGTGAACTCGGTTCGTCGTCGGAGCGGCCAGCGGCCGAACGGCCGGCAGCCGTCGCTCCGGCCGAGCCGCCGCGCCGCAGCAGCGCGTTCAAGACCGGGCCCGGCATGCTCGGCGCGTTGGCGGTGGCGCAGCAGCGCATCCAGGAACTGGAGAACACGAGCGACAAGCTCATGCTTCCGGTGAACGCGATTCAGCCGAACCCGTGGCAGCCGCGCAAGATTTTCAGCGACGAGGGCCTTGCCTCGCTGGCTGAATCGATCCGCGAAGTCGGGCTTGTCGAGCCGATCGTCGTGCGCCGCGCGGAGAACGGCTATCAGCTGATCGCCGGCGAACGACGCCTTCGCGCGCACGCCCTGATTCAGGCGGAGGACATTCGTGCCTCCGTGATCGAGTGCTCCGATCAGGACATGGCAGTGCTCGCGCTCGTGGAAAACGTCGGTCGCGAAGATCTCACCGATTACGAGATTGGGCAATCGCTGCGCCGAGCCGAACGGGAGTTTCCGACGCGCAAGCGCATGGCCGAGGCGTTGGGAATGTCGCGCAAAGGCCTGTACCGGTTCTTGGCCTTTGAAAATCTGCCGGATTTCATCCGACGCGATCTTGATTTGAATCCGCGTCTGCTTGGCGGGTCGGCCGCTGACGAGGTTGTTTCGGCAATCAAGAAGTTCGGCTCGGCGGGTCATTCGGCAGCGCGCGAGTTGTGGCCGGCCGTGGTCGGCCGGACGCTGGATCAAGGCAAGCTGGCCGCAGCGATCGGAGCGCAAGCCAGTCGGGGGGAGTCGACCGAAAGCGTATCCGAGCGCAGCATCGAGAAGATCTTTTCGGGCAAGAGCCACGCCGGCAGCATTACCAAAGACACCAACAGCTTTACGGTGAAACTCAAGACGGGTGTGTTGTCGGATGCCCAGGAAACGCAAATCCGGGAGCTGATCAGTCAGCTGTTCAATGTGAAACCCGGCTGATTGAGCCTTGAGGTTGTTGATGGAGATGGGAGCCCGCTTCGGCGGGCTTTTTCTTTTTGCGGGTTAGATTGTGTCGAGTTGACACACTTGGGATCGTTGGACGAGAGCGACGGGCGAGGGACGAGCGTGTGTCGAGTCGACACATGGGCAAGGTGGGTCGCGGCGGGAAGGTATGGGCTGGGAGGATGCTGTGCGTGGCGCGCGGATTCCAGTTCTGGCCAGGGCGTCGAGGGTTGGTTGTAGGGACCAGCGTATCAAGGCGTTGTGACCGTCGACGTGGCTCGTGTGTCGAGTCGACACACAGCGATGAGAGGGAGTTTGGCTTGCGTCGTGCCGAGTTGAGTGGGCGTCGGAAATGGCTGTGGCCACCTGCGGATCGGTCGTGTGTCGACTCGACACACGACCGATCGTGCTCGCCGAACGACGAAGGCTATGGCCGCATCGACTACCGCCGTCGGCGGTGCCTACCGGCTGCCGTCGGCGGGAGGCGTGCTCGAAAACCGCGAGCGGCGATCCTCGAATTCATTTGCTTTGGGTTGGACGCTGTGTCGAGTCGACACACGCGGACCGTGGCTGCAAACCGCGAGCGCCATGGGACGCACGATAGCGAGCATGGGGTGAGGTCATCTCCCCAGCACGTTCATCGTGCTGGGTGTAAGAACGAGAGGGCGATCCATCGCCTGTTTGGGTCGCCTGCAGACTTGCCGCCCGGATCAGTGTGTCGAGTCGACACACTGTCGCTGCTTCCTCGCCGTCGCCGCCTGAGGGGATTGCGATCCAGGACTCGCCTCATCGGCGGCAGAGCGAAAACAAGGCATGAGGTCAGCCTCTCCGGCTGCACACATCGTGCGGTGCGCGGGGCCATGGCCCATTGCTCAGGTGCTGATCAGTTGGCCGAGGCGGTGTGTCGAATCGACACACGGTCGTTGGCTCCCCACGGTAGTGGCCTCGGGCGACTGTGATCTGGGCCATGCCAGATCGGTGGCGTGCGCGGTTCGTGAGGAAGCCAATACGTCCAAAGCTCTTGCCCCCACGTGTGAAAAAGCGATCCGCTCGCGCAGACGTCTCTAGCGCCGGCCGCCACGGTTGCAATCAGCGTAGCCAGCGCGTGTGTCGTATCGAGCGCGCCCGTGTGTCGACTCGACACACCGCGGGCATATCTCAACTCTGTGTGGCGTCAAATAAGGGCTACCTGCTCGCCAGTGGAAGACGAGGACGCCTCCGCAGCTCCGGCCGAGATCAAGCCGCTTTGAAGAACTGGAGAAGCGCCATATTCGGCATCGCCTCCTAAAGAACAAGTGCTGCGGGCAATAGGCGTGAGCTATTGCATGGTCCAGTGGGCTGCATCGAACGATGTACCGGCCACACCTATGACTTGCAGTTGCTGAGTGCCGTATGGACCAATCGCCACGTTGCGCCAACGACTGGTTTGACCGCCGAATCGCCAGGACGGAGAGACATCCACGTGGCCTGAGGCATGGCTTGCCAATATGCCTGCCTTAATTTTCCCCCGACTCCTTCTCGGCAATGAGCATCCTCCGTCTACGCGCCACAACAAATTTTCACGCCTTGCGCTCGTCCGCAATCAGGGTACGAGCACAGTCCGCCCATCTTGCCAACGTCTTGGCGGCGACGGGCCGCACCATGTCCTTGCGTCCGTTGCTCGCGCTTTGCATTGAGATTCCAACCCAGTTGCCTCCGACATAGCCGAAGCAGCGCCGCTCAGTTATCCCCACGTGACGCTTCTTTTCGGGAGGACCGGCAGGCAAGCGGGTGACAGGATGGCTAGCCTGCCGGTCAAAAGCGAGCCTGTTGTGTGCGGCGTGGGAGTGGGGTAGTGCCGCTCGTCACGGTGACGTCTCACGGCGTTTGTCCGCCGTGTCCCCGCACTGAGCCTGCTCGTCAATTCGTTGCTCAGCCGGCAAGCGACAGTGGAGCATGACTGCTCGTCACTGAATCAGTCCCCGTTATCCGTTCAGCAGCCAGGTATCATAAATGCAACTAACTGACAGATCCGTACAGTACCAGCGAGGACGAAGCGAGCAACGTAGGACGCGCGCGCCCAGTGCTCCGGCCACCTAAAGCGAGCAAGCAAAGTAGCGATCGGCGCGCCAACATCGAAGATATACAGCAGAGGAGTCGAGCACCTCAGATAAGCGAGCCAATCGCACATCGACCTAAACGAGGAGAACAACAGCACCATCGCAGAAAGCTAAACGGCGCGCCGCGCCGATCCTGCCTCAGAAAGCCATCAACTAGCGTGAAACATTTCTCTCTAAACTGAGAAATCGGCGAAACTCTTATCCCACGGGCGTTTCATGCCTGAAACAATCCAAATTCTAGTACTTGTTTCACGGGGATAACGGCTCTCCGACCCCGAAACACGGTCAGAATCGTCGCCAGCGAGCTAAAGCCCATCTCATCGGCACTAATCGTATATTTCACTACGTATTTTGTAGTTCTCGAACTTGGGGCGAAGTAATGTGCGAAGCAGCGCTTCACCCTTCGACGCACGACGTTACCCGAATCCGACCCATCCGCGTCGATTAAAATTGGGCCCCATTGCCGAGCCCCACTCCAGGGCTTCGCGATCCGGGGTCACACTCATGCCCAAATCGCCAGCGCGCATCACTTGCCGTTCGCGCGATAAAACAGCAATCGCCCTTTTTCCATCCAGCGCCCGCAAACACAATAGAGGACACGTCGTGAAGTTCATCCACGCGGCAGACCTACACCTCGACAGCCCACTACATGGCCTGAGCGCCTATCCCGATGCGCCGGTCGCCCAATTGCGCAATGCCACGCGGGAGGCGTTGCGCCTGCTCGTCGATCGGGCCATCGAAGAAGAGGTCGCGTTCGTCGTCATCGCCGGCGATCTCTACGACGGCGACTGGAAGGACCACAACACCGGCATCTTCTTCGGCCAGCAGATGGGGCGTCTGCGCAAGGCCGGCATTCGCGTCTTCGCGTTGTGGGGCAACCACGACGCGGAAAGCGAAATGACCAGGAAGCTCACATTGCCGGACAACGTGGTGGTGTTCAATCATCGCAAGCCTGAAACCCATGCGCTGCACGACATCAAGGTGGCGCTGCACGGACAGAGCTTCAAGGACAAGGTCGTGGTCGAAAATCTCGCCGTGGGCTACCCATCGCCGGTTTCCGGTTACTACAACATCGGTGTGCTCCATACCGCGCTCGAAGGTTATGCCGCGCATGCGACTTACGCACCATGCACGCGTTCCGAATTGCACGCGAAGGGCTACGACTATTGGGCGCTAGGTCACGTCCACGAATTTCAGCAGTGGGCGGAAGCGTCGACCATCGTATTCCCCGGCAATCTGCAGGGCCGGCACATCCGCGAAACGGGGCGCCGGGGCGCCGTGCTCGTGAGCGTCGAGGGCGGCCGCACGGAGGTCGAGCGTCTCTATCTCGACGTGCTGCGCTGGGAGTCGGTGCGTGTCGATGCGAGCGACTGCGAAAGCGTCGCGGATCTGTCGCGCAAGATCGGCGCCGCGCTCGAAGCGCTGCTGTCCGTCGACGCGCATGTGCCGCGCGCGGTGCGCGTGACGGTAACGGGCAAGTCGCCGGCACATGGACTCTTTTTCGGGCGCGCTACGCAATTGCGCGCGGAAGTGCTCAACCAGATCGGCATTATCGGCAATGACAAGCTGTGGCTGGAAAAGGTCAAGCTCGAAACGAGCGCGGCCGATACGGCTGCTGCACAGAACGAGCAGATCGAAGCGCTCGCCGATCTCAAACTGCTACTCGAAGCCGCCACGCAAGACGCCGAATTTCTCGCGCTGCTCGAACGCGATTTGCGCGCCTTCGTCGGTAAAGTGCGCAGCGAAGTGAAAGAAGACGCGCCACTGCTCGAACTCGCCCGCGAGAGCAAACTCGCCGCGCTGGTGGAGCAGGTCGGCCCCGCGCTGCTTGCGCGCCTTTCCACGGGAGAATGACCAGTGCGTCTCAAGCAACTCGATTTGATCAAATACGGCAAGTTCACCGATACGACCCTGCCGTTTCCCCACGCCGCGCACGATTTCCATGTCATCGTGGGGCCAAACGAAGCGGGCAAGTCCACAGTGCGGACCGCTGTGTCGGAGTTGTTGTTCGGCATGCGCCTGCAAACCCCGCTCGATTTTCTCCATAACACGCCGGAATTGCGCATTGGCGGCGTGCTGGAAAACGGCGCGGCCGAGCAACGATTTCATCGCGCGCGCGGCCGCAACTCGCTGCGCACCCCGCAGGACGACAAACTGCCCGACGACTTTCTCGCCGCATTTCTCGATGGCACGAGCAAGGAGTTCTTCGAGCAGATGTTCGGCCTCGATCATGCGCGGCTCGTTGAAGGCGGGCGCAGCATTCTCGACGCATCGGACAAGCTCGGCCAGGTCTTGTTCGAATCGGCGGCGGGTGTGGGGAGCCTCGGGCCCGTGCGCGAGGAACTGGAGAATCGCGCGGCCGAACTCTGGGCTCCACGACGCAGCGGCAGTGCGTACGCACAAGCGGAAACGTCGTTCGCCGAGGCAACGAGTGAACTGAAGGCCGCGCAGGTGCGCACGCGCGATTGGGTCGAGAAGAAAGACGCGCTCGAAGCGGTCGAACAGGCTATCGAGCGTTTGCGCGTCGAACAGCGCGGTCTCGAATCGCAGCGCTCGAAGCTCGAACGCGTGCGCCGCCTCGCTCCCTATATAGAAGAGCTTTCGCTCAAGCAGAACGAGTTGGCCGCATTGGGCGAGGTCATCGATTTGCCGCCCACCGCGCATGCCGATCTGTTAAAGGCGCAAGCCGACATTGCCGCCGAGCGCAAAGTGCAGGAAGCGCGCCAGGCCGATCTAGCCGGCAAAGAAGCGTCACGTGACGCGATCGAGCCCGATCGTGCGGCACTTGCGCTCGCTGCTGAAATCGACGCGCTCGACGCGCTGCGCGGCGAATGCGTCAATCATCCGCGCGAATTGCTGGTGCGTGAAACCGAGATCCGCAACCATCTCGACGCCGCGTTCGCGGCTGCGGCACAGCTTGGCTGGCCGGGTGACGAAGCCGCATTGCGCGCGGCGTTGCCCGGCGCGCTCGCGCTGAAAACGGTGACGAACCTGCTGCGCGATCACGGTCTTCGCGAGCAGGCGCTCACGACGGCGCGCGAGGCACATGACGAACAGACGCGCAAGCTCGCACAACTGCAGGAGCAGCTTGTGCGCCTGCCCGGCATCGATGTGCCGCATGCGTTGCACGCCGCGCTCGACGATGCGCGCGACTTCCGCAACAGCCTGACGAAGGAAAGCGCGCTTGAGCGCGAACTGGCGGATGCGCTGCGCACGGTCGAAGAGAAATGCCAACTACTGGGCCAGTGGAGCAAGCCGGTGGCAGCGCTGCGCGCGCTCGACCTGCCCTCGGCGACGCGCCTGGCCGCCCTGCAAAAGGAAGAAAGCGAGCGCATGAGCGCGGTGGCCGCAGCGCGAGAAGCGGCCGCGGTCGCGCAAGAAGAGATCGAGCGTTTCGAATTGCAGGAGACGCATTTCACGCAGGGCAACAAGGTGGTCACGACTGCGGAGGTGCAGGCGGCGCGCACGCGCCGCGATAGCGCGTGGGACGAAGTCAAGGCGGAGCGCGTCAGTCTCGCGGATGGTGCGCCTGCCGTGGACGACGCGATGCGCCTCGCCGACGAACTCGTCGACGCGCAGCTCGGCACTTCGCAGGCGGCGGCCACATTGCAGAACTTGCGTCAGCAAGTCGAAATAGCGCGCGCGAATGCGCAGCGCAAGCTGGCAGCATTACGCGAACGCGAGCGCGAACTCGAAGCCTTTCGCAACACCTGGACGCAAATTGCAATCGACGCGCAACTGGCTGGCATGCCGCTTGCGGACATGGGCGCGTGGCTCGCGAATCGCGAAGCGGCACTCAATGCACAGAGCGAAAGCGATCGCCGCGCGAGCGAGCTTGAAGCGCGTCGAGCGGCGCGCATCACCGCGCATGCGGCGCTACTCGAAACCTTGCGCCCCGTGGCGCAGGCGAATGAAGACGATGCGCTGACGACATTGATCGGCATGGCGGACACCGTCGTGCAATCGGCTCAAAAGAGCGCCGTGCAGCGCGAAGGTCTGGAAGCACAGATTCGCGACGCCGAACGCGCGAGTGAATCCGCGCAATCCCGCTTGACGATTGAACAGGACGCCTACGCAAAGTGGCAGACCCAATGGCGCGAAGCGCTCGCGCAAGCGAATCTCGGCGCGCGCGCGGCGACGCTCGCGGCGGCGGAAGGCGCCGTCGAACTCGCCAATGCCATTGCAGCCGCTTTTTCGGATGCCGAAGCACCCCGCAACCGCATTCGTGCGATCCGCACGCAATTAGCGATGCTGGAAACCGACGCGCGACGCCTCGCCGAAGCGCTCGCGCCCGAATGGCCCGCATCGAGCGATGTCATCGACGTGGCGCGTCAGCTTGCAGCGCGACTCGCTACCGCGCGCGAAACGGCGAAATCCCTCGCCCAGGCCGATGCCGACGTGCAGGTTGCCCGCACGCGCGTGGCCGATGCCGCCGCGGCGGTGGCGGGCGCACAGGCGCGCATCGAACCCATTCTGAGGCTCGCGGGCGCAAACGAAATCGACGCGGCATTGCCGCTCGCCGAGCGTTCCGACGCGCGCCGCGCGCTGTCGAAAGCGATCTCGGCCGCGCGGGACACGCTCGTGCGCGAAGGCGACGGCCTTGCGCAGGAGGCCATCGCAGCGGAGATCGCGGAGCAACCCATCACCGAGGTGCCCGCGCTGCTCGCAACCGTGAACCAGAAACGCGAAGCGGGCGAGCGCGCGTTGAGCGAGTGCCTGCAGCAACAGGTGAGCGCGAGGCAAGCGTTCGATGCGATCAACGGCCAGGCCAATGCCGCGCTCGCCGAAGCAAAGCGCCAGGAAGCCCTGAGCGCCATGGGCGAAGCCGCGGAGCAATATCTCGAAGCCGCGACTGCGAGCCGCCTGCTCAAATGGGCAACGGATCGCTATCGCGACCAGAAGCAGGGGCCGATGCTGCGTCGCGCGGGTGAAATATTCAGCGGACTCACGCTCGGTGATTTCGCGAGGCTCGTGGTGGATAACGAACGCAATCCGCCCGCATTGCATGCGCGCCGCAGCAATGGCAAAACCGTGGAAGTAGGTGGAATGAGTGAAGGCACGCGCGACCAGCTTTTTCTCGCCCTGCGCATCGCGGCCCTCGAATTGCAACTGGTGAGCAAGGCAGCGCTGCCCTTCGTTGCCGACGACCTCTTCATCAATTTCGACGACGAGCGCGCAAAGGCCGGTTTCGCTGCATTACGGAATCTCTCCGCGAAAACCCAGGTGTTGTTTCTCACGCACCACGATCACCTTTTGCCCATGATTCGCGAGATATTTGGCGCGCAGGTCAATGTCGTCGAATTGCAGCGCGCGCCTGCCGTTACGTAGCGGTGCGAATGTTGCTCAATGAAAATTCATGGGGACTTTGTTTGCAGAATGATCAATAGTCTGATCAGGAAACATGTTTTCCACTACAAAACATTCGTTTAAATTTGCCAGCATGCGTGATTTGACTTCATAATCACCTTGTCTTTCGCGACGCCCCGGCCGACAAGATCGCAATTCGATCGGCCAGTGACGGTTGAAGGGTGTCCGTAAAAACCGTGAATAAGGAGGTGTGAATGGTCACCCTGGATGCAATTCAATCGAAGATCGCAAAGCTGCAAAAGCAGGCCGAATCGATCGTGGAAAAACAAGCGTCGGTCGGTCTCACGAAAATTCGCGATCTGATGGCCAGACATGGCCTGAGCGTGGCCGACATCGACCGTTTTATCGGCAAGAAGCGCGGCCGCAAGCCTGGTAAAGGCGTCAAAGCCGCCGGTGCAAAGCGCACTGTTGCAGCCAAATACGCCGATCCGAAAACGGGCGCCACGTGGACCGGCCGCGGCCGTGCGCCGGCATGGATTCGCGACGTGAAAGACCGTTCGAAATTCCTGATCGACGGCAGCGCGGCAAAGGTCGCTACGAAGGCCGCTACCAAGGTCGCACGCAAACCGCGCGCCAATGCGGCGGCGGTGAAAAAGACCGCGGCGAAGCGCGCCAAGGCCGCGCCCGCGAAGAAAGCCGCACCCGCAAAACGGGCGGCGCGTAAAACGGCGGGCCGTAGAACTGCCGCAAAGCCGGCACAAGCCGCAGCGGCTGCTTAATAAAGCCGCTGAGAAAAGCGCATAAGCGATATTCGCTTGCGAACCGGTGGCCGCGCCGGCGTTTCGACGCCCGCGGCCATTTTCACATGAGCGGCGCGAAACGACGCGCGCCTATTGCCCTGATTGTCACCGATGTCCGGCCTTTCATTTTCCTCGGGCCTTCTCGCGCCCCATCTGCAGTCGCTCGACCTACTTCAATTGCTCGGCATTGCGGTTGCGCTCGTGCTGGGCGGTATGGTGAAGGGCGTGACCGGCATTGGCGTGCCGCTCGTGGCCATGCCCATCGTCACGCTTTTTTTGCCGGTCAAGGAAGCGGTGCTGCTGCTGTCCATGCCGATCATTCTCGGCAATATTCCGCAGGCGCTGGAGGGGGGCGAAATGCTGCCTACCGTGCGCAATATCGCGGCGCCATTGATTGGCACCGTAATCGGCAATGTGATTGGGGTGTCGGTGCTGATCGCGCTGGAGCCGCATCACGCCCAGGCGGCCTCGGGCGTGGCGTTGATCGTGGCGGCGTTGCTTTTGCTCGTCTCGCCGCGTTTCAAACTCGCGCCTGCGCTCGCGAAGCCAGTGGGTTTCGTGCTCGGTTTTGGGGCGGCGCTCATGGAGAGCATCGCCGCCGTGCCGGGGCCGTTGCTCGCCATGTATCTGATCGCGTCGGGCGCCACGGGCCGCGTCTTCACAAAACAGATTGCGATCATTCTCGTCGTTTCGGTCATCACGCTCATCACGGCGTTCAGCCACGGCGCGCACGCCAATCTCGTCGATCTCGCGATTTCGGCGGCGGCCAGCGTGCCCGCCATCGCGGGCATGCTGCTCATTCGACCGTTGCGCGACAACCTGCATCCGCTCGCGTTTCGCGTGGTCGTGCTCGTGTGCGTGCTGGCCGCAGCCGTACAAATGATCGTCAAATCGCACGTCCTGTTTTGACGATCACCTGACTCAATGGCTGATCGCTTCGAGCGAGAGCCCGCGCGTCACCGGTCCAAGCAGAATCATCACGATGCCCACGACCATCGAAGCGCCAATGAACACCGCTACGCCAGGCACACCGTAATGATGGAGCAGGATGCCGATGGCGAGCCCCGCGAACGCGGCGGCAATGCGGCTCCACGAATACACGAAGCCGACGGCGCGAGCGCGGATACGCGTAGGGTAAAGCTCGGCCTGATAACCGTGATAGGCGTACGACATCACGTTCGAAGCGAGCGTGAACAGCACGCCCAGCACGATCAGGACCCACGGCTGCGTGGCTTGCGCGAATAGCGTAATCACGATCGCCATGATGAGGAGGCCGCCGACGATCTGCGTCTTGCGCTCCAGCTTGTCGGCGAACCACACGCCAATCAGCGGTCCGAATGGATTGGCGATGGCAATCACAAAGGCGTACGCAAGACTTTGCGTGATGTGGACGCCACGGGCGATCAGCAGCGTCGGCACCCATGCGGCGAAGCCGTAAAAGCCGATCACCTGCGCCATGTTGAAAATCGACAGAATCACCGTGCGCCGCAAATACGGCGCACGCAATATTTCGCCAAGCGAGCCGCGCCCGGCCTTTTCAAGCGAGATCGGCCCGAGCGGCGGCAAAGCCGTGCCCGTTTCGGCGGCAACGCGCCGCTCGATGTCGGCGACGATGCGTTCCGCTTCGTCCTCGCGGTCATTACGCGCGAGCCAGCGCGGGCTTTCGGGAATGCTCCGGCGCAGGAACCACACCACCACCGCGCCCACCGAGCCGATCAGGATCACCACGCGCCAGTAGTCGAGGCCGATGGGATGCGTGTCCTTGAGGATATAGGCGAGAAACGCGACCACGGGCACCACGCTGAACGTGATGAACTGGTTGACCGCATAGGCGCGGCCGCGCTCGCCGCTCGGGATCAACTCGGAAATGTACGTGTCGATGGTCACGAGCTCGATGCCAATGCCGATGCCGGCAATGAAGCGCCAGATATTGAGCGCCTGGCCGCTCGTCTGAAACGCCATGATCGCCGTGCAGACGATGTACCAGATCAGCGACCACGTGAAGATCATGCGCCGCCCGAACCGGTCGGCGACCTGGCCGAACGCGAGCGCGCCGACCCACAGCCCGGCGAAGGTCGAGAACACGAAGGTGCCGAAGCCGGCCACCTTGAGCGGCCCGAGCGCGGAAAAGAAGCCGAGCGATTCCGGTGTGAAAAGACCCGAATGCACCATGCCGGGCGCGACATAGCCCGTGAAGAAGAGGTCGTAAAACTCGAATACGCCGCCGAGCGACAGCAGAATCACCATCGACCAGACTGTGCGCGACGGCGGCAGTCGGTCGAAGCGGGCGGCAATTTCCGCCGATTTTTCAATGGACATCCCGATTCCTCATTACATTTTGAAAGCGTGTAGGGAACAAAATGTGCCTGCGTCGATGTCTTTGCATGGGTTGCGCGCGACGTATGCAAATGCCGATACAGGCCATAGCACGCACTTTATTGATGCATTGACATGGAAGCACCTGGTTGAAACCCAAATGCGTTGCGCTTATGGCAATGCCGCGCTTCGCAATGCCGCTTATTCCAACGCAAGCGGCAACGAATCGGCACGCTTTACGCGATGCTCGCGCCTGTGTGGCTCACGCGGTTGCGGCCGGCGTGTTTGGCCGCATACAACGCGGCATCGGCGGCTTCGATCAGCGCATTGGGGGACGACGCAACGATCGCGTCGCGCGTGGCGCAGCCCGCGCTCACCGTGACGAGGCCGCCTGCGGCGGGAGAGGGAATGCCGAGCTGCTCGACGGCGGCGCGTGCGCGTTCGGCGAGCGCCGCGGCTTCGTCCGCGCCGGTATCGGGCAGGACGAGCGCGAATTCTTCGCCGCCATAGCGCGCGACGAAGCCGCCTGGCGCGTGGAGCGTGCTCGCAAGCGTGGCGGCGAGCGCGCCTGCTACGGCGCCGAGGCAGGCGTCGCCGTGCAGATGGCCGAAGGCGTCGTTGTAGTGCTTGAAGTGATCGACATCGAGCATCACGAGCGAGAGCGGCTGGCCGCTACGCGCGGCGCGCTCGAAGGCCTGGCGAAACTGCTCGTCGAAATAGCTGCGGTTGTAGACACGCGTGAGCGCATCGCGTGCGGAGGCGCGGATCAGCGTGGCGTGTTCTTCCGCGAGCTGGCGATAGAGCGCCGTCACTTCCCACACGAGCACGCACACGAGCACGCCTGGCGCGAACATGCTGAACACGCGCGCGACATACCAGCCCACCGTGAAGCGCTCGATGCTGAGCGTATTGAGCGCGGCGTCGACGAGCGAGGCGAGCAGCGCCACCACGATCCACAAATCGAGCACGAGGCGCAGCCGTCCCTTGAGCAGCACGAGTGCGATGGCGATCAGGTTGAGCGCGCAAATCACCAAGCCCGCGAGATTGTTCGCGATGGCCGACGCCGGCGAGGAAGCAGCGGCCGGCGCAGCGTTCGCAACGTCGCGAAACGGCGCGGCGAGATCGACGTGCGTGACGAGCACGCCGAGCAGGGCGGCGACCGCCGCCGGGCCCGCGATCAGCAGCCAGCCGCGCGCGTCGAGACGTTCGCGGGCGAACGGCGGGGCGGGCAGGCGCTTTCTCACCAGTTCGGCCACGATGACGAGCGCGGGAAAGCCCGCGTGCCAGAACACCCACATCCATGCCGCGCTATGCGGGAGCGCGCCGAGCAGCCCCGTGCGCGCGAACACGCCAGGAAACATCAATAGCTGCAGTGCGACGGTAATGGCCGTGAACGCGTAGGCGCCACCCAGCGCGGCGAGCATGGCCACGCGCGTAGCCGCGAAACGCGCGCCCAGCAGGAATGCCGCGATGCTCGACGTGGTGAACACCGTGAGCGCGCACATCGGCATAAACGGGGCGATGCCAGGCAAAGTGTCGCGCGCATGCGGCGCCGCGAGCGCGAGCGTGAGGAGGATCGCAAATGCGCATACGCTGGCGAAGAGCGCCTGCCTGCGTGTTGCCGGACCGATCAGCAAGCCGTCCATATGATGACTATTGGGTTGATGCGCAGCTCGAGAATGGTGATCGTGGCGTGACAGCGTGAGGGGCCGCTCGCGTCCGGAAAGCAGACTAAATTGACTGAAGGTATTGTGCTCCGAATCGGCTAAATAGTGGGGCACGGATGCACGAGCCCAGTTATATTGAGTTTCGGTTTTGAGCGCGCTACATTGGGCGCGCGAATTTCAGCATCGCGCGATCGGTGGTCGCCACGCGCGGGCCTGTTTCATGTAATTTGCATGTAAGGATTGCTGATGATGCATCGCGTATCGCGCGACCACCGCGAAGGCTATGGCTGGCTCGGCGGTCGTGCGGGCCAGACGAGGCTTGGCTGGTCCGCGTTGGGCTTGGCTTGCGTGTTCGGCGCGCTCGCCTTCGCTTCTGCTCTGCCGTTCGATGCGCGCCTATGCGCCGTGATGTCGAGCGCGTGCCTCAATCTCTTCATCGTCGTCTTCGGCGCGCGGCTGTTGGCGGCGCGCGCGCCAGCCGGCGAACCGGTCTCGAAGACTTCGCTGCGCCTTTTGCGCCTCGCGTTCCAGCGCAATTCGGAGGCCGCCGACATGCGCGGCCTGCTGCAGTCGCTTCCGTGGCAAGCGTGGATCGCGCCGTTCGCCGCACTCGTTTCGCTCGCGTTCGCCATCTCTGCGTGGACGTCTCCCGCCTTGGCGCCAACGGTTTCGCAACGTGCATCCGCACCTTTTCTCGTCGCGGGAGCCGCTGCGCTCGTCATCGCGTTTGCCGCGCTCGTGGCCGAGCGCTTCCATGCGCAGCGCGCCGCGCAGTCGCGCGAATCCGCCGCGCTCGCCGGGCTGTTGCGCGTCGTGCTCGCTGCCGCGTTGAGTATGGCGGCATCGGTGGCGTCGCTGGCTTATGCGGGCGATGCGCTTACGTGGCTCGTGCGTATCGTCGCCCTGCTTTCTGGCGCGATTGCTGTCGAACTCGGTCTGCGTGCGCTGCACGCCGCGTTGGCAATGCCCGACGAGGGCCGCTTCCTGCATAGCAGCATCGCGGGCGTGCTGAGCGTGCAGGCACGTCCGGTCGCCGCATTCAATGCCCAATTGCGTATGCGCTATGGCATCGATCTGCGGCAGAACTGGGCGCTCCAGAGCTTCGTTCGCCTCCTGCCAGGCGCGCTGGTGGCCATGGTGGCGGCGGGCTGGCTACTCGGCGGCGTGACGATTCTCGGCCCCGATCAGCGCGCCGTGTACGAGCGCTTCGGCGCACCGGTCGCCGTGTGGCAGCCGGGCCTCCATGTGGGCCTGCCCTGGCCCTTCGGCCGCGTGCGCGTGATCGACAACGGCGCGGTCCATCAACTGATCGTCTCGGGCAGCGCGAACGACAGCAGCCGCGCCGCGCCCGCCGTTGCCGCGGATGGCGACACGCCCGCGCAATTGAACCGCCTCTGGGACGTGGCGCATCCCTGGGAGACGACTCAGGTGATCGCGGGCACGAGCGGCGCCCAGCAGGCGTTCCAGATCGTGAGCGCGGACGTGCGGCTCGATTATCGAGTCGGCCTTACGGACGCGGCGGCGCGCGCCTCGCTCTATCGAGCGGTCGACATGGCCGACACGGTGCGCTCGATCGCGAACCGCGAGGTCGTGCGTTACCTCGCGTCGCGTACGCTGCCGTCGCTGCTCGACACGCCGCAAACGGCCATGGCCGGTGCGTTGCGCGGCGCCGTGCAGCACGAGTTGGACCGGCTCGCGAGTGGCATCGAGGTCGTGGCCGTGGTGATCGAGAGTGTGCATCCGCCCGCGGGCGCGGCCGCCGCGTATCACGGGGTGCAGGCCGCGCAGATTCGCGCGCAGGCCAGTGTGGTGCAGGCGCACGGCTTTGCGGCAGCCGCGCTCGGGCAAGCGCAGCAGCAGGCGATCGAGACCGTCGCGCTGGGCAGCGCGAACGCGGCGGATACGCTTGCCGCCGCGCGCGCGCAGCAGATCGGCTTCGACGCCGATGTGATAGCGCAGCAGCTCGGCGGCCCGGCGTTCGGCTTCGAGTATTACTTGCACAGCCTGCAGAAAGGGCTGAAAAACGCGAGTGTGACCGTGATCGACGACCGGCTCGCGAGTGGCAGCCGCGCGACGATCGACCTGCGCACGTTGAGCCCGGCCACGGCGGCAGGCATGAAGAAGGCGTGGTAACCCGTTACCCCATAGACAGAGCAAGGTGATTCGAACGTGAGCCTTTTGCATACGCACGGCGATGCGCATTCTCATCATCATCATGACCACGGCGCGGGCGGCTCCGGTGGCTCAGCTGGATTGGCGCCCGTGAATCCCCGGCGTTTTGCGTTGCGCGTGGCGTTCGCGCTGTTCTGCGTGATCGTCGCGCTCATCGTGGCGAGCGTCGTGCAGGTGCGCGAGGGCGAGGCCACCGTCGTCACGCGCTTTGGCGACCCCGTGCGCGTGCTGCTGCGGCCCGGCCTCGCGTGGCGCCTGCCCGCGCCCATCGAGGCCGCGGTGCCGGTGGACCTGCGCCTGCACACGACCTCGAGCGGCCTGCAGGACGTCGGCACGCGCGATGGTCTGCGCATCATCGTGCAGGCGTATGTGGCATGGCGCGTGCCCGCCAACGCGAATGACATTGGCCGCTTCGTGCGCGCGGTGCGCAACGAACCCGACGAAGCCGCGCGCCAGATTCGCTCACTGGTCGGCTCGGCCTTGCAGACCACGTCGGCCGGCTTCGATCTCGCGTCGCTCGTGAACACCGATCCGTCGCAGGTCCGCATCGGCGCATTCGAAGAGGCGCTGCGCCGCCAGGTCGATGCGCAGGTGTATGCGGCCTATGGCGTGCACGTCGTGCAGGTGGGTCTCGAGCGTCTCACGCTGCCCGCCGTGACGCTGGCCGCGACGGTCGATCGCATGCGCGCCGAGCGCGAGACCGTGGCCGCGCAGCGCACGGCCGAAGGCCTCCGCGAAGCGGCGCAGATCCGCTCGGACGCCGATCGCGACGCGCGCGTGCTGATCGCAGACGCCAACGTGAAAGCCGCCGATATCGAGGCGCAATCGCGCAAGGATGCAGCGGCGATCTACGGCAAGAGCTACGCCGCCGATCCGCAGCTCTACACGATGCTGCGCTCGCTCGACACGCTCGGGACGGTCGTCAACAGCAACACGAACCTGATCCTGCGCACCGACGCCGCGCCGTTCCGCGCGCTGGTGCAGGGGCCGCCCGGGCTCGGTGCGGCCACGGCGCCGTCGGGTGCAGTCGTTGCGCCCGCAACCACTTCGCATACACGCGGGCGCACGCCATGAGCGCGAGCGACAATTTCCCGGCGCTCGGGCCCGGCGCACAGGCGGTGCGTCTGTCATTCTGGTTCGTGGCGGCGCTGGCGGTGCTGGCCGCGCTCGCGTGGGCCACGTCGAACGTGCGCCGCATTCCCGCCGACAGCAGCGCCGTCGTGATGCGCTTTGGCGCCTACGTGCGCAGCCAGGGTGCGGGGCTGCTAGTTGCGCTGCCGCGGCCGTTCGAAACGGTGCTGCTCGTGCCGGGCAGCGAGCGCGTGCTCGAGAGGCGCATCGTCTCGCTCACGCGCGATCCGGGGGCGCCCGCGCAATTGAGCGATGCCAGCGACGCGCTCGCGGGTTCCGGCTACGTGCTCACGGGCGACAACGGCGTCGTGCAGGTGAGCGCGACGCTGTTCTACCGGGTGAGCGACCCGTACGCGTATGCGTTGCAGCTCGAGCATCTCGACGCCGCGCTCGAGCGCATCGTCTCGGCTGCGGTCGCGCAAACCGCCGCGCAACGCGACCTCGATTCGATCCTCGTCGCGCGCCCGGAGATGGTGGCCGCCGATCAGCAGATGGCCGCGCGCCGCGAGCAATTGCGCAGCGATCTCGCGCGCGCAGTCCAGCGTCAGCTCGACGCGCTGACTGCCGCACATGCGGGGCTCGGCATCGAGGTCTCGCGCATGGATCTGCAAGCGTCGTTTCCGGCCTCGGCTGTCGATGCGTTCAACGCGGTGCTGACTTCGCTGCAGAACGCCGAACGCGATGTCGCGCAGGCGCGCACGCTCGCGGAAAAGACGCGGCAGCACGCGCAGCAAAGCGCCGACCGCATCGTGCAGGACGCGCAAGCCAGCGCGGCGGAGCGCGTGGCGACGGCGCAGTCGGAAACCTCGACGATCGCGCAGCTCGAAGCGGCGCTCGGCGCGAACCACGATCCGGGGCTGCTCGCGCGCGCGTATCGCGACCGCGTGCAGACGGTGCTCGCGCACGCCGCGCGCGTGACGACGCTCGACCCCAACGACGCATCGAGCCTGGTGCTGCCGGGGCGCGCGCCATGACCACGCCATACGACACGCCGGCGAGTCAGCGCGCGCCCGGCGCCGCACAGGAAGCCAGATCGGCGTCCGCACCCGACCTTGCGCGCGAAGGGCACGGAGGTCACGAAGGTCACGCAGGGCAATCCGTCGCCACGCTCGTCATGTCGGACGCCGAGCGCCGCGCCATCACGCGCCACACGTTGCTCGCGCTGTTCGCGGGCGCATTGCTGCTGCTCTCGCTCGCGTGGCCGCATCTGGCGAGCGGCGACGCCACGCTCGCGCAAGTGCTGGCGGCGGTCGCCTCGCTCGTGGTCGCGCCGCCCGTGTTCGCGGGCGCGTGGCGCAGCCTCAGAACACCGAGTCTGCACGGCGTGACCGACCGCCTCATCGCGCTCGCCATGTTGGGCGCGTGGGCCGTGGGCGACATGACGACGGCCGCGCTCCTGCCCATCGTGATGACCTTCGGCCACGCGCTCGAAGAGCGCAGCGTGCTCGGCTCGCAGGAGGCGATCCGGGCGCTAGGCCGCCTCACTGCCGGCGACGTGCGGCGCGTGAGCGCTGCGGGCGCGATCGAGACCGTGCCCTATGACGCGCTGCGTCCCGGCGACGTCGTCGATGTGCTGCCCGGCTCGCGCGTGCCCGCGGACGGCATCGTGCGGCACGGCCGCTCGGCCATCGACAACGGGCCGATCACGGGCGAATCGTTGCCGCAGGACGCGGGCGAGGGCGCGCGCGTCTTCGGCGGCGCGATGAATCTGGACGGCCCGCTGCGCGTAGAGATCACACACGTCGGCAAGGCCTCGACGCTGGGCAAGGTTGTCGAGCTGATGCAGCGTGCGGAGGCCGCGAAGCCGCCCATCACGCAGGCGCTCGAACGCTATATGGACGCCTACCTCGCGCTCGTGCTGCTGATCGCGGCGATCGTGTGGTTCGTGAGCGCGAACGCTTCGGCCATGCTGGCGGTGATCGTCGCCGCGTGCCCATGCGCGCTCGTGCTGGCGGCGCCTTCCACCGCGATCGCCGGCATTGCGGCGGGCGCGCGGCGTGGGATCTTGTTCAGGAATGCCGCCTTTATCGACGCGCTGGCCGAAATCGATACGCTGGTGATCGACAAGACGGGCACGCTCACGCACGGCGAGTTACGCGTGACGACGGTGGTGCTGCAGCCGGGCGCGGACGAAGCCGGCACGCTGGCGCTGGCCGTGCAGCTCGCCCAGGTCAGCGCGCATCCGGTGTGTCGCGCGCTGTTGCGCTACGGCGCGCCGGGAACGACGCACACCGCGCCGCCTCCGCACGCGCGCGAGATGCGCGGACTCGGCGTGCTCGCGACGGTGCCGGAAGGCGAGGCCGTGCTGGGCCGCCATGACCTGCTCGCACAATATGTGAGCGTGCTGCCGCCCACGCCTGCGGAGCTGGACGGCCCATGCGCAGGCATCGCGCTGAATGGCCGTCTGCTCGCATGGTTCGGTTTTGCCGACACGGTGCGCCCGGAAGCCCGCGAAGCGTTGGACGGGCTGCGTGCGCTCGGCATCGAGCGTGCGACGCTGCTCACGGGCGACCGCGAGCGTGTGGCGCGCCGCGTGGCCGCCGAAGTGGGCATCGACACCGTGGTGGCGCATGCGCTGCCGCACGACAAGCTCGACTATGTGCTGGGCGAGATCGGCGCGGGGCGCCGCCCGATGGTGGTCGGCGACGGCCTCAACGACGTGCTCGCGATCAAGGCCGGCGCGACCAGCGTGGCGATGGGCGAGCGCGGCATCGATATCGCCGTGGCGGCCGCCGATATCGTGCTGCTCGCCGACGACCTGCGCCGCGTGCCGGACAGCGTGCGCCTCGGACGGCGCTGCCGGCGCATTGCGACGGCGAATGCGGCGATCGGGCTCGCGTGGACGGTGGCCGTCATCACGCTGGCGGCGCTAGGTGTGTTGAGCGCCGTGGCGAGCGCGGTGCTGCATAACGTGGGCACGTTCGTGGTGATCGCGAACGCGGGGCGTCTCTTGCGCGAGGAGTGACGAACGCCGTTAGTGCGGCACCGCCGTCAACGTGCGCAACTGCTCCAGCAGCTTCACTGCCGGGCTCGGCAGAATGCCGTGCCGCCGGCGAAACGCGGTGAGCATGCGCCGGCCCTCTACCCCCGGCATGTCCAGCGTATCGAACACACCCGCCTTGCTTTCCGTGAGGTACATCGTCGATGCCATCCAGCTCAGGAACCCCGAGCGCGCCACGAGACTCTTGAGCGCCGTGATCGAGCGCGTTTGCACCACCACGTTCGGCAAGCCCAGCCCTTGCGCCGCGAAGACCTGCTCCATATGCTCGAACGGCGCCGTGCCGCGCGGCGGAATCGCCCATTGCTCGTTCAGGGTGTCGGCGAGCGTGAGGTCGGGCTTCGCGCGCAACGGATGATCGTGCGCCGCCACCACGTAGCTGGAATCCTCCCAGCGGCAATCGCTGATCGCTGCGATTTCGTCGGTATCGGGCACGGCCATGCTGAGCGCGAGATCGATCTCGCGTTTGACGAGCGCGTCCGCGAGCCGGTCCCACACGCCTTCGAGAATTTCGACGCGCAGCCCCGGCCAGCGCCGCAGCACGCCGCTCACGGCGAGCGGCAGTACGAGGCTCGCAATGCTGCCCACCGCGCCCACGCGGATCGTGCCGCGCGCGAGGCCGCGCATGGCGTCGATTTCCTCGCGCGCCTGCTCGGCTTCGCGCTGCAGCAGGATGGCGTGCGGCAGGAGCGCCTCGCCCACGGCGGTGAGGTGCATGCCGCGCGAATGCCGCTCGAAAAGCGGCGCGCCCACCTGCTCCTCGAGCCGGCGGATCGCGCGCGAGAGCGCGGGCTGGGTCACGTGCAGCGTTTCCGCCGCGCGCCCGAGACTGCCCGCGGAGACGATGGTCGCGAACGCCTGCAGTTGCTGGAGGTTGTAAGTCATGCCCAAAGGTAATGCCTTTTGGCGAAATCCGCAATTTTCGGTTACCCGTAGCGTCGCGATAATGATCCTCCATTGAACGACGCGCTTTTTCGACAGGAGGCCTTGTATGACTGGCAGCGCGCCTCAGCAGAACCAGCAGAAGCAGGACACCGCGGCGCCCGGCGGCGCCTTTACCGTGCGCGACGCGGTCATCGACTTCGCGCGCCGCGTGGGCATGACCTCGGTCTTCGCGAACCCCGGCTCGACCGAGCTGCCGATGTTCCGCGACTTTCCCGCCGACTTCCGCTACGTGCTCGGCCTCCAGGAAGCGGTCGTGGTCGGCATGGCCGACGGCTATGCGCAGGCCACCGGCAACGCGGCGCTCGTGAACCTGCACTCGGCGGCGGGCGTGGGCAACGCCATGGGCAACCTCTTCACGGCGTTTCGCAACCGCACGCCGCTCGTCGTCACGGCGGGCCAGCAGGCGCGCTCGATCTTGCCGTTCGACCCATTTCTCGCGGCCACCCAGGCCACCGAGCTGCCCAAGCCCTATGTGAAGTGGAGCATCGAGCCGGCGCGCGCGCAGGACGTGCCGCTCGCCATCGCGCGCGCTTATGCGATTGCCATGCAGGAGCCGCGCGGTCCGGTGTTCGTGTCGATTCCCGTGGACGACTGGGACCAGCCGGCCGAACGCGTGCCCGAGCGCTCGCTCGCGCACACCACGCGCCCCGAGCCCGCGATGCTGGCGAACATCGGCGCAGCGCTCGACGCGTGCGCGCGCCCCGCCTTCGTGGTGGGCGGCGCGGTGGATCGCGCGGGCGCGGCCGACGAAGTGGTGCGGCTCGCGGAGCGCCATCGTGCGCGCGTATTCGTCGCCCCCATGACGGGCCGTTGCAGCTTCCCGGAAAAGCATCCGCTGTTCGCGGGCTTTCTGCCGGCCATGCGCGAGCGCATCGTCGAGCTGCTCGGCGGGCACGATCTCGTGTTCGCGATCGGCGCGCCGGCTTTCACATATCACGTGGAGGGCCACGGGCCGCACGTGCCGCCGGGCGCCGCGCTGTGCCAGTTGATCGACGATCCAAACACCGCCGCGTGGACGCCCGAGGGCATGGCCGCCGTGGGCAACGTGAGGCTGGGCGTGCTGGATCTGCTGGAGCGGCCCGCGCCGGCCGTCGAGCGTGCGATGCCCGCGCCGCGCGCCGTGCCGCCGCGCGCCATGCCGCCCGCAGTGACGGGCGAGCGCATGTCGGTCGCCTATGCGCTGCAAACGCTCGCCGAAGTGCGCGACGCGGGCACGACCGTCGTCGAGGAAGCGCCCAGCTCGCGCCCGGTGATGCAGACGTATCTGCCCTACGAGCGCCCCGGCACCTTCCTCACGATGGACAGCGGCGGCCTGGGCTACGGCATGCCCGCTGCCGTGGGCGTGGCGCTCGCCAAGCCTGGCGAGCGCGTGATCGCGCTGATCGGCGACGGCTCCAGCATGTACTCGATCCAGGCGATCTGGAGCGCGGTGCAGTTCGAGCTGCCGATTACCTTCGTCATCCTGAACAACACGCGCTACGCCGCGCTGCAGGACTTCGCGCCGGTGTTCGGTTTCGCGCCGACCGACCCCGTGCAGGGCACCGATCTGCCAGGGCTCGATTTCGTCACGCTGGCCGCGGGCATGGGCTGCCCCGGTGTGCGAGTGAGCGAGGCGGGGCCGTTGCGCGATACGCTTGGCCGCGCGCTGGCCGGGCAGGGCCCGAAGCTGGTCGAGATGCTCGTCGCCTGAACGGTGCGCGCGCAACCCATCGAATTCACGTAAAGCGAGGAAAAAGGACATGCAAACCGTAACGATGCTGATCGACGGCGAAGCGGTGCAGGCACGCAACGGGGCGACGTTCGAGCGCCGCAATCCGCTCGACGGCACGGTGGCGAGCCGCGCGCCCGCGGCCACAGTGGAAGATGCCGTGGCCGCCGTCGATGCCGCCGCCGCCGCATTTCCGGTGTGGTCAGCCATGGGCCCGAGCGAGCGGCGTGCGCTGCTGACCCGGGCCGCGCACGCGCTCGAAGCGAAGGCCGAAGCGTTCGCCGCCGCGATGGCCGCGGAAACCGGCGCGTCGGGCATCTGGGCGGGCTTCAACGTGCATCTCGCGGCGGCGGGCCTGATCGAGGCCGCCGCGCTCACCACGCAGATCGGCGGCGAGCTGATTCCCTCCGACGTGCCCGGCAGCCTCGCCATGGGCGTGCGCCAGCCGGCGGGCGTCGTGCTCGGCCTCGCGCCGTGGAATGCGCCCGTGATCCTCGCGGTGCGCGCGATCGCGCTGCCGCTCGCGTGCGGCAATACCGTCGTGCTCAAGGGCTCGGAGATCTGCCCGGCCACGCACGGTCTCATCGTCGCGGCGATGCAGGAGGCGGGCCTGCCGCGCGGCACCGTCAACTTCGTGACGAACGCGCCCGCCGATGCGGCGCACGTGGTCGAAGCCATGATCGCGCACCCGAAGGTGCGCCGCGTGAACTTCACGGGCTCCACGCGCGTGGGCCGCATCATCGCCGAAACCTGTGCGCGCTATCTGAAGCCATCGGTGCTCGAACTGGGCGGCAAGGCGCCGCTCGTCGTGCTCGACGACGCCGATATCGAAGCGGCAGCGCACGCGGCCGCGTTCGGCGCGTTCGCCAATTCCGGGCAGATCTGCATGTCGACGGAGCGCATCATCGTCGACGACAGCATTGCCGACGCCTTCGTCGCGCGTCTCGGCGAGCGCGCCCGCGCGCTGCCCCTGGGCGATCCGCGCAAGGGTCCGGTCGTGCTCGGCTCGGTGGTGGACATGAGCACCGTGGAGCGCTGCAACGCGCTGATCGACGACGCGCTCGCCAAAGGCGCGACGCTCGTATGCGGCGGCAAGGCCGACAGCACGCTCATGCCCGCCACGCTGCTCGACCACGTCACGCCCGAGATGCGCCTCTACCACGACGAATCGTTCGGCCCCGTGAAAGGCATCGTGCGTGTGCGCGGCGAGGACGCCGCGATTGCCTGCGCGAACGACAACGCGTACGGGCTTTCGTCGGCGGTGTTCAGCCGCGATACGGCGCGTGCGTGGGGCGTCGCGCAGCGCATCGAATCGGGCATCTGCCACATCAACGGGCCGACCGTGCACGACGAAGCGCAGATGCCGTTCGGCGGCGTGAAGGAGAGCGGCTTTGGGCGTTTCGGCGGCAAGGCGGGGATTGCCGAATTCACCGAACTGCGCTGGATCACGCTGCAGACGGCGCCGCGCCACTATCCGTTCTAAGGGCGCGCCATGCATATCGCCATACTCGGCGCGGGCGCGATGGGCTCGCTGTTCGGCGGCCTGCTCGCGGTTGCGGGCCATCGCGTCACGCTGCTCGACGTCGATGAAGCTCACTTGAACGCGATCAACGAAAGCGGTCTGCGGCTCACGACCGATGCGGGCGAGCGCGTCGTCACGAATCTCGAAGCGTTACGGCCGGAGGCGGCGACCACGCCAGTCGATCTCCTGATCGTCTTCACCAAGACGCTGCACACGCAGGTGGCGCTCGGCGCGGCGCACGCCGTGCTCGGGCCGCAAACCGCGTTGCTTTCGCTGCAGAACGGCCTCGGCAACGCCGAGCGTCTCGCGCGGTTCGCTGACCCGGCTCGCGTGATGATAGGCGTGACGACCTGGCCTGCCGACAAAAGCGGTCCTGGCCGCGTGAGTTCGCACGGCCAGGGCGTGATCCGCCTCATGAGCGCGGACGGCGCGCATTCGCCGATGCTTGCCCGCACGGTCCAGGCGCTCAACGACGCCGGCCTCGCCTGCACCGCGGACGCCGATGTCTGGGCCGCGATCTGGGAGAAGGTCGCGTTCAACGCGGCGCTCAACAGCCTGTGCGCGGTGACGGGCTGCACCGTCGGCGAACTCACCAACGTGCCGGACGGCGAAGCGCTCGCGCTCAAGATCGTCGCGGAAGTCGCGGCGGTGGCGCACGCGCACGGCGTGGCCGTGAACGAAGCGCATGTGGCCGACAACGTGCGGCAGGCGCTCGCGCATCACCGCGCGCATCGGCCTTCGATGCTTCAGGACGTGCTCGCGGGGCGCAAGACCGAGATCGAGGCCATTAACGGCGCGGTCGTCGAGGCCGCGCGCATGCGTGGTATCGCCGTGCCGAATACGGCGGCGCTGCTGCAACTCGTGCGCCTCGTCGATGCAAAGGAATCCGTATGAACTAGCCAATCAACGTCGCAGCACCATGACAAACGAATGACTGCGCGCTCACAGCGCAGCAAAGGAGACAATTCATGACTTATGCCACGCCCGCCCCCGCTTCGGGAGCGACGCCGCGGGAGAGCGCCGCCATCGCCGGCGGCACGGTCGATATCGGCCGCACGCTCGACGAAGGCGCATATTCCACGCTGCAGAAAATCGCCGTGGTGCTGGCGGCCCTGTCGATCGTCGTCGATGGCTTCGACAGTCAGTTGATCGGCTTCGCGATTCCGGTGCTGATCAAGGAGTGGGGCATCACGCGCAATGCGTTCGCACCCGTCGTGGCGGCGGGGCTGGTCGGCATGGGCTTCGGCAGCGCATTCGCCGGCCTGTTCGCGGATCGCTTCGGACGCCGCTGGGCCGTGGTGGGCAGCGTGCTCGTGTTCGGCACCGCGACCTGCGCGATCGGCCTCGCGCCGAACGTGGCGGCCATCGCTGCGCTGCGCTTCATTGCCGGCTTCGGCATTGGCGGCGCGCTGCCGAGTTCGACGACGATGACCGCCGAATTCACGCCCGCGCGCCTTCGCACGTTTGCGGTGACGGCAACCATCGTGTGCGTGCCGCTCGGCGGCATGCTGGCGGGTATTTTCGCGGCGCAAGTGCTGCCGGTGTACGGCTGGCGCGGGCTCTTTTTCGCAGGCGGCGTGCTGCCCCTCGTGCTCGCCCTCGTGCTGCTCGTGGCGCTGCCCGAGTCGCCGCGCTTTCTCGCACGCCGCCCGAAGCGCTGGCCCGAACTCGTGCGCCTGCTCGGCCGCATGGCACGCGAGGTTGCCCCGGATGCGGTGTTCACCGACGCGCGCGAGCAAAGCGCCGAAAAGCACGTGGGCTTCACGGCGCTCTTTCGCGACGGCCGTGCACGCGACACCGTGGCGATCTGGTGGGCGTTCTTCATGTGCCTGCTCGCCGTGTACAGCGCATTCAGCTGGCTGCCCGCCATGCTGACGAGCGAAGGTCTGAGCGTCTCGCTCGCCGGTTACGGGCTGAGCGCGTACAACCTGGGCGGCGTGATCGGCGCGTTGCTGTGTGCGCTCGCCATTGCGCGCTTCGGCTCGCGCGGGCCGCTCCTGCTGTGCTGCGCGGGCGGCGCGGCGAGCGCCTGGGTGATGCTCGGCGTGGGCGCGACCCAGCACACGGGCTTGCTGATTGCGGGTCTCGGCCTGCACGGTCTGTTCGTCAACGCGGTGCAATCGACCATGTACGCGCTGTGTGCCTACGTCTACCCAACCGGCGTGCGCGCGACGGGCACGGCCTCGGCGCTGGCGTTCGGCCGCGTGGGCGCGATCCTGAGCGCGTTTGCCGGAGCGGTGGTGATTACCGCAGGCGGCGCGGCGGGCTATCTGACGATGCTCGGCGCCGCCATGGCGCTGGTGCTGATCGCGCTGGCCGTGGTTGGCCGTCATATCCCGAAACGCGCGGGACAGCAACGAATTTGACCCATTCCTGAGACCGGACGATGGCGTGGGCCCGCGCCATCGCGTCCGGTCGGCCAGTTTGTTCAATCAAGAGTCCTAAAAAACGGCACGTAACAAGACTGCGTGTCGGCTTTTTTTACGCGTCGAATCGAAAACAACGTCCGGCTGGCGGCGAGTCCGCGAGACCGGAACACCAGGAGAACACGGAGATCATGAAACTTCGGATCGCAGCAGGGCTGGCCTGCGCGGGCCTCAGCGCGTCGGCGTTCGCGCAGAGCAGCGTCACGCTTTACGGCATCGTCGATACCGGCATCGAATACGTTTCGCACGCGAACGCGGCGGGCGACAGCGTGGTGCGCATGCCCGGCATTACCGGCGAAATGCCCTCGCGCTGGGGTGTGCGCGGCAGCGAGGGGCTGGGGGGAGGGTGGTCCACGATTTTCGCGCTGGAGAGTGGCTTCAACATGCGCGGCGGCACCTTGAACCAGGGCGGCCGGCTGTTCGGGCGCCAGGCGTGGGTGGGCATGAGCAGTCCCTATGGCAGCCTGACGTTCGGGCGTCAGTACACCATGACGTTCTGGGCGATCGCCGACGCCGATTTGCTCGGACCGGACATTTACGGCGGCACGGCCTCGTTCGACCAGTACCTGCCAAGCTCGCGCAGCGACAACACGGTCGTCTACAAGGGCAGCTACGGCGGCTTCACACTCGGCGCGACGTGGTCATTCGGGCGCGATTCGGCCGGCACCGGCAATTCGCCGGGCCAGGGCACCTGCGCGGGGCCTGTGCCGGGCAGCGCCCAGTCTTGCCGCGAATGGTCGGCGATGCTGCGCTACGACCGCAATGGCTACGGCGTCGCCGCGGCGTGGGACGAACAGCACGGGGGCCCGGGCGCGGCGGCGAACCTCTACGACGGCACGCCGACCTTCGCGCTGACGAACCCGGGCGACACCGACGTGCGCATCCAGCTCAACGGCTACGGCCATGTCGGCGCGTTGCGCATCGGCGGCGGCTGGCTGGGCAGGCGCGTCGACACGGTTTCGGCTGAAACGCCCAACGTGCATACGGACCAGTTCTATCTCACGGCACAGTATCCGGTGACGGCGGCCTTTATCGTCGATGGCGGCGTGTACCACATCGTCAATAGCGATCACGACACGCGCGGCACGATCGCGGCATTGCGCAGCACGTATCAGCTCTCCAAGCGATCAGCCGTTTATCTGCAGGGCGCGTATTTGTGGAACAGCGCGAAGGCGGCCTACACGGTGAGCCAGGGCGGCGGCGGCACGACACCCGCACCGGGGGCGGGACAACTGGGGATCATGGCGGGTATCCGGCATAGCTTCTAGAGATGCGGCTGCCAGTGGCAGCGCAACCCTCGCTTTGCACGCGGACCTCGCCTGAACGAGGCGAAGTCCGCGTGGGCGATCAGAGACCGCTTACCGTCTTGACCGTCACCCACTGGCCGTTCTTCACCTGATAGACCGTGGACGAACCGTTCTTCAGCGAGCCATTCGCGTTGTACGCGATATGGCCGGTAATGCCGTCGAAGTTGATGCTTTGCATCTTCGCGCGATAGTCGTCGGGCTTGGTCGAATTGGCGGCCTGCATCGCCTTGATGGCGGCCCACGCCGCGTCGTAGCCGAACGGCGCGTAAGAGAGCACGTCCTCGCCGTACTTCTGCTTGAAGCGGTCGGCGAACTTCGCGCCGACCGGCGTGCTGTCGAGCGGACGGCCGTATTCCCACGCCATGGCGCCTTCGGACACGTCGCCCGCGAGCTTGACGAAGTCCACATCCTTCACGCCGCCGCCGCCTACGTACTGCGCCTTGATGCCGAGCTGGGCCATCTGCTTCATGATGCCGGCCGCCTGTGGATTGAGGGCGCCCACGAAAATCAGATCGGGGTTCTTGCTCTTGATGTTCGTGAGCTGCGTCTTGAAGTCCGTTGCCTGGTTCGTCGTGTACTCGCGGTCGACGATCTCGCCGCCGTGCGCCTTGACGGCCTTCACGAACTCGTCGGCTTCGCCCTGGCCGAACGCCGTGCGGTCGTCGATGACGGCGATGCGCTTGGCCTTCGTCGTCGTGACCGCGTAGGCGCCCGCGGTGCCCGCGTTTTGCGCGTCGCTCGAGATCACCATGAAGATGTTCTTGAAGCCGCGGCCGCTGATGACCGGGTTCGTGGCGGCTGGATCGATGTCGGGCAGGCCCGCCTTTTCGTACAGCTCGGAAGCGGGAATGGTCGTGCCCGAGTTGAAGTGGCCGACGACGACCGAAACGCCTTCGTCCACGAGCTTTTGCGCGACCTGCACGCCCACGCGCGGGTCGGCCTGATCGTCTTCGGCGACGAGTTCGAACGAGACGGGCTGACCGTTGATTTTGACGCCTTGCGCCTTGGCGTCGTCGAGGGCCATCTTGACGCCGTTTTCCAGGTCTTTGCCGTAATTGGCGTTCGGTCCGGTGAGCGGCGCGGCAAAACCGATTTTAACGACGGTATCCGCGCGCGAGGCGAGCGGTGCAATAGCGAGAAGTGCTCCAGCGGCAACTGCGATAGGGGTAAGAGTCTTCGCAAAACGCATGTTGTTTCCTTTGTCGGCAAGCATGGGTTCACTGCTGTGGCGTGCATACCGGCCGGGCTTGCCCGCTTCGTGCGGTCGGGGCGGCGGCCGGTTCACGACTCTCTTGTTCGCGTCGACTGCGGGTTGGGCTCCTCCAGAATAGGCGTGGTATCGATCGAACCGCCCCGCACGAAAAAGCGCTGGGGCGAGACGCTGAGAGCGACTATAGGAAGCCAATATCGCTTCGTCTTGAGCATTCACGACGGCTTCCATGCGCATTTCTGCATAGCCGGCCAAATCGGGGCAATCAGGACAAGTACGCCCTGCCGGTGCGAAATAAGGCGTAATAGAAATGTAATCGGCACGCGTGCCGGCTCCGGTAAAGTCCCGCCATCACGCGCAATGCAGCACAACCATGACATCACGCCTGTCACGACGAGAATTCATCAAACTGACGATCGCGGTCGGCACGACCGTTGCGGCCATCGAAGCGAGCCCTGCCGCCTTCGCGAACGCCGCGCCTTGCCGGCTCACGCCCGAGCAAGAAGTCGGCCCTTACTGGATCGACGGAGATCTCGTGCGCCGAGACGTCCGGGAGGGCAGGCCGGGCATGCCGTTGACGCTCGATATCGAGCTCGCCGACGCGAGGACGTGTGCCCCACTCGTTGGCGCCGCGGTCGACATATGGCAATGCGATGCGATGGGCGCCTATTCGGGCTACACGAAGATGGAACTCCCGCCTCCGCCCGATTTCGATCCGAAGGCGCCGGGCCGCCCGCCCGCGGGCTGGCACCCCGGTCCGCCGCCCACGCCGCGGCCCACCGACCACCAGACCTTCCTGCGCGGTATTCAGCACACCGATCGCGCGGGCATCGTCACGTTCGAGACCATCGTGCCGGGCAACTATCCCGGGCGCACCAACCACATTCACTTCAAGGTCCGCACGGCAAGCGCGTCGCACCCGCAGCGCACGCACGTGTCGCATGTCGGTCAGGTCTTCTTTGCGGAATCGTTGATGGTGACGCTGATGCAACTCGATCCATATCGCGGCCACGCGATCCAGCGCACCACACAGAGCGAAGATCCGGTATTCGCCAATCAGTCCGGCTCGACGATGATCGCAAGTGCGAGCCCAATTGCCGTTGATGGCCGCGTAACCGGGTTGCGTGCACGCGTGAGCGCGGTGGTCGACCCCGGGGCGCAGCCGCAGCCGGTCGAGCCGCTTCCGGGACCTCCCGCACGCTGATTCCGACCGCACCTGGAGGGCGGCGGCGATGCTGGCCCAGGAGGCGCTGATAGACTTCTCGCATGCAACATGGGAGAAGCGATCATGGGTGCGTTCGAGCGTGTTTTGATGCGAGCGTTCGGTCGACCCGAAGGCGTCCTCGGCCGGCTCGGCGGCACAGTCATGGCACGGATGAACCAACCGTGCGCGGCATGGACGATCGGCCTTCTCGAGATTCGGGAAAACGACCGGGCGCTTGAAATCGGGTTTGGGCCCGGCGCGGGTATTCAGCTGCTCGCAGCAGCGGCACCCTCCGGGCATGTTGACGGCATCGACCCATCACAGGAAATGCTGGAGCAGGCCACAGCCCGGAATGCCGCGGCAATCGCTCGTGGCCGGGTCAGCCTGCGAATCGGCTCAGTGGAGCGGTTGCCATTCGAAGACAACACCTTCGACAAGGTGCTGGCCATCAACTCCATGCAGGTTTGGCCGGACTCCGAAACCGCCCTGGCCGAGATACGGCGTGCCATGAAAACCCGGGGCGCAGTCGCACTCGGTTTCACTGCTTATTCGGGCCAACAGCCGGGCGGGTTGATCGAACGACTAACAGCCGCTGGCTTCGTTGGGGCGAAGCTTGTCGAAACAGACAAGGCTTCTTGCATGCTCGCTGTCAAAGCATGAGCGAACAGGCCAGTATCGGCTATTTGGTAGGAATGCAGAATAAGCGTACAACGTTCCCGCCGACGTTTCCGTCCCGGCCGCCGTCAGCGCCTTCCCCGGCGAGAGCCATCAGGCCCCGCGCAGTTGGGCGAAGCGGGCAAGGCACGACGCTCCATGCCGTCTCAGGGAGAGACGGCATGCTCTCCATCGCCCGTCCTGGTCAGACGAAAAAAGCTTACGACCCGCCGAAGAACACCGGCTTCATCCCAGTCGGGCTGGCCGGATGGCCCATCTGCGACGAGCCGTTCATTGCAGGGCCGTAGCCGCTACCCTGGCCGGCGGCGCTAGCGTCGGTGGCCGGCATGTTGGAGGGAAAGTCGACGGTATTCGCGTTGGCCGGATTGAAGCCGGCCTGCTGTAGCTGAGCGATCTCGCCCTGCACTTGCGCGCGCGTCAGCCCTCCATCCGACTGCGCCAACGATGCAATTGGCACAGCCATGACGGCGACCGCGCAAACTGTGTGGACTAGCGTCTTCATAATGGCCCACCTCCGGGTTAGTGACACCGGCTGACTCGTGCTGCAAACGGCCCGTTCATCCGAACCCTGGTTCGACCCCTTGCCAGACTTTGCAGCGCTCAAGCGTTATCGTTGTCGTCTATTCCGATCGTATGCGCGAGTGATCGTTTTGGCCTCCATCATTTGATGGAGGCTCTCGACAAGCCGCGTCGAATCGATACCGAGGGCGCTACTGCCGAGGTCTGCGGAACTGTGCCGCAAGACTGGCCAGAATGGCCAGTGTTCCCACCGTTTCCAATAAGGCGCAGAGCATGGTGTCCTCACTGATTAGCGATGCAGCAGCAGGGGCGCATACGTTTTCACGAAGAACGCCAGCGTGATGCAGGCGGTGACGAGCAGCGTGATGGTGCGGATGATGCGCGGCGGCGTCCGGCGCCCGATCCGGGCACCGCTGTATCCCCCGATGATTGCGCCCACCAGCATGACCAGCGTCTCGGGCCAGTGCACCGCGTTGGCCACAATGAAGGCGAGTACCGCCACCATGTTCGCCGCACTGACCAGCAGCGTGCGCGGCGCGTTGAGATGCTTCAGGTCGGAGTTGTCGAGCAGTCCCCATATCGCAATCATCATGATCCCGACCGCGCCACCGAAGTAGCCGCCATAGACGCCGAGCATGAACTGAACAGCCAGTACCGCGTTCGCATGAATGTGCCAGCGGGCGCGCAACGCCTCGCCAATGCGCCGCCCGAACGCGAGCGCGATGGAAGCAACCAGCAGCAGCCATGGCAGTACGAACGTGAACGCTGCCGATGACGTCCACAGCAACAGCAGCGCGCCGGCAAAGCCGCCGCAGAGCGTCGTCGCCAGCAGCGCGCGAAGCGACACGTTGCCCACCGGCCGCAGTTCGTCGCGATAGGCCCACGCGCTGGCCAGCCCACCCGGGAACAGCGCGACCGTGCTCGAAGTGTTCGCCTGAACCGGAGGCACGCCCGCAGCAATCAGGGCCGGCAAACTGACGAACGAGCCGCCCCCTGCCAGCGCGTTCATCGCCCCAGCCGCCAATCCAGCGCAGAAAACTAAAACTATCGTGTTCATGGAAGCGATGTTAGTCGTCACGTCGCACTCTCACAATCTGGCAATTCCGGTGCTAGACTTCGGAAACTCCGAAGAGATGACACTCGGCCATGCGCTTCGATTTAACGGATATGCGGCTGTTCCTGAGCGTGGTGGAATGCGGAAGCCTGACACAAGGTGCCCGCACGATGCATCTTGCGCTCGCGTCGGTGAGTGAACGCATTGCCAGCATGGAGGCGGCGTTGGGCGCGCC
Source organism: Paraburkholderia nodosa DSM 21604 (assembly GCF_000519185.1). Lineage (GTDB taxonomy): Bacteria > Pseudomonadota > Gammaproteobacteria > Burkholderiales > Burkholderiaceae > Paraburkholderia > Paraburkholderia nodosa. The sequence goes on along the minus strand of NZ_JAFA01000059.1, from coordinate 2,332 downwards.
GCTACTGGAACGCAACCGTCGTGGCGTGCGCACTACCGCTGCGGGCGACGCGCTGGTTCGCCATGCCCGTTCGATTTTGGGCCAGGTCGAAATGATGCGCGGCGAACTGCGAACCTACGCGACGGGCTTGAAAGGCCGCATCAGGCTGCTATCCAACACCGCCGCCATGGCGGCGTTCCTGCCGCCGCAGCTTTGCCGATTTCTGGCAGCGCATCGCGACCTGTCGATCGACCTGGAGGAGCGGCCCAGTGCGGAGATCGTCCAGACGCTCGTGGACAGGCGCGCAGATCTGGGCGTCGTTGCGGACATAACGGACCTCGGCACGCTGCAGACGCATCTGATCGCCCGTGACCAGCTCGTCGTGGTCGTCGGCCGGTCGCATCGTTTCGCCCAGCGGCCGGACGTAGCCTTTGCCGACATCCTGGGTGAGCCAATCGTGGGCGTGGCAGACACGGCGCTCGAAACCCATCTCGCGGAACGTGCATCGCGTCTGGGACGCCAGCTCGACTACCGCATTCAGTTGCGCAACATCGAACATGTGGCCATGCACGTCGAAGCCGGGATCGGCATTTCGATCCTTTCCGATGGGCTCGCCGGAAAACTGCGCAGCGACTTGGTCGTGGTGCCGCTGGCGGAGGCCTGGGCCACGCGGCGGCTTTATCTCTGTACGCGCGACTTCTCGGCCCTGACTCCGCACGCGGGTCTGCTCGCGCAGCAGCTGCGGGAGTGTGCGCTGTAGACGTCATTCATCGTTGAATGAGCGGCTGCTGGAGACTGCGAGGATGGGTTGGGGGCGGTTTTCCCTTTGCTCATTCGATTGGACGGCAAACGGCGAGGAACGGCCGCTGGTGACTTGCGTCTTAATGACTCGACTGCGACCGTAAACGGCCACCGGGGTGCTTGTCCGCGAGCTTTCTGCCTTCATGCTGGATCATGGAAGACCGCAGGCCGCCCCGGTTCGCTCAACGCAAAACGCTTCGGATGAGGCCAGCCCGGTGTAGCCTCCCGCAATGAGCACCATGCCGTTTAGTAACAGCGTGGCAGTCTGGTAATAGCGCCCCGTGCTCATACTGGCCGTTAGAGTCCACGCACCCGAGGTCGGATCGTACAGTTCGGCCGTAGTCCTGCCGTTGTTTTTCCTCCCACCGCGAGCACAGTGCCGTCAGGCAGCAGCGTGGCGGTATGGTCGAGCCGCCCCTGGTTCAGGCTGCCGGTCACCGACCAGCTCGAACGAACCGCGGCTTCGGTCGCGGGCCTCACGTCCGTAGACAGCTGGCTAGCCCGTGGACGTTGAGATCAATTGCAACGGTCAGAAAAATAGACCATTGTTTCGCCTCTCACAGCCGGGATGGGATGACGCTTTGGTCTCTCAGCCCGGCCTCTCCCCGCCTCCTCGCACGTTCTCTCGTCAAAGCCCGCCGCTGCACCTCGCGTGCGTCAGGTAAACCCCGCATGGCAACCTTGAAGTCCGGTGTTTAATATCCCACGACGTTACCGGTAACGTTGCATGGTACGCAAACATGCTTTCTGGCCAGGCACACCACTAAAAGGAGACGGGAATGCGTCCATCGGGGATCGCCGTGCGTGCACTGTACGCAGGCGTCACATTGCTCACGATTGCGTCGATATCAGGTTGCGCGCACAACCAAANGGCTGCCACCCGCGATGGATTGCCGCTCGCAGCTGCTCCCACGCAGGCCGTGCCGCAACTGAAAAGCGTGATGGCCGCGCATTTCAAGGTAGGCNCGGCAATTGAACCCGATTCCATCGACAGTCNCGCCGACGCCGCGCTGCTNGCCGTCCAGTTCTCGAGCCTGACCGCCGAGAACAAAATGAAACCGGGCACGATAGGCGTGGCCGCAGGCGAGTACAACTTCGCGCCGGCCGACCAGATCGTGGCGTTCGCGCAGGCGCATGGCCTAGCCGTGCGTGGGCACACGCTGGTGTGGCATTACAGGAGCGGCGAATGGACCGAGGCGCCGGACTGGTTCTTTGCAGGCGACGCCAAAGATCCGCATTACCACGATATCGTCGCGGCACGGCTCCAACGCTATGTGACCGATGTCGTCACGCATTTTCGCGGCAAGGTCTATGCATGGGACGTCGTGAACGAAGTCATCAGCGACGACCCGCATCANGTCTATCGCGAAGACAGCCCGTGGTATCGCGCGCTCGGCAAGGACTACATTGCAATTNCGTTCCGCGCCGCGCGTGCGGCCGACCCTGACGTCAAGCTCTATATCAACGAGTACAGCACGGACGACGCGGCCAAGCGCGCGAAGCTGCTCTCCGTGATACGCGATTTGCGTGCTCAGGGCGTGCCGATCGATGG
>NZ_JAFA01000058.1 GCF_000519185.1 Paraburkholderia nodosa DSM 21604 | reverse complement strand
ATCAACTGGCCGCCGCTGCAAAATATGAAGCAGGCTTTCGACGACGTCGCCGCCCTCGGACTCGAAAACCAGGTGACGGAACTCGATGTCAGTCTCTACAGCGACCCGGGCGNATGCTGGAGCCATCCGCCTGCGTGTTTGCCCGATCTCGGCCAGCCGGTGCCGAACGACGTGATGCGTGCGCAGGCGCAGCGGTATCGCGCGGTGTTCGATCTGTTCGAGCACGAGCCAAGCATCAAGGCCGTCACCTTCTGGGGCTATTCGGACAAGCACACGTGGCTGACCTCGATACCGGTGCCGCGTACCAATCTGCCGCTGCTATTCGACGCGAACCTGAAACCGAAAGCCGCGTTCTGGGCAATAGCCGATTCGTCGTGGCAGCCGTAAGGCTATTCACCACGCCTTGACGCGATCCGCTTGAGCCAGCCGCCGCGCCCGAAGTCGGTCTGCTGGGGAAACACGGCGTCCCAAATCCATCGTTGAGTCCGCTGTGGCGGTTTCTTACATCCCGATCATCCGATGAACGTTGGCTCTCCAATTCCCTCATAGGGTGGTTAGAGATCCGCGGCAAGGGCGACAAGAATCGCATAGTCCCAGCTTCGCCCGATCTCATAAACGAGTTGCGTCGCTACTGGCTGGTGAACGAGCTGTCTCCCCTTCCCTCGCGGGCCGACCCATGCGGTGGGCATGTACACGCACGTGCTAGACCAGCACGGCATCGTCTATAACCAACCCATCGTGCTGAATGAACGCCAGGCTGGAGTGGCAATCGAGGGCGTGACCCGCCACAACGAGAACCGTGACGATGGTGGATTGCAGCGGCTTTCAGTAGACACGCACGGATACACGGATGTTGGGATGACGGTGTCGAAGCTGCTTGGTTTTGACCTTTGCCCTCGTCTGCGCAACCTCTCGGAACGCAAACTGCATCTGCCCAGAGGCATGGTCGCGCCAGCGGGGCTGACAGCCGTCGTCGCCAACGAGGTGTCCATCAAGGTGATTCGTAATAGCTGGGACGGACTGCTGCACGTTGTCGCGTCGATTCATGCTGGCCGCGTGAGCGCAATAGTCGCTTTACAGCGGTTCGGAAGTGCGGCGCAGGGCGATCCCGTGTTCCCCGCCTGCAATCGACATCGGACTCATCGCGTCGGCTGGCCAAACAGCCGCGGATCCAGCATAAAGGGTTCCGTGCCGATCACCTTTACGCTTGCCATGTCCGGATGCATCGGGTTCAGCAGCAGATTGAAGTCGGTAGGACAAACGACCGACGGGACCCGCATCGCCAGTTGCTCGCCCGCCTCAAGCCATTGACGACCAAGCGCCCTTGTCGCCGCAGGATCGCTCGTCAGGTCTGCCCAGCCGTCCGGCAGGCCGGGTGCGAATGCGGCATCGTAGACGGCGTCCGGCACCTCCAGCGTCACAAGGAAATAGCCACCGGCCGGCAGCAAGCCCGCCATGTGCACCAGCGCCTCAAGCAGCGCCGTCGAAGCGTGGCAACAGGTGTAAAGCACCCGCATGCCACGCGGGTTCCAGCGGCCGCCGGCGATCGCCGCACCATTGCCGCTCAGGTCATCGGCACGGTAATACCCGCGCCGCTCTTTCGCCAGGCGGTAAAGCCTCATGCAGACACGCCGTGAATGACGCGCAGCAGGATCTCACGCACGCGGTCGTAGCCCGGTTGCGAGTCGAGCACCTCGAGCGGGCTGAGTCCACCCAGTTCCGCATTCGATCGCTGCATCCACTCGGCGGCCAGCGCCGGGTCCTCAAACACCTCGACAGCAAGCTGACGCACATAGAGCACACGCGCAACGCGATCCGACTCGGCTGGCGACAGGCGCTCCGCGCGCGCCATCTTGCGCAGGATCGTCGAACTCGGCAGATTGAGACTCGCGAGCAGCGTCTGCACCGGCACGTGCAGCAGGTCCTTCGCCACGCGCTCGATGATCGCCGCTTCCATGCCTTCCCGGATCTGCCGGCGTTGCTCGAGCGGGTCGAACCTGACGAGGAACGTTTCGATATCGTCAGCGTGGGCGCCGGGTCTGCCAGAGCCGGCCAGGGCCTTGCCGGCATGTGCTGCACCCGGACGCGCCGCCGAATGACGGCCGGACGGTTGATTCAGGGACATGTTGCTCGCCTCCCAGATGGGAATTTCATGTTTCCCATTCTAGACCACTCTCAAACGGGAATCAATATTATCCCATTTGATCATTTATTATGCTGACCGGTCCTGGCGCCGGAGACTGAAAAGCCGCAGCAGTTCGTCCCGCAATTCCGAGACATCCAGGACATGCTGCGCCCGGGTCACAGCCACATAGAGGAGGCGGAGCTCATCGTCGTCCGGCATCGGGCTGCCGTCGGCCCCGCGCAGGCGGAAATCGTTGGCAACCTTGACCCGCTTCCACTCGAGACCCTTGGCACGGTGGACGGTTGAGATCACATAGTCGGCGGCACCTTCCACCACCGAGCGCTGCGCCAGGGCCCGCAGATAGCCGGTCCCCAGCTCGTCGACGATGCGCACAACCGGCTGCAGGTCCTGACCAAATGCACTGCGCGCAAACGCCTGTGCGTCGCTCCACGTCTCGAACAGCGAAAACGCCGCCGGACGGAACGCGCGCTGGCCGGCCAGCAACCGGTCAGCGCCATCAGCGTAGGCGAGAATCTCGGCGGGGCTCATCCGGATCGCCGGTCGGTGTCCCGCCTCGAGTCCCGCGGCGAACTGCCAGATCGCCGTGACGTTCTTCCGGCACAGGATCGCGTCGACCGGCGGCGCTACCGCGGGATCTTCCACCATGATCGAGCCGATGGCTCCCTGTCCCCGGATGGGCGTGCGTTCACCGAGCAGCGCGAGCAGGCGGCTCGCCAGCGCCGCAAACGTGGCACCAAAGCGGAACGACTCCGTGAGCACACACTCGGGCGTGTCGATCTGCGCCATCGCATTGATCGCGCCGCGCCACTCGTAGGTCTGCTGGTAAGGATCGCCCACTTAGATGATCTGCGCGTGGCGCTGCCGGCCAAGGACCGACAGCATGACACCGTCGCTGTCCTGCGCCTCGTCGAAGAGGATGTAGTCGGCTTCGATGCGAGGCTGCGAGAACGCCCAGAGCTTCAGGAGTACGTCAGGCGAAATGGAACTCCCCGCGTGGGCAGCTGCGCCCTCTTCCCACAGCCGCCCGACGTACGGCAGCAGGTAGGTGCGCAGTTGCGCGGCCACCGCTTCGTCGATCTTTTCATCGACGACAACGTGATGCGCTGCCGGCTGGGCATCCGCAGACCGGCAGAACCTGTCCCGCCCATCGGCAATCATCCGCCCGATCTCGAACGGCGCGATCTCGACGGCCTTGCCCGTCACCGTGCGCACTTCCAGCGGGTCAAGCCCGTAGCGTGCGGCCAGTTCATGTGGCGGCTCGCCCTGAAGGCTCACCCGGCTTCTGAGCATCGGGCTGACAGAGGCCCACGCCAGCGAATGCATCGTCCGCGAGCCGACGTGAGGCGGGAACCGACGGGCTGCACTCGCCGCGATTTCCCGGTTGGACGCGAGATACATGCCGCGCCGCTGGCCGAAGTGTTCGGCCACGAGCTGGAGTGTGGAAGTCTTGCCCGCGCCGGCGAAGGCCTTGACCTTCAGGTTCCCGGCGCCACGCGCCGCCTCGATCACGGCCTGCTGCTCTCCCGTTGGAATAAAGCTCCTCTTCACGCGATACCAGACCTCACGTGCGCTCGCTCCTCGCGAGGTTGTGTCGCGGATTTTCGCATGGCATACGGCCGATCGAGCGGTGCCCCGCGCCGGACGCGGATTCAGCACATCTGGTGTGGCGAACACCCACAGCGCCCGTCACGTCTCAACAAGCTCAAGCCCATTTTCGGCACACCATTGCCTCAGCGCGCTTTCGACAGCGTCGGTTTCAAACGAATACCAGCGCTCGAGAACGCCCTCACGTTCCAGCAATTCCTTGAAACGCACATAAGCCCCTCGCCTCCGGAAAAATCCTTCGACCTGGTCGTAACATGCTGGCAACGTCTGTGCGACAAAGCGCAAGGCGAGACGGCTTCCGAGATCAAGTTCGTTCTTGTGCGGTATCGCAAGATAGCGGTCAGAGGTTTCGAGGTCGTCAGGTATCTCCTCATCGAACGCCTCGCTGGAATCCGAAGTCCAGTAGACTTTCCCCGTATCGAGCGAGAGATACGCGCTATGTTCCATCGGCGCCGCGCAGCTGACAAAGTTGAACGCCATGGAAAGATCGTCGTGCCTGACTGCGACCATGGCTCCCCTCCGCCTGGGTTATAACCGTTCGAGGCACCGGTTCGTAAACCGGCTCGGGGCCAGGGATTGCCGCCCGATTACCGCGTCGGCACCGCGACTCAAAGCTCGTCGCTCGGGTCAGCGATCTCGAGCCGGAACTGCCACCCTTCCATGCTCGTGAGCATTCGCCCAAGATCGTCCCATGAGACCTCCTTGCCGTCGACAACCACCAGTGGCAGGTGGCCCGGCTGATTTTCGTCCCATTCGATACGCCCGCGCACCGTGTTGTCAATGATCCGGTGCTCATGAAAATCGACGTGCCTGACCGACAGCGCGCGACGAATCTTCTCGACGAGGCGCCCGAGCAGCACGAGTACATCGTCGTCAGCTTTGCCGATCAGCTGGAACCGGTAACCGGCGGGAAGCTCACCTCGAAGCTCGAAGCAATCCAGCGCAATCCGGGCGCCCAGGAGCCGGAGCTGGAAATGGAACGTGTGGGCTTCCCCCTCGCAGTCAATCAGCTGGATGGGGTCAAGCCGAACGTTCTCGAAATCGGTGAATCCGGCGGACTCGGTAATCCTGGCATTGAAGCACGAAGTGCAGAGTAACCCATAGTGGCCATCGCCAGAACCGCCGCGGATGGTGTCCCAGGGCGGCGTCTGGTTGCCGCATTGTTCGCATCGCTTGTGTGCCATGTCGTGCCTGCTGTATCGTTTTCCCTGCGATCGCCAGGATGTTGATTTCCGGTTGCCGTTTTCGACACTATTGATCGGACGTTGGCGGTAACATGCGGCCCGCGAAGGCGTATTGGGGTGCGCAGTAGCTGGCGAACGGATACCGCTATTTTGACAGACACGACGAGCTGCGCCTAACTGATGCCAGGTGTCTGGCGCCATGTGACCAGCAAGGTGAAATGCCACTCATGACCGGCGCGTTCGATGAGGTCGTGCCGCACGGTGGTTTGCATGCGGTGGCGCTACACGGTGATATGCCCGAAGCCTCGTAACTGACACCGCATCGATATGAAATATATAGGAATACGAATCAAAACAGAACTGCGATCATTTTCTTTATGTTAAATTCTAAAGCTGGCGGACGGGGAAAACAGAGCAGAAAAGCTCCTTGCTGCGTGGGGGCGTCGAGCGAGAACAACTCGACGCATCGTATCTACGGATAGCCATGTGGCTCAGTTCGGAAAACCCTCGACGCTACCCGCCGCAGTGCAATGCGCACGTCGCGCTCGGCAATGAAAGTCGTCTTTGAAGGTTTTCAGTTCTGGGCCGCCAACTGCACCGCTATCTCGCAGCCCGCCGTTTCGATGCGAGCTATAAGCGATTCTGCCGCGAGATCGAACCGGGCTAGAGTGCCACTGTCGTGGAGTACGCCCGGAGCAACCTTGGAACTGGCGCTGACGTGAGCGCGCTGCCCACCGGAGCGTATGCTGGTCATACGTGCTAATGGCCGGGTTGCGAAACCCCCGTAATTTGCCCGATCACCGCTACGCCATCGGCGGCCCGCACGCCTTGGCCCTCAGGCAATACAAAGATCGGATTGATCTCAGCCTCGATCAGCCGGGAACCCAGCTCGGTCGCCATCCGGGCGAATGCGACGATCGCTGATGCAAGTGCATCGATGTCGGCGCGCGGATGCCCACGGAAGCCGTCGAGAAGGGGAAAAGTCTTCAGTTCCCGGATCAGCGCCAACGCCTCTTCGCGCGAGAGACCATACTCCGGATCAAGCATGCACATCGAGGTATCCTTGATCAGTTCGGCCGTGACCCCGCCCATGCCTAGAAGCACGGCTGTACCAAGAGGATCGCGGTGGAGGCCCAGAATCAGTTCGCCCCCTCCCGTCACCATTTCCTGGACCAGGAAAGCCTGCACAGGAACACCAGTTGCCATTTCAACATCCTCGCGCATCTGGTTCAGACGCGCGCCGACGGAGATCGCGGGTACGCCCACGGCAACGCCACCGATGTCGCTTTTGTGCGTGATGGTGTTCGAGAGCATCTTCAATACCACCTTTTCGCCGAACGTACGCGCCGCATCTTCAGCCTGGGCGGCGTTGCTGACCACCACCTCCCTCACCGACTGCACGCCAAACCGTGCGAACAGCGCTTTCGCCTGTGCTTCATCGAGCGAACCTGAGGGAAGTTCGGTCTGGTCGAAATGAACACGCGCGGGCGGTGTCGGCCCCGAACGCCCCGTATGCAACGTCTGGCCATACCGCCACATCGCTTCGATCGCGCTCGTTGCACTTTCGGGGCTCGTGAACGCCGGGACACCCTCACCGTTCAGCAAACGGGTAATCGCCGGCGCGTGCGGACTCACGTACGCGACTACCGGCTTGCTCGTGCCTGGCAGGGAATCGCGAATCGCCCCCGCCATCAGATCGGGCATTGCCAGTACCGATGACCCGACAATCACGGCGACTGCATCGTAGCTGGGACTGTCAAGCAAGGTTCGAATCGCACCACGCAACAACTCGGGCTGCAGGCCGGCAAGCGTGACGTCGATCGGGTTGCGATCGAGCACGGCGTGGTCACCCGTTTGCAGGGCCCGCAAACGGGCCGCCGTAGCATCGTCGGGAGCGGGCGTTTCAAAGCCGGCGACACCCAGACTGTCGGCAACAAGGGTGCCCGCGCCGCCGGTCGAAGTCAGAATCGCGACGCGCTTACCCGCTGGCCGCCGGCCGATGGAGAGTGCATTGGGAAGGTCCAGCAGGTCCGCAAAAGTGGCCGCCCGGATCACGCCAGTCTGGCGGAACAACGCGTCGTACATGCGATCCGAGCCGGCAAGCGCACCCGTGTGCGACACGGCCGAACGTGCCCCCGACTCCGACCGGCCAATCTTGAACGCAACCACGGGCTTGCCGGCCTGCGCGGCGCGCAGTGCGGCGGCGCGAAATTTCTCCGGATGGCGTATGGCTTCCATATACAGCGCAATGACGGAGGTCGCGTCGTCGTCGACGAGATAGTCGATGAAGTCTGCCATGTCCAGATCGGCTTCGTTGCTGGTCGATACCAGCTTCGAGAGTCCAACGCCGTTCGCGGCCGCGCGCGACAACAGCGCACCGAGAATGCCGCCGCTCTGGGACACTACGCCGATAGAGCCCGCGCGGAAACCATCCGTTTCCAGCGCGCCACTTGCCGAGAGTGTGATACGGTCGGTCAGGTTGACGAGGCCGATCGTATTGGGACCAAGCAGTCGCATCGAGCCTGCCGCCTCCAGCAGTTGCGCCTGGCGTTGCGCGCCCTGCGCGCCGGTCTCTGCATAGCCGCTTGCGAGCACGATAGCCGCGCGCGTGCCGCGCTTCGCCAATTCCGCGACTGCGGTATGCGCACGCTCCGCACCGAGCAGCACGATACCGACGTCGGGCGCAGCGGGCAGCGACGCGACGTCCGCGTAGCATGTCAGCCCTTCGATGGCTTCGTAGCGCGGATTGACCGGATAGACGGTCCCCAGGAAGCCGTGCTTCTTCAGGTAGGCCACGGGCCGGCCGGAGGTCTTCGAGGGATCGGACGATGCACCGATCACCGCGACGCTTTCCGGACGCATCAGATGGGCGATTGCGTTCATGTCGGTTTCCATTCTCATTGTGCCTTGTTCAGGAAAGCGTGCACCGCTTCGCGATGCTCCCGGCTCGTATAGCAGACCGCTTGCGCCTGGCTGCCCTGCGTAAATACCTGACTGGCGGACAGTTCATAGCTCTGGTTCAGGAGCGTCTTGCCAAGCGCGAGCGCCGTCGCGGAACCCTGGCCAAGCTCCTGCGCCCAGGCTTGCGCCTCCTCGAGCAACCGCTGCGGCGCGCATACGCGATCGGCGATACCGAGGTCGAGCGCTTCTTTCACATCGACCCGGCGGCCGCTGAAGATCAGGTCCTTCGCGCGCGGCAACCCCACGCGCCGCGGAAGGAAATACAGGCCGCCGCCATCCGGAATCAAACCGCGCCGGATGTAGCTCCATGCAAAGCTGGCATCTTCCGAGGCGATGACGAAATCGCAGGCCAACGCCATGTCCGCGCCAAGACCCGCCGCTGCCCCGTTCACTGCCGCGATGGTCGGCTTGGGCATCGAATAGAGCAGGTTCACGCTGTGATGCACGCGCTGTTGCCGGGACCAGCCGTTGAACGCCACCTCGCCCGCAGGCGCATCCATGCGCTGCGCCATGCCGCTCACGTCACCGCCTGCACAGAAGCCTTTGCCGTTGCCAGTCAGCACGACGGCCCGCACCGCTGGATCAGATGACACTTTTTCGAGCGTGTGAATTAACTCAGTGCGCATGTCGTCAGTGATGGCGTTGCGCTTTTCCGGGCGGTTCAGTGTGATGACCGCGACGCCGGATTCCACTGCAAGTTGAATCATCGGGGTATTCATGATTGTGATGCCTGTTCGATGTGGACGATGTGAGGTGAGTGCTGGCGCTGCCGCACGGGGCAGCGTGTCGTGTGATGAAGCATAGCTTTGGCTGCGTCGCCCCGAATTGGCTTCGTTCCACTGGGTGAAACAGAAACCCTTTTCGTGCGCGGCACAGCAAACGCGCCCCACGCTCACTGCTGGGTGGCGGCCTCGACCGGATCAAGACCGGCCTCTTCGAGGATGCTTCTCGCCCCGGGCGTTTGCAGGTAACGGATCAGCGCCCTTGCGGCGTCGGGCTCGGCGGCGTCGCGAGCAACGGCTGCGGAAATCACGCTCGCCCTTTGCAGCGGCTCCGGAAGCGGGCCGACGTACTGAATGCCATCGATGGCGCGCAGCTCACTGATCTGCTGCAGGCCCATATCTGCTTCGCCGCGTTCGAGCGCGACACCTACCAGCTCCTTGCCTTTGATCTGGACGATCTTGCCTTGCATGGCGTCAGTAATGCCAAGCTTCGGAAACAGGGTCCCGGTCACATAGTTGCCGCTTGCCCCCTCCGAGAAGGCAACGGAGCGTGCATTGAGCAAGGCGGATCGAACTGCGTCGACAGAACGGATATCGGGCTTCGGCAGACCCGCGCGCACCGCGATGCCGACGCGCGATATCGCGACATCGGTGCGTGTGCTCTCGACGAAACGGCCCTGGTGAATCTGTTCGTCGAGCGCGGCACCGATCATGAAACACACGTCCATCGGTTCGTGGTTCCTGATCCGCACCGGCAGGTCATCGCTCGATGTCCCGTATGACGGACCCCACGAAACGATCAACCTGTTGCCGGTTGACTTCTCGAACGCCGGAGCGATCGTTTTGAACGCCGCTGACAAGGCGCCGGTTGCGAGAACGTGGATGTCTGCGGCCTGTGCGCTCACTGCGCCGCACAGCGCGAGCAGCACCGGTGCAACAATCCGTAGACCGACGCGCCTGTTCGGGATATTCATGACTTTTCAATGCTCCTGTTGATGAAGACAATTCATGGCAGACCGCGATGGTCCTGGCCGCTTCGTTTGTACGAGCCTCGCCGCTGGCCCGTCACCGCACCTGTTGCGCAACACCTGATCTCGATACGATGAACGCTTCCGAAAAGATGCCTCGCCATGCCACTGAAACCGTGTTGAACCGCTCGCTCGAACGAGGGCTGCTATTGCTGCGAGCTTTCGGGCCGGGTGCCGACGCGCTCGGCAACGGCGACTTCGTCGAGCGCACCGGATTGCCGAAAGCCACAGTGAGCCGCCTTGCTCGCACGCTGGTGGAGTGCGGCTTTCTCCAGCACGATGCGGTGCGCCAGGTCTACCGGCTTGGAGTTCCGGTACTGAGCGTGGCCCATGCGATGCGCACGGGTTCCAGAATCCTGCAGGCCAGCACGCCACTCATGCGCGAAGTCGCCCAGAAGTGCCAGATCAACGTGGGACTTGCAGCGGCCGACGGCGACGACATGGTTTATCTCGAATCCTTTCGCTATAACCAGCGAGCATCGCTGCGCACGGTCGTCTCCGGCCAGCGGGTACCGATGGAGCTGACCGCGCTGGGACGCGCACACCTGTCGACCCTGGACGATGGCGAACGCGCGCAGCGGCTTGCATCGCTGGAGCGCCGCGCCAGCCGGCACTGGAAGCCAATCCGGCGGCAGATCCTCGATGCCATCGATCACGTTCGTCGTCTTGGCTACTGTGTGGCGAGCTGGCAGCCCGAAGTTGTCGCACTTGCGACGCCGTTGACGGTAACCGGACATCCGCCAGTCATGCTGAATTTCAGTGTGCGCACGACCGATACCCCATCAGACGTCTCGACCGCCCTTGCGGCGTCGCTGCTGCAGTTGCGCGACGCCATCGTTCATGCGATGGCGGTGCTGGAAAACGACTGAGTTATCGCTCGCTAACCGCGCGCTTCGGTACGCCGAGCACGACGGCCAGGCCACCGACCAGGGAAACGAGCGCGACGGCGTAAAGCCCCATCGCCGTGCTGCCCAGACGCGAGGAAGCAAGACCGATGACCGTCGGCGCAAAGATTCCGCCAAACTGGCCAAGACTGCTGATCAGGCCAATCCCGCTCGCTGCCACCGCCGGTGTCAGATAGGCCGGCGGCAAGGTCCAGAAGAGCGAAAGCATGCCGAGATAGCCAGCCGTGGCGACGCACAACAGCCCCATCAATGCGCCGACGTCATGCGCAAACAACGGGAGCAACACGACCCCGCCCGCGGCAAGCGTTGCACTGACCATGAAATGCCAGCGCCGTTCGAGCCTGCGATCGGAACTGCGCCCCATCAGATACATGGCAGCCGCTCCGACCACGTAGGGAATCGCCGAGAGCGCACCGATATGCCAGAAGTTCGTCACGCCGCTGTTCTTGATAACGCTCGGCGCCCAGATATGGACGACGATGCTGGCCCAGGGCACGCTGAAATAGGCAAACGTCAGGAAGTAGAACCTGGGCTCACGTAGTGCGACCCAGATGGACTTCGGTGCTCGCGCCTCTTTAAGTGCAGCCTCCCGGCGCAGGGCGTCGAGTACGATTTCCTTTTCCTCTGCATTGAGCCACTTCGCCTGCTCCGGCCGGTCAGTCAGGCATCGCCATGCAGCGATACCGGCCAGGATGGAGGGCGCGCCCTCGAGAATGAACATCCATTGCCAGCCGTTCAGCCCGAGCGCGCCGGTGAGCCGTTCGAGGATCAGCCCGGAGAGCGGTCCGCTGACGATGCCCGACACGCAGATCGCGCTCATGAAGAGGGAAGTCACCCGCGCACGCCGTGCGGCGGGAAACCAGTAGGTAAAGTAAAGGATGACACCCGGAAAGAAGCCTGCCTCGGCGACTCCAAGCAGTACGCGAGCGAGATAGAACTGCATGGGGGTACGGACGAATGCGGTCGAAACCGATACCACACCCCAGAAGGTCATGATGCGCAACAGGGTCAGGCGTATGCCAATACGCTGCAACCAGAGATTGCTGGGTACCTCCAGCAGCATGTAGCCAAGGTAGAAAAGCCCCACACCAAGACCGAATGCGGCTTCGGATAGTCCGATATCGCGCCGGAACTGAAGGTGGGCAAAGCCGATGTTTGCCCGATCGATATAGGCGAAGACGTAACAGACGAAGAGCAGCGGCATCAGCCTCCAGGTTACCTTGCGGTACACCGCTTCGGTCATTGAATGCTGCGCGGCCGTCGCCTCGGGCGAGGGACTTGTCACTGCTTGCATGGCGTCTCCGGTCATTTATTGGCTGCGGAATGTGGATTCACGCCCGGACCGACCGGTCGGATCCCACATGAACACGATTATGGTTGCCACGCGGAGAACGCCAAGGCGCTAGTTTCACTACGTGGAACAGCGCAGTTCAGCCCGACCAATTGGAAAATTGACCGGCGCGCATGCCTGAAAGCTTTTCCGGGCAAGCAGGCACGAGAAGCGCGGACGTGAGCAGTCGTTGCGCCACACAAAATAATGATCATTCGCGTCGCCAGACGCGATGTGGGACATGCGCGCCCGCGCTTCATAGTGTCGTCTCGTAGCGTGCCGCTCATACGTCAGCCAGAAGCCAGGCGTCGATGCGAGCCGGCCGATAGATAGATGACGCCGATCCAGGTCTGTCACAAATCCGGGAAACAGGGCAACCACCACCGGGTGCCAAGCCAAATTCAGGATGCTGGAACGCGTCGTGCTTGCCAAACCTGGTGCTCCCTCTTCCATCGCACTCGGGAGACCCGTCATGCAAACCGGACTCACCACTGGTTTTTCGCACGTCAAGCCGCAGGACACGTCATTCCCGCGCGGTGGGCTGCGCGATTTCTTTGTCTATCGTGATCTGGAAATCGTCAGGGTCACAGGTGGTCACGCAACTTTTTAGGGCAAATCTTGCGCCGAAGTTGGGCGCGGGCTGGCACCGGCATGAGGCAGATTTTCATATCGTCAGCATGCTCAAAGACTGGGCGCGCTTCGTGTACGGCGACAAGGAAACGCTCGTCGAAGCGGGCGATTGCGTGCATCAGGCGTCGCCCTCTTCGAACACGCGCCAGACATCGAGTACATCGAAATCGTGAGCCCTGCCGAATTCAAATCGGTAGACGAGGAAGCGCCGCGGCGCCCTGGTAAGTACAAAACGGCAGCAAGCTACACCCGGACGCATGTACAAGCTTGCCGCTGCACGTACAGTTGATATGTCCGCCGACTGCTGTAGCAGGTCACGAAGCCACGAACACGACCGGAGAAATTCATGCGAATCACGCTCCATCTTGGCACTTTCGACCGCCTTGACCCGAATGCCTATGCGATCCTTTGGCTCGACAACGACACCCACAAGTGGTCGCGCGAAGGTCATGCCGGTCTCCAATTTCCCGACTGGGGAAAGCTGCGGGTCGATGCGCGCGGCACGGTGGTGTGCGATCAGCATGATGCGCGCCCCCTGTTCATCCTCGACGGCCTCGCCATGGAAGCCCAAACTGGCCCGTTCGAGGGGGAATCAGGCGAGGCACTCTGGTGCTGCACTGAACGCGAAAGCGGATCAGGCGTTGCAGGGCACTGGCATGTGCAGTGCGTCGACAAGGACGCCGTGCTTGCCGAGCACAGCGTGTTCGCTGAGGACGAGGTCTGACCTCGGACGCACCTTCGCCTGGTTGCATGCGAGTCTTCGGTGAATCCCCAAAAGCCCGTGTGAACGGGATCGGAGTATTCCAGCTCCAGCGTGACGCGTCTGGTTAGCGCTTTGGATAAACGATGCCGACGTCCAAATCGACCAACTACTGCCGATGGCACGAACTGGTCTTTCGAGCGTCGTGCTCAACAACGGGCTCAACCCAGCGCAGGCTGCTCGCCGCGGCACGGGTTAGGTATCAAGGCCACTTCGCCGCCCTCCTCGCCCAGCCGCTCCAGCCTGAATTTGTAGACCCACTGTTGAACGGCGCAGATGCCAACAACATCTTTCCACGCAATAGCCGTCGTGACAATCAAACCTCTCAATCCTCGCGTGGTGAAAACGTCAAAGCCAAGCGGTCGCATTTTTGAAATGTATTTTTTGAGGGCCATCATAGGGCAACGAGCTTTGAATTAGGTTTGAAGCCAAATGGAGGCATATCATGGGCGGCGCGCTGGTTTGGGCAGCAATCCCTCACAACAGTGATGGGGTCGTGTTTCAGGTTCGCGTGATTCGCGGGCTTCAACGATTTCATATCCCACGCCGAGCGCTTGAGGAGGCTTTCCACTTGGCACCTCATGCATCGGATGCAGGTCAACTCGAACTCTTTTATCATCACATGACCCACATCCTGATGCGCGCCATGCGGAAACGTCCGATTGCGGGCGCAGACACCGCTGCACTTCAGACTGCCGATTTCACCACCGTCCTGACAATAGAACAGGGCGCAACGCCGTACGTGGCGGAAATTCCACGGTATATGGCTTCAAACTGAAGGGCTTTTGATGAGAACAGTCGTTGGTGTGCGGGAAAGTCGAACGTCAAGAGCGGGGCGACGGTGTGAAAACGCTCTTCGAGCGTTCGCGTCGAGCGATACAGCGTGCGATGGGAGCAATCGAAGCTCGCGATTTTTCAGGCTCACGCTCCGAGGAGCTTGATCGCCCGCTTCATGTTATATGCAAGCACGTTCAGGCTCATCTCGGCTCGCACATTCTGAAGTTTCTTAGTCTAGAAATGTGCGTCTCCCATCCTGAATTTCAGGGTTCAGAAAGGGTAATCGACCGTCTGACGTCGCAATCTTTCCGCATTCGGTATCGTCGGCGGAGACGCTATGGGATTGATGTGTAAAAAGATAAGTAGTTCGAATATTTTCACAAAACACATACGCGTACGAATTAAATTAAAAATTCGACAATTGTTTTTATGTAAAATACCCGACGGCCCACGAAAGCAAAGTTGCTGGGATCAGCAATTGCGTGTGCGAACGCCGATACCTGCGGCATAAACGCCTACGCGGGTTGTTGAGCCCATGGATGAGTGGGTCAGCCGGTAAACGAGTGCAACGCGCAGCGCAAATATCGCCGGCCTCGCACTATCGCTGGCTACGTTATTGATGGCCGCCATGTATATTCCCGGCCACCGCGCCTGCCGCGCCACCGATAATCGCACCGGTCCACGCATTCCCGCCCGCAATGGCCGCGATCCCCGCACCGCCGGCCGCACCTATCGCCGCGCCACTCACCGTCCCCTGCTGCCGTGGAGTCATATCTGTGCAGCCGATCACGACAACAAGGGCACTGATGCATACGATCCATCCAGGTCGCTTCATGATCGTATTCCTCACTGGTTCTGTTTCAGACCGGGCAAGACCATCTGGAACCAGAGGGTCTCAATCACCGGATGCTGGATCATGGTGGGATTGGCTGCATAATAATCATCCAGCCCCTGACGTACGCTATCGAGCGTCCTGCCCTGCATGCCCTTGCCGAAGCGCTGTGTGATATCGCCTTTGTTCGCCGTAGCGCCGGCGTAAGCGCGCTCGATGTCCAGCAGATTGGCAATGCCGATGAGATACGCTTTCTTCTCCGCCTCGGACGACGCCACCCACTGCTGGCCTGTGACAATCGGAATATCTTCTGCGCGCGCAACGTTACTGAACATCACCAGCGATAGAAAGACTAAAGATAAAGGTGCTTTCCATTTCAGTTTGATTCTCATCGCGTGCTCCATGGACGTTACCTTCTCGAGCGACCTGCCGCGGCCGGAGTTGCCAGATCGATGATGACGATAGTCTCTCAATGGATTGGGCGAGATGACTGAGGCGATATAGCAGCTCAACCGGCTATGCTGCACTGGTCTCGCGGCATCTGAATCCGTTTAGAGTCTACTGCGCATTCCAGAACTTCCAAGCACATTCTCGTGCGATCTGCACGGCCGCGTCGCCGAATATTGAAACAATCATGGAAGAAGAGGAATGAGTGAAAACATTCGTTATTTGGCACCCTGCTCCTGCCTCTTCCGTCGAGCAGATGCGAGGGGGATGGCACGATACCCCGCGCTTAATGTATGGTCAGACCGTGAACGGCCATATCATCAGGAGTCCACAGGCCATCCAGGTCGCCTTCCAGTGAGTCGTTGCCCGATAGGCAACGCAGACGTCAGGCCTTTCCAGCGTCCGTGAGCGCCTTGAGCCGCCGGTACAGCGTGCGCTCGCTCATCCCAAGCCGGGCAGCGAGTTCACTGCGCTTGCCGCCCGATTCCGCGGCAGCGCGCGCCAGTTCCGCGTCCGAAACTTTGCGAGTCAGAACGAAGGGCGAATGGCGCGATTGCCGCATGCCTGGCAGAGGAGTGACATTCCTTCATGTCGCTAGCGGCATGAAGCCAGTTATTATCGATGGGCACTCGCCCATCGGCGAGATAGCGCATCAGTGCCTCCCAGCGTTTGAGGCTGTAATCCAGCGCTTTCGCAATGGCCGAGCCCTCCGAAACGAGCTTGCGCTGACCAGTCATCCAGTCGTGCAACGCATCGGCAATCGGCCGGGCACGCACCTGACGAAGGGCACGTCTTTGTTCGGGATCGAGCCCCGCGGCCTCTCGCTCGACGTCGTAGAGTGCCGCGAAGTATTCAAGTGCCTGCCCGGCAATCTGACTCTAGTGATTGGCGTGAAGTTCGTAGAACTTCCGTCGGGCGTGGGCAGCAAACCTGATTGCCGTGATGCCTTGACGGAAACCCTCCTTGTAGCCACCGTAGTCATCACACACGAGTTTGCCGCACCACCCGCCAAGGAACCGCACGGGCATGTTCACCGGCACGGCTATCGGCGAAGTCATAGACGACCGCCTTCAATTCGGTGAACTGCGTGGTGCTGTATGCCCATAGATAGGCCCGATTCATCGAGCGCATATCATTGGCGTGCGCAGACGACGGCGTCGCTGGGCGCTGCATCGCTCCCCCATATTGCTTGGGATATCAGCAATCTGGCGTTTTGGGCTCTTCGTCGTTTGAGATCGCTGAAAGCACTTGAGGAACGCATGGCATACGGATACCGGCGTACGCAATCGCCACCGTCAATAGTGGACTCACCACGCAAAATACAGCATAGGGCGCGTAGCTGAGCGTAGGCACGCCAAGCGTCACGGCCATGTACGCGCCACAACTGTTCCAGGGGATCAGCGAGCCTGTGGTGGTGGCAGTATCACCAACCGAACGCGACAATACGATGGGTGCGTAGCCGCGCGCAGCGAAGGCATTCCTGAACATCCGGGTCGGCAGCACGACTGCGATGAACTGGTCCGCCGTAACGATGTTCGTCGCAATGGTTGCCAGGACCAGAGAGCCGACCAGCGCCCCACCGCTCTTCGCCCGGTCGACCACCGGGGCAATGAGGCGTTCGATCACACCGCACTTCTCGACGACTCCTCCGAAAGCGAGTGCGGTGATGATCAGCCAGATGGTGTTCAACATGCTGTCCATGCCGCCACGAGTGAGGAGCGTATCGAGCGCGGGATTTCCGGTCGTGGACTTGTAGCCGCTTGCGAGCGCAAGCCATACGCCTTTGATCATCGCGATCCACGTAGGCACCCCCTCTCGCGCGCCGGCAAACGCGACGACCCGCCCTGGCTCGACGAAAACGGCTACAACGCCGCCCGCCAGTGCGCCAAGAAAGATGGTGGTAAACGGCGGCAGCCGGAACAGGGTCAGGACGACAACAAGCACCAGCGGCGTGAACAGCACCGGCGAGATATAGAATGCGTCGCGCATCGCCTCGACTTCAGCGCTCGCATCGAATTCGCCCGGCCGGCCAAGCAGATAGAACACCACCAGCGTGATGACGATCGCGATGATGGAGGTCAGCAAGGTCTCGCGCACGTGGCGGTACAGGTCGACGCCGGCGGCCGCCGCCGCAAGGTTCGCTGAATCCGAGAGCGGCGAAGACTTGTCGCCGAAATATGCGCCGGAAATCACCGCACCCGCCGTGATGGCAGCGCTGAGCCCCATGCTCTGGGCGATACCCATCAGGCCAATACCGATCGTCCCTGCGACAGTCCATGACGTGCCGATACTGAACGAAATCACCGCACAGATCGCTGCCGCCGTCACGTAAAAGTAATCCGGGCTCAACAGTTTCAACCCGTAATAGACCATGGCGACAATGGTGCCGCAGAGCGCCCACGTGCCGATGAGCGCGCCGACCGCGAACAGGATTAGAATGGCGCCGATCCCGGAACTGGCACTTGCATTTGCGGCCTCGCCCAGCGACGCGAGCGAATGCCCCCGCCGCCAACCGACGAATACCGCAAGCATGGTTGCCACAACAAGCGCCACCTGGTTTGGCCCGTTTGCTCCAGCGTCACCGAATAGATAGAAGGACAGACCGACCAGGAAGACGAGGCCAGCGATTGGAATGAGGGCTTCAAACATCGTAACCGGCTGCGGTGACTCGGGCCTCTTCATAGCCATGCTCCGTGTGCTTGCCCAGCGCTCTTGGTGGTGCCACTGCGGTCGAAGTTCAAGAGCGCGCGCCTCAGCGCCCGCCGCCACGACCGGTTCGTAACGTTAACCGGTTCGTTACCGCCCTCACACCGCGAACTGACCTTGCTGCGTTACCGGCCCGTGCGATCTGTGAGTGTTGTGGCACCGACCCTGTCAGCGTAACGATGCCGCCGCGTACACGGACGTGAATATTCATGGAATTCAGACCCGGTGTCCGCACGAGAGCACGGCGGACGTCACTAGCCAGCATCGTATCCGACCTGCCTCGCTGCGTAGACGCCGCTACCGCTCCAGTTTGCGCGGACGCATCGACTGGGGGACTTGTACCCGTTTGTGCGCCCGCATAGGTTGTGCCATTTACGATGGCGACTGCCAACAGGGCACCGATGAGTTGTCGCCTACCGCTGCTTCTCATGCTCGCTCCTGGGGTTGCACGTCGTTTCCACGTGTATGAAAAGCAACCTGCAACCGTTTGCAATGCTCTTTGTGACTGAGTTGATCCAGTTCTTTTCGATAATACACCAGGCGCTCTTCAATTAATTCGGTCTGCTAACCCGTTTGACGCAGGCTAACCGTCACTGTCGTCGTGACACGCTGAACGCGCGGGGAGCCGAAAAACGCTAACCTTTTGCAAGGCCTGCGCGAGCGGTGGAGCACCCGCCGCCCATACTCCGGCCGTAACCCGGAATGCAACGCGTCTCCGGTTTCCTGCAGTCATTATCCAGTCCGACGGACCCGACAGTTAAGTTGCTCTCCCGAAGTCGGCAACACAGCAAGGAGTGGTCATGACAAAAGTGCACTGCAATGCTCCCCGGATCTCATCTAGTATGCTCGCTGCATCGCTCGCACTCGTATTGGCAAGCGGCGCAGTCGCGCAGACTGCTGCTCCCACAAGCGCCAGCGAGATCCACAGGACCGGCATGCCAGCGACGGAACAACAAGGCGACGTATCGTTCGTGTCCGGCGGGGTCGGCCGCGACGAGTCAACGGCGCTCAGGCAGGCGCGCAGCCAGTGGCCGCTGTCGCTGCAGTTCACGGGCCCCGGAGCGTCTTACGTCGCCGACGTCCAGGTGCAGATCGCCAACGCCAGCGGCGCGAGTGTGCTCGATACCCGTACACACGGACCGTACTTGCTTGTGCGGTTGCCCCCAGGCCGCTATGCAGTTACCGCCACCTATAGCGGCGTTAAGAGGAGACAGACTATGAACGTCCGCGGCAACGGCAGCGCGCGCGCCACGTTCTCGTTTCCGCGCAGTCACTGAGCGCGCGATTGCGCGGCTCCGCACCGAAGCGCCCCTGTCAGGTCTGCACGCGCTTTCGGTAATGTCCGGCAAGAGGCACCAGGCCCATTGCAATCAGATCCACACCGAGAAACACAGAGAGCAATGTGCCTGGAACGTTCGGAAAATTGGCGGCAAGCAATACGGCTAGCAGCATCGACAGCATCGCACTGGCAAGGCTTATGTTGTTGATTTTCGCATCCTGCTCGACCGACGCGACGACCTTGAAGAAGCCGTCGAGGACGAAGAAGATCATTAGCACCACGGTCAGACCTCGCGCGCGTGCACTGTCATTCACGAGGATCAGTACGCCGATAAGCATCGGAACAACGACTGGAGGAATCTTCCGAATGATGAGTTTCCAGCCTTTCGTTACGAAAAGATTCAAGGCATGCACGAAGCCACAGATCAGCAGCATCCTCGCGATGAAAATCGTGCCAACAGGAGACCCTGTGGCCAGGGGAACAATGATGCAAAATATTCCCGCGATGACGAGAAGAGTTGAGCTGGCGAGAGGGAAAATGGCATCCTTTTTCATGGCTAGAAAGAAATAAATCCATGCAGGAGTAACAAATTTCCATGGTCTTCAACGCGACACGGCGAGGCCGGTGCGCGCAGCCCACCAGTGCTGCTTGTAATCGGGAAGATCCTCGCCATAGCCGTTGTACTCTCTACGCCTCATCACCGCCCTTCGCCTTGGACATATCGCTCTCCACCCGTCCTCGTTAGACCGCCATGGCGCCCATGGCCAGCGCAACGACGCCTACGATGGCCGCTACGGCCGCCACGATGAAAATGACCCAGTCGCTGGTGCGCTGGAAAACTCCCAGCTTGCGCTCGCGCCTTGCAATGAAATACAGCACGGTGCCTGGTGCGTAGAGAATCGCCGATAGCAAAATGAACTTGAGACCGCCAGCAATAATCATGAACAACGTGTAGATCACTGCGACCGAAGCCAGGACGAGATCTCGCGTGCGTTCTTCGGGCCGGACGTCATAGCTCTCGCCTCGTTTCGAGACAATCCACCCGTAGGCGGCGACGAACAGGTAGGGAATCAGCGACATTGCGCTCGTAAGATTGAGCATCAGGGCGAACGCGTCGTACGAAAAATAGGTACTGGCTACCAGGATCTGCACGACGATGTTCGTGATCCAGAGCGCATTCGCCGGCACGTTGTTGGCGTTTTCGCGCGCAAATACTGCCGGCATGTCCTGATTGCGTGCCGCAGCGAACATCACTTCCGCGCAGATGAGCGACCACGCCAGATACGCGCCGAGCACGGAGACGATCAGGCCGATGCTCACGAAGATGCCGCCCCACGGCCCGACCACGCTCTCAAGCACCGCCGCCATGGAGGGCTGGCGCATGCCCGCTACATCGCCGCGCGGCAGCACGGCGAAAGGCAGCATCGACACGAGCACCATGAGCGCCGTCACACTGACGAAGCCGAAGATCGTCGCGCGCCCAACGTCCGCGCGCTCCTTCGCATAGCGCGAGTACACGCTCGCGCCCTCGATACCGATAAAGACAAACACGGTCACAAGCATGGTCGCGCGCACCTGACCGACGATGCCGCCCTCTTGCGCCGCGGACTGGATATTCAGGTGGAAAGTCCCGTACTTGAGCACAAACAGGAGAATGACGATGAACACCACGATCGGGATGACCTTGGCGAACGTCACGATGGTATTGATGAACGCGGCCTGCTTCACGCCGCGAAGAATCAGAAAGTGAAAGAGCCAGATGCCGATCGAAGCAACGACGATGGCCGTGACTGTATTGCCGTCGCCGAAGACCGGAAAAAACGCGCCCAGCGTGGACTTGATCAGCACCCAGTAAGAAACGTTACCGATGCAACTGCCGATCCAGTAGCCGAACGCGGAGAGGAAGCCGGGATAGTCGCCGAAACCCTCTTTGGCGTAGACGAACACACCGGCATCGAGATTCGGCTTGCGCTCCGCGAGCGCCTGGAAGACGCGCGCGAGCGTGTACATGCCCACGCCCGCCACGAGCCACGCAATGGCCGCGCCGACCGGCCCCGTTGCATTCGCGAAGGTTCGCGGCAGAGAAAATATCCCGGCCCCCACCATGCCTCCGACTACCATCGCCGTTAATTGCAGGCGACTCATCTTCTGCCCGGTATCGGCCATCGGTTTCCTCGCTTCGTCTGGAACTTCGCTTATGTCGAGAGACCAGCCACATCCGCGCCGTCACTTAAGTTTTTTGCGTCAACGGGTCACCCTCACCGAGTTGTTGCCCACCAGCACACGCACACGATCGCCCGGAACGAACTGCTGATCCGCGTCCTGGACCACCGACATCAGTTGCCCCGAATCCAGACGCACGACGATTTCAAGAGCCTGCCGCTGCGTGATGCGCTGCTCCACGGCATTGCCTGCCGCGCCGGCCAGTACGGCGCCGCCGATGCCCGCCGCTACAGCGCCCGTGCCGCGCCCGATGTTGCTGCCTGCTGCGATGCCTCCCAGCGCGGCGCCCGTTATCGCGCCAATGCCCGTTGGACCAGGCTGAATGGTGATTGGCCGTACAGTTTCGACCACACCGAGCTCGACCACAAACACCTGCTGTGCCTGGGCCGGACTAAACGTGGAACCTGAAGTTGGGGCCTCGCAGGCTGATAGCGCCAGCATGGCAAGAAGTGCTCCAGCGAGATATCGCATGACAAACCCCTGGTGCCGATCGTTGCGCACATAGCATGGCTCCCGAATGAGCACTGCCTGCGGCGTCAGGTCGAAAAGTCAGTTTGCTAACGACTGGGAAAACATGCATATTTAGGGCACGAATCTGGTGATTTAAAGTCCTGCGCTCACGTAACAAGCATTATGGATTACGATTTTTTGCGTGCGCACTCAAATTGGCAATAATTCGAGATCCTTTCGGCGCGACGGCGTGGAGCTCTAAATGGGGCATGGGTGATGGATATGCTTTTCTGGTTATTTCCAGCCCGATATGCCGGGATCGCCCGTGTCATAGCGCACAGGCTATTTTCGAAATCCGGTGCATTCTGCCTGAGAATATTGATGTGTTTGGAAACCAGGGCATACAGGAAGAAACGCCCTGCAGGAAACACTTGCGGGATGAATGATGCCTTCGATTCGACTTCGCGCACAATTCATGTTTGAAAACTTGACTGCCCTCGATTAGACATCGGAAAGATTGTGTCCCAGCGATCCGCTGCCTGGCCACTTCGCAGCGTTGATCTTGGCCAACTACCCATTTTAGAAAGGGCAGATTTCGGTCTTCGGCGACAGCATCGACATCTAGTATTTGCATCCATTGCCGCAGTTCGTGCAGGACATCATGCTCGTCGCGCCCACCACACACTTCGTCGAACGCGGTCAGGCCATTCGCTTTCGTGGCGCAGGCGTTTCCGTGGTCTGGCAGCCGTTCCACTGGCTAGCCGTGATCGGCAGCGTGCTGTTCGCGTTTTCGCTCATGCGCTTTCGCAAGACCCTCGGGCAGATGGCCGGAGACTTGGAACAAGGATGGGAGACGAAGGTACCGTTTGGCCGTTGCGGGGCTCAGGCCCGGTTCCGACGCGACACGTGCAATGCCCATTCCGGAAGCCAGCATCGGCGCGGCGCGCTTGCGCCTGCCTGACCACGGTGGGCCAGTAACGATCTCGTTGACACTCACGACGCATCTCCCTGGACTGACCTTCACTTTTGACAAACGGCGCACAGGGCCCCGGGCCATCACCATGCGTAACGTAACCCGACGTCACCCCACACCCCCTTCTGGCTGCCGGTCGCCGATGAACTGATGGAAAACTGGTAGCCAAACTGTCCGTACAGGCTCATGCGCGTGTTGAGCTTTGCGCTCACACCGGCAGCAACGTCCATTCGCGTGAATTGCTGTCGGAGCGGAACCTGGTCGACTCCTGAGTACACCGTTGTCGCCTGTGCGCCCCAATCCCGCCAGATATTGGTCCGCACGTACGGCTGCCACACCTCTCCATTGGCGCGTTCGATGGTCCACTGCCCGCGCAGGCCGATTCGCCCGGTCACCCCTGATGTCGAACCAGGGTCGACTGCTCCCAGCCCGTCCGCCTCCTCGTTCAAACCAACATGCTGCCAGATGATCTGTGCCTGAGGCTCGAGCACGAAGCCCGGGCCCAGCGGCAGGCGAAACGGATAGCCGGCTTCGAGCGATGTCGCGAATCCCGAACCCGATAAGGGCAGCCGGGCATACTGCGTCGTCGCATCGCCGTCGTACCAGGTGCCTTGCAGTACCGCGTCGACATACCATCCCCCCGGACCGTAATGTGTCCAGTACGCGCCACCGGAATACCCATTGAGATTCACTGAGCCGGTGTGACTTGGCACATAGCCGGTCGCGGCTGCATTGGTGACCAGGCCATCCACATCGACATTGCTGTTGCCGTAGGCAAAGTAGACGCCCGCGGCATCGTGATGTCCGGGCATCGTGCTGCCGCGCCAGAGATCAATACCTGCCTGTACGCCGATCTGGTGACCGTTGGCGCTCGCATCCGTGAAGGTCTGGTAACGATTGTCAATCTGCTGCCCGAACACCCGCGCCCAGGCGGAGCGGGCCAGGCCGTTGCTGTTGCTCCCGCCTGCGTCGTCCGTGAGGGTGTCGCCGATGCGCTCATGCATCGTGCCAAGCATGGTGAGGCCCAGTTCTCTGGCGAGCGGCTGGACGACCGCATACGTTGCAAGCTCGGGCCCGACGATCGGGTACTCCCCGGGAGGCAGCACCGACGGCGGGGGATCGACAGGAAACACCTCATCCTGCTCAATGACGGGCGGCTCCACCGGATCCGGCCCGACGACAAAGTCCGAGCGCAGGAACCAGTCGTCCGGCACGGCCCCGCCCACGCCGCCCCGATAGAGACGGTAGTCGTACGCACCGCCGCGCGCTTCACCGGCGAGGGAGAACGCCTGCGCGCTCGTGGTGCCGCCGTTGGTGGCAACCACAACCGGAATGCCGTTCGCTAACGTGAGTGCGCCGGGGCCGCCGACGTTGGCGATCGCGAGCTTCGATGTACCCGTGGCCGTGCCGCCGTCGATGACAAGCCTGTCGGATGGTGAATTGTCGCCGCCGAGATAAGTGTCGATGGCGATCGTGCCGTTGTGACCGACATAGTTCTTCGTGGTCAGTACCGCGCCCGGGTCGCTCGCGATGCGCACAAGGCCCGCATTGACGACGCTGGCCACGCTCTGGTCGAAGCCGCGCAGATCCAGTGTACCGGCAGGCTGGACGACATAGTCGGAATTCGGGCTAAAGACATTGTTTGTGCCGCCCGCAAGGGTGCCACCTTGCACCGTGGTCGGACCCGCGTACGTGCTGGCAGCGGTCATCACGGTTTTGCCGCTGTAGACATTGACGGCGCCCGTGCCCGAGATGACCGCCGGGAACCGGTAGTTGCCACTAGTGTCGGTGTGGTTGAACGTGAGGTTGCCCGTGCCGGCGCCGAACGTCACGCGGGCCGTGTCGAGGATGCCCGGCGCGACCGGAGCGGCGCCTGCGGCAGCGCCGATGTTCAACGTTCCGGAGGAACCTGCATTCTCGGCAATCGTCATGGCTGCCGCCGAGACGTGGCCGTTGTCGGCGATGGTCAACGTTCCCTTTCCGTCACCGCCGACCATCAGGCTTCCGCCCACGGTCCAGCTCGAGCCCGGATCGGTGACGGTGACCGTACCAGTGCTGCCCGGCGTACCGCCAATGTACGTGTTGTTGACGAATCGCGGGTCCGAGTGGAGCCCAATCCCGGAGCTGACCGTGCCTGCACCGGAAATGGTCAGCGCCCCCTCGCCCATGAAAAAACTGGTCGCGTCGAGTCCATAGTTCTCCTGGTAGAACGGGATCAGGGCGGGGTCCGTACCGCCCACGACGAGTGGGTTGCTGCTAGTCAGGGTTGATCCAGAACCCGATACAGTCAGGTTGGCATGCCCGCCTGTTCCACTGCCGATCGCGTCGTTGGGCGTCACGACGCCGCCCGCCGGGCCAACAATGAGCGGCGGCGATGCGGTTCCCGACGTCAGGACTGCGCCGCCTGATATTGTCACTGCCCCCTCACCGTTTCCACCGGCCGTGAACGTCGACCCCACGTTCACCTGCGAGCCTAACCCGGAAAGACTGACCGTTCCGCGGCTACTATCGCCTGACGCCACGGACAGCGCCGTCCCCACGTTGACCACCGCGCCGTTCGAAACGGTCAGGGTGCCGATGGTCGTATTCCCGAGTCCCACGTAAATGTACTGGCCTGTGCTCAACCGGCTACCGGCGCCTGTCACGGTGACGGTGGAGAGCGTGGCAACGTCTGTGTATCCGAGAATGAGATAGCCATTGTGTCCGGCAGTCGAATCGAGCGACCCGGCGTTTTCGATCGTGAGGGAGGCGTTGCTCCCTGCGGTTGCGGTGTCATTAAGCCGAATGAGGGATACCGTAACACCCGGCTGATTGACGACTGGGGCGTTGGGGGTTGTCGTGTTGATGACGGTGGTATCAGCCAGGCCCGGCAAGGTGCCGGCGGACCAGTTGGCTGGATTGGTCCAGTCGTTTGATGCTGCGCCTGTCCATTGCGTGTAGGCTGCATGGGCGGAACCGGTGCTCATCGCCGCGAGGCTGGCAAATACCGCGGACGCGAGATCGGAATGTCCTGAAGCAAACAGACGGACCTTCATCAGAAACCTGACGATTTCATTTTCCACCCGAAAAAAAGAGCGCGACCCGCTGAAAATTCCCGTGAATATGGCTTTTACAATGTCAGCTGAGCCACTAGCGGGTATTCGACGCACGAATCGATATCTATCGTCCCGACCATCTGCCTCCACGCAACTTTGTCTTCCATGTATGACGAAGCAAGACGCGACGACTAAATGCAAGCCACATAAAATCGCAGTAGATCGAAACAAATATTCGTCGATTCTGGATCTGTTATAGGAAATAATGTCAATTCCTTCAATCACTCCCTATCTGATTTACGGTTTTTGTGACGGTGCGATTGCTCAGTGCTTCTAAAGAACGCCTTGTTGCTTGTCGAATCGTCTAGCGTCAGAGATGCGAAGAAAACATGAGGCGTGTTCGAAACCCGGTTTGGAAACTTGACACTTTCGCGTTGAGTTCAAAATACTGAAACAGCAAAGAATAGAGAGCCCTGCGACGCCCAGAATCCAGCGCTCGCCGCTGGCTGCGCTCGCCTGCCGGCGCGCTCGCGTACATCGTCGCGAATGGCTTGCCCTTCAAAATGCAAAGACAACGAAGACGGAGATGAAATGAACGCAGCGAGGGGCGCCAGCTAGGCGACCTTGCCGATTTCACGGCTCGCGGCAACGGCCAGGCGGTCGCTGCCCTCCTTTGCCGTGATGAGCGAATCACGCCATGGGAAACGACGCTGATTACGGGCCTCTTTGCCAGTGCCTGGCGGGAGGCGCTGCGCCACTTCCGCTCCGTTAGTGGCTCCCTGAGAGAAAACGACAATGCTGCTGCACTTCACGAGATCTTTGCTCACAGCCGGAGAACCGCTCGCTACGTGCGAGTTATTGCGCTACGTCAGGCTCAATTGCAGGAGCGCGATCGGGCCGAAGCTGCCACCTATGCGGCCATTCTCGGGGCGGCCGCGACGTTTCACGATATCGGCAAGTTCGCAATGCCCGCCCGACTCCTGGGCAAACCTGGTCGGCTTGACGCTTACGAATACAACGTGATCAAGCATCATCCTGCCGTCGGGGCGAACATGCTTCGCCACGCTCGCGGCCGGTTTGCACCCGGCCTGCTGCGGACAGCCTGGAATATGGCTGCCTTTCATCACGAGCGCTGGAACGGCGCCGGATATCCTCACGGGCTCAAAGGCAGGCAGATTCCTGTCGATGCACGACTGACGGCAATCGCCGATGCATACGACGCTGCCTCACACGACCGCGTATATCAGCCGGCACACAGCCACGACGAAGCGGTTGAGCTTATCGGCAACAGCAGCGGAGCAGACTTTGACCCGCACCTCGTGGAAATATTCCTTCAGGTCTCAGGCAAGCTGCACACCGAGCTGGATGCCGGGTAAAAAAAACGCCTACCGTTCTCCTGAGAGTTGGCGGCAGGCGCAAGGTCCGGAAGTGGTTGCGTACACCTCCGGTGGGCTGGAAACGCCGGATCAGGGCGCTCCAGATCTCAAAATAGCAAACGTCTTCCACGCCGTAAACATCCGAACGACCACCGCGTTGACAATTTTTGGCGCACATTGCCACATTGACGCCGCGTTCGGAGCATCAACCCGGTGACGGAGCAACCATCATGCGAAGGATCAAATGGGTCCTCTGGCTAACACTGGCCCTTGTCACGCTGGCCTGGCTCGCGTCGGACAGTCCGATCCCGCGTCTGGCTACGGTGTTTTCGCTGCGGCAGGCCTGGATCCAGTACACCGGGCTGATGGCGATCGCGACCATGAGTCTCGCGATGGTGCTGGCGAACCGTCCACGCGGGCTGGAAGATCCGCTCGGTGGCCTCGACAGGATGTACCGCCTGCACAAGTGGCTCGGCATCGCCGGGCTGATGTTCTCGATGCTGCACTGGCTCCTCGTCAAGGGTGTCCAGTGGGCCGTCGGCTGGGGCTGGCTTGCGCGCCCGCAGCGCGGGCCGCGGCCTGCGGCCACCTCAGGCGTTGAGCAGTTCCTGCGCGACTATCGGGGGCTTGCCGAAACCGTCGGCGAATATGCTTTCTATGCGACGGTTGTGCTCATCGTGCTTGCGCTGATCCAGCAGTTCCCGTACCGGTGGTTCGCAAAGACCCACAAGTGGCTCGCAGTGCTGTATTTTCCCCTTGCGTTCCACTCGCTCGTGCTACTGCGTTTCGGTTACTGGCGCGCGCCGGCTGGCGTCGTGGTCGCCGTGCTCCTCGCCGCCGGTATCGTGTCGGCCGTACGTGTGCTGGCCGGGCGCGTCGGTGCGACGCGCAAGTTCGAGGGGCGTATTGCATCGCTTATCTGGTATCCGGAATTGCGCGTGCTCGAGACAGCTATCGTCATGCAGCCAGGCTGGCCGGGCCACGCATCGGGGCAGTTCGCGTTTGTCACCTCGGACCGCAACGAAGGCGCGCACCCTTATACGATCGCGTCCGCGTGGGATCCTCACACACCTGGTGTGGTGTTCATCACGAAGGAACTCGGCGACCATACGAGGGGGCTGAAGGACCGCCTGAGCGAGGGCATGACGGTGACGGTAGAAGGCCCTTACGGCTGCTTCACGTTCGCAGACCAGCGCACGCACCAGATCTGGATTGGCGCGGGCATCGGCATCACGCCTTTCATCGGGCGGATGAAGGAGCTGGCGCGACATCCCGACCGGCGCCATCGCATCGATCTGTTCCATACGACCTTCGACTTCTCGCAAAAGGCGATCGACAAGCTCGTCGCCGATGCGCGCTCAGCAGACGTGCAGCTCCATCTGCTGGTAGATGCGAAGCACGGCCGACTGAATGGCGCGCGCATTCGCACGGCGGTGCCCGATTGGGCGAGTGCAAGCGTTTGGTTTTGCGGGCCGCCCGCATTCGGCGAAGCCGTGCGCAACGATCTCGTCGCGCACGGCCTGGATGCGGCCGACTTCCATCAGGAACTGTTCCAGATGCGCTAGGCCGTTGTCGCGGCACGCGCCGGCGTTCGGTTCAGGAAAACAAGCCTGTTTCCAGAGAAATCACTGCTGGTCGTCCGGCACACATTGGCGATGATCGCGCAAGAGCCGGTTCACATGCGAATACGAATAGCGCACTCCAAACTCGCGCTCGATGAAGTTGCGCACCAGCTCATTCGTCCACGACCTGGCCGAAAAACCATACACCTCGGGGGCGTGCCCGATGGCATTGATCACGTGCTCAATGCCGCCTGCAGGAAGTTGCTGGCGACGACCAACATCTCCGAGTCTGAGCAACGCCTCACTGCCTCCGGCAGAAAAGACAGACTCGCAACGCCGGGCCGTCGCCGGACTCAGGCACAGCTCCGACGCAACGCGTGCGATGTCCATGCCGGACGACAGCATTTGCGCGGCACGCTCGCGCCGGACGGACCATGGTGGCCCTGCCACTCTCTCATTCGTAGTCATGGGCCACTCACCATGATTGACGTCCATGATTGGGGAGCACGCACGTAACTCATCGTGGCTACCCGTATCGACCCCACGCTATGGCGTCGCACCTTACAACGGACGGTACCTTAGAAAATGGCATCTCGCCTCGCTAATTAAAACGATGATGCGATTCGGTGATGCAAACAGCATCAGAATGTGCTCCATCCTTCGCTATTGACTGCAGTGGCTGCAGGTTTCCTGGATACCGGCCGCGGGGTCCGCGTGCGGGATGCCGCCTGGCTTGCCGGCGCAACCGGCTCACCCGTCGTTCTGGCAGCTGTCTGGGAATCCAGCCGAAAGAACGAAACCGCCTGAGTCAGCTGATGGCCCTGATCCTCGAGTGACTTCGACGCGGCCGCCGCTTCCTCGACCAGCGCGGCATTCTGCTGCGTCACTTCGTCCATCTGCGTAATCGCCTGATTGACCTGCTCGATCCCCCGGCTTTGCTCAGTCGACGCGGCTGCGATCTCCCCCATGATGTCGGTCACGCGCGCCACAGCCTGCGTCACCTCCGCCATCGTCTTTCCGGCATCGTGGGCAAGCGATGACCCGTCATGGATCATCTGAACAGAAGCGTTGATGAGATCCTTGATCTCCTTGGCCGCACTGGACGAACGCTGCGCGAGGCTGCGCACTTCGCTCGCCACTACCGCGAATCCACGTCCCTGCTCGCCAGCGCGTGCCGCCTCCACCGCCGCATTCAGTGCGAGGATGTTGGTCTGGAAGGCGATCCCTTCGATGATCCCGGTGATATCCGCGATCCGGGTAGAGCTCGTGCTGATCTCGCTCATCGTGTCGACCACCTTGCCCACGACCTGATTGCCCCGCCCCGCCACTTCGGAGGCGTTGGCCGAGAGCGAACTCGCCTGCTGGGCATTTTCGGCATTCTGCTTCACCGTCGACGTCAACTCCTCCATGCTCGCGGCAGTTTCCTGCAGTGACGAAGCTTGCTGCTCCGTGCGCGAAGACAGATCCACATTACCCGATGCGATCTGGCTCGAGCCGGTGGCGATACTGTCAGCGGAAGTACGAACCTGACCAATCAGGCGAACGAGACTGGCCTGCATCTCGCCCATCGAGGCGAGCACGCTTCCGGCCGGCGCATCCTTTGCGCCAGGCACCGGACTCAGGTCGCCGCTGGCGACACGCTGTGTCACTTCACCCAGTGCCACCGGCTCTGCGCCCAAGGCGCGCAGCAGCCCCCGCGTGATGACGACGCCAGCCACGACTGCCATCGCCACCGCAGCCAGGCTGATGGCGATCAGCAGGTTTCGCTGACTTGTGAATTGACCCTGTGATTGCTCGACCATTTGTGCTGCGCGTTGACGGGTAAAGTCTGCATACTCGTTGGATGCCTTGATCAAGGCCGAAAGCAGCGGCCTGCATTTGGTACCGATGTCCGAAATCGCCGCGTCGCGCTGGTTATTCACGGCGAGGCGGTCAATTTCCAGGGCGACGGGCCGATAAAGTGCTTCGATCCGCGGAAGTTCGGCTGCGAGACTCCGTGCCTTGTCGCTCATGTCGGACGCACTGGCAACCATGGCATTGAACTTTTCCAGGTTGACCTCGACCCTGTGCTCAGCTTCCAGGACAGCGGCTTTTTCGATCTCGACGTCGGCAGGCGTGGTGACCAGCACCAGATTGCGCACTGCGATGGCTCGATCATCAACGGCAGCGCGCACGGCTTCGGCCATGTCGGCACGTGCCTTGATACCGTTGATATAGCCGGAGAATCGGTCGTTTGCGTCGTTCAACTGCATCAGCGACAGGCCTGATACGGTTAGCACGATGACGGCCAGAATTCCGAAAGCCCCAGTCAGCTTTGCCTTCACAGACAGTGTATTTAGAGTCATCTCTCGCTTCCATTTTCAACGGAGGGGCCAGTAAATGCCGCGAACGCGTTCGAAATACGCAGGTCCGACTAAGGCGAGCGCCCGTCGCCCCCTGCGAACGAATGCGCCCTGCATATGCATTTACGGCGGCGAGGATAACCGCCTGAAGTCCGGATTAGCGCCGAGGCGCAATCCGCAAACGTTGTCGGAATATTGAATTCTTCTATCGACATTATTTATCGTTAAATACGGTATTTATCAGACGAATACACTTTGACGATTATCTGACGTCACCCAGATTTGTACGGGTTTCGTAACGAGAAAATGATATCCACGAAAGCTTGCTTAATGACCAACTATTAGTCGTCCTGCGACTATTGCATATCCAACTACGGTGACCTGCGAACGCACGTTCGTCGTCGCGCATCGGTCGGTCGTCATGCCTTGGAGGTTATAGCTCCTGGTATCTTGCGTTCGTAGGCCGTGCCGAAATGGCGGCCACACGCGCCTTATCACTCACCATATCGAGCAAGGACTAGACGTGAAGAGCCCGGCTTTGGGAAACTTCGGCACGGGCGAGCGCTGTGTGGGCACCTTCGTCGTTTTGCGTGTACCAACGAATGTCAGGATACCGCGTCGTCGTGGAAGTGGACGCGATCCTCTCCCCAAGTGTTACGCCGATCCACAAGCGCAAACTCTCGCCCATACAACGGATGGAAGGGAAGCTTGACCCGGAATACCTGTGCCTCATCGGTCAAATCGAGTGCAGTTGACTGCTTTTGCCAAGGGACGTGTCGAGCGTGCGCACTTGACGCTGCAGGATCGCCTCGTCAAGGAGCTGTGGCTGCGCGGCATCATCACGCTTGCCGAAGCCAATACCTGCGCACCCTCCTTTATGGCGGCGTACAACGCGCGCTTTGCGAAGCCGCCCAGAACTATCGACGGCAGTCACGCCCGCTGCCGAGCAGAGATCCGAAAGTAAGTCGTCGCCCGCCATAAAGCATAGAACTACGAATCAAATCGATCAAAACGCGATCATTATATTTATGTCAAATAGAAAACGGAGAAGACCCCCGCCGAACCTACCGCGATTTCCCGTATCAATCTCGTTGCCGCGGAATCAGAAGCGTTGTTCGTAACGCATGATCAACGCTGGACGGCGTGCCCATCCTGTCGCGCCGCCGACGCACTGACCGTGAGCGTCGAGAGATTGCGATGAAGGATGACGCCGGATGGACGCTCAAGGTTCGATGGACTAGTTCGTCCTCGACGGCTGAAGGATTTCGCGTGACAGCCGCGGAAAACGATCAATCATTCGCTACTGCGAAAACGGGTGGGGTTCACATCGTGGCTGTTGAGGCCCGTCCAGTATGGGATTGGTCGATGTGATGCTATCCGTACCCCCAGATCTACCCCCACGAGGCGGCGGAACAGAATGGACCATCAGACGGGAACAACTAGCGCCTCATCCCGCCTCTCGCGTCCCTGATAATTCTGTCGCGCCGTCTCAGTTTCGCAACGAAAAACTGACGCGCCACCGTTGCCAGTTGCGCCACCGTTGCCAGTTGTCTCGCACGTCCTGGCCGCCGACCACTCGATGTCAGCTCGAAGGCGTCGCTGCGTCCAAGGCACGCGCCGGTATCGAGGCGCTGGTCGCGCTCTCGCGAAGTGTTGCGCGAGCGCGGTGGTCCACGCGGCTCAAGATGTTTCTGCAAGCGCTCGGAGCCAAAGCTTTCGCGCGTTGGCTGGTGGGAAGTGGTCGAACGATTTCCGCCGGGTTAACCGTCTGGGCTGCGGGCATCAAGGTGCTTGCCGTCCTGTCCCGTCTGGACGGTTTGAGCGTCAATCCGTTGCGCCAACTGCGCGTCCGTCCAACGCTCCAGGTCGAGAACGATGCGAACATCTTCGCGACGGGGGATTGTGCTGCCTGCCCGCTCGCCCAGTCCGAAAGAAACGTTCCGTC
This sequence comes from Paraburkholderia nodosa DSM 21604, assembly GCF_000519185.1. GTDB lineage: Bacteria > Pseudomonadota > Gammaproteobacteria > Burkholderiales > Burkholderiaceae > Paraburkholderia > Paraburkholderia nodosa. The sequence continues at coordinate 6,774 of NZ_JAFA01000058.1, read as the reverse complement.
TGGCGCACAAGCCGCCCATCAACAGGCAGTTTTTCTCGTCAAGACCATTGACGACGGTTGAAAGGCCAGGTGCTTGCGGCTTTCAAATATTGCAACCTGGGCTCGCTGGCGTCATTGGGTCACACGCGTGCGGTCGGCAGGAGGCGTCCCCGCTCAGGTCGTTTCGCGTATCCATACCCGATCGTTCTGCCGAAGCGGTCTGCGCAACCATCCCAACCCTCGCGTGGGGGCAAGCGGCGCGAGGGTACTGGAATGGTCCTCGAAGCACTTAAAGCGCCTGCACCTGCACCACAGGACCAGCCTTGCCGTCGACCTGAGGCGCGATCACAAGGTAACGGCGCACACCCGTGGTTTGTGGATCATTGACCGAGACCACCTCACGAATCTGCCCAATGGCATTGACGATCGCCGACCCGGCCGGATTGGTCATGAAGTTCGCGAGGGCTTCGATCGCGCCGTTGCCGTCCGGATTGTCCGCCAGGCCAAGAACATACGGCTGTTTGGGATTCAGACCGGTTACCGACGCCTGCAGAACCTGCAACAGACCCTGATCGAATAGCGCGACGCTGGTTGGCGACTTCGTGGACGCTCCGACTGCCACGCCAGCCGGAATCATCTGGATATGCGCGGTGTTGCCCGCGAGGCCAAGCGGCTGGAGATTCTGCATGCCGTCACCGTCGGGCACCGCATCGGGAACGTACGCGACCGCTTGCGGCGCCTGCCCGATGGGCACCTGCGCGATCACCTTGTTGGTCGTCGTATCGATCGCGGCAAGTGCGTCGCCGTTTTCAAGACCCACGTAGACACGCGAGCCGTCGCCCGATGGCCAGAGGCCATGCGGTAGACTGCCAACGGGAATCGTAGCCACCTGAGCGTAGTTGTCCGTCCGGAAAACCTTCACCTCATTCAGGCCACCGACTGTCACATACGCGAACATGCCGTTCGCGTTCCTGACGATATTCACGTGATTCGTGATCGGGCCCGTCTCGAGCGTCTTCAACAGCCTGAACGGCGGTTTCGCTTCGAACACCTGCGTGCGGCCCACGTCTTTGAGCGTCAACCAAACCTGCCTGCCATCCGGCGTTGCCGCGATGTTCGGACAGAACGGGCTGTCCTGCTTCACCTTGCCGACAATCTGGTGATCTGCGACCGACACTACGTCCGTCTCCGGATTGAACGACGAGCAGACGTAACCGTACTTGCCGTCCGGCGAGAAGATCTGCATGCCGGGGCCTGCCGGCGTCGTGATCCGCGTCTTCTCCTCGAACGTCGTACCGTCCAGCACAGCCACGTAGTTCTCGCCGCGGACGGTGACCCAGACTTCCTTGCCGTCGGGCGTGAAGAAGGCTTCATGCGGCGAGCGTCCGACGTACGTCACGTGCTTGACCGCGTTTGTGGCCGTGTCGATGAACGTAACGGAGTTCGATCCGATCGACACCACGGCGAGAGTTTTGTGGTCGGGCGAGAAGCCCATGCCATGCACGAGTACCTGACCGCGATAAAGCGGGCTGAAGTTGCCCGGCGAGGGATCGCCGAGGCGAATCACGCCGAGCAGCCGGTTGTCGGACGGATCGGTCACGGAGACCGTGTTCGAGAACTGCTCCGCGGCATACACACGATCGCGATGGCTTACCGGCACGTCTGGGGCCGCCTCCGAACCTGGCACCTGGCCAGCAAATGCGACGCTGCATAACGCAAGGGCGATCGCGCCCGCAAGCGTATCGAGCTGAAAGACACGACGTTTCATCACTTCTCCTCGTGGGTTGACATCGAATTGACGTGCTGCATGTCCATTGCGCCAGCGGCGCGCCGTGCGGCCTTTACCGATGACGCATGGGGCGTTGCGCCCATCTGATCGGGCGACGGTGCCGATGGCGGCAGCGCCTGCCCGAGCGCCACGTGCATCGCGACGATTTCCTGCTGTTGCTCGACGACGATCTCCTGAGCGATACGGCGTAGCTGCGCGTTCTTGCCATAGCGCAGTTCGGCCTGCGCCATGTCGATGGCGCCCTGATGGTGGGGAACCATCATGGCCACGAAATCGCGATCGACGTCGCCGGTCGGGTCGACGGTCATCGCGTTCATCATCTTCGTCATCGCGACGTCGTTCTCTTTCAGATAGGCCGCCTCCGGCCCGGCTGCGTGACCGGCCTGGGAGAGAACTGAAAAAAACAGAAGCGCGGCGGCGCTTGTCGTGGCGTGCGGCCAGGACCAAAGGGATCGCATCGTTTATCTCCTCGTAGACATGTCTACGGAGATGAACAGCGTTCCGACGAATTTATTCCCCAACGATGCCCGTCGATGTCGCGAGACACGGCAAACGATACGGACCGGCACGTATTCGTCGGACTTCACGCGCAGCGGCTGCCGTAGGCCCGCATCGGGGAGACACCGACGGGAAGCGCGTGGAAGACACGGCCGGAGAACGTGACGCGACATGAATGTCGAGACGCCTTTCGAACCGGATTCCCGGTTTGCGTCTGCCATAACCGGCGAACATGGCTCGCATCGCAAGTTTGTATTTTCAGGCCGGAACGCTCTCCGTTAGTCTTCACTTACCGGCTCGCGATCGAGGGCAGCAAACCTCCTCGATAGCGAACCAGGCTGCACGACGCGTAAAGCGGGTCCATACCTCTCTATTAATATGGATATCAAACTAATTTATGGCGTCGACGAACAGATTCCATTCACTGACTTGAAGGAGTTCATCATGAAAGCCCTTGCCACGCTCACGCTTGCCATCTGCGCCCTGTCGGCACCGGTCCTCTCGTTCGCGCAGAGCGAAGCGCCCGTGACGCGCGCCGAAGTGCGTGCCAATCTGATCCAGCTGGAACGGGCCGGCTACAACCCGAACACCAACGGCGACAACTACCCCGAAGACGTTCAGGCCGCCGAGGCAAAGATCGCCGCGCAACAAGCCAATAGCGCCGTAGGCGGCTCGACGATGTCGGGCACCTTGGTCGCAGGTGCCCCGGCAGCCTCGCACCGCATCATCAAGCCCGGCTGCGTAGGCCCCGCGAGCTACTGCAATGTGTACTTCGGTAACTGATCGCTTCGTTTCCAAGCAGCCCGAGATGCCGCGATGAAATCGCCGCCCGTTCCCGCCGCCTGCCACATGGCGCTGACTTCGCTGTCGCTCTGCCTCGCCGACGCTCTGCTGCGCACCGACAACAGCGTTGCCGGCGCGGCGTTGCTGATCCTCGGCACATCGGCGCTGCATCTCGCTCGCCGCGTAGTCCCGCTCACGCGTATGGCATATCAAAAAGATATTGATTAGATCGCAAATATGTATTTTTTGTATAGACCTGACTTCCCTAGACTGGAGCCATTAAGTCCCTGAACGATGGGTGAGCGACATGAAGAACACCAGCAACGTCTCGACCGCGCCACACCGCGCCGACCGCCGGATTCCGGCCTGGCTCGACAAGATTCGCCAGTTCACGCCGAACTGGTTCGCCGTCACGATGGGAACGGGCGTGGTGTACCTCGTTCTCAATGCGCTGCCCGGCGCATCGCCCATCAAGACGGAAATCGCCGCATGGCTCTGGCGTATCGACATCGGTCTTTACGCGCTGTTTCTCGCGATGTTCGTCGGCCGCTTCGTGCTCTTCGGCGAAACGATCAAGCCGATGCTCCATCACCCGCTGCAGTCGATGTTTCTCGGCGCGCTGCCGATGGGCCTCGCGCCGATCGTCAACGGCATCGTCGCATTCGCGGGCCCGCACTACGGCCAGGATGCGTACTCCGTCGCGCTCGGGCTTTGGGGAGCCGACGCCGTGCTTTCGCTCGCGGTCGCCATCGGCGTGCCGTATCTGATCTTCACGACCCAGCAGCACAGCGTCGAAAAGCTGACTGCGGCCCTGCTGTTGCCGATCGTCGCGCCGGAAGTCGCCGCTGCGAGCGCCGCGATGCTCGCGCCGCATCTGCCTGCGCAAACGGCGCAGTTCGTCGTCGGTACCGGCTACGTGTTGTGGGCGATTTCGGTCCCGCTCGCATTCTCCATCCTCACGATCGTGCTGCTGCGCCTCATCGTCCACAAGCTGCCGCATCGCGAACTCGGAGTCACGAGCTGGCTCACGCTCGGACCCATCGGCACCGGCGCGCTCGGCCTCATCACGCTCGGCGACGCCGCCGCCAGGGCCTTCGCGAACACGCCGCTGCAAGCCGTCGCGACCGTCGCGCAAGACTTCGGCGTGCTGGGCGCGCTGCTGCTGTGGGGCGCGGGTCTCTGGTGGCTCGCCTGCGCTCTGCTGTTCATGTGGTCCTATCGTCACGAAGGCCTGCCCTTCAACCTCGGCTGGTGGGGCTTCACGTTTCCGATCGGCGTCTACACGCTCGCGACGTTCAACCTCGCCCGCGTGACCGGCTTCCACGGGTTCACGCACATCGGCCTCGCGCTCGCTGTCCTGCTCGGCATGCTCTGGCTGATCGTACTGGGCCGCACGATTCGCGGACTCATTCTCGAACGGCTCTTCCACGCGCCTTGCCTCGCCCAGGCTCATTCGTAATCCACCGGTTCAATCCTTCATTCACAGGAGCGCATCATGTCTGCTACCGCCAAACGCGTTGCCGTCACGGGAGCCGCCGGGCAAATCGCCTATTCGCTGTTGTTTCGCATTGCCAATGGTGACTTGCTCGGCAAGCATCAGCCGGTCATCCTACAACTGCTCGAACTGCCCCAGGCGATGGCCGCACTGCGCGGCGTCGTGATGGAGCTCGAAGACTGTGCGTTTCCGCTGCTGGCCGGCATCGAGATCAGCGACGATCCGCGCGCGGCATTCCGCGATGTCGACTATGCGCTGCTCGTCGGCTCCCGTCCGCGCGGCAAAGGCATGGAGCGGCGCGATCTGCTCGCAGCCAACGCGGCCATCTTCCGCACCCAGGGCGAGGCGCTGAACGCCGGGGCGAAGCGCCCGGCCAAGGTGCTTGTCGTGGGCAATCCCGCCAACACGAACGCGTGGATCGCGCGCCAGTTCGCCCCCGACCTCCCGGCCGACGCCATCACCGCGATGATCCGCCTCGACCATAACCGCGCCGTCTCGCGGCTCGCCGCGCGCTGCGGCATACCCGTCGATGCGATCGCGCAGATGGCCGTGTGGGGCAATCACTCGCCCACGATGTACGCCGACTACCGCCACGCGCTCGCAAACGGCAACGCTGTGCCGGCCCTGCTCTCCGACGAAGCCTGGAATCGCGACATCTTCATCCCCGAAGTCGCGCGCCGTGGCACGGCGATCATCGAGGCGCGCGGCGCTTCGTCGGCGGCCTCCGCGGCGAACGCGGCGATCGACCAGATGCGCGACTGGGTGAGCGGCAGCGATGGGCGCTGGGTGTCGATGAGCATTGTTTCGCAGGGCGAATACGGCGTGCCGGCGGGGCTCGTCTACGGCATGCCCGTGACGTGCGAAGCAGGTGCCTATCGCGTGGTCGAAGGCATCGGCATCGACACCTTCGCGCGCTCGCGCATCGACGCTTCCGTGCACGAACTGAGGGAGGAGATGATTGCCGTGCGCGAGATTCTGGGTATCGGCGGTGCCTGAGTTGACACGGCTTTGGCACGGTGAAACCGCGCATGGCTGGGCGAACTGCGGTTCGCCTTTGTCGTTTTCGCGGGACGCAGGATATGGGCTTTGTGCGGCTTCTTCAACCGGGAAAAACGTGGAATCGAAATAAATGGGCAAGGTTTATCTGATCGGCGCGGGACCAGGCGCGGCAGACCTGATCACGGTGCGGGGCGCACGGTTGCTCGGCGTGGCCGACGTCGTGCTGCACGACGCGCTGGTCGAGCCGGCGATGCTCGAACTCGCGCCGGCGCACGCGAAGCGGGTCGCCGTCGGCAAGCGTTGCTGGAAACCTTCTACAACGCAACGATTCATCGACGCAAAGCTCGTGGAAACGGCGCGCGAATATGACGTGGTGGTGCGCCTGAAAGGCGGCGATCCGATGCTGTTCGGCCGCACCGACGAGGAGATGCGCGCGCTGGAAGCGGCGGGTATCGAATATGAAATCGTGCCCGGAATCACCGCGGCAGTCGCGAGCGCGGCCGCGCTACGCCGGCCGCTCACGTTGCGCGGCGTGGCGCGCGGCGTCGCGTTGGCGACTTGCAGCCGCGCGCCGGGATCGGCGTAGATACGCGAGCCTGTTCGGGCCGATTCGCTCGTGCTCTATATGGGACGCGACAATGCGCTCGAGATTGCGCGCCGGCTGATCGAAGCCGGCCGCGCCCCGGAGACGCCCGTTGCGATTGTCGAGGCATGCAGCTTGCCGCACGAGCGCTCACTGACGCTTACGCTCGCGGCGGTCGCGGCCGGCAGTGCGCGGGACTGTCTCGATCCCACGCAGCCGTCCGTGCTGATGATGGGAGAGACATTTGGCGGACGCGATTGAAAGGGAGGCCGCGGCCTCTCGTGCGGACCGTCGCCTGCGGAACAGCGGCGACGGTTCGTCGAAGGCGCCCTGGTATTGCACCGTGAACTCGGTGAACGCCTTGAGCGCGTCGTGGATGTCCTTGTCGGCGCGCACGGCGAACGCATCGAAGCCGCAGCGCTCGTGAAAGCGCAGCTGGTCGCGCAGCACGTCGCCGATCGCGCGCAGTTCGCCCTTGTAGCCATAGCGCTCGCGCAACAGGCGGCCGATCGANAAGCCGCGGCCATCNCGGAANACGGGGAAGTCCACGCCGATCAGCGCGAGCTTGTCGAAGTCGCCGGCGATATCGGCCGGTTCGCTGTCCGGCGCGAGCCACACGCCGAGTTCGTCCTTGCCGCGCGCAGCGAC
>NZ_KI912594.1:27017-41057 GCF_000519185.1 Paraburkholderia nodosa DSM 21604 | reverse complement strand
GCGTATGGGCCGGACATGTCCCGACCTTGATGCGACGCTGTTCTTCGATCCTGACGAGATTCACGGTGCCCACCTGCTGCTGAAAATACGACGACCGTCGAAACCGCTCGGACTCAACGAAATGATCCGACTGGTGGCGCGGTGCGGTGGCTTCCTCGCTCGCAAAGGCGACGGCGAACCGGGCGCAAAGACGATATGGCAAGGTCTGGAGCGCGTCATGACGGCAGCGGAAACTCTACGCGGACTGCGCCATGAACTCGCGTAGTCCGAGATGTGTATAACGCGGTGGGCTTACGCCGGCTGCTGTGATGCTAAGCGCCCCACCGACGCCATACCGCCCGCAGAGCTAACCGATTAGCACAGCCGCAAATGCGCATACGCCGCGACCAACATTGTTATTGAATCCGACGCTGAAACCTTATCCCAGCGCTGATCGCATCTTTGTTCGGGCCGACGTTCTTCGGCTTCCTAGCGGATCCGTATGATCGCGGTTCGGCTTTCCCGATTTATGTCCTCGTTTCGACGACGATGATCTAAATGCTCTCGTCGGCTCAAGATTAGGCGTCGCTCTTGATTGTCGCACCGCTCGCGGCTCGCCCCGGGCGCATCGCCAGTTTCGGTCCAATGCTGTCAGAGGCGCTTCCTACGCCTCACCCCAGAGGGTCTATAGGCACATCTTGGCTAAAGCCATGGACGACGAAGTAGTTGACGCCAACGAATCATGGCCGTTCAATGAGAAGCGGCTTCGACGCTGCGCACAATTCTCGAGCCCCCTTCGAATGATTGACTTACGTCGCCCCTCGACGACGTAGCCAATTGATGATTAGAATTTGTGGCGGATACCCACACGCGCGACTACCTGCACATTCGTAGTTGACTGATTGCCAGCAGCGCCTTGATAGATGGCCGCAAGAGCGCCGCCGGACGCGTGCTGGTATACGCCCATGACATAGACGTCAGTTCGCTTCGACAGGAAATAATCGACGATTGCGTTTGCCTGGCTGTAACGCGGGTTGGCGCCGCCGTGGTTTACTGTACCGTCGGTGAACGTGTAACCGCCGCCAAGCATTAGCGCGGGCGTCACATAATACTTCACCCACGCTTCATAACTGTTGAAGCGAGCGAGATTACCAGGAACTCCATTGGCGTCGTCGAATCGTGTGTTCGTGAAATTCGCGCCGACCTGGTTGTTGCCCATGAACGTAAATGTTCCGCCCACCGCGATTGTCTGCATGTTGGCCGGTGCACCCACGAAACCCATAATACCTGTTCCGGATGTGTTAGGCGTAGCCGGCGTGCTCGCCTGAAAATTCCCATCGGGAAACTGAACTGCGGGGTTCTTGGCAAAGAAGTACGCAGCACCGACGTAGAACGGGCCATAGAGATAACTCGCCCCTGCGGATACGGAGCTGTTCTGACCGAAGTGTCCAGCTACGCCGCCAAAAGCGTACATGCCCTCTACGGAAAGCCCGCCCCAACGCGGGGTGACATACTTTACGGCGTTGTTAATCCGGAAGCCGTTGTCAGTGTTGTCATAGTCGCTCGGATGCGAGAAGAAGGATCCGGCTTGACCGTTAAGAGTTGCTGGCTGGATTACGTCAACCAGAGGGTCGTACATCCGCCCGGCGGTTACCGTACCATAGTTCGCATTGGTGATACCGACCCATGCTTGACGGCCAAATTCCAAGCCCCCTTGTCCCAGCTTTCCGTTGAAAACGTTGAAACCGTTCTCCAGCTGGAAGATCACTTTGGTGCCGCCACCGATGTCTTCCGTGCCGCGCATCCCCCAACGGCTGCCTTGATTCACGCCGCTCACTGCCTGAATTACAGAGTGCCCCCCGGAATTGTTTACGTAATCAATACCGGCATCAATGATCCCGTATAACGTAACACTGCTTTGAGCAAATGCCGAGCAGTTGCATGCGGCCAGGACGACGGCCGCGATGAATGTACGCTTCATAGAAATGCGATCTCCAATGATAATTTATTATCGGATTGATATTAGTGAGAAGTTACTAAATATTTTTTAGGAAGCACTGATACAAGAAAGCATCAAATGGGAAAAAGCGTCAACGCGGGCTAGGTCAGCAGTGACGCAGCCCACCGGATATCAGAATACCAAGGACCGTTGCACGTTGAAATTGTTCGTGCCTAGTTGCTGTCGACCGCAGGCATCAAACTAAGTGAAATACGGTATAAATCATACATAGTTATACTAATTACAAAACAAGAAAAGCAGACAGACTATTACGTTTTACTAGGAAATAGCGATTACGGCTTCGACTTCTACCTTTGCACCTTTCGGCAACGCGCTTACCTCAACGCATGCACGAGCCGGAAAAGGCTTTGAGAAAAACTCCCCATACCGTTCATTCAACTGCGGGAATGCGCTGAGATCTGTGAGAAATATCGTTGTCTTTACCGTTTGGCTAATAGAGGTGCCAGCCGACTTAGCGATGGCCTCGATATTTCTCAAACACTGCGCGAGTTGTTCAGTCGGTGCATCGGAGATCAGGGTACCGCTGATGGGATCAAGCGGAAGCTGCCCCGAGACGAACAGGAGGCCCCCGCACTTCACTGCCTGCGAATAGGGGCCAATCGCTTGGGGAGCGTCAACGCTAGCAACTTCATAGATGGGGTTCATGATGGGCTGAAAATTGAGTGGTTTATGGCAAACTGCCTTGACCGCCACAGCGGTCAAGGCAGGTCATTAAGCGATGTAGCCGGCCTGTCGATCCGTGGCTAGTGCTTCGGAGTCCCGCTCTCCGGGTGTTCCGTAACCTCCGCCTCCGGGTGTTTTGACGATCAACCTGTCGCTCGCTTTGATTACATGTGCACCCTTTCCAGGCAGAGCGGACCCGCTAGACAAGAAGAGTTCCCCAGCTCCTCCGGCCTCCCCTCCGGAGCGACCACGAGCCGGATGATCAATGCGGTCGAAGGCTGCGAACAATGTAAAATCCCGTCTGTCCAAAGTGCTGATTTCCATGTCTTGGCCCAAACCGCCACGCCACTGCCCCACGCCGCCGGACGCCTCTCTCAGTTCGCGCTTCCAGAAAATCAGGGGGGTCGAGCTCTCCACGATTTCGGTAGGCGTCCCACGTACATTGCTTGGAAAGGATGTTGCCGACAGACCGTCGAGTCCCGGACGCGCACCGCTACCGCCGTTCGTGACGATCGATATTGCGTAGGCGTCATCTGTCTGTCCCCCGCGAAATGTGAGCGTCCACTGAGTGGACGCACCCTCACTTGGCGCTGGGCAGCTTGGCAACAACTGCTGCACGCAGCCAAAAACGACGTCGGGCAGAAGGAGCCCGACGATGTGTCGACACGCAACTGGATGCGGGCGCTCGGCGTTAACGATCGAAGTGTTTGGCGCTGAAACGCGGAAAAGGGAAAGTCCGCCCTCGTTGTTAGGAAGATCTGGAGCGATACTGCACACCAGCGCGTACGCCGTCATCGCGGTGGTGTAATTGAGCGGAACGTTGATCCCTTTTTTCGAAAGTCCAGATGTCCCAGTCCAATCGAAACTGACACCAGTCTCGTCGATCTTCAGGGTGCCGACCAGCTCAACCGGCGCTTCGAACCCGTCAATTGTCATGCTGTAAGTTGCCGTGCCATGAGGAAGCGCTGCAATCCGCTCTCTCATTGCAGCTCGTGATGTCCCAATGATGTATTCTGCAACTTCAGAAAGGTCGCCGAGGCCGCTTTCGTCGAGCAGCTCCATGAGGCGCCGTTCTGCCGTTTCGTTCGATGCTATCAGTGAGTAGATATCGCCTTCCAACTCCGTAGGCACCCGGGAATTCGCCTTCGCGATCGTCATCAAGGTCTCATTGAACTTCCCTTTGTCGGCGAGTTTCATGATCGGGACATAAACGCCCTCGCAGAAAACGTCCGAACCTTCGGGGCTGAGGCCGATGCCTCCGACATCGGTCATGTGACCAGTGCAGGCGAAAAGAGCGACGACTCTGTCGCCGCGAAAAGCCGGCGTCACTACGAGATAGTCATTGAGGTGGCCAGTACCCTTCCACGGGTCGTTGGTCACGTAGATATCACCAGGATTCATGGTGTCGACAGGGATTGCGTCGACGAAGGAAAATACTGCCCGTGCCATCGTGTTGATATGACCCGGGGTTCCCGTGACTGCTTGGGCAAGCATGCGACCGGACGTGTCGAAGACACCTGCCGACAAATCCCCGCACTCACGAACGATTGAACTGAATGCGGTACGCAGAAGCGTCTGTGCCTGCTCTTCGACGAGCGACATCAAACGGGTCCAGATGACTTGCTTCTTGATGGGAGAAAGCGTTGCGTGATCTTTCATGATTCAGGCCTGTTCCTTTTTTGTCAGGACAAGATTCCCTTGTTCGTCGACGTGGCCGTCAAAGCTCGCGGGCACGACTGTGCTGGTCTCGTCTTCAAAGATCATTGCGGGTCCGGTGAAACGGGAGCCCACATTCATGCGCTTTCGTTCGTAGATTCGATGATTGACCATCGAGCCGATACGCGGCTCAAAAATCTCTCGCGTAGATACGAACTCCGCTTCCGATAGTCGAGCCTGCGGTGCATCGCTAGCTGTTGCCGCAGTCCAAGTTGCTTTCGAAAGTCGCAATTGCCAAGACACGACTTCAATTTCGCCGTCAGGAATGATCCGTCCGAAGAGTCGTGCGTACTCGGCCTGGAAGGCATGGCTAAGAGACTGTACCGTCGCGGGAAGGCGCTCGATGGGCACTGCTATTTCGTACCCCTGTCCGCGATAGCGCATGGCACACGAAAACGAAGCGGTCAGATGCTCCTGCTCTTTCAGGTCGCCCGCGAGAATTTCGACCCTCTTCCGCATTCCATCAAGCAGTTGGTTCACCGTCGCCGCGTCGAAGCTGGTTAAAGAGGTCACAGCTGTTTGAACGAGATCAACCGCGATTGGCGCACGCAGGAAGCCCAACGCGGACCCAACGCCGGCGTTACGAGGAATGATAATTGTGTCGATTCCAAGCTTCTCAGCAAGCCTTCCGGCGTGCAGAGGAGCGGCTCCGCCAAACGCGATGATGACGTGCTCCGACAATTCGCGACCCAGTTCGGCCGCATGCACCCGTGCAGCGTTGGCCATCGTCTCGTCGACAATCTCGACAACACCGAACGCCGACTCCGTGGTGCTCAGACTCAACGCATCACCGATGACCCGCTCGATTGCGACCTCGGAAGCCGACGTATTCAGCGGCATTCGGCCCCCGGCGAAATTATGTGGGTCCAGCCGACCCATGATAAGGTCGGAGTCCGTCACTGTCGGTTCATCACCACCCCGGCCATAGCACGCTGGTCCTGGTTCAGAAGCCGCGCTGCGCGGACCCACGGCAATCCTGTTCATTCGGTCGAGAGATGCAATCGAGCCGCCTCCGGCGCCGATCTCAACGAGCTCGACCACAGGTGTTCGCAGAGGCAGACCGCTCCCTTTCTGGAAACGACTTTGTCGGTCAACTTCAAACAGAGGTGCAACGTGCGGCTCACCATTCTGAATGAAACAGATCTTGGCCGTTGTACCGCCCATATCAAACGACAGAACCTTAGGCAGTTTGAGTTCCTTGGCGATCGAGGCCGACAAGACTGCGCCGCCTGCGGGGCCGGACTCAATCAGACGGATCGGAATACGCTTGGCGATATCGAGCGGCATCACGCCGCCTGCGGATCCCATTAGCAACGCTGGAGCAGTCAGTCCAATTTCGTCAAGGCTGTTACGCAGCTTGTTAAGATAACGTTCAACGATCGGCTGAACGTACGCGTTGGCGACAACCGTAGAAAATCGCTCATATTCTCGAATCTCGGGGCAGACTTCACTGGACAGACTGATCGATAGGCCAGGCATTCTTTGAAGCAGCAGTTCGCGGGCACGCTCTTCATGCACGCTATTGGCATACGCATGAAGGAAACCAATTGCCACGCTTTCGACTCGTTCCTGCGTGAGCCGCTCGGCAATTGCGTCGAACGCACATTCGTCCAGCGGCACAAGCACATCACCCTTTGCCGACACTCGCTCGTCGACCACGAGACGCCTCTGCCGAGGCACTAGCGGACTTTGCTTAACCAGCATCAGATCAGTGGGCGCATAGCGTGTTTCGTAGCCGATCTCGAGAACGTCGCGAAACCCCTTTGTCGTCAGAAAAGCAGTCAGAGCCCCACGTCGTTCCAGCACGGCGTTCGTCGCAAGCGTCATCCCGTGAATGAAAATTCCGACGTCTGCAGTCGAGATCCCCGCGTCGGCGAGTACAGCTTGGAGACCTGTGATGATCGCTTGTTCCGGGGCGTCATATCTCGTCAAGGTCTTAGTGGACCATCGCTGCCCTCGGCCTTCGAGAACGATGTCTGTGAACGTGCCACCGATGTCAGCCGACAGCCTGTAGTCGCGATGCCTGGCGTTGTCTTGGGTATGCATTTGATGCCCTTTGCTAATCGTAAAAAACGTCTGTCCGAGGCACTGAGCGCGAGGAAATGCGAAAAAAACGGTCTATACGCGTCCGATGCATTGCGCTCAAAGAACCGCAGAATGATGCTGGTCACTCCCCTCCCGGGCATTCACGCTTTCGTCAATTCAAACAAAGATCCGGCGGGAGCCGAGGCGCAAGGCTTCTTCAGCTGCCTTAGCACCGCCCAAAGGGTAGCTTGGTTGCTTGTCAGTACGGGCTTCCGCACCTTCTTTTCGAGATCGGCTACCAATTCAAATGCACGAAGGTCCGTGCAACTCACCACGATCGCATCTGCATCGGGTGAATCGGCGTCAAGCACCAGCCTTGCGATCTCGGCGGCGCTGATCTTGCGGATCTCATGTCCCGAGCGCAGAAGCGCCCGGCTCGACACCACGTCATAGCCGTTACTTGCAAAGAAGCTGCACTCCGCTGCCGTCACGTCCTCCGGATATGGAGCTGCGATCGCGAGCTTCGAGACGGACAGAGCCGCAAGGGCGTCCAGCAAGGCTCCCGACGTCGTAATGGCAGGACAACTGGTCAGCGATTCAATCCTTGATGTTATTTCTGCGAGCGCAGAATTGCCATCAAGGAAGGTGCCGCTAGTACATGCGTACACAACAACATCCGGGATAACTGATGCGATCATCTTGGACGCATTGTCCAGTTGCGCATTCATCGCGCGAAGGTCGTCGGGTGTCGAAACCTTCATAAACACTCGCGTCGCGAAAATGCCGACGTCGCTTGGCGCGTGCCGGATGAAGTCCGGCTCCGTCGTTGTATTCAGCGATGGAAGGATCAAGCCGACGCGTGGACCTGTCATACGGGGATCAGTCGTCATAACCGGAGTCATATCTTTCAGTCCGTCCACCCGCACATCGGCGCAGACAGAGAATTAGGTTGTGGGTGGTCAGCAGCGATCGAGCACACATTTGCTCACTCCACACAATTGCTCATCAACGCACGAGTTGTTACTCCAGCTCTTTACCGGCAGTTTCTGGCACGAGGAAAACGGCGCCCGCAGCTAATAGGTAAAAACCGGCGGTAATGGAGAGCGCCCCACCGATGCCATACCACTCACTGAGCAGACCAATGACTGCCGGAGCGAACGCACTGATGCCACGGCCAAAGTTGTAGCAAAAGCCGACGCCGAAACCTCTGCAACTAGTAGGGAACACCTCCGACAGCATGGGGCCAAATCCAGCAAACGCTCCTGCGGCGAAGAAACCGACGAACGGTGAGAGGATCAAAAGCGAAGTCTCGTCACGGACAGACGAAAGCAGATAGATCATCACGCACGATACCAGGACATATACTGCAAAAACCGGACGACGACCGAACCTGTCAGCCAAGACTCCAAAGAACGCGTTTCCAAACCAAGCGGCGATCATCGCAGGGATGAGGAACCCCGAGGACTTAGCGATACTGAGACCTACTCCTCCTTTTTCGATTGGAAGGCTGAGATAGCCGGGAAGCCAGGTGAACAGGCCCCAGTACCCGCACATTGTCAGCGTGCTTATGAGGCACATCATCAATGTCGAACGGCGCATATCGCCTTTGAAAATTTGAAGGTAGTCCGCCTTCATGCGGTTCTCAGCACGCGCTCTTACGTATAGCGGGCTTTCGTCAACGTGTCGAATGATCCAAAAGATAAGCAGACCAGGAATGACCCCAAGGAAGAACAGGGTTCTCCAACCAAAAACGGGAAGAACAAGTGCAGAAGCTGCGGCGGCAGCAATGTAACCGAGCGACCAGCCAGCCTGCATCACCGAGAGAGCTTTGCCCCTGTGCTTGACAGGCCAGGATTCGGAGATGAGCAAAACTGAAACAGTCCACATTCCGCCCCAACCCAAGCCCAAGATCGCGCGTGTAACCGCCAGTTGCGTAAGACTCTGCGTGAAGGCACTTAGCCCTGCAAAAATCGTGAAGACGGTTATGCACAGAACGATCGACCGCTTGCGACCAATCCTGTCTGCAATCGGGCCCGATACAACACCCCCTATGGAGCATGCCAGCAGCGAGACGGTCGCAAGGAAACCTGCCTGCAGTGTCGTAAGCCGCCATTCGTGAAGAATTGTCGTCAACGCAAACGCGTAGACCATCACGTCGAACGCGTCCAGCACGTTTCCCAGCACGACAGCGGCAAGCGCCCACCAATGTTTTGCAAGGATATCGGCGCGCCACGGCCTCTTACTTCCGGCGAGGGACGCCGCCACAGTGTCTGTCTCAGCATCAGGCGAGGGGCGCACCGGCCGACTTGAATCTTCGAACATGTCTCTTCCTTATAGTCATCGAGAGGCCATCGATCTGCCCCCGGAAATCACCGTTTCACGATGTTGCGATGAGGATGACTCCCATCAAAAGAGAACGCAAATGCACCAAAATTGCATCCTTATGCCTCGCATACATAACACCCTGTTCAATGAGGGCGCCAGTGTCCGGTCTTGTGTCAACCTCTTTGTCATACGGAACCAAGCCGGCTCCAAATCTACTGCACGCAGTGCTCAGCCTCGCAAAAATGAACGCCAGCCAATCCACGCATGCATTGAACGCATAAGCGACAACACAGAACGAATTTGGGGAAAGTGTTATGGCACGCCTACACTCGGCCACAACTTCACGTGACGAAGATTTCAGGGAGATGGAGATGCTTGTAGCCGAACAACAGGAAGGTAGCCCTGCTATGACACCTTTCCGCGACGATGCCCCACTAGACATTTCGCTTGCAAATGTGAGGAATCTTTTTCCAATCGCTCGTCGTCGGGCGTATCTGAACAACGCCTCGATCGCGCCCGCATCGACACCGGTTCTTTCAGCGATGCAGCACTTCATGAGCGATGTCCGCGATAACGGCCGCAATCACTACCCTCAGTGGTGCGATTATGCGGAAACTGCCATCAAGGCTCGTGTCGGAGCGATGATCGGTGCGAAGCAAAGCGAGATTGCGTTCGTAAAGAACACGACAGAAGGGCTCGTTACAGTTGCCAACGGTCTCCAGTGGCGCCGAGGCGACAACGTTCTCCTGCCCGATATTGAATATCCGTCGAACGTGTATTGCTGGATGAAATTGGCGAAGCTTGGCGTTGAAATCCGATGGATCAAGGCGAAGAACGGCCGAATCCTGGTGGATGACATCGCTGCGTTGATTGATAGCCGAACCCGGCTCCTGTCTCTGAGTGCAGTGCAGTTCTCCAGCGGCTTCAAGCAGGATCTCGTCGCAGTGTCCGAGTTGTGCTCGGCGCGCAAGGTGCTGCTTAACCTAGATGCAATCCAATGGGTTGGCAATCAGGCCCTAAACCTCAACGACCTACACGTCGACTTTATGTCGTTTGGTGGCCATAAATGGCTTCTCGCGCCAATCGGCACCGGCATCTTTTACTGCAACGAGAAGTCGATCGATCTCCTTGATCCGCCGAGCGTTGGTTACCATACGGTGGACCGCGGAGAGGCGCACATGGACTACAACCTTGAGTATCGGCCAGGAGCAGCTCGCTTCGAAGAGGCTTTGGCGAACTTCCCCGGTATTTGGGGCCTTGACGCGGCCGTCCGGATGCACCTAGCGGTAACGCCGATGGCAGCCCAACAAAGAATCGCGGACATCGTGACGTATGCCGCAGAAGCGCTTCAGTCGGACGGCTGGCGCATCATCAGTCCGCGCAGCCATCCCAACGAGACCTCAGGCTTGCTCTCGTTCACCAAGGACAATCTGGACGTTGAACGCGCTGAGAGAGACATGAGCGCCGCCGGCGTCGATCTTGCGGTACGCGCCGGGGCACTTCGGATCTCCCCGAGCTTTTACAACAGCGAAGACGATATTGATCGCATGATTGCAGCGCTGAAAGGCTGCTGACCGCTCCCAGCAAATAGTTGCGCGGCTAACCCACGCCTACTCTGCGTGCCGTTAGCCGCAAGTTTTTGGCATATGACGGTCACCACCCCCGCCCGGTTCGAAAAGGGCCTTGTGCGGTCAAGCCGATCTTGCTTCCCTTGTTAGCCGAGGTTCGGCCAAGAACGTGCGGTATCAGCGAAGCCTTGCGCTCCCCTGTTCCCCGCTACTTCGATCTACGGGCATCCCCTCGCACCAGCACGCGCCTACGTTTCTTAACTCGTTGCGGCCTTCATCAGGTTATGATCGACACCTGCCGATAGCAAACCTTGCATGCTGCGAACAGGCACGATGTCACTCGTACCGGTCGTGATAATGCAGCTCGGCTCGCAACGCTTCTGAAATCGCCCAGTGCACGCACGGCTTCGCGCGCGTCTTGCACTCGTGCTCTTAGATGCTAATTCGTTGGTCGCAGCGGAGTGACTGAATGGAGATCAGGCTTGAATGGTTGAGAGCGTTTCGGGCCATAATGCAAACTGGAACCGCAACCGGTGCAACGGCGATCATCTTTCGCACGCAACCCCAAATCAGCCGCATGATCTCCGGCCTGGAGTCATCCTTGGGCTTTCAGCTCTTTACCCGCGAAGGGCGGCGCCTGATACCTACCGCCGATGGTTTGCGGTTCTATGCACACATCGAGCCCTTGCTATCAAACTTCGATCGTCTTTCAGGGTTTGCTGAAGACATCAAGGAGAAGAGAGGGCGTCCGCTTGTGGTTGCAGCGGAACCATTCCTGCTTGCTAATCTGGTGCCTAGCGCTATCGAGAGCGTGCACCGCGCGGAAGGGACAAAGTTCGCAATTGAGCTCTGT
Source organism: Paraburkholderia nodosa DSM 21604 (assembly GCF_000519185.1). Lineage (GTDB taxonomy): Bacteria > Pseudomonadota > Gammaproteobacteria > Burkholderiales > Burkholderiaceae > Paraburkholderia > Paraburkholderia nodosa. The sequence continues at coordinate 29,908 of NZ_KI912594.1, read as the reverse complement.
GTGAGAGAGATAGGTCTTTGGGCCTCTCGAAGCAACGTTGATCTTGCCGTCGTTGCTCTACCATTCACCCAGACGGACCTGGAGTTATTTAGCTTTGCCGATGTGGAACTGGTCGCGACCATTCCTGAGGCACATCCGCTAGCCGTGAAGGAGGTTATTGACCTCGCGGAACTGGCGACGGAGCCATTCATTGCGCTCGGGCACACTACGCTCTTGCGTTCACAGATCGATATGGCCGCAGTCCGCGTCGGAAAGCCGTTTAGACCAATTATGGAAACGGGATCTGGCGCGATCGCATGCGAATTGGTCGCTCGTGGCGTTGGAGTCTCGATTTCCGACCCCATTCTTGCTTCCGCTTTTCGAGATCGTGGCGTCGTTGCCCGGAGGTTAACGGTGCCACTGAACGTTACCTATGGCTTTCTAGTAAACCCCGCCGCCGCGCCGTCACAGATTCTGCAGATGGCTCATCACGTCGTCGATACTGCGATCTCGATCGCGGGCGACCTGATTGCAACACAATCTTCTGTCTTCGACCGAATTGCTAGCGCTCTAAGGCAGCAAAAGCGCCGCGCCACCGGTGACGACGATCCGTCGTCATATGACGCGCCCACACGTGGAGCCGACAGTTCCCTTGACAATGACGGGCCGGTCTAGTGTCAAAGCGAAGTTTCGCGTTGACGCAAGTCCGTGACAAAACAGGTACCCTGCTGTCTGAACAAATGCTCGCGTCGATCCGGCGACGGCCGTCCCGCTCATGCATGAACGGGACGGCATCGCGCGTACCGACCTAGCGCTCGAGAATCCTTAGTGCGCCATCAGTCGACATCAAGGACTCGATGCCATCACGGCGTACAACGATCATGTCCTCGACCTGGAGCCCCCAGCTGCCGAGTTCGTAATACGGCGTCTCGACGCACATTGTCATCCCTTCTTCAATCACGACCGTGCTCGACGGTGTAAGGTTCGGAACGTCGTACCCGTCGATGCCGATACCGTGCCCGACGTGGCTGCGCTTGTAATGCGGAATTCCTTCCCGCTGAACAGCTTTAACAACGGCATCGAAGACATCGGACGTTTTCACGCCCGGACGGATCATCTCAAGTGCTGTGAGCACACCGACGTGTAGCGCGCGATGGTATTGACGAACACGTTCGGTGGGCTCGCCGAGCACTGCAATGCGCGCAATGTCCGCGCGGTAATGTCGGTACCGACCGCCCACGTCGAAGCGGATGACGTCGCCATACTCTAGCTTTCTCTCTCCGGGCTCAACGTTCGGCATGGCGGAGCGTGGGCCAGACCCGATGCACCCCAATACCGGATAACCGCCCTCGCACACAGTGCGCTCATGAAACGCCAGCCCCAGCTCTCGTTCGCTGACGCCGGGCCTGGCGATTTCCAGTGCAGATGCGATGGACTGCTCGGCAATCTGCGCCGCACGTCGCAGGCGTCGGACTTCTTCCTCAGTCTTGACGGCGCGAACCGAACGGAAAATTTCCAGCGCCGGCTTCACGTTCGCGTTCGGTAGTCGCGCCCGGATTTCCTCGAAGTTGCCGGGCATCAGACCCAGCTCGTCGAGACCAATGACGCCGCCACTTAGGCCGCAATCGTTAATTGCCGCGCACAGCGCATTGATCGCCGTCCCATGGTCCGGAAGGTTATACAGTTCGAGTTGACGCTGGTCGAGTGCATTCAGCGTCACGCCACTCGTTTGTTCGACCGAGAAAAATCCGTATCGATACACCTTCGNGATCCACACGTCATCTTGATCGGCCAATTGATCGAGCAAGCTGGTCGCGGCGATGATGGCAGGCTCGCCGCGGCCGGGCGCCGGAATGAGGACATAGGACTGGGGACCGCGACGGATCCACTGGGAGAGCGCCCAATACCCGCTCGAGTACGTCACGTTTTCCGGCAAGGTCGCGACAACGGCATCCAGCCCATGGCGCGCCATCATCTCATTGAGTCGTTCGATATTCAGCAGCATATTTCTCATGTCCTGATTCNAGGGAAAAGTCCGGGTCGAGGGGCATTCGGACTCGCCTCCAGAGACCCACCGTGCATACTGCCGACTCAGGCCCTGGTCGTGCTCAGTTCGACATCGGTTACAAACATATGTCCGGCCGAGTGCGTAATCATCTCGGGAATTCCTGACGCCATCGCAACCGCCTGCGGCGTTACACCGCAGGCCCAATAGACCTCAATCTCGTCTTCCGCGGGCGGGGTGTAGCGTCCCCAGTCAACTTTTGTCGGATCGCTGATTCCGATGTCCCGGCCATCGCCCACGTGAAGCGGCCCGCCATGGGCGAGTGGATACCGTGCGGTAATCTCTATCGCGCGGCTGACATCCTTCCTTGCAATGGGGCGCATAGCCGCTACCACTGGTCCTTTAAATACACCTGCTGATTCACAGGCAATATTTGTAATATAAACAGAGAGCCTCCCATTTTCCTCCTTCAGATGACGTTGCGAGATACCCGCGTCGGTCAGGATTTCGTCGAAAGACAGACTGCATCCCAGCAGGAAAGCGACGTGGTCGGGCCGCCATAGACGGCCGATATCGGACACCTCTTCGACCAATGAACCATCTCGGTAGACCCGATAGCCCGGAAGATCCGTGCGGATATCGCTACCCGGCGCCGTGCGAGACATTTCAGGATTTCCCGGATCACCTACCTCGAGCAACGGACAGGGTTTGGGATTTCTTTGGCAAAACCGCAGGAAATCAAACGCATACCGCTCGGGGATGATCGCGAGATTCGCCTGCACGTACCCGCGCGCCAGTCCATGTGTCGTTCGGGTCCACTGCTTCGCACGCACGGCCTCGCGCACTTGTCTGCCGGACGCANTACTCAATTGTTCGCGCAACATGTTTTACCTNCAATNAANNGNCA
>NZ_KI912594.1:0-25262 GCF_000519185.1 Paraburkholderia nodosa DSM 21604 | reverse complement strand
GNGNGNAGTGGATATACGCAGCATCGCCGAACGACATCATTACGATGATCAGAATCGGGGCGATAAGAAACAACAGCACCAAAAGGGCGACCCCAATCAGGGTCATCGTCCCGACCGACACTGGGAACCTCGCCTCATCGACGAGCCGCGTTGAAAAACCGATCGAAGGAGTGTTCATATCACAGGCGTCCCGAGAACGACATGAAGCGTCGGAAAACCACCGTAACCGCGACGGTCGCCGACAGCAGGAGAGTGGAAAGTGCAGCCGCAAACGGCCAATTGAACGTCTGCGTGACTTGTTGACCGATCAGCGTCGCGACGAGGAGCGTACTAGGCCCCCCCACCAGTGCGGGAGTTACATAGAAGCCGAGCGCGAGCACGAAAACAATCAGCGATCCCGCATATACGCCCGGCATACTGAGCGGCAACATGACGGTAATGAACGTGCGCAACGAGCTCGCCCCCAGGTTGGACGACGCTCTGGACAAATCCACTGGAATCGCCTTCAGCGCACCGTAGACGGGTAATATCATGTACGGCAGCAGTACGTGCACCATCGCCATGATCACTGCCCCCTGGTTGTATATGAGCTTCAACGGCTCGTCGATCAAGCCGGTGCCCAGCAGCAGGTCGTTCACTATTCCGTTGCGTTGGAGCAGCACGATCCATGCATAGGAGCGCACGAGCACGCTCGTCCACATCGGAATCAAGATGCAAGCTGTCACCAAGAACGCGGTCTTGCCTTTCACGCGGGTCAGCAGCCAGGCGACCGGATAGCCAAGCACACCGGCAATTCCAGCGACGGTAAGCGCGATCACAAACGTCCGAACAAACACTCGAGCATAGGGTCCCGACGCGACATGTTGGTAATGTTCAAACGTCCACCCGGGAGAAAACACGCTCGTCAGGAGTAGTTTTCCCACCGGATACACGAACGCGGCAAGCAACAGCAGGAGAAACGGCGATAAGAGCAGTAGTGACGACAGCGGACCATAGCTATCCGCGGCCAGACTGCTAGCCCGTGTAGTGGGTTTCGCGGACATCCGCATCTCACACCCCCCGGAATACGTGCAGAGCCGTCGGCTCAAACGTGATGTCGACCGCCTGCCGTTCTTCGATGCCACAGCCGGCCCCAGCATCCACCTGCGTTTGAACGTGCACGACCGTCCCGTCCGCGAGGCGCACCACGTACCACTGAAACGCGCCAACATACGCTCGTGCCTCGACGATGCCCATGATGCCGCTGGCGACGCCTTGACGCGCCCGTTCGATCCGTATGCGTTCGGGGCGAATCGCGAGGTCCAACGTATCGCCCACCAACGGCGAGATGTCGCCGCGGAGTTGTGAGCGCGGCAAGCGGACCCGCACGTCGCCGACCACACGCACCGAGATGCTTTCGTCGTCGAGCGCCACGCACGTGCATGGGATGAAGTTCATCTTCCCGATGAAGTCGGCAACGAACGGCGTAGCCGGACGCTCATAGAGCTCGAACGCCGTGCCGACCTGCTGGATACGTCCATTGCCCATGACTGCGATCCGGTCCGACATGGTCAGCGCTTCGTCCTGATCATGCGTGACATAGACGACCGTCACGCCCAGCCGCTGCTGCAACTGCTTGATCTCGATTTGCATACGCTCACGCATTTTTTTATCAAGGGCACTGAGCGGCTCGTCCATCAGCAGCACGGGCGGCTCGAACACCAACGCGCGCGCAACGGCAACGCGCTGCTGCTGCCCCCCGGACAGCTGATTCGGCATGCGGTCACCAAAACCATTGAGTTGTACCATCGACAGCGCGCGCTCGACTCTGTCGGGGATTTCGGCCTTCGGCACCTTGCGCATCCTGAGCGGATACGCGATGTTCTGATGAACGGTCATATGGGGGAACAACGCGTAGCGCTGAAACACCATGCCAATATTTCGCTTGTTGGGCGCCATCCGCGTGATGTCGGTGGTGCCAAGCGTCAGGCGCCCCTCGTTGGGCAGCTCGAACCCCGCCAGCATCATCAGCAGCGTCGTTTTACCAGATCCGGACGGCCCCAAGAGAGACAAAAACTCTCCGGCGCGGATGTCCAGATCAATGCCGCTGACCGCTGTCGTCGCGCCGTACTGCTTCGCGAGATTCTCAATCCGGATGGGCGCACCATCGATTGCCGCAGCGACCCGGGAAGGCGGTTGCGACAGGTCCTTGATGGAGCCGGTGCGTGCCTGCTCCGCCGGATCGGAAACGGCTCTTGCTGCCGTCAGTTGCTTGGTATTCATGCTGGTACCCGCAAAGTAGTGGCGTCTACAGCAACCGGATCGCGATAGCCGGCACTCGTGCCGATCAGCACGACACGATCCGTCCGAACGAGGTGCCCTTGCGTCAACAGGTGAGGAATCGCCGCGTAGGGCGCCGCGGCACAAAGCTCCAAGTAAATGCCGAACTGCTTTGCCATATCGCGCTGCGCCACCGCGGCCATCTCGTCGGATATCGCGATCGCAGTGCCCGCCGTGTCAACCACGGCGCGCAAGGATTGGTCAGTGGCGGTCGTGCCTGCAGTCGACGCCTGGCGGGTCGAGCCCGGGAAATGGTCGGTAATGACGGCCTCGTGCTGAATCACTTTCGAGATGCGCGGGAAAGGTTCGACAGCGATAAGCTTAGGCAACGGATGGTTCCATTGGCCACGTTGAGCCAAGGTTACGAATCCTGCCGCGATACCCCAGATGATGTCGCCCCGTGCTGTGGGCACGATCACCGCCTCGAGTCCATCCTTGCATTCGGCGGCCAGCTCGAACGCGACGGTCTTGTAGGCCTCGACGCCCCATGCGCAACTTCCGACCGGCGGCAACAAATAGTTGGTGAGCGGAAACCACTCTTCATTCGTCACGGCCTCTTCCATCACTCGCCAGCGATCCAGGCTGTTCTCGGCGACAACGACATCCGCTCCATAGGTCGCCAGTGCTTGACGAACTGGTTTCGGCAGGCTTGCGGTCACGACCACCCGCGATGCAAGGCCCGCTTTGGCCGCATAGCACGCCATTGAGATGCCCGCGTTGCCAGAGCTGGCGCAGATGATGCCTTGAGCGCCGACCTCCAAAGCGCGTGCTACCGCCAGCGGACTCATACGATCCTTGTGGCTGCCGGTCGGATTCATCCACTCCGCCTTGATCCACAGTTTGCTGACGCCAGCTGCATCGAGTTCGATGAGCGGCGTACCACCCTCGCCCAAGGACGGCCATTCCAAATAAGGAAGGTCGCGACCCCAACGCAGCATGTCGCACCCAGCCGGCAGCGGGCCGCCGACGCGCATATGTTCGTGATAGACGGCCGCCACGCTGGTCGGACGTCCCTCGGCACGTCCCTCGGGACAGCCAGCGGGATAGTCACCGACCGGCAGCAAGGCACCGCCGGCCAAGGACCGGAAACCCGCAAGCGCGGGGTTTTGGCGATACAGATTGGACATCAACACGTCTCCTCCGGGTTCCGCATTTGAATTTCTCGCATTCTCAATCCAGCAGATGCGCTGAGGACTACATTGACTCACTTCGCATGCTATTCTGTCTAATGCCGACAAAATTGAGTTCCATGCCTTGAGGTAATGTTGATGGAAGCAAGACAGATTGAGGCTTTTCGGGCCGCGGCCGTGTATGGCGGCTTCACGCGTGGGGCGGAAGCATTGGGGATAACCCAGCCTGCCCTGACCCGATCGATCGCGCGCCTGGAGGCTGACATCGGCTTTGCGCTATTCGAGCGTGGTCATGGGCCGGCGCGCCTCACTCCCGAAGGGGCGACATTTCTTCGCGAAGTCGAGCGGAGGTTTGTTGGGGTCGACCAGTTGCGCCGCATCGCCCAGGACATTAGGAACTTTGGAACGGGCCGGCTACGGATAGCCTGCATGCACGTCTTTGCAAACGGGGTGGTCCCCGCCGCACTGCAGCGCTTCCGACAATCCTTTCCCGAGGTAACGATATCGCTTCAGGTACGGCCTTCAGCGACCGTGTACGAGTGGGCGGCTGGTGGCCGCTGCGACATCGGGATCGCGGGTCCCAAGAGCGGTTTTCTCGGCGTCGAGGAAGAACAATTTCTTGCGCCCGCTGGCGTCCTGGCAACGCCGCTCGGACATAAGCTCACCCGGTTAAAGCGCGCGATAAGGGCGACAGATCTGGAGGGAAAGCCGTTCCTCTCGTTGGCGTTGGAGGATAGCACGCGCCACGCGATCGACCAGATCTTTGCTGATGCACGCGTGCACCCCGTCCTCCAGATCGAGACTCAATACGCAGAAACGCTCTGCGCATTGGTAGCAAAGGGACTCGGAGTAGCCATTGTCAATCCCGTAGTCGCAGCAGAGGTGGCGCATCTACCTATCGTCATGCGGCGTTTCGAACCACACGTGCGGTTCGAAAGCCGGCTTTTGTGGCCCGCCGCGCATCCCCGTACCCGAATTGCTGAGGCGTTCGTGGCATGCATGCGAGAAGAAGCCATTCGAAGCATTCAGGCATTGCCATATGCAAGTGAGCTATTGTGAGTGGACAGCATCAAGCAGCACGGCCGGTCGACCACACTAAGCGGTCACTTTCAGGCGAGCGCTGATTGTCTCAAGGCAACGCAAGGACTCATGTCGAGTGAGTCGGTGCGCGAACAACTCAAGGCATTGACGTTGCGTCGCAAGAGAACGCAGGCGTTGGCACTGAGAGCGTTCAGCCTTGAACTGCCGATGAACGCGATCCAGCGGGTATGGCATCGACCGATCGCTGATCGTCGCCCCTGATCGACTTGCCGCGCCTCACGCCCTGCAGACCGAGTTTCTTCATCAACCGTTCGACCGTGCATTTCGCCACGTGGATACCTACGCGCCGCAGTTGCCGCCACACCTTGCGCGTGCCGTACACGCTGAAGTTCTCTTCCCACACGCGCCGGATCTGTCCGCATAGTTCCGCATCTCGCTGGGCCCGCGGCGGCAGCAGACGGCCCGGATCGGCGCGCCTTGCCGCGTGCGTGTAGTAAGTCGACGGGGCGATCGGCAGCACCTTGCAGATCGGCTCGACCCCGTAGCGCGGCCGGTGATCGTCAATAAACGTGACCATCATTTCGGTCGGCGGTCGAGCTCCTCCTGCGCAAAAAACGCCGACGCCTTACGCAGCATCTCATCCACCTGCCGCTGCCCCCCACCCTCACGCTCGAGTTCCTTAATGGTAAGCGATCTTACTTCTATCACCGTGCACGGCTGTTGGTTGCTGACAGGCATGCTGACGCGCGTCGCGTCATCGCGGACATCTTCGAACTCAATCACCGTTGCTACGGTTATCGTCGGATTCGCGCGGCATTGATCAGGCAACCGACGGGCCAATCCGCTAGGGAGATCCTACTTCCCCCACCGTCCCGCACACCCCGCATAGGAAGTCAAGCGTGAATTCGAGCACGACAAGGGTGTCGGCTTTGTCGCCATACCGACAGAAATCGGAGTACTTGTCGGCTTTAGGCGTCGGCATGGCCAAGCAAAGAGCACTTAAGCTCTGGTCCCCGAAATGGGCGGCGACAATTGTCTTGGCGCCGGCCGTGCTGCTTGACGCTGTCCACCGAAATTTGAACATAGCCTTGTGACCTTACTGAACTCGCGTTCCAGCGAACCCTTCGCGGGTGGCATAGATTTGGCTTCTCCCTCGTCTGGCTCGACTGTCGGGCAAGTGATATCCAATGCAAGCGGACGGCGCGCCAGAACGGTATCAGAAGCTTGCTGTTCAGTGCGGCGCGATCGGTTCGCGCTATCTCATATTACATGCATCTCCTTATGCCGAGTGTGCAGAGCTGATATCGACGCAGTGTAGCCGTTAACGACATATGGAGCAGAGACGGACATATTTCCGAACAGAAGTCGTGATCATACTCGTCAAGATGCGTTACGTGATGCTTCACGCATTTCCACGCCATTGAGAAATTTTTCAGGATTGACGACATGTTAATGCGCGTGAGCCAGCTTTTTCGTCCGCCTAACAAGCAGACGTCGGTCGGATTTGCGATCATGTTTTGCGCGGTCTTTCTTTTTGCCGTGGCCGATGCCATCGCGCAACTTATCTCGGCGCGATATCCAGCTAACGAAATAACGTTTTTTCGAATGCTATTCGGACTGCTGCCTGCTGCATACGCATTCAGGTTTCGCGGTAATTTCGGAAAGAAGTTGACGATGCACCGCTTTACGGGGCATTTTCTCCGGGCCATCATGGTACTCGGGTCAAGAGTATTGTTTTTTTCTGGCTTGGCCAGTCTTCCCCTGTCAACTGCGATGGCGCTACAGTACACAGACGTAATATTCATTGGTCTATTTTCCGTTGTCTTCCTGTCCGAACGATTCAATCTTTCTATGGCGATCACTTCGATCGTTGGGTTCTTAGGAGTGGCGCTTGTTTCCTCGTCATTGACCGGAAATCGTGCATCATTCCTTGGAACGACTTTGGTCTTGCTTAGCGCCATGTTTTCGGCTGGCTCGATTACTCAACTCAAAAAACTTTCCAGATCCGAAGATCCGGCGGAAATTGTTTTATTTTTCACAATAATTGCTACGATTCTTAGCGGAATGTCACTTGTAGTTGGTTGGGTTACGCCCAACGCAAGGGATTTCGGGTACATGGCGGTTCTTGGACTGACCGCTGGCGCAGCACAACTCATGCTTACCATCGCGCTTTCAAACAATGCTGCGTCACAGCTCGCTAGCTTCCGCTATTTTGGCGTCGTATGGGCAATCGCTTTCGAGTGCCTGATTTGGGGAAAGGCTATTTCTCTGCAGGCGGTGCTCGGATCCGTCGTAATTGTCGGAAGCGGTCTCTACCTGTGTTGGTCTAGCAAGCGCATCCATGCAGGTGGCGCGACCGCTTGAAGGATCTTGCGTCCGGATACGTGACTCATCAATTGGTAACTTCGCCGCGATCGCGTTGGGTCATTGTTGATGTTGATCTCTACCCTGAGAGTAGAAAAGGTTCGCGAGAATTATGGATGGCGCGGGATTCCGACGACGGCGCTCGAACGCGAAACTGAAGAACGAGGTTACCCGATGAGCTCGGGGTATTTTCTCTCGTACAGGAATGAGCTCATATCATGCAGCACGAGGCCAGCCCATCCGTTACTCTAATGCGCCGCGCGGTTGCCTGAAAATGCCCCGCTCAAAATATCCTTCTCGCGGACGCGCCCGTTGCCCGAGAAGCGATAGGCTGCCTTGGAATTACCGCCGTCCATCCACAACCACTGCAGCAGGAACCCGAAACTCTTGCATAGTCGCCCGGCCGCCCGCAATTCGCTTGGTTCAATCTCTCGCTCAAACCGCGCCCTATCTTCTACCTCTCGTTTCCCGGCCATTCTTCTCACGCACTCGTCGTGACAACGTGCATACGATGACGTTGCCTCGAATCTAGGCTCGCAGGTTGACGACGGGTGTATCGCGTCGAGCCGGGGCCTTCGCGCGTCACCTGTGACGCTCAATAGGGGTGCTCGCGGGATCGATGACAACACATTCGACTCCGCGAGCCCGCGGTGCACGGTAGATCCAGAATGCGTCGGGACCGCCTTCGCAGCCGACAACAACGCGCGTGTCGGCCGGTAACGTCCATCTGAGCTTCTTGTGCTCAATCAGGGCGACCACGGCCTGCAGTCGGTCGCCGGATTTGGCTGCCAATAGTGTGCCCGGCTGGCCGCTCGCGCTGCCCATCATGTAGCCCCCGGCGTCACACTAGTCCATTGAACCGGATGAATTGCACCGGATTCGCCGCGATGGTTCGGCGTACTTCCATTTCAATGGAAGTGCCTGTTTGTTGTATTGACGGATGTAACGCACGAGCTTTTTGTTGAGATCTTTGGTGCTGGTGAATACGCCACGCGCAATGACGTCGCGCTGGATGCGGGCAAACCAGTTCTCGACCTGATTCAGCCATGACGAATACGTGGGAGTGTAATGTATCGAGACCTTCGGATGGTCAGCCAGAAATGTTTGAACGGCGTCGGTTTTGTGGCTGCTCACGTTGTCGCAGATCACATGAATCTCCTTTCCGCGCGGCTGTGCCGAAACCACCTCGGTAAGGAACGCAACAAACTGGGAGCTCGTATGGCGTGGCGCGGTTTTGCCCAGCACCTCACCGGTGGCGACATTCAATGCGGCGAACAGGCTCAGCGTGCCGTTACGTTTGTATTCGAAGCCGTGACTCTCGGCGCGCCCGGGCGAGAGCGGCAACATCCGGTCTTTGCGATCCAGCGCCTGGATGGCTGTCTTCTCGTCCACGCAGAACACCACCGCATGCAACGGCGGATTGAGGTACAGCCCGATCACATCGGCGGCCTTCGCCTCAAAGTCGGGATCGTTGGACACCATGTGGGTATCGAGACGATGTGGCCGAATATCGTGCTTGCGCCAGATACGTTGCACGGTCATGAAGGCCATGCCCAACTGTGCCGCCAGTTTGCGGCTGCTCCAGTGCGTCGAGCCGTCTGCCGGCTTACGTCGCAGCGTGTAGTCGAGCACCCTCGCTTCAAGGCCCGCCAGGTCAGGTCGCGGCGCGCGGCCCGGATGTCTGCCGNGGATATTGAGCGGCAACTCGCCAAACTCCCCTTGCAGCGTCTTGGCGCTATGGCCGTTGCGGGTGTTGCCCGTGGCATTGGTCACCGCTTCGCTCTTGCCATGGCCCAGATGCTCGGACATCTCCGTCTCGAGCGCCCGCTCCACCAGCATCTTGGTCAGTTGCTTGAGCAGGCCATTCTCGCCGATCAGGTCCTCTGGCTTCTGGTAGTTCGTTAGTAGGCTGTCTGCCAGCTTGACGAGTTCAGGATCGGGCTTCTCTCTTTTATTGCGTTTCGCTACGGTCATCTATGCTCCTATTGATGGCAGTCTCCCGCCAAATGACCGTTTACACAAAACTTTTTACACCCTCGTTATTCGCGATCTCAAAAGTTTTCACATGCCTTGGTCGCAACCCGGTGTGTTTACACGGCTTGATCAGCGTAGCCCTAATGCCGGCCTGCCCGAAAGACATGCTCCCGACGCCCCTATCCCGGAACCCGCACGATACGCCACTTATATGGTGCGTGCGCGCCGGGAGGCGCGCACGAAGAGCATGCCAGATAACAACATCGCGGAGAACGTGCCGCGTTGTGTAAGCCTGGGTCGGAAAATTTTTTTATTCGCCGGCTCAGACAGCGGCGGCGAACGGGCAGCCGCGATGTACGCACGGATTGGCACTTGCATACTCAATGACATCGATCCGCGTGCCTACCTCGACTATGTGCTGACCCATATCGCCGGTCACAAAATCAATCGCATCGACGAGCTCCTGCCTTGGCATGTCGCCGACAAGCTACACACGCCAGGCAGTCCGCCAGATGCCGCTACCTGACCGGCCGCTCCAGTACACCATCATGCTTTACGCGCTCGCGAAAGGGCGAACGGCCCAACTGAGCCGCTTACGGCGAGGACGCCCTGCAGCGCTGACATCCTGCACAGCGAGCGTCGGCGTCACGCCGAACAGACCAACCTATGCGCGCACCCGCTCTTCACGAACACGCCGCTCGAACATTGGCATCAACGTCGCTTCGATCCACCCCATGCCATCCGACTAGCCAGTACGGCCAGCGGGTGACGCAAATCGATCATCGCTGCAGGCGGCTGCGGAAGAAATCGGGCGTGCTCATCGGCAGTTCTCAAGCCCGGAAGATATGTCCATTCCATTTTGATTCTGGGAGTCTCGCAACCCCTGATCCACGCCCATTCCAACTCCCCGTCTGGCCCCACGCCATTCTGCAGACCGAGTACGTACACGCCTTTGGCAAGACGTCATGCTTCGATCGCAGCATGCCACTTCCGCACAAATCCAGTGTCGAGGCGGCGGCGCTAACGCGCAGGCAAGCTCTACCAGCGGCGGCGTGCAAAGCACGAATCCAAAGGTGCATCGGATCGCCGCCTTGCAGCGTGTATGGTTGATTCCATCTCTTGACTTTAAGCCCTTCCAAAAGAATTTGTTTTCGGAGTACAAGCTCACATTCAAGAATGTAGAAGCCATTTGCGCCAAAATGTTGAACTGACGAGTTCGACATTAAGACATTAAATTAATTTTCGACCCACTCATGCTTCTGTCCCAGCCGTCATCCAGAACGGAACCCGCAGTTGCGCGTAATCCGACTCGCTGCACCCAGTATCGCGCTGATCACATCTTTCAGATCGAGGTCGGGGCTGAAATGCATTGAGTATGCGACGCTGATCGCTGCCCGCACCTGTCCGCTGACGTCTCCGACGGGAGCGCCAACTGACGAGATGCCCTCGACCTGTTCGTCCTCAATCAACACATATCCGTCAGTCCGGATCCTGTGCAAAGACGCGACGAGTTGCCCGGGTCAGTAATTGTCTTGGCCGTGCTCTGCTCCAGCGGTTCCGTTCGGAGCAGTTCCAGCGCCTTCTCGTCAGGAAAAGACGAAAGGATAGCCTTACCGATGGCTGTGTTGTGCAAACCAATTGGCGACCCGGGAAGCACCCTGACGGTGACCGGTCTCTTTCCGTCGATACAAAGCAAGTACATCGGGGTCTTGTCCTGGAGTACTCCCAGATAGCCGTCGATGCGCATGCTGTCCGCCAAGTGCTGGAGTTCTTTGCGGGCCTCGAGCAGCAGCGTGTCCCGAGCCATCAGCCCTGCGCCCATATTCAGGGTTTGATACCCAGTACTGTACTGCCTGGTCACAGGGTCGCGCCGCAAATAGTGCTTTTCCGTCAGCGTGTTGAGCAGACGTTGAACGATCGCCGGACTTAGCCCGAGCTGACGCGATATCTCACGGGTACCCAAGGGTTCCTGCGACGCATTGAGCAACTCCATTACGTCGAGGCCTCGTTCAAGTGACTGGATCTTCATTGAGATCTTGTCTATACGAAGGTTGATGGCCTGCAAACAGCCGGTGTGAGTCTGCTGATCCATTACTTTACCTGATAGAGCTCCCGCGATGAACAGGTCAGCAGTTCGTGCCCGTCGTCCGTAATGATAGCTGTATCTTCAACCATCATGCCGCCCCAACCGAGCTCGTAGTACGGAGTCTCTACGCAGAACACCATGCCGGACTCAAGCAGCACGTCGGAGCCGGGAGCGATCGACGGAAATTCATGGGATTGCAAGCCGATACCGTGTCCGCAGTGATTCCGCTGATATTCCGGCAAAGCGCCTTTGCGAACGGCATCAATAGCGATGTTGAAAATGTCGCTAACCAACGCTCCGGGTCGCAATGTAGCAATTTGTGCCTGTTCGCCCGCCAGCAACGCCGCGTAGCGCTGAGCCTGTTCGTGAGACGGCGCGCCGACAGTCAGCGTGCGCGCCATGTCTGAGCAATACCCATTTACTGTACAACCGATGTCCATGCGCACGAGATCCCCGGCTTCGAGGCGTTTGTTGCGAGCATAGGCGTCAACGCGGGAACTGCGCTCGCCTGAAGTCACCACGACGAAGCGCGGGATGCCTCCCCCTCGAACGATAGTACCGGTGATTTCGTGTGCAATATCGAGCTCGGTGACGCCAGCGCGGACCATCGGCACGACGGATTCGAGTGCCCTATCAGTAATGTGTGACGCGTGGCGAAGAAGGGCGAGCTCGGCTGGCAACTTCGTCGCGCGCGCGCGCTTCAGCGACGGTGCCCCGTTCTGGAAGGCTGCCTGTGGGAACTGCTGCCAGATTGCCCGCGTCAGCCTTTCGTCCCGCGTATCGAGGCCGGCTCGTACCCCACGGAGATCAAAGCTTCGCAAGGCGGACACCACCGTATCGACGTAATTTGCGCCTTGCGCGGGCATGTCCGCATAGCTCGCGACTCCCGCCGTTGCGCCCACATAGAAGGTGCCATATCGCCAGATGCAGGAGGCGTCATCCAATTGCTCGAGAGCGGCAGCTGCGTCGCTCGCGCCCGTAATCAGGACCACTCGATCGCGTGTGGCGATCGCTGCCTGCGCATACGGTCCGGCATCCTGGAGGATGCTTCGATAGCCTGTCAGGTAGCCCACGTGAACGGGGTCCATGGTGATGATCACGTCAAGCTCTGGCGCGGTCGAGAAGAATTTCACCCTGCAGGCAGCGGCCAGGTCGGCGGTTTGTTGCTCAAGAAGCGCCAGGTCGGTGTAGCTCATCGATTCCTCCAGTTAAGGGCTTGATGCAAGCATGAGGGAATAAACTTCGGAGACACAATCCCCGAGGAGCATTAGCCCAATGAGGCTGATACTGAAGTCATGCCATACCAGCGCCAGCATCAAACTTTGCCTCCACTGAGAGCCAATGAAGGGCGACGCCACAACGAACATCTTTATTTTCGCCTTTCCCTAATCCCGCTCATTGACGGTGATCAATTCTCACGACCATTTTGCCAGGTACTATCGTCTCCGTCGTTCAATTTCCGTGAGCTTCAGGAAGATCCATCGCGAGATTCCACGCGTGCAAACCCAGCGACGCACGTCGCTTCGCCTTTGTCTCATATGCTAACCACTCGTTCTTCGGACAGACCTGCGTCGGCCTCACCGGATCGGCTTGCCAACGTCGCAGCCCTGTTCGGCTTACTGTCCATGCTTTGTGTGCAGTTTGGTGTCGCACTGTCCGTGCCGACGATGGATGCGTTCGGTACGTTCAGCACGATCTGGCTCAGGCTTGCATGGGCGGCCGTCATCCTAGCGCTCGTCGTGCGTCCAAAGCTGCATCGTTACTCCTGGAGACACTGGGTCGCAGCTGGCGCACTGGGCATTGCAATGGCCGGGATGACGTTGTGCTTGTTCTCGGCAATCGAGCGAATACCGATTGGCCTGACAGTTACGATCGCCTTCCTGGGCCCGCTGACGGTCGCCACGGCCAGCGCGCGGCGACTGCGGACCTTGGTCTGGTCGCTTCCCGCGGCTGCCGGCGTGCTGTTGCTTGCCCATGACTCCGCAGGGTGGATCGGCGACCCCATAGCCATGCTGCTCGCCGCAGGCGCCGGGGCCGGTTGGGGAAGCTACATCGTATTGGTGAAGAAAGCCGGCACGCTCTTCAACGGACTCGAAGGCCTGTCAGTATCGCTCATAGTGGCTGCCTTGGCGGTCACGCCGTTTGGGATCGCTGAGAATCGTTTGCATGTCCCTCCCCTGCAGTTGGCCACGACGGCTGGGCTCTCGCTACTTGTACCGCTACTGCCCTATGCATTGGAAATGGTGGCTCTAAGGCACATGCCCGCCGCTTCGTTTGGCATTCTGATGAGCCTAGAACCGGCGATCGGTACACTAGCGGGCTTCGTGGTGCTTGATCAGGCGATGACAGCACTGCAACTCGCGGGCACTGCGCTCGTCCTCAGCGCGAGCGTCGCCGTGACTGTTAGACGACCTCAAACTTGAAGTGGAACCGCCGAGGTAAAGTTCGCGACCAAGACTGAGATTGCTCTGCAACAGATGAAAACGCTGCTGGCCTCTGGCGCGCCCAGGTATTGCGTGTTAGCGGATGCCGGCTACGGGGTGGATAACGCGTTTCGCCAGCGTCTGAGCGATCTGGGCTTGCCCTACGTGGTCGGTATCACCTCGGCGGTCGTGGTCTGGCCGCCGGCGGTGCCGCGGCGCACGCGCAGTCGACAACCGGCGAACGTCAAGGACCTGGCGCATTCGCTGCCTTCTGCCGCCTTCCAGACGATCAGTTGGCGCGAAGGTTCGAACGCAACGCTCAGTGGACGTTTTGCAGCCGTGCGTGTGCGTCATGCCGGCGGCAATAGCGGCAAGGCGCGTCTGCGGCCCGAGCAGTGGCTGCTCATCGAGTGGCCACCTGGAGACGCTGACCCATTGAAGTACTTCCTGTCGACCCTTCCGGCTGACGTTGCACTGGAAGAACTCGTCGCCCAGGCACACATGCGCTGGCGTATCGAACGCGACTACCAGGATTTGAAGCAGGAGCTGGGGCTCGGGCATTACGAAGGCCGAGGATGGCGAGGCTTCCACCACCATGCCACGCTAAGTATCGCGGCGTACGGGTTCCTCGTCTCTGAACGACTTACTGCCGGCGCTTCCGTCAGCGCCAAAAAACTTCGCTTCCCGCCAGGCGCCTTCGCTTCCTGCGGATTACATCCCACTGGGGAGCCCTGCGCGCACAGCGCCACGTGGCTGATTCGATCACCACGATTCGTCATCAACTCAGCTTCCTGTTGATTGCAAGACTCGCAATGTGTCCATACTGCCACCGACGAAATCAAAGGTTTATCTTATGACACAGTAAGATTTCCGGGCGCGCCGACTGGGGGCCGGCACACCGGCGCTGGATCAGCAGTTACTCGTTCGATTCGCACTGGCAGCAGCTTGCGTTCGAGGAGTATCGCCGGACCATTGAAGACCGCCTCGCGCAGTGCGAACGACTCGAGACGGCCTTGCGCGAGATGGCGCCACAATGGCGTTTCTATCCGGTGGTCAAAGCGCTCCAGGCGCTACGTGGCATTCAGTTCACCAGCGCCATCGGCTTGCTTGCCGAGCTCGGTGATCTGTCACGCTTCGATCACCCGCGGCAGCTCACTGCATGGCTTGGTCTGACGCCATCCGAACATTCCTCGGGCCAGAGACGCAGGCTGGGCAGCATCACGAAGGCCGGCAACGGCCATGCGCGTCACCTGCTGGTTGAAGCGGCATGGTCATACCGTCACCCGGCCAAGGTAAGCGCCGTCATCCAGCGACGCCATGAAGGACTGCCCAAGGCCATCATCGATCGCGCGTGGGATGCACAGTTGCGGCTGTGCAAGCGGTATCGCAGGCTGGTCGCACGTGGCAAGCATTCCAACGTCGCCGTAATCGCGATTGCACGCGAGCTGGCCGCATTCGTCTGGGATATCGCGCGAATGACCTCAAATCCGCCCGAGTGGAAAACACAGGCGCACTGATAGCCGCACCAATGCGAATTCAAAATCCAACTGAGGAGGAACTGTCTGCTGAGGACGGCGCAGCACGGTCCGTGAACAATCCGCGAAGATACTACGAGACGGCCTCACGGCCAGACTCTCGGACATAGAGCGCGGCAGGTTCACAAGACGGCACCCTGTAATGTGGTAACCAACCCACGGATATCAGCCGGATCCACCGTCGACGTTACAGGCTGCGCCGCCCTCAGCGGATTCACCGAAAAGCGAAAAGACGCTCACAACAAAACCTTGTGGTACTTGACAGCAAAAGTCATATCAGTATCTAACAGCGGCTACCTCGGCATGGTAAGGCAGCTGCAGCACGTGAATTATCGCGACCGTTAGTCCCACTCGTACATGGACGCGTTGCCTGACTTTGATGCGCTCGCCCGCGCTTACGGGCACGTCGGCTTTCGCATCGAGCGACCGTGCGATGTCGAGCCGATCCTTCGCGAAGCTCTTTCCATGAAGCACCGTACCGTATTCATGGACTTTGCCGTCGATCCGTCCGAGAACGTCTGGCCTATGGTTCGAGCGGGCGCGGGACTGACGGACATGCTGATGAATTCGTGCGATGTCGACCGCTAGTTGAACATGGCCAGAATTTCCGGCACCGCGGTGCCTGCTGCCTGTTCCGGCCTTGAGGCATTCATGAGACACACTACGAATCGATCGTTGCTCTCGCTTTGAAACGCGATTGAGAGATTACAGAAGTGCATGTAACAGAGATTAAGGTGCCTGACATCGGCGACTACAAGGGCGTCCCCGTCATCGAGGTGCTGGTTGCGACGGGTGATGTAGTACGGGAAGAGCAATCGCTGGTTACGCTGGAGTCGGACAAGGCCACCATGGATGTGCCGAGTCCTTTTGGCGGCGTCGTTCGTGAAATAAAGCTCAGGGTCGGAGATGCCGTGTCGGAAGGCTCGGTCATCCTGCTCATGGAGCCGCACGGCGCGGTGCCCGGTGACCAGTGAGGCGGCCTCCCGGGCGAACTCCGGGCCCCATGACTGTCCACACATTATAAATGAACTGCCTGAACCGGCAGGCCGTCCTTCCACCCCTAGTCGCCTGTCAAATATGCCGGCAGTCACTTCGATCCACAGAACAAGAACCTATCGACATTCAGTAACCGACAGGAGGCGGCCCCCACAACTTTCGTGACGGCCGCCTCGAGCCACTTAAAACTTGTGGCTTATTCCGACTAGAGCGACGGTCTGGTTTTGACCAGACGATGGATCAACCGCTGCAATGTTAGCTACAGCAGGCAGGCCGCGCGAATCGGTTCCCGCTGCACGCTGATACACCACACCCCCATAAAAGTCGGTACGCTTCGAAATGCTGTAGTCGAATCCGATGTTTACCTGATGATAAGTGGCGGATGTGACGCCCGATGAATGCGTATAAGAATACGATACCCCGATCAGCGTCGCAGGCGAAAACTGATATGTTGCGTTGAGTTCGCCGATATTAAATGTTTGCGTGCCACGATATGCATTTTCCGTGTCTGTCAGTCCTTCCACCGGCGTTCTCCCCAAATCTCTAAACTGGGTATTGCTGTAGACAGCGCCGAGTGTTGCGGGGCCGATACTATAAGATGCACCGACAGAAAATATCCGCTCGGACCCCGCTGAGGCGAATCCCGAATCAACCGGACTCCAGAAATTCGATCCGGTCGTACTGGATCCAGCATTGTTACCGTAAAAAGAATAATTCGGATTATTAACTATAAGATAGCCGATGCCGACGCGTAGGTTTTCATTATTGTATCCTGCACCTAATCCGATGATGCTGTTCTGTTTTGTCGAACCGGGAACACCGCCAGGACTATACATTACTTTCCCGCTCAGCCCCCTGTACTCGGGAGTGGCATAGATGATCGCATTGTTTATCCACCTGAAGTCGTCCAGATTATCGACATCTGCCGGGTGCGCCCCGGCGCCCGAACCGTTGAACGCCCAGGTCCCACCCGCCGACAGTTCACCGGTGTAAGAATCGCCAGCGGAGTATTGACGTCCTAACGTCACCTTGCCGTAGGGGCCGGAAAGGCCGACAAACGATTGTCGACCGAACAACGTGTTACTGTTCCCCATCGCCCCCGAATTTAAGGAGAAACCACCCTCCACGGCGAACAGCGCCGCCCATCCGCCCCCTAGGTCCTCATTTCCTTTTAATCCCCAACGATTGGAATTCATCGCGCCGTCCATCAAGGCGTATTGATGTTTTCCGCCATCGTTGGAATTGAACATGAAAGCGTCGTCCACGACCCCGTAAAGGGTTACGCTGGATTGAGCATGACATACTGTTACAGACAACCCAAGTACAGCTGCAGCAAAAATCCTATTCATCATATCTCCTCCGCCTCCGATATCGCCAATCTAAAAATCAATTCGCCTCTTGATATTAGTTATACTAACTTAATCGACAAGAAATAAACTACTCGTAAAATTAAGTCTCGCCACCAAGCCAAAGTTAGCGACGGCACAAAATTAGTTACTATAGAGTAAATGGGCAGCACATTAATAACTTTGCCGACCACACAAGCAGGCAGTCAACCCAACCTTTAGCACCTTTTACACCACCAGCAAAACCATCAACACAAAATAACTGACGATTTCCAACGGCACCTTGCCAACCATCATCACCGAGGATATCAAAAGTACCCCTCCTCGATAGAACAAAATGCCTCTTTTGAAATTCGAGTGGGCGGTTTGGCGGGTCAAGGGCGGGCGTGAGCCCGGCGCAGGGAACCCTTGAGGCGCTTTGAATCGACAAGCTGGCGCATGGCTGGTTGCGGCAGAATGCTGCAATCAGACATGCGGGACGATGCGAGTGACGAATCAACTCTTTGAAGCCGCCTTGGGAATCAAGGCACCGTGGTACGTGCAAGGTGTCGACTTTGATACGGCCAAACGACAACTCACGATTGCCGTGGACTTTGTCGCTGGCAGCCGCTTCGCTTACCCCGGGGTTGCCGGTGAGCACCCAGTGCATGACACGCAAATCAAGCGGTTGCGCCACCTGAATTTCTTCCAGCATGAGTGCTATCTGGAAGTGCGGGTGCCGCGCGTGCGCTTGCCAGACGGCTCGGTACGGCTCGCGCAGCCGAATTGGGTTGGCCAACTCGACGGCTTCACATTGCTGTTCGAAGCGCTGGTGCTGATGCTGGCGCAGCAGATGCCGTTTGCCGCTGTGGCGCGCATCGTCAATCTGTCGTGGCACCGGGTGCATGCCATCTGTTCGCGCTATGTGGAACTCGCGCTCGCGTCGGCGAACCTGTCGGACGTGAGCACGGTAGCTATTGACGAGACCTCGTACCGGCGCGGCCACGAGTATCTGACGCTGGTCGCCGATATGCAGGCGCGCCGCGTCGTGTTCGTCACGCCCGGCCGCGACGCGAAGACGATTGAGCGCTTTGCGGCGTACCTTAGCCAGCACAACGGCACGCCCGAGCAAGTCACCTCCGCAAGCATCGACATGTCGCCCGCGTTCATTAAGGGCGTGAGCGAACATCTGCCCAATGCGCGAGTGACATTCGACAAGTTTCACGTCGTCGCCCATGCGTCCAAGGCGCTTGATATGGTGCGCCGCCAACAACAGAAAGCCGACCCGGAACTCAAAGGGATGCGCTGGACGCTGCTCAAGGACGCCAACAAACTGAATCTTGCGCAATTGACCGACCTCGAGGCGCTTGTCAGGCAGTACGCCACCAGGCGCACCGCCCGCGCATGGCTGTATCGCGAGCAACTGCGCGAGATTCTCGAACGCAAGCAAATCCATGTTGTCTCCGAGATGTTGCGGCAGTGGTGCACCAATGTCATGCGCTCAAAAGTCGAGCCAATGAAGGACGTTGCGCGTCTGATACGTCGGCACTTCGACGGCATCGTCGCCTGGACTCAGACCCGCCAGACCAACGGCTTCATTGAAGCCATCAACGGCTTGTTTCAAGCGGCCAAGCGAAAGGCTCGCGGTTACACGCGCTTCACGACAATGCGCACGGTCCTCTTTCTCGTTGCCGGCAAGCTCGACTTCTCCGGCTTCAACCCGCATGCCTCGTGAGTCGCATCACCCACTCCAAATTCAAAAGAGCCAACAAAATTAACTAAAGGGCTGACAACAATCGCTCGATATCACGCCAAAGATCGAGCGGACTTTCCAATCCGACGCTGAATCTCAAATACGTTGAATTACAACTGCCCGCTCCAAAGCTACGTTGCCCATCGAGCGACATCGGTGCAACGAGGCTTCGCGTCCCTCCCCATGACGCGCCGATTGCGAACAATTCAAGACGACCCAGTGCCCGGTCGATTTGCGCCGTGTCTTGCATCTGCAGTTGGACAGAAAATACGCCAGTACTCCCCTGAAAGTCCCGCTTCCAATACTCGTGTCCGGGAGACTCCGGAAGCGCCGGGTGAATAACACGGGCAATTTCAGGGCGGTCCTTCAAGCGCAGTGCGAATTCCAGGGCGGTCGACCCGACGTGTGCCAGGCGCACTGACATGGTTTCAATGCCACGCAGCGCTAGAGAGCAGTCATCAGGCGATACACCTATGCCCAAATTTGCGAGTTGTTCTCTTACCTGCAGATAAACATCCATCGACGCAAAGCTCAACGCACCCAGCAAAAGATCGGAATGTCCGCCGACATACTTGGTCAACGCTTCAGCCACGACGTCCACGCCTAGCGAAATCGGCTTGCAAAAAATCGACGTTGCCCATGTGTTATCGCAACCGGTCAACGCATCATTTTCTTTCGCGATACTTACGATTTCACGGATGTCACAGACTTCCATTGTTGTCGAACCCGGAGCTTCTATCCAAATCAGCTTTGTCCGCCCAACTCTGATAGAGCTGCGCAGAGACTGCAGGTTCATCGGGTCGTAGATGTCGAACGCGACTCCATAGCGCTGCAGGACCTCCTCCGCAAAATCCTTCACCGGCGGGTAGACGCTATCGGGAATCAGGACATGATCGCCGTGCGCCAATAGAGTCAACATGAGGACTGATATAGCGGCTTGCCCTGACGGAACAAGGACGGAACGAACGCCCCCTGCGAGTCGGGTCAGTTGTTCCTCGAGTGAACGGGTCGTTGGTGTCCCCATCAACCCGTAGCTATATCCGTCCGGGAACTGAAGGGAACGATCGCGATAACTTTGTGCGCTTGGGAATACGATCGTGGACGCCCGATACACCGGCGTAGAAAAGCTCCGAAATCCCTCGGTGCTCGCGCCAGTCCTATGAACGCACAGAGTCGATTGTTCAAAAACATGATCTGCCATTTTTGCGCCACCTCACAGCACTTTTGAGAGAAATTCGCGCGTTCGTTCTTCACGCGGATTGCCAAGCACCTGGGCCGGCGGCCCAATTTCCAGGATTTTCCCGCCGTGCATAAATGCGACGCGCTTGCTTGCCTCACGAGCAAACCCCATTTCATGGGTAACAACAACCATCGTCATCCCATCGCGGGCGAGATTCCTGATGACGTCCAGCACCTCACGTACCATCTCAGGGTCAAGCGCCGACGTCGGTTCGTCGAAGAGAAGTGCACGCGGCTTCATGGCCAGCGCGCGGGCGATCGCGACGCGCTGCTTCTGCCCGCCGGACAGTTTTTGCGGCTCTACACCGGCCTTCTCAATCAGGCCCACCTTAGCCAATAGCTCCTCAGCTTCTTCCCTCGCCTGCAGCTTTGACATCCCCAGCAACCTCGTCGGTCCGAGAGTCACGTTCTCGAGTGCCGTCATATTGCTAAACAGGTTGAAGTTCTGAAACACCATGCCGATCTTTCGACGCAATTTGTTTACGTCGTACCGCCTGCTTAGCACATCTTCGCCGTCGATATGTATGGTTCCAGCGTCCGGCGTCTCGAGTAAATTCAGACAGCGGAGGAACGTTGATTTTCCAGATCCAGATGCACCGATTAAGGAAACCACCTCGCCCTCGGCGACCGACATGCTAACGCCATTGAGCACTTGAACTGATCCAAACGCTTTTTCGACACCGCTCGCAGAAATCATGGAGACACTTTCGGCTGCAACCTGGTGCGCGCTAGCACCTGGCTCGGATTGACCTCCGAGCTCAGAAAGAAGACGAATTGGCGCATTCATCGAGAAACCCTTCGTTCGAGATAGCCGGTCATGCGTTCGGCTATGAGGTATATGACAAGATACATGCCGCCCACTATCGAGAGGACACGGATCATGTCAAAATTCTGCATGTAAATGTTCTGCCCAGCGAGCGTGAGTTCCGTTACACCTATAACAGACAAAAGCGACGTATTCTTGAGCGTGATGCTAAGCTGATTCGCCAAATTCGGAATCATGGTTCGAAATGCTTGCGGAATAATCACCAGTCTCATGGTTTGCCAATGACCAAACCCGATTGCACGTCCAGCCTCCATTTGCCCTCGATCGACTGCCTGAATCCCTGAGCGAAAGACTTCGGCCAGAAACGCCGCCGTGTATAGCGCCATGGCAATTCCGCCGGCAATTGTTGCGGGTGTCCGAACACCCGTCAACACGGGTAGACCAAAGTAAACTAGCAAAATTTGGACGAGTAGCGGCATGCCGCGGATGACGGTTCCATATGCTCCGGCAAGCGAAGCCGCTAAGCGGAACTTGGACATTTTCATAAACGCGAGAGGCAAACCTAGTACGCCGCCGAAAATCATCGATGTCGCTGTCAGGATCACCGTTAGTTTCAACCCCTCCCAAAGAGAAGGAAGGTAATCCCAAAGCCAATTCAAATCTTTCATGAGTAGCTGCACCTCAATTCATGTTGTAAGTCTTCGCAATGGCATCCAATTCGCCGCTGGCTTTCAATTTCGCGATGCCCCGGTTGACGATTGCGACCCACTTGCTGCCTTTCGGGAAGGCGAACGCGATACCTGTCGGATCTAGCACAGGACTCACGATCTTGATCGTAGGCTTGGCACCTTCGATTCGCAATTGATAGTTCACCAGTGCGGAGTCGTAGATCATCGCGGCCACGTCACCCGATCTCATCGCAAGTTGCATACTTGCCGGATCCTGGAGGATGCGCAGCGTGACGCCCCATTCAGCCGCGTGCTCACGCGCTACTTTCAGTGCGGCAGAGCCCTGTTCGCAAGCAATCGTTTTGCCCTTGAGTTCAGCAAGGCTCTTGATTGCACTGTTCACCGGAACTACGACGAGAGCACCTTCGACGAAATAAGGCGTCGAAAAGTCCACAATTGCCTGACGTTCCTTCGTAATGAAGATACCGCTTACGGCGATATCGAGTTGTCCAACCTGGAGTGCCGGAATCAAACCGTCGAATGCCATCTGCTGATAACGCATATCAAGGTTTTCTAGCTTCCCTACCCTCTGCAAGATGTCGTTGCTAATTCCAAGAAATTTGCCCCCTTGGATATACGAGAAAGGTGGCGCATCGGGCGCAGCTCCGACAGCCAACTTAGCGGTCGTCACGTTGCCGTCCGCCAGCACGGCAGCCGAATGCCCGAACACCGCAGCCGCGACGCACACGAACATCGCAGTACCAAGCCTCTTTTTGAACATCGTCGATCTCCTCCAAGAAAGGTAAGTGACAGACCCACATCCTGCTGTCCGTATGTTCCTAATATCGGTTCACTGTTCCGTTATTATCGACCTCGGGCATGGGCAACGTTATGGGGGTTAACGAGCTCTGATACATGGTTTACTTTATCGGAACGTCGTTCCTATAATAGGTACGATCACCAGGACGGAGAAATCCATGAGCTTTGTCGATAGTCTCGAGCAACACTCCCTCAGCCTTGCCTTCTCGTGCAGGCAAAAACTCTTCTCGGCTGCGCCGGAACTTGACGCAATCATCACTACGGACCCCGTCCACGTCGGTTACCTGACGGGCTACCGGAGCATCCTTCAGGACGCTGGTCCATATGCGCAAGCCGCGATCGCAACACGCGATCGGGTGGCCCTGATTACTGGCGCGAGCGATGCAGCCGCTGCTTTAGAGGAATTGGAAGACCCATCGTGCATCTGGCGATACGGCGTCTTTTACGTCGGCGCAACGGCCAGAGTGGCCGGCTATGCAGACATGCCGGAACCGGGTGACAATTTTGTCGATACGATCGTGTCCGCATTACGTAGCTTCGAAATCCGCGGCGGCCGCGTGGGCCTGGACACGCGCGACGAAAAATTGGCACGGACAATTTGGCGGCAATTCCCTCAGGTGGCATTCCAAAACGGGGCGCCTTCGTTAAAGCGAGCGCGCGCAACGAAATTGCCAGGCGAACTCGCATTGCTGCGTCATGCCTCACGCATCACCGACAAAGCGCTCGAATCCATCGTGCCTATGATTCGAGCTGGCGTCACGGAACTCGATATCTCAGGCGAAATTAACGGCGCTATCGTTCAAGGGGGGGGCATCCCGCGCTTCGTCGTCGTTACGTCCGGCGAGCGCAGCTCACGGGTTGATGCCTACGCTCGCGCCAAGCGCCTTGAGAACGGAGACCTCGTGCGCATGGACATTGGCTGCACCGTACAGGGATACTGTTCAGACATGGCCCGTACTCTGACGGTTGGGGGCCCAAGCGATCAACAAGCCGAGCGCTACGCGGCACTGCTTGCCGGCGAGCAGGCGCAAATTGCGGCCTTGAGACCAGGCGCGTTGGCCAGCGACATTTACAAGATCGCTATCGACACTGTTCGGCAAGGTGCGCTGCCGGATTACCAGCGGAGTCACTGTGGCCACGGCATCGGTTTGCATTCCCATGAATTTCCCCCCATCGCCCCCAATTCGAACGTCCTACTCGAACCGGGCATGGTCTTCTGCGTCGAGACCCCCTACTACGAACTCGGTTGGGGCGGCATGATGGTGGAAGATACGGCTATCATCACGGATGGCGGACACGAGCTTTTGACCCATTCGACTCGGGAACTATGCCAAGATCGGGTAAAGTAAGGGCCCATCGCCCAACCCGACCATCCATAGGCCGCCAGGCTTTCGTATAGACAAGACCCAATGAAGAGTCAATCACTTGAGCGCGGCCTCGACGTCATGGAGCTACTCAATGCGTCGCAGGAGCCGATGGGGCCTCGAGAAATATCCCGTCGGCTCGGTTTAAGTCCGGCCATCGTTCAGCGTCTCCTCAACACCTTGACCGCAAAGCATTATTTGAGACGAGACCCTGTTACGCGTCGGTACAGTATCGGGTACCAGACGTTGAATATGGGGGCGGCGCTGATGGCGCGAGACACGTTGTTGTTGGAGGCCCGCGGAGAACTCCAGTTGCTGGCTGATAGCATGCGTATCGATGGTTATCTTGGCGTGCTTCAGGACAAAACCCCAATGTATCTGCTTTGTGTCGACGGCAAGGGACCAGTGACCGTCAGGGTACAACCCGGGTCTCCTATTGGACTACACAATACGGCCATTGGTAAGGCCATCCTTTCGTCCTTCCCTGACGACCAGGCCCTTGAACTGCTGCGACTAGAACCGCTGGAGCAGAGCACGGCCAAGACGATTACCGACCCGGAAAAACTTGTTGCGTCCTTGCATAAGATTCGGACCGACGGATATGCTCTGATCGAGGACGAACAGGTTATGGGGATCTCCTCAGTAGGCGCCCTCGTCGGGGATGTCAGCGGGCAGATGCGGACAGCGATCAGTGTCGCTTACTCGAAGCACTTCAGCCCTGAACTCAAACGACAAAACGTGATTGAGGCTGTTGTCGCCGCAGCGAGTCGGATCACGCGCAATTGCGGGTTTCATTCTGGCTGAGACAGACAGGCGCCACGCCAGCCGCCGAAACACTGGTGGCCATCGCTGCAGTTGGCTTCCTGGTGAGGTAACATAATCGGGACCGGGTGTCCTGGTCACTGATCTCGGTCAGTCAAGCATCAGCAAGGATGCCTACTACGAGCTTGCCATGACAAATCGTACGCCCTTCGTTTGCGTTTTTACTCCCGATCGCTGGGGACAGGTTGACAAGTTCAAGCAGTTTTTTGCTACCACATACGACCTCAAGCCAGACGCAAGAAAAGCCGTCGCGGGTGTCGACAATCACTCTCAAAAAGCGTTGACCCTTCGCCGCGTGGCAGAAAAACTCGCGCCGAATCTTTGCCTGGACAACGAAGAACTCGCGCAAAAAGGCTTTACGGCCGCCCTTAACTCACCGCGTTATACACATCTCGGACTACGCGAGTTCATGGCGCAGTCCGCGTAGAGTTTCCGCTGCCGTCATGACGCGCTCCAGACCTTGCCATATCGTCTTTGCGCCCGGTTCGCCGTCGCCTTTGCGAGCGAGGAAGCCACCGCACCGCGCCACCAGTCGGATCATTTCGTTGAGTCCGAGCGGTTTCGACGGTCGTCGTATTTTCAGCAGCAGGTGGGCACCGTGAATCTCGTCAGGATCGAAGAACAGCGTCGCATCAAGG
>NZ_JAFA01000055.1 GCF_000519185.1 Paraburkholderia nodosa DSM 21604 | reverse complement strand
TGACGATGTTACCGCTGCATTGTGGACCGCCGTTCTTTGTCACCCGCGCTGCCTGCCACCCTACTATCTGCTATACAAGTTTCACGCGAACCGGGGCGAGCTTGGCGAGGCGAAGGAAGTTGCAACCAAGGCTTTGACAGCTGCAGCGCGGGAAGCGTCAATTGACATTGACTGGTGTGCGGTACAGCCAGGCGACACAGATTTCACGATTCCTGGACCGGCACGCTTTTGGCTCTTCACGCTGAAGGCGCTGGCCTTTATCAGCGTTCGCCGCTGCGAACGCGCGGTTGCCATAATCTTACTGTGTCACAAAATAAAACTCGCAGCGAGGCGATACCTAGTACCATTGAATAATACAGACTTCAGGCGATCGCGATGAGAGAAGATGCCGACGAATTTGACGCATATCTGAATCATCTGGGGCATGCGTTAGGGCACGCCGATCGTCATGCCGGCCTCAAGGGTTACTGCTCGGGTTTGTTATTGCCACTGTCGCACAAGAGCGTCGAGCCGATGGCCGCGCACATTGATCCACTTCACGCGAGCGCGAAACACCAGTCACTCCACCACTTTGTGGCCAAGGCAGACTGGTCTGACCATGCGGTCTTGCAGCGGATACGCGAATGGGTGATGCCCGCGTTAGACGCACATGCTGCTGAAGAAAGCGGCTACTACTGGATTATTGACGACACCGGCTTTCCAAAGAAGGGACGTCATTCGGTCGGGGTGGCACGTCAGTACTGTGGGCAGCTCGGAAAGCAGGACAACTGTCAGGTCGCCGTGAGCCTGTCGATCGCGACGCAACGCGGCAGTTTGCCGATTGCCTGGCAATTGTATATCCCCAAGGAATGGATTGACGACCGGGAACGTGCCCGTCGCGCTGGCATTCCCGACGATCTGGCTTTCGAGCCCAAGCCGCAGATTGCGCTGGACCAGCTTCGCGAGGCTATAGCATCCGACGTTGCGCCGGGCATCGTGCTGGCCGATGCTGGGTACGGCGACGAAACCGCTTTCCGGGATGGCGTAACTGAATTGGGTTTGTTGTACGCGGTAGGGATCCGGTCGGTCACCTCTGTGTGGGCGCCAGGTACGGCGCCGCTTCCGCCCAAGCCCTGGAGCGGGCGCGGCAAGCCACCGACTTTGTTGCGCCGTGCGCCCGGCCATGAACCGATCGCGGTGAAGGAACTGGCCATGCAATTACCCGTTAACGCCTGGCAATCCGTAACCTGGCGGGAAGGCAGCAACGCGGCACTTTCCTCACGCTTTGCCGCTGTACGGGTTCGTCCCGCACATCGCGACACTTGGCGAAGCACCGTTTGTGACGAAGAATGGCTGCTTATTGAATGGCCCGATGGCGATACGGAGCCGCTCAAATACTTTCTCACTACCGCCCCCGAGGAGGCGACACTTGAGCAGCTTGTGTTCGTGACCAAAATGCGCTGGCGCATCGAGCGCGACTATCAGGACCTGAAACAGGAGTTCGGGCTCGGTCATTACGAAGGACGAGGCTGGCGTGGCTTCCACCACCACGCCACACTGAGTATCGCTGCGTATGGGTTTCTGATGGCTCAGCGACTCAGAATGCAATCAGATGGACGCGATAAAAAAAACTTCCTTAAACGCGCGCTGCCTGCCCTTCCCTCCGATTACATCCCTCGGGGCGGTCCAGCGCGCTCAACGTCACGTTCCTGACTCCATTACTACGTTGCGCATCCTGCTTGGACAAAGACTCATGCAACGATGGCTCTCTTCCTCTGCGACAATAGAGCGCGCAACTAATTATGTGACACAGTACGACTAAAAAGCTCCTTGCCAAGCTGCGCCGGCTGCACCCGGCCGACTGCGTCGGCTTCAACGTGATGGAAGCCCTTCTCGCACAATTCGGGCGCCCGACGACGAGACCAAACTGCACGCCCTCATCGCCGAACTCAAGGTGCATGGCCGCCTTCTCTTCGTTGTCGACCAGCCCTCCACCATTGGCGCATTGCCGGTGGCCGGCGCGCGCGATGAAGGCGTTCTGGTTGCCTATCTGCCCGGACTGGCGATGCGCCGCATTGCTGACCTGCATGCCGGTGAAGCCAAGACAGACGCCCGCGACGCCACAATCATCGCCGAGGGCGCCCGCTCGATGCCGCATACACTGCGCTCGCTTCGGTTAGCTGATGAGCCGCTCGCCGAGCTGACCATGCTCTGCGGCTTCGACGACGATCTCGCCGCTCAAATTACACAAACCAGCAACCGCATTCACGGCCTGCGCACCCAGATTCATCCCGCACTTGAGCGCGTTCTCGGACCGCGCCTCGACCATCCAGCCGTGCTTGATCTACTCGAGCGCTACTCGTCTCCAGCGGCGCTTGCAGCAACCAGCGAGAAGACGCTTGCCAACTGAACTGGGTGAACAGGCCGTGATCGTGCCCGGGACGCAGGCCGCCACCATCGTCATGCCCCGTCTAGCCCAGCAGCTCGCCTCCTTGCGCAAACAGCGCGACGAAATCGCCGCCGAAGTTGAGCGGCTGGTGCTTGCTCACCCTCTTTGGCCGGTCCTGACCAGCATGCCTGGAGTCGGCGTCAGGACCGCCGCAAGACTCCTCACCGAGGTCGCGCACAAAGCATTCGCTTCGGCAGGTCACCTGGCGGCCCACGCTGGCCTCGCACCAGTTACCCGGCGCTCAGGCTCATCCATCCGTGGCGAGCATCCGTCCAGACGCGGCAACAAGGTGCTCAAACGGGCATTGTTTCTAGCGGCCTTCGCCGCCTTGAGAGACCCCGTCTCACGGGCTTACTACGCACGCAAGGTCCAGCAGGGCAAGCGGCATAACCAGGCGCTCATCGCACTGGCACGGCGCCGCTGCGACGTCCTGTTCGCCATGCTGCGAGACGGCACCTTTTACGAACCCAAGTCAGCCCCAGCCGCTTGACGAACCACATAGGGCCCCCCCCCGCCGGGCCACCAGTAAACGGTAAAACTCTCTAAAAGGCTCTCCGCGTTTAGCCACGCGCATTCCTTTTCCGAGGCAGCAGAAGCCAGCGCCGCCGCCGCCACCAGCGCAGCGACCATCAGAGCACCACAGAGCACCCTCTTTAACTTCTTCATAACTGTTCCCCGCAGACTAACGTTAATATTCCTAATCGTTTTTGATTCATATCACTCGCCGTACTGTGCACCACATCACACACATTACGTGATTCATCCTGCAACCGTTAGAAGAAGGCATCAAATATATCTATATTGATCCGAGTCGCCACTGATCCGCAAAATCATTCCGGCCCAAAGCAACTAGAATATTCCGCACACTCCCCACAGCTTGAGGCCCGGCACACGTTCAACGCTTCGCTCCTGCAAAGTTCCTTGTAGAGAAACTTCTTCCACTTCATGCCGTGAACGTTCTTTTCAGCAAGCGCCGGAAACCAGTACTCGAGAAGCGCCGACAATTCGCCGCGCGAAGAAAGGCGTAGCTCCTGCCACAAATGTTTTTTGCCTGCGCAAGCGCAGGCCAGTGCGTGAGAAATGCAATGGATCTCGGTCGTTGTGCCTGCCCCCGGATTGGCGTGTGTCTTTAACAACGTTACAAGATCGATGTCGTCATAAGACGGTCCTAGTTGTGAATCTGCAGCCGGCGCGCCAAAGTAAAGGCCCAGTGAACTCTCAGCATCGGGGAACCAGCGAGCAAGCAGCCAGTGTGTCTCCTCGGCATCCAGTCCGGGGATAGGCAATCTTTCCGTACCGCCTTCGTCGACCGCGGCTGCGAGCACACCGGCGACCGCAAGCACCGTCAAGTCGTCCGGGTTTCTCGCATAGCGCATTAACGCCGCGTAGTAATCCATAGGAATCCTCGCTTGCTCACACTTGAGCCGCAGCATGTGTGTAGCATCCTTTCGGGCATATCTTCGCACATGCCGTGCAGCCAACGCAGAGACCTCGATACGCAATCGTCATGACCTTCCTTTCATGCTCGTCCTCGTCTTCATCGTCATCATCCAGTGGAACATGATCGCCCGCTTCATCGATGCCTAACAGTTGAAGTACGCCGCGAGAACACACCCGGAAACATCGCCCGCAACCGATGCATTTTTGTTCATCGAGTGAATCTACAAAGCGAGGTATCCAGACCTCTCCGCTTGGGAGTATCACACTAAAAAGATGGCTCATTTGGAGATCCGAAGTTTAATCGGAAGCCGAAACTGCGGTCTGACGTGCCTGCATCAGCGCGGCATGCGCGTCGTGACAGCGTTGCGCGACTACCATTATCTGCTCCCAACCCGTTGGCAGTTCTTCTGACAGATCGTGCAGATCCATCTTCGCCTGCGTGGCCAACGAGTTGAGTTTTTTCAGGCGCGTCTTAAGTTCCCGCGAATCGTTACTCATCATGCCCTCCTTATCGGACGACGCACTACAGGCGTCACTGGCAACATGAACCGCCATACTCGAAGATCGGCTTTGGCCAGATGGCAACTCATCGTCCCCTGCAAAATCGTACGATCTGCCACGTTCCCTGGTGAGCTTCTTGCGCAACCACGGAGCCGGCGAGCCTTTCAGAACCCTGCTCAGCTTGATTAGAATTTCTTCGATCAGCAACGGCTGCGGCACTTTCACTGGATGGACATTAAGTGCTACAACGCGCGCAGCCGCAGTACCGCCTATGGCCGCGACATACAAGATCGCGCAGTCGCGGATCACTTCGAGCTTCGGCGCAAGTTTCTCATCATCGCCGTCCTGCACCAGCTTGTCGCCGAAATCAAAAATCTGTAAAAGTGTATGCTCTTCCGTCGTCACGTCGTAGACCGCAATGCTTTTCGCCCAGCCAAAATGAGCGTCGACGTGCACTTTGTCCTGTGTCGCAAATGCGATCTTCATGCGCTGGTCTCCTCATAAAGTTCAAGTTACGGCATGTAACACCCTTCTCTTAGAAGTGGTTTCAAAAAGAGCTCGTAGGGGCTGTTAACCCGTAACGCAACCTGTTAACCTCGATCGTTGTGACAACAGGATCGAGGAGATGGGCAAACCAATCATCAACGACGAACTGTGGGCACTGATCGAGCCTCTGCTACCACCGGCGAAGTTACGCCGCCTCAAGCATCCGGGCCGCAAGCCGGTACCGGATCGCGCTGCGCTGACCGGCATCTTGTTCGTGCTGAAGACTGGCATCCGCTGGCGAGATCTGCCAGCGGAGATGGGATGCGGCTCTGGCGTCAGTTGTTGGCGCAGGCTACGCGATTGGCAGCAAGCCGGCGTGTGGGATCGACTGCACGCACTGCTGCTGGAGAAACGGCGAGCGGCCGAGAAGATCGACTTCTCCCGCGTCGTCGTCGACTCATCGTCGATTCGTGCGGTTGGGGCAGGCGAAAAACTGGCCCGAACCCCACCGATCGAGCGCGACCTGGTTCCAAACACCACATTGCCACCGACGCCAACGGCACGCCGATCGCGGCAATCCTGACCGGCGCCAATCGTCACGACGTCACCCAACTGATCCCGTTCATCGAAGCCATCGTGCCGATTGGCGGCGTGCGCGGCCGGCCGTTGAGTCGTCCCGGCCGTGTCTACGCCGACCGCGGTTACGATCATGACAAGTACCGACGCATCCTTCACGCGCGCAACATCCCCACCAGCATCGCGCGGCGCGGCCACCCGCACGGTAGCGGCCTTGGAAAAGTCCGTTGGGTCGTCGAACGTACACATGCCTGGTTGCATAACTTCCGCCGTCTACGCATTCGCTTTGAACGTCGTGCAGACATTCACGAAGCATTCCTCAAACTCGGCTGTTGCTTGATCTGCTGGAACACTCTTCAGCGAACTTAACAGCCTTTATGAAACCGTCTCTTAAACCTAACCCGGAACCGAAACATCAAGACCGCCCGATGATTGCGGCAGTTTCCAGTCGCCCGGATGAGGTTCCGAGATCCCCTCGACCATGAGATTGGCAATCTCGAAAATAAGATTCATTGTGCCGCGATAACCTATCTGGCAACGATGGGCGTTGCCGACGCGGTCAAACACCGGCAAGCCCGCGCGCATCAGCGGCTTTCCGAGGCGACCGGCCATCTGCCTGCCGTGCGAATGCGTGATCAGCAGGTCGCAATTATTCGCGCCTCGTTCCATGTCCTCCAGGTCCCCCAATATGACTTGGCTTGCCGGCAACAGCGCATGCGATGCCGAAGCAGTGGTACTGATGCAAACAGATAGTTCCGCACCCATTTCACGGAGCAGCGAACCGATCGAAAGCAGCAGGTCCGGCTCCGCACCGATCGCCACTTTGAGACCACCAGTATGAAAATGGCTGTCG
Source organism: Paraburkholderia nodosa DSM 21604 (assembly GCF_000519185.1). Lineage (GTDB taxonomy): Bacteria > Pseudomonadota > Gammaproteobacteria > Burkholderiales > Burkholderiaceae > Paraburkholderia > Paraburkholderia nodosa. Next base: position 35,046 of record NZ_JAFA01000055.1, on the reverse strand, counting down.
AGCATCGCATCCAGTAGCTGGCTGCGCTGCCGGCGATACCGGGCCGGGACTGCACGCCCCGAAAGTTGTGCAAGGCGATGCAAGAACCGGTCGTTCGGCTCCAGCCCCGTTAGCCGCTCGAGGATCTCGAACGGCACGCCGGCAATTGCTTCGAGCGTCTTGGCGGCGTCGCGCGTTTGCTCACCCACGCCAATCGTGAATGACGACGCCCCCGCGGCGCGGATCTGATCAATCGTCGTTCCGCCCAGCGTCGTGCCACGCCACGCAGAATCAAGGTGGCCGTCGAGGGAGCCGGAAACATCTGGAAGCACAATCGGCTCCAGTCCGAATGCGCAAATAATCTCGCGAAGCTCGTCGATGTCGCCAGGCGATAGATGACTGCCCGGCACCAGATTGATCTGCTGAGGTACCGTCGGCAACGGCTTCACCAGTGTCTCGACGATCGCGGTCACAGCGCGCCTGTAGCCGTCCTCAAAGGCACCAATATAGTCCGGTGTCGATACGAGGATAAGTTCAGTATCGTCCAGTTCGCGCTTGCGTTTTCGCACCATCGCAAGGTGCCCCTCCACATCTTCGCCGTTCGTCTCAGTCAGGCCCGTCGTGCAGAGCAAAATGATCTTAGGCGCCGCGCGCTTGCGGATGTTCAGCAGCGCTGTCTCTACGTTCTCGTATCCGCCGAGAATCGTGGTGACCTCGCTCATCGCCGTTGTTTGCAGCGGAATGGCTTCTTTGAAATGGCGCACCAGTAGTACGAGCGCGAAGGACGTACAGCCCTGCGAGCCGTGCATTACCGGCATGCATGCATCAAGACCCATGGCTGCATACGTCGCGCCGAGCGGTTGACTCATTCTTAGGGGATTAACGGTACAGGCTTTTCCAGACTCAACGACTATCGCCATGATATGTGCCCCACTCTGAAACTCAACTCGATACCGCCGCGCGGAAGTTCCAATCGTAGGCCTCACCGTCTGCGCCCCGCGGAACCGGATTGATGTGCGCGGAAGACTTAAGAATCCCCTCGCGATGCACTAGCCCTTCGTCGTCCCACGGCGCAGGAATACGCACCTGCTGCCAGACTGGGTTCTGGATTGCACGGTCGATCTCCTGCACCAATTTAACAATGCCCTCGTAGCCAGCGTATGGATGGTGTCGCTCCTGATTCACGTCGAGCCACGGCACGCGCGCCTTAAGTGCGACAAACTGCGAGCGCCCGCCAGACAGCATGATGTCGGCCTTCGCATCCCGGAGCATGTTGTACATCTCGCGCGCCGTCAAATTGTCGACCATGCGCGTGTCATCGCCCATGATCTCCTTGATTCTTTCCTTATCCCCCTCCGTGCTTTTCTTCACACTCGTGCCGACGATCTCGAGCCCGATCTCCTGCAGCGCCGCGACCACCGACCATGACTTCACGCCGCCCGTGATGAGCAGCACACGTTTGCCATCGAGCCGCTGCCTGTACGGAGCAACGCGCCCCCATACGCGCGCCTCTTCTGCCTTGACAAGGTGCTCGGTGCGCACGATAAGATCGTCCGGCGCGCCCCGCTCCACCAGTAGCCTCGCGACCCCGCGCAGCGCGTCGCTCATGTCGCCAATTCCATAGAATGAACCCTCGAGGTATGGAATACCGTAGCGCTTCTGCATTTTTGTCGCAACGTTGAGCATGGACTTGGAGCACACCACCATGTTGACCTTCGCGCAGTGTGCGCTCGCGATCTCGCTGTAGCGGCCGTCTCCCGAGATGCAGGACAGAATCCGGATGCCGAGCGCCTCGAACAACGGCTTTATCTGCCACAACTCGCCCGAGAGGTTATATTCACCGATAAGATTGATATCGAATGGTGTCTTGTAAGCCGGCTCGCGCGTGCCGATGACGTAATCGAGGATCGTCTCCCCTGCGAGCTTGTTGCCGAAGTTTTTGGATCCTGCGAAACCGGGCGCATTCACCGGTATGATGGGCTTACCGAACTTTTCCGACGCGTGCTTGCATACGGCGTCTATGTCATCGCCGATCAATGCGGTCACGCACGTCTGATAGACGAACACGGCGGGCGGATCGTACTTTTCGAAAATTTCACGCAGACTCCTGAAGAGCCGCCTCTCGCCGCCGTAAATTACATCGAGTTCGTTAATATCGGTTGTGAACGCAGTGCGGTAGAGAGTCGGCCCAGACGATGCCGAATGGCGGTTGTCCCAAGAGTTTCCTTCACATGCAATAGGCCCGTGCACCAAGTGTGCAACGTCGACCACGGGCTGCAATGCGATCCGCGCGCCGTCGAATGCGCATCCGCCAGCGGCCGCCCCCGGCGAAACCTGCTTCGAACAGCCTTGCTTGCGCTCCTTTTCGCTCTTCGCCAGGTTCTTTGCGCAACCCGGTTCGTTGAAGATCTCGACAGCGCTCGTCTTTAGCCACATCGTAGAGTCCCGACGATAGAAGTCCACGACTACAGGCAAATTGCGTACCACCATCGCAGCCCAAGTTAGCGGTCATAGCGGCGCTATGCCGAAGCCAGATTTGTCGTTCTTGTTACCTGCGTTGAAGAAGTTGAACTAATCACTACAGTGATCCGACAGGCAAGAGCCTGCCTGCCGGTAGTCTTCTCGCCCAGTCTCTCCAAATGCATGCGCGCAACCGCCGCGGCCGTCAGAAGCGGCGCAGCTTGATCCCGTGTTTACGCAGTGCGTAGCCGATCTGCCGCGGCGTGATATGGAGGAGTCGTGCGGCCTTCGCTTGTACCCATCCACAGCGCTCCATTGCCCACACAAGCTGTTCCCGCGCGCTCCCCGGCATGTCGCTACCGCTTCGCGTCTCGAAGCTACCCTCATTCCAATCACCGGCACTTACGCTCGACAGGGCATTCGGCACTTCACTGTTTGTAGCGTCCAATGTGCGGGCAGGACGCACAGCGTCTTCTCGTTCGATGTAGTGCAGTTCTTTGGTGAGGCACTGGCCTCTCTCACACAGAAAGGAAAATCGATCTATCGTGTCGTGATCCGCCATGGTCGCGGTACGCTCAACGCAATTTTCCAGCTCGCGCACATTGCCAGGCCAGTAGCAGCTGGAGAGAACCCGAAACGCTTGTTCATTGAAATGCAAAGATCGACGATTGTCGCGGTTAAAGCGATCCAGAAAGTGCTGTGCCATTGCCGGGATGTCCTCACGGCGTTCGCGCAGCGGCGGCAAAAGGATACTCACGACGTTGATGCGGTAGTAGAGATCCGCACGAAATTCCCCCGCCTTCACCATTTGTTCGAGGTTGCGGTTCGTGGCGACGATCAGCCTAACGTCGACTCTTACCGGGGTGGTGCCACCCACCCGCTCGAACTCTCGCTCCTGCAAAACCCGCAACAATTTGGCTTGGAACGAAGGCGAAATGTCGCCGATCTCGTCGAGTAAAAGTGTCCCGCCGTGTGCCAGTTCAAAACGCCCTTTGCGTTGATATTGCGCACCGGTAAACGCTCCCTTCTCATGGCCAAACAATTCGCTTTCTAGCAGTGTTTCAGTGAGCGCCGCACAGTTCACTGAGATGAACGGCTGGTCCTTGCGGGGCGATAACCCATAAATCGCACGCGCGATCAGCTCCTTTCCAGTTCCGCTCTCGCCGCGCAAAAGCACCGTCGTCCGCGTAGGCCCTACTTGATGAACCTGCGAAAAGACGCGTTGCATAGGGGCAGATTCTCCGAACACATTGTCGATACGATACGAAGTCTGGTCTGCATTGACCGCTCGTCTCATCTCCTGTCGCGCGGTTTGGTGCATCTGCCCCGACACACCATCAAGCAGAAGTGCCTGGCCCATTGACGCCGCGACGACCTTCATGAGTTGGAGGTCGCTAGCAAAGGCGCGCTGTCCGTCCGTATTCTCGCAGAACGCAACAATTACGCCGAGCGGCCGCCCTTCATACCTGATCGGCGCCCCGAGCAGTGCCACATGCTCACCTTCCCATTCGTCAAGCATATCGATGCTGTCCACGAAGAGTGGTTCATCACGCAGTCTCGCCACGACCACGGCCGAGTCGTTGGCGTGTATTCGCCCCAATACCCCGTCATTGGGCAGGAAACGCAGACGTTCACGCCAGCCCGCCGACAACCCCGTGCCACACAGGCCGCCCAGATGGCCGTCTGGCTCAGCGACCGCAATAAACGCGGAGCGCCATCCGCACGCATATGAGAGGTAACGCAAAGATCTCTCCAACGTCCTTTCGGTATCTCGTGACGAGGTCAACGTCTTTACTACTTCGTAGACCACATCAAAATTGAGATGACTCTCATTGACATCGAGATGCGACATAGATCTGAACTCCGGAAATTGCACGTTAGCACCGCGGGACCCGGGTCCCGGGTCCCAACACAATGAATGGCGGCGCTACATTTGCGCAAGCCACGGTGAATTCTTGCCGCAACGGGCACGAAATCCGACAAAAGCAGACAGAGACGACACAATCGCAGTCGCGGTGTCAGAGATGCGACAAAGAACACGAGGTATCTTTGTGCGCAGATGGGATACTACCGAAAAAAAACGTAGGTTTTACGACAAATTTAGATCTGTCCGGCAGTCTATGTTTAAATGTATGAGCCGCGCACTTGATTTGTGAGGAATTAGCATGACTGCGCGTGAATTATAGAATACGCGTCACTTAGCGTTAATGCTGGATTCAAAAAACAAGACGTTATCGTCTGCACCTCCATTTGGCGCGCCGAAGTTCGGCCCTTCGACGCGTTTGTCTCAGAGGTTCATCAGTTTGAAGCACGCAGTGGCAAGCCTGCTGACGCTCCGTCGTGTGCACCGTCTCCAAGAGTACTCAGTTGCAGCGAACGGAAGAGAAAACGCTGAAGTGCGTTGGCCGCAGACGAGCGGTCTTCTAAACGCCCAGGACTAAAGAGACCGAATTCCGCCACCGGCGGGAGCGGCAACCCTACTGCGCCGGGATCGATCGCACGCATCGTATCGCGGCGCACCTGCCAGTCCAGAAGCAGCGCAACGCCGAGCCCGGCCTCAACGGCTGACTGAACCGCAGAGAGGCTCGTGCTTTTGCAGGCCACGCGCCAAGCGATACCTGCTTCAAGCAACGTGGCAAAATAGCTCTCCTGCCACCGGCATGCACCGCCGAATGCAACAATCGGCAGCGGACCGTCTCCGAGATTATCGTTGCGCGTGCGCGCAACCGCCCAGCGAAGGGGATGTCGCCAGGTGACGAGCGGTTCCGCGGGGATCAGAGCTGGATCACCAATCGCGAAATCGAGTGTGTTGCTCATGAGCCGCTGCGATAAGGCCGGACTCGCATCAACGACGATCTCCAGGGCTACATCAGGAAACAATGTCGAAAATTGCCGCAGTGCATGGCGGAGGTGACTCATTGCGATGTCCTCGGGAATTCCGATCTTCACGGTACCCGCAACTTCACCCGAAGTAAGGGCGGAACGGGCCGCAAGGCCAATTTCGAGCAGCTTGTGTGCATACGGCAACAGAACGTTGCCCGCAGAGGTCGGCTTCACGCCGCGCGGGGAACGTTCAAGGAGGCGCTGGCCGACTGCGTCTTCGAGCCGCCGAAGGGCCATGCTGACGGCAGCCTGTGTACGATGTAGCTCCATGGCAGCATTGCTCACACTGCCGGCTTCCACTACCGTCACGAACGTACGCAGTAGCGTGCTGTCGAGATCACGAATCATCAATTTCCCTCATTCAAACATAAACATTATCAACTTATACCATGCATACCGCTGCGGTTAGTATCCTTCCGTCGCTCACGTAGAGAGCATGGGTGAGCAAAAAACGAATGAGAACGATGCCTAGATACGTGTTGCAAAAAGCATTCGCTGTGTTTAAGGAAACGATTGGGCCAGTTGTCGGTTGACAGAAATCATTTCGATGCGATGGCGTTTGCCAAAGCAGACCGCTCTGCAAAGAGCGCCCCAATTTGGGGCCAACCGAGAGCGGTGGGCCTTCAACGCCTTCTCGTCGCACAACGACCGGTGCGCAGCTTCGACGCCAAGCGTGGGGACTTTCGCAATCCGAGGGAGCCACCATTGCTTCGTGCGACGAGAATTCGTGTCTCCGGTTCATGCGCCGCCGACCCGCAACCCAGCGCGCCGCGTTCGCTCCTTCTCATCTTATCTGGAGATCACATGAATACACCCAACGATCGGGTTCGCTTCGAGGCGCTTGCCAAGCACGCCATGGACCAGATACTCGCGATTTCGCCGGAAACCGTTGCGTTCCACCGCGGCGACTGGATCGACGGTGAGTACTATCGCCGCCACCTCGTCGAAACCGTGTTACGCATCCGGCTCAACAACGAAGTAGGCGCATTCGCGCTTTACAAAGTCGGCCGCGAGGATAACTCGCTCGCGCAGATGCTCGCGCAGCACCTCGCACAAGAATATGGGCAAGAATGCCATCTTCTGCATGACCTCGAGAGGTTCGGCCTGACCGCAGCAAGCGTGGACAGCATTAGACCATTCAATAGTACAGACAAGCTAATCGGATATCTCTACTTCAGCATCGTCCGCGATGGCCCCCTCGCTACGATGCTCTGGAACTGGTTGCAGGCATGGTATTCGGGCCGCTACAACAAGGTCATCGCGGAATCAGCCGCGCGCGCATTCGGGCACGACCACGTAAAAGGTACGCTCAGCCACATTGAGTACGCCGAATCGCGCAGCCTGGAAGACTCCACATGGATCGCGCTCAAGCTCGCGATCGGCGGCTGGGGCGGAATGGGAAAAGCAGAGATCTATTTGAACAACTTTGTCGGAATGATTCACGAGTATTTCGAAGAGTTGCGTGTCGCGACCCTACCCCGGCCGGAACCCGGCACAGAACAGGCAGCATTCAAATGACCGCCATCATCGTGATTGAGCCGCGTTCGTCCGGGACCGCGCTTGTCGCCTCAGCTGTGCGCCTTGGCGTGGCCACCCACGTGTTTTCGGCCAACTGCGATGAGCTCCCCCTGTCACGCAAACTGCAGGCCGCTACGGTGCCGTACACGATGGTAGACACTGCCTCGCCGAACGCCGTGGCGGTCGCCGCATGCGCCATTGGCGTCGATGCGATCGTACCCGGTTGCGAATACGCAACAGGCGTAGCAGCTGAATCAGCGGCGCTCCTCGGTCTTCCACATTTGCAGCCGGAAGCGGCAGCACTCACGCGCGATAAATACTGCAGCCGCATGCATCTCGCCGCCGCCGCACTGGCGGTTCCTGTGTTCGCCCTCATCGCACATCATCGCGACGTCATGACAGCCGCTTTACACGTAGGTTTTCCAGCCGTCCTCAAGCCTGTCCGCGGCGGAGGCATGCATGTGACGTACGTCAATTCCCTTTCCCAGTTGCAACTTGCGGTCGAGTGCGCAATGCATCACGGCGTTGTCGATATCGACCATAAGACCGGCAACGTGTTGCTCCTTGAACAGTATCTGGAAGGCCCAGAGTACTGCATCGAAGGCTACGTCAGCAGCCAGCACGGACCCCGCGTCGTCGCAGTAATCGAAAATCTCTTGGGCGCAGAGCAGAATTTCACAAAATTGGGCCATTTTGTCGAAGCCTCTTTGACCGCGGACCAAGGAGCCGCGCTCGTCAATTACGTAGAGCACGCCGCGGCGCAGATTGGACTGACCCTCGGTGTTTTCCACGCCAAAGTGCGCATAACACGCGACGGTCCGGTGCTGATCAAGATCGCGGCCTGCCTCGGAGGTGATCGCATCTATCGGCTGACCGAACTCAGCAGGTCAATCGATCTGCCGGAAATAGCGATACGCAGCCACCTCGGCGATCCCGAGCCAGCCCCCGACGCCGATGCAAAGCCTCCCGTGTGTGTTACCGGCGTACGGTTCTTCGCACCTGTAGGCGACGCGGCCGCCGTCGAACGCGTTCGCGCCATACCAGGTTTCCAGGAGGTGGAGGTCCATTCTCATATCGGCAGCACAGTGCCACAGTGAGCGGCGATGAGCGGCCGTGTCGGCCATGTGCTGTTCATCGCGCCAGATCGCCAGACCCTTGATTTGCGCCTTGCCGAAGCGCTGAGAACGCTCGGATCCCGCCGGGCCTGTAAAGATATCGAACGGTTTGCCCTTCATGACAACCAACAACCCCGCCCCACGTAGCCGCATAGTCGTGCTTAACCGCTGGTCTGACGGCTTTGCAGCTTACCATCGCTACATCGATCATGCGGCGAATAACGTCGCTTATATCTGCACGCCGAACGGCGCGGCTGCGCTCGACGCCTCTCAAACCGCGCACGTCGAAGAGCTATCCGACATCCTCGATGAAGACGCGCTGCATAAGGCGATGACCTCCTGTCAAGCGGCGCTCGGCGGCATCGACAGACTGATCGCATTGTCCGAATTCGACCTTCTGAAGGCCGCGCGACTGCGCAATTCGTTCAATATTCCTGGCGATCTTCACGATACCGTCGTCCGCTTTCGTGACAAGGCCGTTATGAAGCATACCGTTGCTGCCGCGGCCCTGCGTGTGCCACGCGTTGCAGCGTTGGAAGATGTGGTCTTTGCGAAAGCAAATTCGTCCCCTGTAATGCGCTTTCCGATCATTGTAAAGCCACGTACCGCAGCCGCAAGCCTAGACGTACGGCTCATCGACACCCGTACGCGCTTGGATATGTTGTGGCCGACACTACCGCTGGTTGAGTACGAGTGCGAGGAGTACATCGAAGGGCCCGTCTATCACGTTGACGGTTTCGTGCGAGACAACACATGGGTAATTGCGCGCGCGTCCCGCTACATCAACACCCGTCTTCAGTTTGCACAAGGAAAACCCCTAGGCTCGGTGATGCTCGACCCGGGGCCGCTCAATGATGCTGTGCTTGAATTCGCGGCGGCGTGCCTGAAAGCGCTCGCCTTGCGTAATGGACCGTTTCATCTCGAGATAATCGGAGCTTGCGACGGATTTTATTTTCTGGAAGTCGGTGCCCGTGTCGGCAGCGGGGAAATTCCCTTTCTTTTCCATGAATTGTACGGCGTCGACCTCTTCGACCTCTGGGTCACCCACCAATCAGGTGACGAGGCGCGGTTCGCCGCACGGGCGCAGGCGGCGTCAGTCGCGTCAACCTCGCCCACACGCGGTGGATTCTTGATGCTGCCAGAGCCCGTCGGCAAGATATTCGTCGACGCACAATTGCCGAACGCTATCCCGGGGCTTTACAAAGCTATCTTCCCGGTGAGACGTCACTTATTCAACGGTTCCAGCCGCTCTAGCAACATCCTCGCACGCTTCCGCTATCGCGGCGCATCGGAGGAAGAAATCGACAGGGCAATTCGCGCGACGTTGCGCGATTTCCGATACACGCTGGCCGAAAGCGTGGGCTCGCCGAATAGCAGTACACGTGACATCACGCTAAGAGACGGTTTCAAAAGAGTTCATAGGGCCTGTTAACTCGTAACGTAACCCCTTAACCTCGATCGTCGTATCAACAGGATCGAGGAGATGGGCAAACCAATCATCGACGGCGAACTGTGGGCACTGATCGAGCCACTGCTCCCACCAGCGAGGCCACGGCGCTTCAAGCATCCGGGCCGCAAACCGGCACCGGATCGGGCTGCGCTGACCGGCATCTTGTTCGTGCTGAAGACCGGTATCCGCTGGCGAGATTTGCCAGCGGAGATGGGGTGCGGCTCCCGCGTCAGTTGTTGGCGCAGGCTACGCGATTGGCAGCAAGCCGGTGTATGGGATCGATTGCACCTAGTGCTCCGGGCGAAGTTGAGGGCGGTCGACAAGATCGATTTCTCGCGCGTGGTCGTCGATTCGCGCAGTTGGGGCGGGCGAAAAAACTGGCCCGAATCCCACTGATCGAGCGCGACCAAGATCCAAGCACCACCTCGCCACCGACGCCCACGGAACACCGATCGCGGCAATCCTGACTGTCGCCAATCATAACGACGTCCCCCAAGTTGTTCCGCTGATTGAGGCCATCGTACCGATTGGCGGCGTGCGTGGGAGGCCTTTGAGCCGTCCCAGCCGCGTCTACGCTGACCGGGGTTATGACCACGACAAATACCGACGCATTCTTCACGAGCGCAGCATTCCCACCTGCATCGCGCGACGCGGCCTCCCCCACGGCAGTGGCCTTGGAAAGATCCGTCGTCGAACGTACACATGCCTGGTTGCATAATTTCCGCCGTCTACGTATTCGCTTCGAACGTCGCGCCGACATTCATGAAACGTTTCGCAAACTCGGCTGTTGCCTGATCTGCTGGAACATCCTTCAGCGGGCTCAACAGTCTTTATGAAACCGCCTCTAAGCAAGACTTTGCGCCTCCTCCAGCAATAGCTCGCGCATCCAGATACTTGCAGGATCACCGTTATGCAGCGCAGGCCATTGGATAGCCTCAGTAAAAGTGGATAGCGGGAGCGGTACTTCGGCGATCCGCAGAGGAGAGGCCTCCCCGAGATGCCTGGCAAGCCTTAATGGGATCGTCGCAATGCGACGGGTACCCGATAGCACCGACGGAATGAGCTGAAAGGTCGGGACGACGACCTCTTCGCGCCGTTTGAGACCGAGATCTAGTAGGAAAAACTCTTCGATCGTAGGCCTGCGTGCCCGCCCGAACCTCACCGTCACGTGTCCCATGGACATATACCGGTCAAGCGGAAGCTGCTCCGACAACTGCTTGTTGGCGGGACAGCCTACACACACGAGCTTCTCGTCGAAGAGCGGCGCTTTCGGGTGAGTATCCGGCAGGAATAGATCGGGCAGAATCAAAAAATCGGCGTCGCCACGCCGCAGCAAATCCCCAGGCTCGTCGTCTGGGAAAATCAATTCGAAACTGACCGCGGGAGCCTCGCGTGCAACGCGCTTAATGACCTTCTGGAAATAGACGAGCGTCATGAAATCAGAGAGGCAGACCCTGAACCGGCGATCCGACTTGGCCGGCTGGAAAACGTCGCGCGAGATGATGGAAAGCTGGATATGCGATAGAGCCTCCCGCACCGGTCCGGCAAGCTCTATCGCTCGTGATGTGAGCACGAATTCTCGGCCTCTCATCACGAAGAGGTCGTCGCGAAAATAGTCTCGTAACCGCGACACCGCTGCGCTCATGGCAGGTTGACTCAAATTGATATCGCGTGCAGCAAGCGTGACGTTACGCTTCGCCATCAATGCGTCCAACGCGACGAGAAGATTCAGATCGAGGCCTTTGAAGCGCATTTTTAATAATCCGCATTATGGATGACACATATCGAAAGAATAAATTGTACAAATTTATTGAGGTGCCGCAAAGTTACGGCAATTCAGCTTGACATGCAAGTCATTGATATGAGTATTCCTGTCGTTGTACTGAACGACACTCGACATCCACTCCCAGATATTGATCTACTACGCGGCATTTCGCGATTGCGACTGTGGCTGTGGCTGGTTCCAAGGCAGAAGGTGACTCATCCAAAGATGAGTGAAAGACCATGAGAAGACTCATCGATTGTGAAATGCCGCAATCTATTGCGGAAGTGCCAAACGAGCGCGAACGTAACGGTGAGCGTAAGGTTTACCTTACCTTTGACGACGGACCACACCCGATATGGACCCCGAAAATACTAGATCTGCTGGCGCCTCAACGGGTACCGGCAACCTTCTGTGTACTCGGTGCCTACGCGGCTGAGTATCCGGAACTGATCCGGCGCATGGTTTCGGAAGGCCACGCTGTCGCGAATCACAGTCTCTCCCATCGGGATTTGTCGAAATGTGGGCCAGGTCAGATACGGCACGAGATAGCAGAAGCGAACGCGCTTATCCAGCGTGCTTGCCCAGCGGCAGCGGTGCGATATATGCGCGCGCCCTATGGCAAATGGACGAACGACGTTATCTCCGAATCCATGAAAGCGGGACTAATGTCACTCCACTGGTCGGTAGATCCACGAGATTGGTCCCGTCCGGGTGCCGAGGCGATTGTCGATTCTGTACTGACATCCGTTCTGCCCGGCTCGATAGTACTGCTGCACGACGGGGCTCCTCCCGAAGAGTGTGACTTGCATCATCGCGATGCTTCGCGCGTGCAGACTGTCATTGCACTATCGCGCCTGATTCTAGGATTGAAAGAAAGGGGCTTCGTCATCAGTTCACTTCCGTAAGTTCAATGGAAAATCTCGCTTTACGAGCATCTCTGACCTCAAACTGCTCGACAGGTGGACGATATACTCCATTAGAAACGTCTTACCAATAGATAAGTATGCGCGTGGTCTGCGCGCCGACGATCATGGATAGAACTAAGGAAATACTGACCCCGAAGAAGGCGTTGGCTGATCTGACTTTCAGCCGACGCCGATGGAAGCGTTTTGTCGACCTCCCTACCATGAGGTACGTTACTGGACATTTTTCTCGCACGCCATAACAGCGTCTTTCCTGCTCCATGAAGAAACGCCAACTCTACAGGCACGAGAATAATTGCCCCTCGAATCGCCCGTGAACCTGGATGGTATTACCGTGGCTGACTCCCGCGCCATCGCTCCCGGCAGGCCTGTACTGAGAATCCCAACGTCTCCTAGCACACCGACCCCGATGAACATTCCTGCCGCAATCAACACGACATCTGTCCTATTATACGCGTCACTTTCGGCCATCTATAAGAGCGCGCAGGTTCTTCACACTCTGCCGACCAGCGGCCCACCTGCATGCATCAAGATATCCGACACCGCGTATTTGCCGGACATCGACATCATCGTCCCGTGCTTTAACGAAAACCCAGAAACGCTACGGGCGTGTCTCGACTCGATTGGCGCCCAGGATTACGCGGGCGCCATCAGGGTTCACGTGGTCGATGATGGATCCGCCAACCGCGATGCGTTGAACGTGGTGTATCGGGAGCACGAGCATGATCCGCGATTCAACGTCCTGCTTCTTCCACAGAATGTGGGAAAGCGTAAAGCGCAAATCGCCGCGATACGTTCTTCGACCTCAGAGCTCATACTTAACGTAGACTCGGACACCACTCTGGCGCCGGACGCAGTAAAGAAACTCGTGCTGACAATGAGCGACCCATCGGTCGGTGCAGCCATGGGTCAATTGGTAGCCAGCAATCGCAGCGACACGTGGCTGACGCGCCTGATCGATATGGAATACTGGCTTGCGTGCAACGAGGAGCGCGCGGCTCAAGCGCGCTTTGGCGCTGTGATGTGCTGCTGTGGGCCGTGTGCAATATACCGGCGCACAGCGCTTCTTCTGCTGCTGGACCAGTACGAAACGCAAATGTTCCGTGGCAAGCGCAGCGATTTCGGCGAAGATCGCCATCTGACGATTCTCATGCTCGCGGCGGGCTATCGAACGGAGTACGTTCGAGATGCAGTCGCCGCGACCGTGGTTCCAGATAAGCTGCGACCGTACCTGCGCCAGCAATTGCGCTGGGCGCGCAGCACCTATCGTGACACGCTGCTCGCCCTTCGCCTTTTGCCTCGTCTTAACCGCTACCTAACTCTTGATGTGGTAGCGCAGAACATTGGCTCTCTGCTGCTCGCCATTTCAATGATCTCCGGCTTTCTGCAGATCGTGCTCACAGCCACAGCTCCTTGGCAGGCATGCTTCGTTATTGCTTCAATGACGATGGTCCGCTGCTCCGTTGCTGCCATTCGCACTCAAGAGCTTCGATTTCTTGGATTTTCAGTGCACACACTCATCAATCTTTTGCTCCTGCTTCCTGTAAAGGCATACGCTCTATGTACCTTGGACAACAGTGACTGGCTTTCCCGCAGTTCTGCCGTCCAAGACCGCGGCGAGCACCATGTTCCCAAGAGCTAGTAATGCGTAGCCTCGCGCGCTCGCTGCGGAATCTTCCTTAAACAGTGGTCTGTATAAATTTCTGGCTCCATGTCTAATGCAACGATCACCTTCTCGAGTGTAAGGAAATCCTACGGCGGTAAGCTTGCTGTCGACGGATTGTCCTTCCGTGTGGAGCCCGGCGAGTGCTTCGGTCTGCTCGGGCCTAATGGTGCCGGCAAAAGCACTACCACGCGAATGGTGCTGGGTATGGCGATGCCTGACGCAGGCGTGATTGCCGTCCTTGGAGAACCGGTGCCAGCGCGGGCACGCCTGGCGCGCAGGCGCATAGGTGTCGTTCCCCAATTCGACAACCTGGAGCCAGGTTTTAGTGTGAGCGAGAACCTGCAGCTCTTCGGGCGATACTTTGGGATGAGCACAGGCGAAATCGAGGCGGTGGTTCCATCCTTGCTGCAGTTCGCACGCCTCGAGGACAGGGCTCACGCACGCGTCACCGAGTTATCGGGCGGGATGAAGCGCCGCCTAACCATTGCACGCGCGCTCATCAACGATCCGCAACTTATTGTCATGGACGAACCGACGACTGGGCTAGATCCGCATGCGCGCCACCTCATCTGGGATCGATTGCGCTGTTTACTCGCACGCGGCAAAACAATTCTTCTCACTACTCATTTCATGGAAGAGGCAGAGCGATTGTGCGATCGGCTATGTGTAATCGACAGAGGACGCACCATTGCTGAGGGGGCACCTGATGCATTAATCCACGAGCAGATTGGAAGTCACGTTATCGAGATATATGGCGGCAACCCACATGAACTCAAAGCGCTGCTGATGCCGTTTGCGCAGCGTACAGAGGTAAGCGGTGATGCACTGTTCTGCTACACGGCCGATCCACAACAGGTATGCACTCAACTGCGCGATCGCAAAGGTCTGCGTATTGTGCAACGTCCCGCGAACCTGGAGGACGTTTTTCTTCGGCTGACCGGACGAGAAATGAAGGATTGAATAATGCGCGAATTGTTTATGATTGCCCTACCCGGCAACGCCTGGAACTGGCGCACTGTATGGCGGCGCAATTATCTGGCGTGGAGAAAAGCGGCACTTATCTCCCTTCTTGGCAACCTGGCGGACCCGATGATGTACCTGTTTGGTCTCGGCTTCGGCGTCGGAATAATGATAGGTCACATCGACGGCGCTCCTTACATTGCGTTCCTAGCGGCTGGAATGGTTGCGACAAGCGCCATGACCTCAGCGACTTTTGAAACGATTTATGCTGCCTTCGCTCGCATGCAAGTTCAGCGCATGTGGGAAGCCGTGCTCTGCACCCAACTGACAATTGGCGATGTTATTCTTGGCGAATTGGCATGGGCCGCTACAAAAGCCCTTCTCGCGGGCTCCGCCGTGATGGTGGTTGCGGCGACGCTCGGTTACGCGGCGTTTTCGAGCATCGTATCTGTGATCCCTGTCGTTTTTCTAACTGGCCTCGCTTTCGCGAGCGTGGCAATGGTACTCGTCGCACTCGCGCCGAGTTATGACTATTTCGTTTTCTACCAGACGCTTGTGCTTACGCCCATGTTGTTCCTGAGTGGTGTCGTCTTCCCTGTGGGCCAACTGCCTGCCGCGCTTCAATACCTTGCACAGTTCCTGCCGCTTGCCCACTCCGTTGAATTGATCCGTCCGGCGATGCTTGCACGTCCGGTCGGCGACATGGGGCTGCATCTGGGCGTGCTTTGTGTCTACACAATACTGCCGTTCTTCCTGTCTGCGACACTGGTCCGCCGCCGCCTGATGTCTTGACGCTAACGGCGTTGCGCCTCAGAAGCAGTCTTGTGATAAGCGTCGGACTGGAGCTACTTCCGAACCACCGCTTTCAACCTAATTAAATGCACGCCATGACCCACTTCATGCCGAAAACTCAGCCATTCGTGATTCTCGGGATGCCCAGAACCGGCACTCACTATCTGGAAGAACTGCTGAATGCTCATCCGAACGTTTTGAGCAATGGCGAGTTGCTCAACACCCACGACACCAATTGGCCTGACACCAACCGGTTTAGGTGCAGCAATCGGGAACTTCTCGAACTTGCCTATCTTCGCTATCCGGTCCAAAAGGGAAAGGCGTACGCCACGCATATCGGTTGCAAGATCAATCAGCCGCAATTTCTGGAACGCCCCGGGTTCTTTGAAGAATTGGCACGGTGGTCATGCCTGAAGGCGATGCTTGTAGTCCGCAGGAATACGCTGGAATCTCTGCGATCCCTGGTGCAAGCGAGACAAAGTGGTGAATGGCTGAAGTACGGTTCGGACAATGGATCAGCTCCGCCTCCGCAGGTCGCGTTGACTATTGAATTATGCGAAGCCTACTTCAAAGCTGCAGACGATTTTCATCGTCAAGTCGTCGACTCTTTTGCGCCAGAGAATCTGCTTTCAATAGACTATGAAAACCTCCTCGATGACCCCACCGGATGCATGGAAGTGGTGCAGACGTTCCTTGGGACTTCCGTGCATCCCTGCTCTCACAGGACGGCGCTTCAAAGGCAGGAAGTACGGCCTCTGGAGCAAACCGTACTCAACTTCGTCGAGTTGAAAAGTCACTTCAGTCGCGGGCAGTATGAGAGATTTTTTGAAACAGCGTGAGATGGACTTTCTCGTGATCGCATGACCCATGTTCGCCCATGTTCATTTCCATAGAAACAGCACCAAATCTATCCTTCTAACAAGTCTGCTATCTAAAGATTCATTTTACGATCTTTGCGTTTCCTACTGGCGAAAAATCCAGAATGCGATGCTTCCGCCTTCTGGGCAATCGCACGCCACGGGTTGCGCGTAAACGCAACTGAACAAGGTAACTTTCCATGTCCTCAAAGGTGCAGTGGAAACTGTGCTGGGAGAATGAGCTCCAGCTTTCCGATCATCTCGAATTGGCCCAGTTTTTCCGGACAACGTATGGTCCAACCGGTCCGTTCAATGCAAAGCCGTTCGACGGCGGTCGAAGTTGGGCCGGGGCGAGGCCCGAACTCCGCGCCATTGCCTACGATTCGCAAGGTGTGGCGGCGCACATGGGTTCGTTGCGCCGCTTCATCAAGGTTGGCGCAACCGACGTGCTGGTTGCGGAACTGGGTCTGTATGGAGTGCGGCCAGACCTAGAGGGGCTCGGAATCAGCCAATCCATTCGCGCGATGTATCCTGTATTGCAGGAGCTTCGCGTGCCATTCGCATTCGGCACCGTCCGCCATGCTTTGAAGAACCACTTCACCAGGTTATGTCGACATGGAATGGGAACGATCATCTCGGGGGTTCGCGTCCGTTCAACGCTTCCCAACCTTCACCTCGATTTGCCGGCAACACGTGTTGAAGATGTACTGGCAGTGATTTTGCCGATTGATAGGGGTATGAGTGAGTGGCCGCACGGGACTGAGATCGAACGCAATGGCCCTGAGCTATGACTCGCCTGCATCTGACCGGACATGCGGTCAGCGGCTCGATCTGTCCTGCAACGAGATTTGAACGCACACTCTCAGGTAAGCTAAATTGGAAAACGTAACGCAAACGCATTTTGACTTGTTGCGTCGGGAGTTGGACTCGGACGATCCGTGGCAACTGGACAGTAATCCGTTCGAGCATGAGCGTCATATGCACATGCTTCGATTATCGCTCTCTAAAGGTCCCATTGCTCATGCTCTTGAGGTCGGATGTGCCGGCGGCGCGTTCACAGAGAAATTGGCGCCATACTGTCAGCGGCTCACCGTGATGGATGTGATGCCGCAAGCGCTTGCGAGGACACGCAAGCGGCTAAATTACCCGCCAAACGTGAACTGGATCGTTGCAGACGTCCAGCACTTTTCCAGCGCAGAGCGGTTCGAACTGATCGTAGTCGCGGAGGTTTTCTACTATCTCGCCGAAATCGCCGAAGTGCGGGATGCTATCCGCAAACTGGCATGCGTACTCGCGCCTGACGGCCAGTTGATATTCGGTTCAGCACGTGACGCCAATTGTCGACGCTGGGGACATATTGCTGGTGCTGAAACGGTGCTGAAGATGCTAAACGAACGGTTCACCGAGATTGAGCGAGTCGAGTGCGTCGGCCAGTCGTCCAATGAGGATTGCCTGCTCGCACGCTTCCAGAACGCAGTGCATTTTTCCCATCAATCAGATTTCCCTCGCTAGGGTGAAAGATACCATGCGCATCTGTGGCCTCAAGCTGACACACGACGCAGCAATCGCCGTTGTCGAAGATGGAAAGCTCCTTTTTTGCATCGAACAGGAGAAGCGGGACAACAATCCGAGATATCACGATATACGGAACCTAGATGCAATTGAAACCGCATTAGCCGAGCACGGTCTACGGACTGACGACATCGACGAATTTGTGATCGACGGCTGGGACGGCGAAGTGACGTCGCAGTTTCAGGTGCTGAGCGGCCCCACCGCAATCGTCCTCGAGGGTGCCCCCTATACGGAACGAAAAAACGGCGATCTTCTGGCTTCGGTCGACGGCACTGGGCTGCTGATCGGTGGCAAGTCATATCGGTACAGGAGCTACCCTCACGTGTCCGGCCATGTCGCCGCCGCATACTGCACGAGTCCGTTCGCACAACTTGGGCAACCTGCGTTATGCCTAGTGTGGGATGGCGGCATGGTGCCACGGTTGTACCATGTAGGACGCGACGACGTGCGGCTCATTGACCAGCTGTTCCCCATCATCGGTCAAATGTATGCGGCGGCCGGACATCATTTCGGGCCGTACGCAAAGGCGGCGGGTGCGGAGTGGGACCTGGGAGTGGCCGGAAAGCTAATGGCATACATCGCCTTGGGGTCAGTCGACGAAGAAATCGTTGCTATATTTCGCCATCTTTACCTTGAACGCTTTGCAGGCGACACAGAACTTGCGCGAAACTATCGCCAGAATCTCCACCTTCCGAGTACATCGCTCGCAGCGATACGCAATTTCTTCCACGCATGCGTGCCGGAGCTGCAGGCTAAACCTCCCGAAGACGTACTCGCCTCTTTCCATACTTTCCTCGAGCGCCTACTCGTCCGCGAAATGGAGAAGGCTCTGCGGCGCCATTGTATTCCTGGGCCGCGCAACCTGTGCATATCCGGCGGATGCGGACTCAATATCAAATGGAACAGTGCATTACGCGCAAGTGGCTTGTTCGATGCTACCTGGATTCCGCCCTTTCCGAACGACAGCGGTTCGGCGATCGGCACCGCATGCTGCGCAATAGCCGCGAACGAGGGCTTCATGCCGTTAGAGTGGTCGGTATATAGCGGCCCCGCAATGAAAACGGGCAACCGAGCGCCCGGCTGGTCTGCGTCACCTTGTTCCCTAGCTGAACTTGCACATATTCTCGCCGAAAATAGGCCCGTCGTTTTCCTTGCCGGACGCGCCGAGCTGGGCCCCCGAGCACTTGGGGCGAGAAGTATTCTCGCCGCTGCGACTTCGCCGAGCATGAAGGCTCTTCTCAACGATGTCAAGCATCGGGAATATTTCCGTCCTGTGGCGCCCATATGTCTTGAAGACCGGGCGCCTGCTGTATTTCTCCCCGGCACTCCAGATCCCTACATGCTGTTCGATCATCAAACACGCGACGAATGGCGGGACAGGATACCTGCCGTCGTGCATCTCGATGGTTCTGCGCGATTGCAGACCATTGCAAGGTCATCCGAACACCCTGTAGCGCTGCTGCTAATCGAATACGAGAAGCTCACAGGCCTTCCCTTGCTGTGCAACACCAGCGCCAACCACCTGGGACGAGGCTTTTTTCCCGATGCTGCGTCGGCGTGTGAATGGGGAGGTGTCGAACACGTTTGGTGCAATGGTCTTCTATTTACCAAGACATGCAGAAACGAGATTTCGGCGTCAGTCGATGAGCCGGAATCTTTTCGGGTTGCATGAATTGGGATCTTCACCGCAATGCCGCAACAAGTGAGCGCAAGCTCATACCCCGACCGCACCGATCTAAGTAGGCAAGTATGGCGAATGAGCCTTCGACTTCAGAGTTGTATGCGCACGGCTTCCGGGTTCCCCCGGAGGCAAGAGCACGCTTGCTTCGGCAAACACCGGCCATTCTCTGGTTTACCGGCCTATCAGCCGCGGGAAAGTCGGCTATTGCTGACACCGTGGAGGGGCGTCTCCATACAGCTGGCCGACTCACCTACATTCTTGACGGCGACTCCGTCAGGCTCGGTCTATGCAAAGACCTTGGCTTTACCGATGCAGACCGTCACGAGAACGTACGGCGCGTCGCGGAGGTCGCAAAATTAATGGCCGACGCCGGCATCGTAGTGTTGGTATGCCTCATCTCGCCGTTCCGCCGCGATAGGGAACTCGCCCGGTCTACGGCGGGCAGCCATAATTTCGCCGAAATCCATGTTCACGCGAGTTTAGCCGCGGCGGAGGCCCGTGACCCTAAAGGGTTGTATCGGCTGGCAAGGCGCGGCGCAATCCAGCGCTTCACTGGCATCGACTCCCCGTATGAGGAGCCGACGGATCCAGACGTCTTCATTGACACATGTTGTAAGTCCGTCGACGAAGGTGCCGATATGGTCCTGAATTGGCTCCACAGTTCTGACCGTTGCCATCATTCGTGATTGCATACACGCTTCGCAGCAACACCGTTGAAACAGGGGGAGTTCTGCATCCAAATATTGACAACACTCATCGCTCGCAAGCCAGGTAGATAGATGAATGACGAGGTCCATTGCAGCTCCGGTCGTGCACGTTTGCGTCCGCAATCTTGCGCGGTAGCTTTTCACTGCACAACAGGCCGGGTTGTCACGCGTGCCGCAGTAATCGCTGGAGTGTTTCCACTGCTCGGCTCGCTGGCCGGCTGCACGGTCGGCCCCGAATACCACCCTCCAGCGCCACCCACGATTCAGCGTTACACACCAACGCCTTTACCTGATCGCACGGCATCGTCGCAGGGCGAAGCGGGACTTGAGCAGCGGTTTGCGGCCGGCGGCGACCTGCCTGCTCAATGGTGGACGCTCTATCGCTGCGAGCCGCTCAACACGCTGATAAGCGAAGCACTTAAACACAGCCCAACGATCGCAGCAGCCAGTGCCGCGCTACGCCGGGCCGCCGAGGATCTGCGCGCACAAGCAGGGAGCGCACTCTACCCATCGGTCGATGCCAAGCTCAACGCTCTACGTGAAAAGCTGAACGGCGCGACGTTGGGGCAGCCTAACGTCAACAAAATACTGACTCTATACAACGCATCAGTAAGTGTTTCGTATGATCTGGATCTCTTTGGTGGTGTTCGGCGCGAGCTCGAATCGCTGGGCGCGCAGGTCGATTTTGAGCGCTTTCAGCTGCAAGGCGCCTACCTCGCACTGTCGGCAAACATCGTCACGACTGCCGTCAAGGAAGCGTCGCTGCGTGAGCAGATCAGCGCGACCGAGAACATCGTAGCCAACGAGGAGACGCAGCTTGGCATTCTGCGCAAGCAATTCGAGTTCGGCGGTGTGGACCGGATTGCCGTGCTCTCGCAAGAGACGTTAGTCGCGCAAACACGGGCGACGCTACCGCTGCTGCGGCAGTCGCTTGATCGGACTCGACACCAGCTCGCCGTGCTTTCGGGCAGATTACCGAGCGAAACAGGTGTGCCCGAATTCACGATGTCGATGTTCACGCTACCGCAAACCTTGCCGGTCAGTCTGCCTTCCTCGCTGGTCCGGCAGCGGCCGGATATTTTGGCCGCCGATGCCATGCTGCACCAGGCGAGCGCCGAGGTCGGAGTCGCCACGGCAAACCTCTATCCACAACTCATGCTCTCCGCGAATTACGGCCCGCAGTCTTTAACGCCGGCTGGCATGCTGAAGTATGCCGACATGATCTGGAACATCGGCGCGGGACTCACCCAACCAATATTCCATGGTGGGCAGTTGACCGCAAAAAAAAGGGCGGCGGAAGCTGCATTTGACGAGGCCAACGCGCGATATCGGCAAGTCGTGCTGCTCGCATTCGAAGATGTGGCGGATACGTTGCGCGCACTCGATAACGACGCGGCTGCTCTTGCCGCGCAAACCGAAGCCTCGCGCGCGGCTAGCAGTTCACTGGATGTGGCGCGCGGACAGTTTCGAGTCGGCGGAGTCAGCTATCTGTCGCTGCTCGATGCACAGCGCCAATATCAGCAGGCCGTCGTGAATCTCGCGCAGGCGCAAGCAGCTCGCTATGCAGATACAGCCGCGTTATTCCAGGCACTGGGTGGTGGTTGGTGGAATGACACGGCGTATGACGAGAAGGGGCATGCCAACGCCGGTCTCCGCTCCCAGTGAATGCTCATGACGATTGCTGCGCGCTGCATACGTTTCCCGGGCAGCGCGCCAAAGACGCTTGTGCCTCGAGAGTTTGCCGTGCAAGGACACTACGATGACGACGAATAGACCAACAGGAAAACGGATGATCATCATGCTGATCTGCGTGGGCAGTCTGCTCGGCACGCTGATCGGCTTCAATCTTTACAAAGCGCATACGATTAAAAAATTCATGATGCGCGATGGCATGGCCGCCGCCACGGTCACGTCAGCTGTGGTCAGCTATCAGACTTGGCAGCCACAGCTTTCCGCCACGGGCAGCCTGCGCGCGGTGCGCGGCGTCGACGTGACGACAGAAGTGGCAGGCCTCGTGCGCGAGATCGAATTCAGTTCCGGAGAGGAGGTGAAAGCTGGACAGGTCCTCCTGCGCCTCAACGACGACTCTGATCGCGCACAGCTCGCATCGCTACAAGCTGCCGCGGACCTTTCGCAAACGGTTTACACGCGCGACAAGGCACAGTATGAGATTCAGGCCATCTCAAAAGCGCAGTTGGATGCCGACACTGCCGAACTGAAGAGCAAACGGGCGCAAGTCGAACAGCAAGCTGCCCTCGTCGCCAAGAAAACCATTCGCGCACCTTTCGCAGGACGCGTGGGGATCACCACCGTTAGTCCCGGCCAGTACATCAGCCCGGGGGACGCAATTGTTACCCTGCAAGCCGTCGATCCCATTTACGTCGACTTTCATCTACCCCAGGAGCAACTGGGGCATCTCGAGGCCGGACAGCACGTCGCCGTAAATACGAGCACATTTGCGAGCCTCAGCTTCGGCGGCCAAGTCCGCGCGATAAATCCGCGCGTGGACAGCACGACGCGCAACGTGCAGATCGAAGCGGTCCTGGACAACCGCGAGCGCAAGCTGTTGCCCGGCATGTACGCGAACGTGAAGATCGATGTAGGTAGCGAGCAGCGCTATCTGACCTTGCCGCAAACCGCGATCGCGCACAATGCGTACGGTGCAACGGTATTCGTCACTAGACCGAGCGAGCACAAAAACGCGCACGGTGAAACGATGCCGGTGGCGCAACAGGTATTCGTGACGCCGGGGCCCACGCGCGGCGATCAGGTGGCGATCCTGAAGGGTCTCGACGAAGGCGCGCAGGTCGTCACGAGCGGTCAGCTCAAGCTACAGAACGGCACACCGCTCGTCATCAATAATCGTGTGCTACCTGCGGACAGCCCTGCTCCGACGCCTCAGGAGCAGTGAGAGGCCGCCCGATGAAATTCACCGACATTTTTCTCAACCGGCCGGTCCTCGCTTCAGTGCTGAGCCTGCTGATCCTCGTACTAGGCTTGCGTTCGCTCTCCACGCTGAAGGTCAGTGAATATCCTCAAACCCAGACGGGCGTAGTCACGCTTACCACTTCCTATTACGGGGCGAGCGCCGACACAATGGCTGGGTTTATCACGCAGCCGCTGGAAGCCGCCATCGCTCAGGTGCAGGGCATTGACTACATGTCGTCGAAAAGCAGCACGGGCGTGTCGACGATCAACGCGACGCTACGCATGAGTTATGATCCGAACCGCGCACTCACCGAGATCAATACACAGTTAGCGTCAGTGCGTAACCAGTTGCCACGCGAGGCCCAGCAGCCGGTGCTGACGATGCAGGTGGGTCAGACCACCGACGCGATGTATATGGGCTTCTACAGCGACGTGCTACCGCCCAACAATGTCACCGACTATCTGCTGCGCGTCGTGAAGCCGAAGCTCGACTCCATTCAGGGCGTGCAGACCGCGGAGATACTGGGCGGTCGCCAGTTCGCATTGCGCGCATGGCTCGATTCAACCAAGCTCGCAGCGCATAATGTCACTGCTTCTGATGTCTACACAGCACTCGGCAACAATAACTACCTCGCGACACTCGGCACAACAAAAGGCCAGATGACCAGCGTTAGTCTAAACGCGCGTACCGACGTCCATTCGGTGGAGGACTTTCAGAAACTGGCTGTCAAACAGAAGAACGGAGTGATAGTGCGTCTCGAGGACGTTGCCAATGTCGTGCTAGGCGCGGACAATTACGATTCCAGCGTCGCATTCGGCGGCAAGCGTTCAGTGTTTATCGGAATCAAGGTAGCGCCTGACGCAAACGTGCTCGATGTGGCCAGACGCGTTAAAGCCGTGTTTCCCGATCTGCAAAAACAGTTCCCGACGGGGATGGCTGGTGATATCGTCTACGACGCGACAGACTTCATCAACAGCGCGATTGATGAAGTAGTGAAGACGCTCGTCGAGGCGTTACTGATTGTCACGGCCGTTATCTTCCTCTTCTTCGGCCGTCTGCGCGCCGTCATCGTACCCGTGGTCGCGATGCCGCTTTCGCTGATTGGCACGTTCTTCATGATGCAGTTGCTCGGTTACTCGATCAATCTGGTGACGTTACTCGCGATGGTGCTCGCGATTGGGCTCGTGGTCGACGATGCGATCATCGTCGTTGAGAATGTCGACCGCCACATGAATGAAGGCAAGCCTCCCATGGAAGCCGCGCTAGTCGCCGCGCGCGAGCTTGGCGGCCCGATTCTGGCAATGACCGCCGTGCTGATCGCCGCATATCTGCCTATCGGCTTTCAGGGCGGCCTGACAGGCGCCCTGTTCACCGAATTTGCGTTCACCCTTGCGAGCGCCGTCGCGGTGTCAGGCGTGATTGCGCTAACCCTGTCGCCGATGATGTGCTCGCGCATTTTCCGGAACGTGCACGAGTCCGGGCGTTTCGCCGTTTTCGTCAATCGACAGCTAGATCGTGTGCATGCCGGCTATGCGCGGCTCTTGCATGCGGCCCTCGACACATCTTCCGTGTTCGTCGTCATGGGAGTTATCCTGCTTTGCGGAACCGTGTATCTCTTTTCGACGTCGCAAGCAGAGCTTGCGCCGCAGGAGGACCAAGGCATCGTGCTATCGCTGATCCAGGGGCCGCCTAATGCCACAGTCCAGCAAATGCAGACTTACGCCGATCAGGTATTAGAAATGTCGAAGCGCTTGCCCGAGTATGCCCAGATGTTTCAGTTGACTGGCCTGCCAACATTGAATCAGGGCTTCGGCGGCGTGCTCTTCAAGACGTGGGACAAGCGGAAACGAGGCGCAACCGAGCTACAACAGGACCTTCAGCAGAGGTGGAATAGCATTGCTGGTGCTCGTGTCGCCGCGTTCCAGTTCCCGCCGTTGCCGGGCGCACAGGGTTTCCCCGTGCAATTCGTGATCAGCACGACAGAGCCCTTCGAGAATCTCGACGAGGTGACGAAAGCCGTGCTTCAGAAAGCGCGTGAAAGTGGCATGTTTCTCTTTGTCGATAGCGATCTAAGGATCGACGAGCCTGAAGCCGTCGTCACGGTTGACCGCGACAAGATCGCGTCGCTCGGCCTCACGCAAAGCGATGTGGGACAGGCGCTAGGCGCTGCACTCGGCGGTAACTACGCAAACTACTTCTCGATCGCTGGCCGCTCATACAAGGTGATTCCGCAAGTCCAGCAAATAGATCGACTGAATCCGTCACAGGTACTCGACTATTCCTTGCGCACGCCGGACGACAGCATGATTCCGGCGTCGACGGTTGCGTACCTGAAGCAAACGGTCGTCCCCGAATCGATCAATCGGTTCCAGCAACTCAATGCGGCAACGATCTCCGCTGTGATCTCACCTAGCGTCTCCCAGGGCGAAGCTCTCGACTTCCTTCGTAAATCCACGACCGACGCAGCTCCGGCAGGTTACAACACCGACTACGCAGGGCTATCGCGCCAGTTCATGCAAGAGTCTGGTAACTTCCTGGTCACGCTCACGTTCGCAACGATTATCGTGTTCCTTGCGCTTTCAGCGCAATTCGAAAGCTTCCGCGATGCGCTAGTCATTTTGGTATCCGTCCCAATGGCGCTCTTCGGTGCTCTCGTCTTCATCAATACCGGCTTTTCGACACTCAACATCTATACGCAGGTCGGACTTGTCACCCTCATGGGGCTCGTCAGCAAACATGGGATTCTTATCGTGCAGTTCGCGAACCAGCTTCAGCGCATGGGCCGCGGTAAGCGAGAAGCCTTGGAGGAAGCCGCAGGTGCACGCCTGCGCCCGATCCTCATGACGACGGTCGCCATGGTGCTTGGCGTACTGCCCTTAGTCGTCGCCTCAGGCGCGGGCGCATCAGGCCGGAACGCAATGGGCCTGGTGATCTTCACCGGACTGTCGATCGGCACTGCGTTCACACTATTCGTCGTACCGGCAATGTATATGTTGCTGGGTGCGAATCATCAAGGGACGCCAAAAGACCAGTCATGAACCGGTTGTCCATCTGTGCAGTAGCGATGCCTTCGCCTATTCCAAATACGCACTCCCCGGCACCCGTGCGTCAGCGTACTTGCCGCGTGAGGACGAGCGATGCGTTGCTTGGCTTTGGATTTCGTCGAGCACGCCTAACCCACCCTTCTGCAGTTAGGGAAGCCAATGCTGGAAGGTCCACTGGTCGTGCTCGTCGAGCGCTATTGAGTCGGATCTGAACAATCGTCGAAGCCCGGTGCGGCAGAGCTTTGAGGCCGAAATGGTGTTGTGGGAATT
This sequence comes from Paraburkholderia nodosa DSM 21604, assembly GCF_000519185.1. Taxonomy (GTDB): domain Bacteria; phylum Pseudomonadota; class Gammaproteobacteria; order Burkholderiales; family Burkholderiaceae; genus Paraburkholderia; species Paraburkholderia nodosa. The sequence continues at coordinate 8,475 of NZ_JAFA01000055.1, read as the reverse complement.
GCAGGGACCTGGCACATTAACGCAAGAATCCTGCATTTTTCGACGAGGTGCAGATGGGTCCGAAGACGCCTGTGACGGAGGGAGATTTCCTCCGGCAACCGCTGCGTGAACAGATCAGCCTGAAGCATCCGCTGGTGCGCCTGACTGACTTGATCAACTGGGAGCGGCTGGCCGCGTCGATGAGCGAACGCTTTGTATCGCGCAAGGGGCGACCGGCGACGTCGCCCAGGCTGATCGCCGGGCTGCTGTATTTGCAGCACGCGTTCGACCTGTCCGACGAAGAGGTCGTCTGACAATGGGTGGAGAACCCGTACTGGCAGGTGTTCACCGGCGAGACCTATTTGCAGACCGAGGCTCCGATCGACCCGTCGAGCCTGACGCGCTGGCGCAAGCGGTTGGGCGAGGCCGGCGTTGAAGAGCTGCTGGCCGAAACGATCGAAGCGGCAAAACGTGCTGGCGTGATCAAGGCCGCAAGCGTGAAGCGCGTGATTGTCGACACAACCGTCATGGAGAAAGCGATTGCCCACCCGACCGATTCGCGGCTTCTTGAACGGTGCCGCGAACATCTGGTGAAGGCGGCAGCGCGGCACGGCGTGAAACTGAGGCAGAACTACAACCGCGAGGCGCCGCGTCTGGGGCTGCAGATGGGCCGCTATGCACATGCGAAGCAGTACAAGCGCATGAGGAAAGCGTTGCGCACGCTGCGTTCGCGCGTTGGGCGGGTGATGCGTGACGTCGAGCGACAACTCGATTCGGTAGCCGATCATGGCCGCACTGCGTTACAGGAGTTGATAGACCGAACGAAGCGCATCCTGGCGCAGAAGCCAAAGGACAAGAACAAGCTTTATGCGCTGCATGCACCGGAAGTCGAGTGCCTGGCCAAGGGCAAGGCCCGCAAGCCGTACGAATTCGGGGTGAAAGTGTCGGTCACGACGACTCACAAGGAAGGGCTGGCGGTTGGCATGCGCTCGATGCCGGGCAATCCGTACGATGGTCACACGCTCGCGGAGGCGCTGGAGCAGGCGGCGATCCTGAGCGACGTCACGCCAGAGATCGCCGTCGTGGATCGTGGATACAAGGGCGTAGACATCGAAGGTGTGAAGATCTACCACCCGGGATTGCGCCGGGGTATCACACGCGGACTACGCGCAATGATCAGACGGCGCAGCGCGATCGAGCCAGCTATCGGTCACATGAAGACCGATGGGAAGCTCGACCGGAACTGGCTAAAGGGGGCGCTCGGCGATGCGATGCACGCCGTGCTGTGCGGCGCAGGTCACAACCTGCGCATGATCCTCAGGAAGCTGCGGCTTCTTTGCGCCTTAATTCTCGCTGCCTTGTTCAACTGTTTCATTGCCGCCGACTTGCCCGCGTGACGCCGACGGCACGAGAAGCGAATTGTTCAGGGGCAACTATTGAGCTCACAGGCAATGAGATGGACAGAGGTGGCGCCGCTCATTCGGACAGGGCCCCGAGATTTTTAGGTGGAACCGCCGGGGCGTTCATGCTGCCGATTTAATCGCCGGCAGCGTCGCGAAGTATGCCTCATCCGGCGTGCGGTCCTCCAGACTCGAATGAGGTCGTCCCTGGTTATACAGATTGATGTAATCGCCGATTGAGCGCCGGGCGTGGCTGACCGACTCATATGCCTTCAGGTACACCTCCTCGTACTTGACGCTTCGCTAAACCCGTTCGACAAACACGTTGTCGCGCCAGGCTCCCTTGCCATCCATGGACAGTTTGATGCCGCGATCCAGAACCGCGTCGGTAAAAGCGGTGGCGGTGAACTGGCTGCCCTATCGGTGTTGACGATCTCCGGCTGGCCATATTTCGCGAAGGCCTCTTCTAGTGCTTCGACCGCATGGATCGCTTCCAGCGTGATCGCCACCCGATGTGCCAATACCTTGCGGCTGGCCCAATCCACCACGGCCGTCGGATACACGAAGCCTCGCGCCATCGGGATATAGCTCGTGTCGAGTGCCCAGACCTGATTGGCGCGGTTGATCGTCATTCCTCGCAGCAGGTATGGCCAGACCTTGTGCTGCTTGTCGCGACGGCTCGTGTTCGCCTTGCAGTACAGCGCATCAATGCCCATGCGCTTCATCAGCGTGCCCACGTGCCGTCGGCCCACCTTGAAGCCTTCGCGGCGCAGCAGACGCGCCAGCATGCGCGCTCCCGCAAACGGGAACTCAAGATGCAGCTCGTCAACGCGGCGCATCAGTTTCAGTTCCGTCTTGCTGACCGGTTGACGCTGGTAGTAGACGCTTGATCGGGCGATCCCCACCAGTCGCGCCTGTTGCGCAATCGGCAGCGCGTGTGCACGGTCGATCATCGCTTTCCGCTCAGCAACCCTGTTTACGCCGACCGGAAATTGAGCCACTTGTAGGGATCGGCTCAAAATTCCGTCGGCGCGGACACAGCAACCCCGCCTTGCCGAGCGCTCCGCTTAAAAAATCGTTCTCCAGCGTCAACTGGCCAATCTTCGCGTGGAGCACCGTGACGTCCACCGGTGGCTCACCCGTCGTCGCCTTGCCCGTCTCGAACACTTCCGACACGCGCTCCTGCAGCTGCTTCTTCCAGTCCGTAATCTGGTTCGGATAAACGTCGTACTGCTGCGCCAGCTCTGCCAGCGTCTTGTCGCCCTTCAGGGCTGCCAGCGCTACCTTTGCCTTGAATGCCGGGCTATGCGACCGGCGGCTTCTTTTTGTCATCCTTCGGTTCCTCTTGCTGGTCCCTATGACCAGCTCAGGCCCCGACCGTTCCACTTACCGACCTTGTCCGAAATTCCGGCGCCACCTCTGACAAGAGAACAATGAAGCGTCACACGCTTGCAATGGCACATGGATCACGGTGCTGGCGTCGTGACCCGACGCAAACGCGCGGGCGCGAGGAGGTTTCTGACCCGATGAAAAGTGCATCGTTGTCAGCGCCCTTAAGGTTGACCCAGAGCACATTGTCGGATCTCGGGTATAGCATCTCCATTTTCAACTATCGACACAACTATCCATAGCCCGCGTCAGATTGCTACAGACATCAATTTTACTTGCTTGATTTCGCTACAGGAGATTGCTATCGTCGATTGCATAGACATTCCGGCGCGGCATTTTCTACTGACGAGCAACCCGTTATCGGCAACCCGTTATCGGCAACCCGTTATCGGCAACCCGTTATCGGCAACCCGTTATCGGCAACGAATTATAGGATCTCGACTTGTTCTATCGAGATGCGTGCGTCATTCCCGCCATCATCGTCTTTCGCCTCGATGCATTGCCATTACAGGAGGGGAATCCATGAAAAACTACGTCACATCTTCAAAAGTTCCATCGCCGACCGTCGATCTACTGTATGACTATGCTCCGTTTTTGGAGCGGGGCACATATGTAGGGGCAATCGGAACGCTTTCCTCGAATATCGCAAGTCCACGCATTGCTATCGTGGGGGCAGGCGTCAGCGGCCTTGTGGCCGCGAACGAACTGATGCGAGCAGGTGTAGGCGACGTCACTGTGTTTGAAGCTCGCGATCGCATTGGCGGCAGGTTGTGGTCACAGCCGTTTGATTCAGAGCACCCAGATCTCATCGCCGAAATGGGCGCAATGCGGTTTCCTCCAAGTGCGACCGGTCTTTTTCATTACCTTGACCGGTACGATATTCCCACCACAGCATCGTTCCCCGATCCTGGAGTCGTTGATACGGAACTACATTATCGCGGCGTTCGCCATATCTGGCCGGCCGGAAATCCGCCACCGCCTCTATTCAGGCGTGTACACGAAGGCTGGAGAGCCCTCTTGCAGGATGGATGCGTGATCAACGGCACATCTCTCGTCGCGCCGGCCGAAATTACGGCCATGTTGAAATCGCAGCGCTTTAATGAGGCATGCGCCGCGTGGCAAACATGGCTGGATTTATTTCGCGACAGTTCGTTCTATGCCGCCATCGTCACCATTTTCACGGGTCCTTGCCCGCCTGGAGGTACTGCTTGGGAAAGGCCGTACGACTTCGAGTTGTTTGGATCTCTTGGGATTGGCTCGGGTGGTTTTCTCTCCGTCTATCAGGCCGGATTCACCGAAATATTGCGTCTCGTCATTAACGGTTACATGGACGATCAACGCCTCATCTCGTGCGGAATTTCAACGTTGGCTGAACGTATTGCAGACGAGAATATTTATGGAAGCACCGTCGCCGAACGGGTTCGCTTCAGCGGCGTCGGTCGCATCTACAAAGAAGGTGCAGAGATCAAGCTCGTGACCGACGATAACGAAATTGCGACCTTTGACCGGGTGATCGTTACCAGCAACAACAGGGCGATGCAGATGGTTCATTGCTTGACAGATGACGAAACGTTTCTCAGCCGCGACGTATCCAGAGCAGTCAGAGAAACTCACCTGACCGGATCGTCAAAGCTCTTCATGCTCACCCGAGACAAGTTCTGGATAAACAAGAAACTGCCCGTCACCATCCAGTCTGACAGCTTCGCACGAGGCGTATACTGCCTTGATTACGAACCTCACAACCCAGATGGTCGGGGTGTGGTTTTGCTCAGCTACACTTGGGAGGACGACGCTCACAAGTTGCTGAGTGTTTCAGACAAAAAAGAGCGGTGCGAGTGCTTCGTCGACGACCTGTCTACCTTCCATCCAGAACTTGCGCGTCACCTCGTCCCTGCAGATGAGGACTATGAACGCTGCGTCCTCCATCATGACTGGCTGACCGATCCGCATTCGTCCGGCGCCTTCAAGCTCAACTACCCAGGTGAGGATGTCTATTCGCAGCGTCTGTTTTTTCAATCCCAGACGGCAAACGATCCAGCAAGCGATACAGGGCTCTACTTGGCAGGATGCGGCTGTTCTTTCACCGGTGGGTGGATTGAGGGAGCCGTGCAGACAGCGATCAACAGCGCATGCGCCGTTATACGTAGCGTCGGGGGTGATCTTTTACCTGGCAACCCTCTTGACAATATACGCAGTGCCTACTGCTACTAATATCGCACTCCCCGACCTCCCACGTGCAAAATTTCATGCATTTTCAAAACACTCTTGAATCGCTTTGCGACGTCATAAGGTCTGGAGTAGTTACAGCGGAAGAGATCCGGGATCGCGCACTGAACGCCGACGCTAACCAGACACATCTAAACTGTTTCATACGTGCTCGCAGCCCGGAGGCGCACTTCGCGAGAGCGAGAGACAATCTGAGAGGCGCGCCACTCTACGGCATTCCTTTTTCTACAAAGGACAATATCTGCGTCAAGGGACTCCCTGTAACCGCCGGGACACCGGGCATGGAAGATTGTATAGCCACACGTGACGCACTTGTGGTCAGAAAGCTCAAATCCCTCGGCGCCGTCGTCGCCGGCAAGAACAACATGCATGAACTGAGCTTTGGAATCACGTCCGTCAATCCCCATTGGGGAACCGTGGGCAATCCGGCGGCTCCGGGCCATTTGGCCGGCGGAAGCAGCGGCGGCTGCGCCGCAGCTGTGGCAGCGGGTATTGTCCCGATGGCGATTGGAACCGACACTGGCGGCTCGGTGAGGATACCTGCGGCCTTTTGCGGCATAGCGGGTTTCAGACCAACAAGTGGCCGTTGGTCTTCAGCCGGGATCATTCCGGTTTCACGCACGAAGGATTCACCGGGCCTCCTGACGCGAACGGCAAAAGACGCTTTGTTTGTATACGACTTGCTGAGCTCCGATAGCCAAATCCCGTCAAAACAAACAAATACTCGCTGTCGAATCGGTCTTCCAAGCTCCATGTGGGATGACTTGGATGATGATGTTCGGATGCATTGCTGGCAGGCGATCAGGCGTCTCACTCGCGCAGGCTTTCAGTGCGTCGACCTCGATGACGCAGTTGTTTCCGAATTAAATAAGTTCGGCACTTTTACTATTCCAGTCTACGAATTTTTTACGGACTTTCCGCGCGCACTGCTCTCGTTTGGATGGGGAAGTAGGGTTAATGCTGTGTTCGACAACATCCATGACAAGTGCGTGAGGAGCGTCATTCACCAACACCTTGACGGAAATCTGATCTCCGCGAAAGACTATTCCGCCGCAGTACAAAACATTAACGCTTTGCGGCTACAAATGAATGCGCTGCTCAACGCCCAAGGGATCGATTTTCTCGCTTATCCCACTGTCCCGCGCAGCATTCCTCACGTTAGCGATGCACAGCGTCTAGGACTGTTCGCAGACGTAATACGCAACACCGACCTCGCCAGCAATGTCGCAATGCCCTCCATTACCTTGCCTGTGGCGCCGAACGATGCATTACCGGTGGGATTAAGCCTTGATGCCGCACGGGGCCAAGACCGCCGGCTCCTCCTGATGGCAGCCGCTGTGGAAGAGATTATTGCTTCGTAGCGTACGCGACTTTCAGCCGCGCTGGCGCGGGACTTCCAAACGCTCACACACTGCTCGGAGGTAAACAATCCATGCCGATTTCGTCGCAAAGAATAAGCATGCTTTTTGACGCGGGTAGCTTTGTGGACCATGATCCAAGAGCGGACGCCCACTTCCTCTGCGGCGAGGGACTAATCAATTCGGTCAAGTCGTTTCTGGTCATGAATCGTGGACAAGACTGTATGTTCAAGGGAACCGGACAATGGCGTACCGCCGAGCAAATCATAAGCACAGTGAATCGGGCCCGGGACCAGCGGGCTCCGTTGATCTACATTCAGGATCATCCGGGAGAGGTGGGCAGTTTCGATACAACGAAAGTAATCTCCTCGGATATGTCGAGATTGCTTTTGTCTCCAGTAGGCATGGGCAGGGTCAGCGCGTCGCTTGCAGAGTTATCAGAAGCCAATCTGTTCATCTCAGCAATACTAGGACCGACGTCAGGCCCGTTGGCTCTTCCGATCATGCTCGCCGATCTGGTGTTGATGACTGAGAAAGGGGCTCTATGTATGGGCCGACCGGATATGGTGAAGGCGATGCTGGCTGAGCAGTCAGATCTGTATTCGCTTGGCGGAACAGACGTTCACTGCAGGGGCTCGGGGTCAGTTCAGCTCGCGTTCAAAGATGAACGCCTTTTATTTGAATGCGTAAGAGATTTTCTACGCTGCCTCGTCAAAGACACAGCGCTTGAATATGAGGAACCCGAAGCAGTCGATTTTGAAAATCTGATTCCGTCCAATCACCGCACCCCCTACGACATGCATCATTTGCTGCTCTCTTTTGTCGACAAAGGCAGCTTCACTGAAACAAACGCCGAATACGCACGAGAAGCACTGACGGGCTATGCGCGCATTAAGGGACATTTCGCGGCAATCGTGGCAAACAACCCGCGATTCAACAGCGGCGCCATCCACCGGAAATCCGCGGCCAAGATGGTAAAAATGATAAACATTGCTGCAAAGACCCGCATGCCAATCATCTTCCTTGCCGACGTTCCCGGGTTCATGATAGGCAGGGAAGCTGAAAATAGCGGCATATTTTTGGCAGCAGCGGAGTTGTTCAGAGCACATGTCAGATGCCACGTACCCAAGCTACTCCTTGTCGTCCGAAAAGCCTACACCGGCGGTGTGTATGCGATGAGCGGCCCCGGATTCGATCCAATAGCCGTGCTGGCGTATCCGCAGGCACACATCGGCGTTTTTAGCCCGGACACGATGAGCAAAGTGATGTCTGGTGCTGAAGGCGCTATTAAATACACGATGCGAAAGCTATCGGACGAGATCCAGAATCCTAATCTTTTAAAGGCTGATGGACTGATTACTGACGTAATAGGAGTGGAAGAGACTAGACAACAGGTTGTCAGATATCTGTTCCCGACGTGACACGGTCCGTTCCTCACGGAAGATTTGAGCGTACGGTCGCGCGCAATGGCGCCTCGAAGAGGACCGTTCTGCACCATCAAAAGCCCTCAGAAAGTTTCAGTAAAATGGAGGGTTTAAATAGTTTTGTGTAAACGGTCATTTGGCAGGAGACTGCCAGCAACAGGAGCATAGATGACCGGAGCGAAACGCAATAAAAGAGAGAAGCCCGATCCTGAACTCGTCAAGCTGGCAGACAGCCTACTAACGAACTACCAGAAGCCAGAGGACCTGATCGGCGAGAATGGCCTGCTCAAGCAACTGACCAAGATGCTGGTGGAGCGGGCGCTCGAGACGGAGATGTCCGAGCATCTGGGCCATGGCAAGAGCGAAGCGGTGACCAATGCCACGGGCAACACCCGCAACGGCCATAGCGCCAAGACGCTGCAAGGGGAGTTTGGCGAGTTGCCGCTCAATATCCCGCGTGACCGTCAGGGTGCATTCGAACCGAAGCTGGTGGAGCGTCACCAGANGCGCTGGTCGGGCTTCGACGNCAAGATCATTTCGTTGTATGCGCGGGGCCTGAGCGTACGCGAGATCCAGGGGCACCTGGAAGAAATGTACGGCACGGAAGTCTCGCCAACGCTGATTTCGGCGGTCACCGATGCCGTCAGTGATGAGGTGAAGGTCTGGCAGGCCCGTGCGCTCGACGCGCTTTATCCGATT
>NZ_JAFA01000054.1 GCF_000519185.1 Paraburkholderia nodosa DSM 21604 | reverse complement strand
GGCTTCTATTCGCACTTCGACCCGACCGGCGCGCAGGACGACTTCAACCTGCGCGGCGCGGTCAAGACCGGCGCGGACGGCAAGTACGAATTCCGCACGCTCATGCCGGTCGGCTACGGCTGCCCGCCGCAGGGCTCGACCCAGCGGCTGCTGGACGGCCTTGGCCGCCACGGCAATCGCCCGGCGCACGTGCACTTCTTCGTCTCGGCGGATAACAGCCGCAAGCTCACCACGCAATTCAATATCGAGGGCGACCCGCTGATCTGGGACGACTTCGCCTACGCAACGCGCGAAGAGCTGATTCCGCCCGTGACGGAAAAGACCGGTGGCACCGCGCTCGGCCTGAAAGGCGATACGTACAAGGACATCGAGTTCAACCTCACGCTCACGCCGCTGGTCCAGGGTAAGGACAACCAGCTCGTGCAACGCCTGCGCGCCTCGGCCACGGCCACAGAGACGGCGTAACTGTCCAGTAAGGCGGCGCGTCACTGGCGCCGCCTTAACTTGAAGCGAAGGGAGAAAGTCAATCCTTCGTTCGAAGCTTCGCCGCGCGAGGCGCTGGTGTTCGACCGTGCGCCTCGCGCGGAGAGCCGCATCAAAACTTGTGCCGGATGCCGACGCGAAAGAGTACCTGTTTGTCCTCTGCAGATGCGGAAGGTTCATTGACCGCCGAAAGGGCAGCGTTGCCGTTTGAGTCGGTTCTGAACGCTTTCTGATAGACGACAATCAGGCAGATACCCGTGCGCTTCGAGAGCAGTCAAGGCCAGCCGCGAACTGGTTGGTACGTCGCGCCGCCTTTGCCGGATAGCGAATTGCCGGCATATAGCGCGGGCACTCATCAGGAAATCTGCGGGAGCAACTACGTCTGGACGTTGAGAACATCGTGCTAATCGAGCGCAGAAATGCAGAAACTCGATCCGCAGGTCATGATCTATCGATACGACTGCTCGTTCCGCACGTCCGCAGCGGCACGCGCCGGCGCATTCATTTCGCGCGTTTCGTGCGCCCGACGGAAGCGGTGCGCTTGCGCTCCACGCGCAGTGCGTACCGGAACGCGCCGCTGCGGAAATAAAGATACTCAAAATCGACAGGATTGCCGTCACTGTCCTGCGTAAGCCGTTCGATACGCAGCAGCGGCGCGTCCTTCTTGATCTCCAACGCACGAGCGATCGCGCTTTCGGCTGCGACGGCGTCGATATTCAGATCGGCGCCGCTAAGCGTGACGCCGCAATCGTTCTCCAGAATCAGAAAGATGTCGCGTGTCGCGAGGTCGGCGCGCCGCAGACGCTTGCCGATCGCTTCCGGCACGAAGGTGATCTCGTACGAAACCGGCTCGCGTTCGAGCAGGCGCACGCGATGGATTTCGGCCACGGTAGTCCGCGCCTCAAGACCGAGCTGCTGTGCCACGTGCGCCGGCGCAGGCACGAAGCGAAACTGCAGGACGCGATTGACGATCTCGTGACCGCTCTCCTGCATTGCCTCGGCGAAGCCTTGTAGCGACGTGATGTCTTGCACGGCCTTCGGCTGCGAGACGAACGAGCCCTTGCCGTGCACCTTGAATATCAGCCCTTCTTTCTGCAGGTCGCCGAGCGCCTGCCGGATCGTGATGCGGCTCACGTCGAACATTGCCTGCAGTTCGCTTTCCGAGGGCATGCGGCTCATGGGCGGATATTCGCCGTCGAGAATCCCGGCGCGCAGCGTGTTCTTGATCTGGACGTAGAGCGGGACGGGCGACTCGATCTCGAAGGCAGAGGACATGGCGGCGAAGGGCAGGGCGGCGGTCGATGGCGTGCGCAGCTGAAGGTCCTCGAATTATACGCCGCGCCTCGTCGGGAGTCCCGGTGCGATTGCCATCTTCAACTTGTTATGACATGATATGTCGTGTTGAATCTGGATACGACAACGTGCGAGTGCACAAGTCCGTCATCGGGCCCTCGCTATTACCGGAGGAAAATCATCGACTCCGCCCTCTGGCTCTTTGCCGTGGCGCTCGGTTGCAGCGCGCTAGGCGGCATGCTCGGCATGGCGAGTGGCCTTTTCATCGTCCCCGCGCTCACCGTGTTCGGCCACATGGACCTGCATGCGGCGGTAGGCGCGAGCCTGGTTTCCGTAATCGCCTGCTCGTGCGGCAGCGCCGCGCCGTATCTGCGCGGGCGTCTCACGCACGTGCGCCTCGCGGTGTTGCTGGAAAGCGGTACGACGCTCGGCGCCCTGACGGGCGTCGTGCTTGCCGGCGTGGTGCCCGTGAGGGCGCTCGATTTCCTGTTCGCGGGCGTCATGCTGGTCTCGGCGTGGCAGATGTTCGTGCGGCGAGTGGAGCGTCCTGGCGTGCCGGCAAACGGAACCGGGCGTTCGAACGCCCTCGACAGCAGCTATCCGGACACCGCGACGGGTCGCGAAATCGCCTATACGGTCGGGCGCGTGCCGCTGGCGCTCGGGCTCATGTATGTGGCGGGCCTCGTTTCTGCGCTGCTGGGCATCGGTAGTGGCGTGCTGAAGATACCCGCGATGGACACGGCGTTGCGCCTGCCTATCAAGGTCTCCACGGCCACGTCCAACTTCATGATTGGCGTGACCGCCGCCGCGAGTGCGTGCGCCTACTTCCTGCGCGGTGAGATCGTCACCTCGATTGCGGCGCCGATCGCTCTCGGTTCCGTTGCTGGCGCGCTGCTCGGCGCGCGCATCCTCATGAAGGTTTCCAGCCAGCGTCTGCGCGGGCTTTTCGTTGTGGTGCTGGTGGCGGTAGCCGTGCAAATGTTGCTGCTAGGTTGCGGCATTAACCCGTTCTGACGCTCGAACCATGGACCTGGCCCCTGGGATTCCCCCCAAACCGCGCGCGAGCGCGAGGCTCGAAAGGCTTCTGGCTGCGCTGCTCCACTATGGCACGTGGGCGGGCTCGTGCGCGATGGCGGCTGGCATCGCGCTGCGCTGGTCGGCAAGTGCGGCTGTCGAGCCGTTCGGCGGCGCCGCGCTCACGGTGGGCGTTTGCATCATCATCCTGCTACCTGTCGCGAGACTGATGCTGATGCTCGCTGTTTATACGATCGAACGCGACTACCGGTTTGCCTCGATTGCGGCGTTCGTGCTGCTGATCGTGATCGCAGGTTGTGTTGTGGGTGTCGCATTGGGGCCGCTTGGGGGGTGACTGGCGTGAAGCCAGCGGGTTTCAGGACCAGAAAATCGGCACATGCGTGTAACCAGGTCGCGTGGCGCACCGATATACCCTGTGGAGACCGCAATCCGGTCGCATTGGTTGAACACCCACACCGGCGCGTTTCGCCGGTTTGCCCATAGGGAAATCACGCATGAATCCGCTTTCGTCTGTCTTCCGTCTTGCCGACCCGTGGTGGCTAGTCTCGAAGTTTCAACGTTATGCGCCGTTACCAGTCCGCTTTGTAGTCGGTTACGGATTCATGGCGCACGGGTACGCAAAAATTGCAAAGAACCCCGAGCATTTCGCCGCCATCCTCCACGCTCTTGGCGTACCCGCTCCACACTTCATGGCATGGGCGACCATCGTGATCGAACTGCTGGGCGGCTTTGCGATTCTCTGCGGAGCATTTGTTCCACTCGCGACGGTGCCTATGCTTGCTGTGCTGCTCGTTGCGACGCTTACCGTCCATCTGCAGTTCGGGTTCACCTCGATCAAGTTGATGGATGTCGTGAGCGGTGTGCCGCGGTTCGGGCCGCCTGGTTACGAAACCGACTTGCTATATGTGGCCGGGTTGCTGTCGCTCGTATTTGGTGGTGTGGGCCCACTCGCTGTCGATACGCTGTTGCGTCCATGGTACGCACGTGTGAGCACACGACTCCGGATGTCCGCAGAGGCAGTCTGAAGGACAAGCTGGCGCTCCGGCGCATCCTTCGAGCTTCTGGATCATGACAGTCAGCAAACTGAACCCCGCAGCCGGAGTGCATGAGCACGCGACGGCCAGTTCGGAGGTTGAACGCCGGTTGACTTCGCTCCTCGCGCAGTCGCTTGAGGGCGACAGGAAGGCTTACCGGACATTCCTTTACGAGCTGACGGGACATTTGCGGGCGCGCTTGCGAAAGAAGCTGCGCAGGAAGGACGAAGACATCGAGGACCTGATGCAGGAGATCCTGATTGCGGTCCACAAGGGTCTTGAAACTTTCAAGCCGGAAGTACCGCTTACCGCCTGGATAAGCGCGATCGTCCGGTACAAGGTTGCAGACTATCATCGCGCGTACTTTCGCTGGGATTCGCTGCACGAGCCGTTGGATGATGATGGTGAGTTCTTCACCGATTCCAGCACGGAAGCTGCGGATGCGAGACGCGATTTACAGCAATTGCTGGCGACATTGCCGAGAGGCCAGCAATTGCCGATTGTGCACATGCGCCTGTGGGGCATGTCCGTTGCGGAAACAGCTTCGGCGACGGGGCTTTCCGAGTCTGCAGTGAAGGTTGGCGTGCATCGCGGACTCAAGGCGCTCGCCGCGAAAATTCGGAAGAAAGCCCATGAAGACTGAAGATCTCATTGTGATGCTGGCAGACGCGCCGCGTCCTCCGAGCCGTGCGGTGGCTGGCAAACGGCTGGGCCGGGCCCTCGCGATGAGCATCGTAACGGCGTTGCTGCTGATTCAAACGATCCCGGTGAGCGGCGTGCGGCTCGAGGGAGTGGTCTTCACGCCGCTCTTCTGGATCAAGGTTCTGCTACCGCTTTCGATGACGGTAGGTGGGCTGTGGGTCACCTCGCGCCTTTCACAACCGGGTGTCGAAGTGGGGCGCCTCTGGCTTGTCCTCGGGTTGCCAATGGCAGCGGTGTGGCTGGCGGCAGTGATCACCCTGCTTGCGTCACCCACCCCGACACGGACAGATCTTGTGCTGGGCCATACGTGGCGTACGTGCTCGCTATACATTGCGGAGCTGTCATGCCTGCCGCTGCTTATACTGTTCTGGGCAATGCGGGGGCTGGCCGCAACACAGCCGGTTGCGGCAGGCGTGGCTACCGGACTGCTGGCAGGAGCAATCGGCACATTGGCCTATTGCTTTCGCTGTCCAGAGACCGCAGTACCTTTCTGGGCGACGTGGTACTCGCTTGGCATGGCCATTCCCGCCCTGATCGGTGGAATGGCCGGTAGATGGATACTCCGTTGGTAGAGACCCCCATCTCCGCAGCGCGTGGCGGCCACTAGCAATAGCGCGGATTCTGTTTCCACGTCTGATATGAAGCGTCTCCCATGAGCTTGCTGGATTGCATGCCGCTATGGTTGTTGCCCAATCCGATCTCGATGAAGCAGCTGTAAGAAGCGAATTCGTTTCTCCGCTGTAACCAAAAGCGTATTTGAATCGATTTATCCAGTAACAAGCTCGAGAATGTGCTTGTCACATGGGCGATGATCAAAACGATCATCGTTAGGATGACGAATTGAACCCGGTTGATCTTTCAGTACAGGAAAAAACGCTCAAGCTGAAGTGCCAGCGTTTTAGTGGGCCTGTCAGAAGGACAGCGGGCGAACCTTATGAGGTGTTGAGATGAACGTGCGAAAAATTATGGGCGTAATCCTCGTTGCCGGTATTTGCGGGGCGGTTGTCACTGACGCAAACGCGCATGAAAAGACCCGTGCGGAAGTGCGACAGGAACTTATTGATGCGGAAAATCACGGTCTGAATCTGGTCACCGATACCTCGTACCCGGATGCTAGCCCGATCTACCAGCAACGTCAGGCCCAAATGAACGCGATGCAAGACAGCGGTACCGGTGCAGGATCGAGCGGAACTAGTGAAAGTGGTAGGAAGGAGACTCCTCCGAAACCCTCCTCGAGTGACAGTTGTGTCGGCCCGGTCAGTTTCTGCAACATTTATTTTGGCAGTTGAGTGAGGCTCGTTCGCGCGCTGACGGCTAGCTTCGGAAGGTCGGAGAACCTGAGGATTTGCGTCGACTCGCTCGATCCTGGCGATCTCCGTGCCTGGCGTCATGCCGCCGTTTCGCTTGAAACGCTCGCCGCCTGAGGGGGCGCAGGGAAGGGGCGATGAGCAATCCTTTCGGCTTCGGTGCGTTTGAGGCCGAACGCCTGCAACACAATGGCCGCCGTGCTGTCGGCGAACTTTTCGTGCCTGGATCGAAGGGTCTTTCGTGCGCGAACCGCCCGCTTTGAAGATCCAGAGAGGTGAAGCTCAGCAGCTATTGCAGCGACGACAGTACCGATCACAGAAAACACGCACATCAGTTCGTCCGCGACCATGAAGCGTCGTTCCGAAATCCCTCGCTTCGTGTCCCGCAGTAGCCGCTGACCGAGCCCCCTGCTCAATATCCGCGTGGATAGCCCTTCGCGTATCAGTAATTGCCCCCAAACCGGCTCCCGGTAGGCCCGCAAAAGCGTGTGACGGACCGACACTGCGATCGCTTCGGCCGGGTCGGACAACCCGGTTGCGAGACGATCAAGCGTAGTCGCGAATTCCTCGAATGACCATTCGACGAGCGCGGCGAAGATCCCTTCCTTTGAATCGAAGTGGTTATAGAAGGACCCAAATCCCACGTCGGCGGCGTTCGTAATCTCGGTGATCGTGACGCTTTCCATTCCCTTTTCCGTCGCCAGCGCAAACGCGGCATCGAGCAAACGAAGCCGCGTTTCGAGCTTGCGTCGGGCCACGCGCGGCGATCGCGTTGTGGTGGACTCGCGACCGGCAACTGGCGCCTTCGCCAGTTGCCGACGACTCGTGCGGGAAATCGGGACGTTGGGCATGTCAGCTCCTGGAACCATATATTGTCAGATTTTAGATTTAAATGTCATGGTTGACAATATCATCAGTAATGGGTCTAATGTCATCCGTGCGACGGTGGAAGCGGAAAACCCCCACGGGAAACGAAAGCGTCTCCGAGACGCTGGTAGATGCCTGGCGCCAAAGTCCGCGTGCGCCGCGCAGAAAGCGCGCATGCATCAGCGAATGCGCCTGTCAGATGGTGCCGAGCCGCTTCGAGACACGTGTGGCGATCCGCTGCGATGGCCTGTCAACAAAGCTCGGGCCGCCGGTCCATGGGGTTGCCGAAGAGGATCCGTTCCGCATCAATGGCTTCGTTTTCGCGCTACGGGCAACGCGCGCTTCTTGCAGGCGCGACTAGCCATCGGCGCAGATGACTTTTCTACCTGTATTCATCACCTGCCTTGTGAACATCGTGAAACAACCCGGTCTTGTCGCGCTGAAACGAGTGCGCTCCCTCCTGCCTTCCTTCTTTCCGTCGACGCACAAGTTGACTGTCGTCGTTGCGGCGTGCAGCGCCATCGCTCTTTGTGCATGCCACCAGACTGATGCCGTCGTCCCGGAGGCCAAGCCCGTCGTTGCGCTTGCGGTTCATCCGGATGGGCACGCTGAGAGCAACTCGCTGCCGGCACAGGTACAGGCGCGTTATTCGACGCCTCTGTCGTTCCGGGTGGGAGGCAAGGTCATCGAGCGGCGAGTGCATATCGGAGATACGGTCAAGGCGGGACAGGTGGTTGCGTTGCTCGACCCGACGGATCTGCAGAACAACCTCGTCAATGCGCGCGCGCAGCTCGACGCCGCCGAGCATCGCCTCGTTTTTGCAAAGCAGCAGCTCGACCGCGATCAGGCTCAGGCGCGTGCGAACCTGATTGCTCCCGCGCAACTGGAGCAGACCGAGGATGCCTACGCTTCAGCGCTTGCGCAGCGCACTTCCGCGCTCGCCCAGATGGCGCTCGCTACGGATCATCTGAGCTACGCGACACTGACCGCGGACCACGACGGCGTCATCACTTCCGAGGATGTGGATACCGGCCAGAACGTTCAGGCAACCCAGGCTGTATATCACCTCGACTGGACGGGCGACGTCGATGTCGTTTGTGACGCGCCTGAAAGAACGCTGAACGCTCTCGCCGTCGGCAGCAACGCGCGCGTCACCTTGCCCGCGCTGCCCGGCAAGACTTTCGAAGCGCAGGTGCGCGAGGTTTCGGCGGCGGCCGATCCGCAAAGCCGCACGTGGCGTGTGAAGCTCACGCTGACCGCACCGAGTCCCGAGGTGCGTCTTGGCATGACCGCGAATGTGGCATTCAGCGTAGCGGACGATGCCGGCCAGGTCTTCACTCTGCCGGTGACGGCGCTCTTCCACAAGGGTGAGAATCCGGCCGTGTGGGTGGTGCGTAAAGGCAGCGACACGCTGGAGTTGCGCCCGGTCACGATCGAGCGGTACGACGAACGCACTGTCTCGTTCAGTTCGGGACTGCACGATGGCGACCGCGTCGTCCTGCAGGGCGTGCATGCCGTGAGTTCCGGGCAGCATGTGCAAGTGGTGCCCCCGCTGCATTCAGAGGATGCCTCGGTATGAACGCGCGCGACCACGAACACGCGCTCGACAGCGCGCCGGCGAACGCTTCTGGCGAGCAAAGCGCTAGCGGTACAGGCTTTAACCTCTCTGCATGGGCGCTGCGGCACCAGCAGCTCGTGATTTTTCTGATCGGGCTGGCCACGCTTTTTGGGGTGATCGGCTATACCCATCTTGCGCAATCGGAAGACCCGCCGTTCACGTTCCGGACGATGGTCATCAAGACGTACTGGCCGGGCGCGACCGCTCGCGAAGTGCAGGAACAGATCACGGACCGGATTGGCCGCCAGCTGCAGGCGGCGCCGTATGTCGACAACATCAAGAGCTACTCGCGCCCCGGCGAGTCGATGATCTTCTTCGCGATGAAGGACTCGGCGCCTGTCAAGGAGGTGCCCGAGACCTGGTACCAGGTCCGCAAGAAGGTGGGCGATATCGCGGCGACGCTGCCGAGGGGAACGGCCGGGCCCTTCTTCAACGATGAGTTCGGTGACGTCTACACGAACATCTACGCGCTCGAAGGCGATGGCTTTACGCCCGCGCAACTGCATGACTATGCGGATCAGCTGCGCACGGTTCTGCTGCGCGTGCCGGGCGTCGCGAAGGTCGATTACTTCGGCGACCCTGATCAGCATATCTTTGTCGAGATTTCGAACGCGCAACTCACGCGTCTGTCGATCACGCCGCAGCAACTCGCTCATGCAATCGACGCGCAGAACACCGTCGCACCCGTCGGCACCATTACGACGGCGGACGACCGCGTATTCGTGCGGCCGAGCGGCGCGTTCAAGAATGAACAGGCGCTCGCGGACACGCTGATCACCGTCAACAACCGCTCGTTCCGTCTTGGCGATATTGCAACCATCAAGCGCGGTTATGACGATCCGCCCGTCACACAGATGCGCGTTGGCAGCCACGCTGTGCTCGGCATCGGTGTAACGATGCAAAAGGGGGGCGACGTCATTGACCTCGGCAAGGCACTCGACGCGAAGACGGCGGAATTGCAGGCGTCGCTGCCGGCCGGCGTGAAGCTCGAGCCGGTCTCGAGCATGCCACACGCGGTCAAGCACTCTGTAGACGACTTCGTCGAGGCGGTTGGCGAAGCGGTGGCGATCGTGCTGGTGGTCAGCCTCGTTTCGCTCGGCCTGCGCACGGGCATGGTCGTCGTCATCACGATTCCGATTGTGCTGGCCGTGACGGCGCTGTGCATGCATCTATTCGGTATCGGGCTCGACAAGGTTTCGCTCGGTACGCTCGTGCTCGCGCTCGGGCTGCTCGTCGACGATGCCATCATCGCCGTCGAAATGATGGCCGTGAAGCTGGAGCAAGGCTGGAGCCGCATGCGCGCGGCGGCCTTTGCCTACACGAGCACCGCATTCCCGATGCTGACGGGCACACTCGTCACGGTCTCGGGCTTCCTGCCGATCGCGCTCGCGAAATCGAGCACGGGTGAATACACACGCTCGATCTTCGAGGTATCGGCCATTGCGCTCGTCGTTTCGTGGTTCGCTGCAGTCGTGCTGGTGCCGTTGCTGGGCTTCCATCTGCTTCCGGAGAGCAAGGCTCACGCGAGCGGTGGCCATGAACATGATGTCTACAACACGGGCTTTTACCGGCGTCTGTCGGGCTGGGTCGCGTCGTGTATCGACCGACGCTGGGTCGTGCTCGGGGTCACCGTCGTGCTCTTCGTCATTGCGATGGCGGCATTCACGCGCGTGCCGCAGCAGTTCTTCCCGAACTCCGAGCGGCCCGAACTGCTGGTCGACCTCAGGCTGCCGGAAGGCGCTTCGTTCGAGGCGACGTTACGTGAATCAAAGCGCCTCGAGAAGGTCCTCGATGGCAAGCCCGGGATCGACCATTTCGTCGACTACATCGGCACGGGCGCGCCGCGCTTTTACCTGCCGCTCGACCAGCAGCTGCAGCAGCCCAACTTCGCGCAGTTCGTGATCACGGCCAAAGACGTCGAAACACGCGAGGAACTGATGCACTGGCTCGACGCGAAACTGGAGAAGGACTTTTCCGGTGTTCGCACACGTGTGGCACGCCTCGAAAACGGTCCGCCCGTGGGTTTCCCGATCCAGTTCCGCGTGAGCGGTGACGATATCGCGACTGTGCGATCGGTCGCGGAAACGGTCGCAGAGAAGGTCCGTGCAGACTCGCGCACGCGCAACGTCCAGTTCGACTGGGACGAACCGGCAGAACGTTC
The DNA here is from genome assembly GCF_000519185.1 of Paraburkholderia nodosa DSM 21604. Taxonomy (GTDB): domain Bacteria; phylum Pseudomonadota; class Gammaproteobacteria; order Burkholderiales; family Burkholderiaceae; genus Paraburkholderia; species Paraburkholderia nodosa. The sequence continues at coordinate 33,675 of NZ_JAFA01000054.1, read as the reverse complement.
AATCTCGTTCGAGATCGACCAGAACCGCGCGCGCCAGCTTGGCGTCACGTCAGAGGACGTTTCGAGCTTCCTCGCCATGACGCTGTCCGGCTACACCGTGACGCAGTACCGCGAGCGCGACAAGCTGATCAACGTCGATCTGCGCGCGCCGAAGAGCGAGCGCATCGACCCCGCAAAGCTCACGAGCCTTGCGATTCCGACACCGGGCGGCCCGGTTCCGCTCGGCTCGCTCGGACATGTGCGCGACACGCTCGAGTACGGCGTGATCTGGGAGCGTGACCGCCAGCCGACCATCACCGTGCAGGCCGACGTGCGCGGCGACGCGCAGGGCATCGACGTAACGCGCGACATCGAGCACGCACTGACGGCCGTGCGCGCGAAGCTGCCTGTCGGATACCGGATCGAGGTGGGCGGGGCAGTCGAAGAGAGCGTGAAGGGCCAGAGGTCGATCAACGCGGAAATGCCGCTGATGATTATCGCGGTGCTGACGCTGCTGATGATCCAGCTGAAAAACTTTGCGCGCACCTTCATCGTCGTGCTTACCGCACCGCTGGGTCTGATCGGCGTGGTGACTGCGCTGTTGCTGTTTGGCAAACCGTTTGGCTTCGTCGCGTTGCTTGGTGTGATCGCGATGTTCGGGATCATCATGCGCAACTCCGTCATTCTCGTGGACCAGATCGATCAGGACATCGCGGCGGGGCACGCGCGCTTTGACGCCATTATCGGCGCAACGGTGCGGCGTTTCAGGCCGATCATGCTGACGGCCGCCGCCGCCGTGCTCGCGCTGATTCCGCTGCTGCGCTCCGGCTTCTTCGGACCCATGGCGACCGCGCTGATGGGCGGCATCACCACCGCCACGGTGCTGACTGTGTTTTTCCTGCCCGCGCTCTACGCGACGTGCTTCAGGGTCCGTCGTGACGAGCGCGGCACCCACGAGGTCGTCGTCGAGCATACGGAGGGTTGATCATGACTTTTACCTACAAGACATCCGTGCTGGCCGTGGCCGCGGGACTCGCTGTGACGGGGTGCTCGTTCGGGCCGAGCGGCGAGGCGCCGGCCATGCCGTCGCCCGAGCACTACGGTGCGCAAGCACAGCCGGCGAAGACGGTGGCCGCGGGTGGCGTTGCGCAGACCTTCGATGTCGGCGCCACTCCCGGGCCGCAATGGTGGCGGCTGTACCGCTGCGCCGCGCTGGATGCGCTCGTCGACGAAGGACTGCGCAACAGCCCGACGCTTGCGGCGACGCAGCGTACGCTCGCTGCGGCGCAAGAGCAACTGGGCGCGCAGATCGGCTCATCGACGCTGCCATCGATCGACGGCGCCGCGCAGGTCCAGCGCGCCCGCTCACCGGTCGCGCCCCAGCTTGGCCTCCCCGAGCAAGTGCAATACAATTTTTTTGCCGGGCAGTTGCTCGCGCATTACACGTTCGACCTGTTCGGCCAGACGCGCTACATGAACTCGGCGAGCGCGGCCCGTGTGAATGTGCAGGCGTTTGAACTCGAAGCGTCGCGCCGTGCGCTCGCTGCAAACATCGTGGCCGCCACGATCAATGTGGCGGCACTCGATCGCGAGATTGCGCTCACCGAGCGGCTCGTTGCCGTATCGAACGATGCGGCGAACGAGGACGAGCAGCGCTACGCGCTGGGCGCAGTATCGCGCGTCCAGGCGCTCGAGTCGAAACAGGACGCGGCTTCCATCGCGGCGACGTTGCCCGAGTTGCGTCAGCAACGCGCGACGGCGGTTCATGCACTGGCGGTGCTGATGGGCCGTACACCGGACAATGCCCCGAGCGTGCCGGATCTGGACAGCCTGTCGTTGCCAGAGCACGTGCCCGTCGCCGTGCCTTCGGACCTGTTGCGCTCGCGCCCGGACATCCAGGCTGCCGACGGCGCCGTCAAGGCGGCGGCCGCCGATGTGGGCGAGGCAACGGCGCAACTTTTCCCGAGCCTGTCGCTGACGGGCGCGATGGGTCGCGGCGGCTTCAGCTGGCCGGCAGTGGTTTCGGGCGCGGGCGGCCTTTGGGCTATCGGCGCGAGCCTCTCGCAGCCGATCTTCCATGGCGGCGCGCTGTTCGCGCAGCGCCGCGCATCGATCGATACTTACGACGCCACCGTGCTGCATTACAAGTCCACTGTGCTTTCGGCGTTCCAGGACGTGGCGAATTCACTCGCCGCGCTGGACAACGACGCACAGACCCTCGCGTCGAGCGAAGTCGCCGCCGACGCCGCGCGGACGGCATTCGAGGACACGGCGTCGCGCCACCGCCTGGGCTCGCTGCCTTCGGCAGTAACGCACGCGAGCGAGTCGCGGTATCTGAACGCAGAGATCGGCGCAGTGCGCGCAGCGGGCCAGCGCATGACCGATACAGCCGCACTGTTCCAGGCGATGGGGGAACTGCCCTCGGCTCAGCAGACTCAGCAGACGACCGCATCAACGCATTGACCCAGGCGTTCGTGAAACGCGAGGGCGATCCGCCAGGACGGCTCTCGCCGTTCAGCAGTGGCTCGATCCACGCGATGGCCGTTGGACACATCAATTGACGGGCTGCCGCGCCGGCCGCGTGATTCGGCCGTTGCGCCAGTGTGAATGCCCCCGGATTTCCGCTTTATCTCCGTATGGAATATCAGAGACTAATTGCCTGCCACGAATGCGATCTGCTGTTTCGCAAGCCTTCCAGTGTCAAAGGGCGCCGCGCAGCCTGTTCGCGCTGCGGTGCGGGCATGCCAGCGCTACCGGGTAGCGGATGGCCGCTTGACTGGATTTGCGCCGTGACGCTCGCCGCATTGATCGTTTTTTGCATCGCACAGAGTTTCCCGGTGATCGAGCTACGCGCGAACGGCATGACATCCGAGGCGACGCTGTTTGGCGCCGTGCGCTCGCTTTGGTCCGGCAACATGCGCGTCGTCGCGATCATGGTGTTCTGCTCGGCGGTACTCTTCCCGTTGATCGAGCTGCTCTCATTGCTATATGTGCTGGTGCCGCTCCGGCTAGGCAAACTGCCACCTCAATTCAACGCGATGGTGCGTCTCGTGCAGCTCGTTCGGCCGTGGGGCATGATCGAGGTGTTCATGCTCGGTGTGCTGGTGACGATCGTGAAAATGGTCAGCATCGCGGAAGTGATCCCGGGACCGGGATTGTTCGCAACGGGCGCGCTGACTGTCATGCTGGGCGTTGTTGCTTCATTCGACCCGAGCAGGCTCTGGGCGGTCCGTGACGAAATCAGGTGTTCTCGAATTGCGGACGTTCGCTGGTCGAGAGTCAGTACAGGGCGAGGGCGTTTCACACGGCCATTGGGGGCGCGCAAAACCGGCTCACCGCCCGCCATCACGGCACAACGCGCCGGCCTTGTCGGCTGTCACGCGTGCGCACTCGTTCAGGCGCGTATCGAAGGAGAGGCCCACCAGCGCTGCTCCCGATGCCAGCATGTGCTGCACGAACGCAGGCCGGACAGCCTGACGCGAACGGCCAGTCTGCTTCTCGCCGCCGCGTTTGCCTATATTCCGGCGAACCTGCTGCCGATCATGCACGCCTCATCCGTGGGCGGTTCGGAAGACGACACGATCCTTGGCGGCGTCGCGTATTTCTGGACATCGGGAGACTGGCCCCTTGCTGTCGTCGTTTTTGTCGCCAGCGTTCTCGTGCCGGTTCTCAAGCTCGTTGTTCTCACGCTTCTCACGGTAGCCGCTTCTCACGGTTCGGGATGGCGCGCTCGTGAAAGAGCAATCCTGTACCGGCTCGTCGAGCGCATTGGCCGATGGTCGATGCTCGACGTCTTCGTCGTTGCGCTGACGGTCACACTGGTGCATTTCGGCTCGCTTGCCGTCATCACTGCGGGACCGGCCGCCCTCGCTTTCGGAGCGGTTGTGGTCCTGACCATGCTCGCATCGCATCAATTCGATCCGCGGCTCATCTGGGACAACGTGGACGCGGGGCAGCGTGACGCTCCCACTGCGAACGATGAAGTTCCGGCTGCTTCTCTCCCTACCAACCGCATATCCTGAAACAGACGATGCATCTTTCCAATCTATCTGGACCTGAATTCAAGCCGCGCAAACGTTGGCTGCCATCCCTCATCTGGTTAGTACCACTCATCTCTGCATTGATCGGGGTTGCCCTGGTGGTCAGATCCGTTGCAGAAAGGGGGCCGGTCGTGACGGTCACCTTCAATAACGCGGAGGGCATTGAGGCAGGCAAGACGAAGGTAAAGTACAAGGACGTTGAAATCGGTGTCGTGCAAGCCATTGCGCTGTCCGCCGATTTGCGGCGCGTCATCGTGAGTATCCAGTTGAGCAAGGACGCAGGGAAATTTGCAACGCAAGGCACGCGATTCTGGGTGGTACGCCCGCGCATTGGCGCCAACGGCATCTCCGGCCTCGGTACGTTGCTCTCTGGTGCGTACATCGGCGTGGACATCGGGCGCTCGACCGAGAGGCAAACCGCGTTCCTCGGTCTTGAGAGCCCGCCCATTGTCACCACGGGACAGCCGGGTCACCAGTACACGCTGCGAGGTGAGTCGCTGGGCTCGATCGATATCGGCGCCCCCATCTTCTACCATCGCATCCAGGCGGGTCAGGTGATTGGCTACTCCCTCGATCCTCACGGCGCCGGCGTCATCGTGAACGTCTTCGTGAATGCGCCGTACGACCAGTACGTCGGCAGCAATACGCGGTGGTGGAATGCAAGCGGCGTCGATCTGCGTCTCGATTCCAACGGGCTGAAGCTCAATACGCAATCACTCGCGACTGTCGTCGTCGGAGGGCTGGCGTTCCAGTCTCCGGCCGGGCAGGACGCTGGCCGACCGGCAGCAGACAGGGCGGAGTTCCGACTCGCCGCGGACGAATCGGACGCCATGCGCGAGCCCGACGGCCAGCCGCTCAATGTCGTCATGCGTTTCAATCAGTCTTTGCGTGGACTGTCTGTTGGCGCACCTGTCGACCTTCGCGGGATTGCGCTGGGGCAGGTGACCGAGATTGGTATCGAGTACGACGAAAAGCAGAAGAGCTTCAGCATGAAGGTGTCGATGGCGCTTTACCCTGACCGGCTCAGCCGGCGCTCCAGCGAGGCGCTGCCGGCGCCGGACACGCCCGGCGGTCACGAGATGCTGCAGCATCTGGTGACGGAAGGGCTGCGCGGCCAATTGCGGACCGGCAATCTCCTGACGGGACAGTTGTATGTCGCGCTCGACATGTTCCCGAAGGCGCCGCGCGCGAGTGTCGACGTGCACAGCAACCCGATCGAACTGCCGACCGTGCCGAATACGCTCGACGAGCTCCAGGTGCAGGTGGCGGACATCGCAAGGAAACTGAACCAGGTGCCGTTCGACCGGATCGGCGCCAACCTCGACGGTGCACTGGAGAACGCCAGCAAGCTGTTCGGGCATATGGACACCGAGGTCGTGCCGCAAGCACGCGACACGCTCGCTGCCGCACAAAAGACCTTCGCGACCGCGGAATCGACGCTGCGGCAGACGGCGCCGATGCAGTCGGACGTTCAGGACGCCATGCAGCAACTCACACGTACGCTGCAGTCGCTCAATGCGCTCTCCGAATACCTGGAGCGCCATCCGCAGGCGCTGCTGTTCGGCAAAAAAGGAGACCAGCAATGATCGCAATGCAATCTCGCTCGTCCCGCACCATGGTGAGGACATTCGTCTCTGTCGTTGGGCTGGCCCTTCTGACGGCGTGCGCAACGCCCGCGACGCGCTTTTATACGCTCGGAACCGACGCGGAGCCGACCATCGCGAAGAATACGACAAGCCCCGCTTTGCGGATCGATGTACGCCCAGTGAAGGTGCCGGCCACCGTCGCCAGAAGTCAGCTTGTGGTGCAGGTCAACCCGGCCCAGGTGCAGGTGCTCGAAGACGATCGCTGGTCGTCGGCCCTTCCGGACGAGATTCGCGATGCACTTGCTGCTCGCGTGAGCCAGCAGGCCGGCGCGTCCGCTGCCAACGCAGTTGGCCGTGATGAGGAGGTTCCCGTCTATCAGGTCGGCGTCGACGTTCAGCGCTTCGAATCGTGGCCGGGTTCACACGTACTGGTTGACGTCGTATGGAGTGTAAGCAGGTCTGCGGGCCTGGAGCCCCTGAGTTGCCACAGCATAGTGAGCGAGCCCGTATCTGGCGGGTATCAGGCGATCGTCGACGGGCATCGTCATGCGATCAACGCGATCGCTGATCAGATAGCCGCGGTCGTGCGCAACTTCGCTGCGACCGCGGCGGATCGGCCGTTTAGCCCTGCGGGCGCGTCCAGCAGAACGGGAATGACAACGCTGTCCTGCCCGCAATTTATAGACGGCGCGCGAACCGCGGTCGACAGGGCGGCGGCTCCGCGCTCCGGGGCATAAATTCCCGGCGCATCGCCAGTCGGGACGGGGCCGGTTGCCAGACCGGCTCCCCTCACGACTGGCCGAGTTCAAGCTGCCTCGTCGGCTTCCTCGACGATGGGCAGTGGACGCGCGGCAATCTTTTCCGCCTCCGCGCGTTTCAGGCCGAGCATTTGCAGCAACATGGCTGCCGTGCGCTCGGGAAAGTGCTCGCCGCTGAAACCCAGTTCCTTCAGCAAACCCGCGGCGCTTGCGCCCGGCACGACATAGTTCAGTTCGGCCGCGATGGCAGAGAGCACTGTGCCACCCACTGCAAGATAGCCAATAAACGGGTCGGCGACGACGAATCGCTTTGCAGCGATACCGTTTCGAATGTCGCGCAGGAGCCGCTGGCCCAGCCCACGGCTCAGCGCACGCTCAGAAAACCCTTCGCGTATCAGAAAGCGTCCCCACACGGGATTGTGCCGCGCACGCAGGACAGTGTGGCGCACCGAGACGGCCACCACTTCCGCTGGGTCGGAAAGGCCCCCCGCGAGGCGATCGAGCACGTTCGCAAACTCTTCGAACACGTTGTCGACGAGCGTTGCGTAGATCACCTCCTTCGACTCGAAGTGGTTGTAGAACGAGCCAAAGCCGACATCGGCGGCCTCTGTGATTTCATTGATCGCCACGCCTTCCATACCCTTTTCGGCCATCAGCCTGAGGGCGGCGTCGAGCAGACGTGCGCGCGTCTCGCGCTTGCGGCGCGCACCGCGAGGCTCTTTTTCTTCGATGACGGGGGCCGGGGAGGCGGGCGCCGCCGGCGGGGAGCGCCTGGCCGCCCCGCGCTTGGTCGTGGTTGTCATGATGGATCCAAGTCTGGTCATGACCACAGTATAGATTCGAATGTCTATATTGACAAAACGATCAGCGATGAGTTTAATGTCACCATTGGCTGTCGAGAGCCGGTCTAACTAAAACAGACGGAGTGACTGTGGAGACAGCAATCGCAATCGGCATTGCGCCGAGCGGCCGGCATCACCTTCCCCATCCGCCCATCCGGGCATTACGACCCGCTATCCCTCACGCGCCGGCAAATTGGCCGTCCGGTGAGCCTGCGAGCGCTCACGTGCTCCCGAGGTGCGGCGCGCCAGCGCTGCGGTCTGCATCACCGATCCCAACTGCCTGATTACCGTCCGCCATGAAACTGACTACTGCACAGCCGGCTCGTCACCCGAATCCAACGGCGAAAGCGAACGCATTGGCCTACCTCATGTTCGATCGGCCGGACCTCGGGCGAGCCGAACGGTTTCTCAATGACTTCGGGCTTCGAACGGTAACGCGTGGCGAAGAGATGCTGCTTCTGCGCGGTACGGCCGCGTCGCACTTCTGTTATGTCGTACGCAAGGCGTCCAAAGCGCGATTTGTCGGGTTCGGCCTGCAGGTCGGCAGCGAAGCCGAACTGGACGCTCTCGCCAGGCTGCCGGGCGCGTCAGAGGTGAAAGCGTCCGCGTTGCCGGGCGGCGGCTACGTGGTGCAGTTGCAGGATCCGTCCGGTTTCCGTGTCGATGCGCTCTGGGGCCAGGCGCCCGCCTCCGCGTTGCCGCACCGGCTGCCGTTGCCGTTCAATTCCGTCGATGCCGCCGTTCGCGTCAACGGCACGCAGCGACCGCCCGAGAGCGCGCCTGAAGTCATCAGGCTTGGTCACGTGGTGCTGGAACTCGCTGATTATCAGGAAACCTGTGCGTGGTACACGCGCCATTTTGGTTTTATCCCCAGCGACGTGCAGGTGCTGCCCGATGGGTCGCCGGCTGTCGCGTTCATGCGGCTCGATCTCGGCGACAGACCCGCCGACCATCACACGCTTGCGCTGGCACAGGCGTTCGCCCCGACATACAGCCATAGCGCCTACGAGCTCGTCGATGCGGACGCGGTCGGTATGGGTCAGCGCCTCCTGCGCACGAGCGGATGGACGCATGCGTGGGGCATCGGCCGACATATCCTCGGGAGCCAGATTTTCGACTACTGGCAGGACCCTTGGGGAGACAAGCATGAGCACTACTGCGACGGTGATCTTTTCACCAGCGACACGCCGACGGGAATCCATGGCGTGAGTCGCGAGGCGATGGCCCAGTGGGGGCCGACAATGCCGCGCAGCTTCACCAAGCCCCGATTGACGCCCGCGAGCATCGCGGCGCTGATCGCAAACCTGCGCCGAAGCCCCGACGTCACGCTGGCGAGGCTACGGGCACTGTTCAAGATTTTTGCCTGACGCACCCCTTTTTCGAACCCGGAGACCGCCAACATGGCAATTCACGTTCTGCATTATCTGCACGATGGTCGCGCCCAGTGGGGCGTAGTGGCTCAAAACGCTATCACACCGATTCCCGGTGAGTTCGAGACGACCGCTGAGTTTGTCCATGCCAATCCGGTCGAGCGGTTAATGGCGCTGAATGGCCCTACGATTCCCGAAGCGGATGTGCAGTGGCTCTCGCCTGTGACCGCCAATCAGCAGTTCATCTGCCAGGGCGCGAACTACCGCCAGCATATGATCGAATCCGGCATGGACCCGGACGCGAAGAAATTCAACATGATCTTCACGAAGGCCACGAGTTGCATCGTTGCTGCGGACTCGAAGCTGGTGAAGCCGCACGAAGTGAAGTTCCTCGACTACGAGATCGAAGTCGGTCTTGTCCTCAAACGCGACATCACGTCCCGCGCAACGATTACCGACGAGAACCTGCACGACTACATTGCCGGCGCCGTGATCGTGAACGACTATTCCGCCCGCGATATCCAGATTCCACAGATGCAGTTCTACAAGGGCAAGAGCTATCGCACGTTCGGCCCTGTCGGCCCGTACCTTTGCCTGCTCGAGAAGCACGACATGCCGAAGCTCAAGGAGCTCGTGCTGACGCTGACTGTCAACGGAACGGTTCGACAGAACGATTCCACTTCGGGTCTTGTCTACGGTCCGGCAGAGACATTGACCGAGCTGTCCGGCGTTCAAGACCTGCATGCCGGTGACTTGCTCGCAACGGGTACGCCGTCCGGTTGCGCGCTGATCATTCCGTCGCCGGAAAAGCAACGCGCCGCGGCACAGCTGCCCGAAGCGGAGAAATAGCGTCTTTTCCTCGCGTTGCAAGCCGAGCGACCGCAGTACCTTCAGGATGGCGACGTGGTCGAAGCACGTATCGTCAGCCAGGATGGCTCGATCGATCTTGGCACCCAGCGTAACGTCGTCGTCGCAGAGGCCGCATGAAAGGCGTCGCAAACGAGCAGGACGTCCTCGCTATCGAATCGCAGGGGCAGCAGCCGGCGGATCTACCGTCGAGCACCTACGAATTGATCTGCCGGGGCGCCGCCATTGACCCATCTGCACCCGCGCTTTCGTTCTTCGCAACCACGGACGACTACGCGACCCCGGAGCGATGGACTTACAGCGAACTGGTGCGCGACATCACACGTACGGCAAACATGTTGTCGCGGCTGGGTGTGCAGCGAGACACGGTCGTCGCTTATGTACTGCCGAATCTGCCAGAAACGCACTTTGTGATCTGGGGCGGCGAGGCGGTCGGCGTTGTCTGCGCAATCAATCCACTGCTCGAAAGCGACGCGATCGGCGAGCTGCTCAATGCCTCACGCGCCAGCGTGATTGTCACTTTGGCGCCGTATCCCGGCACGGACCTTTGGCCGAAAGTGCAGGCGGTCTTGCACAAGGTTGCCTCGCTCGAGCATGTCGTGCTGGTCAACCTCGCCGACCATGCACCCGGCGAACAGCGATTTGCGGCTCGAATGCTTCAGCGCGGCGAGTGCTCAAGGTTGCATGGCGAGGAGGGCGTGCGAGGCGCGGTTCCTTCGCAGATCAGCATCCACGACTTCGGTGAAGCCGTCGCACGGGAGCCGGGCATAGCGCTCTCCACCCCGCACCGGATGAACCGGGACGACGTATCGTCCTACTTCTGCACGGGCGGCACCACAGGCCTGCCAAAAATTGCGATGCGCCGGCACGGCAATGAGGTGGCCAATGCATGGAGCGCCGGAGAATTTCTCGGTGAAAGCGTTGCGCCAGGCAAGACGATCTTCTGCGGATTGCCGCTTTTCCACGTGAACGCCGTGATGGTGACGGGTCTGCTGCCGTTTTCACGCGGTGCGCACGTCGTGCTTGGCACGCCGCAAGGTTATCGCGGAGATGGCGTCGTCAAACGCTTCTGGGATATCGTCGAGCATTACCGGATCAACTTTTTTAGCGGCGTGCCGACCCTCTTTGGGTCGTTGCTGGACGTTCCCATTGGCGGCCGCGATATCAGTTCGCTCGAATACGGGTTGTGCGGCGCCGCGCCGATGCCGGTGGAATTGCTGCGTGCTTTTCAGGCTCGAACCGGAATCAGGATCCTCGAGGGCTATGGCCTCACCGAAGGTACCTGCGTTAGCAGCGTCAATCCGCCGCTTGGCGAACGGCGGGTCGGCTCGATCGGACTTCGTCTGCCGGGCCATGCCATGAAAGCCGTGATGGCCGATGAAGCGGGCCGTTATGTGCGGGACTGCGTTGCGGACGAGGTTGGTCAACTGCTGATCTCCGGCCCGAACGTGTTCATCGGCTATATGCGGCCGGAGCAGAACAACGGCATCTGGATGGACCTGGCTGATGGCGGCAGATGGCTGAATACCGGCGATCTGGGACGCTGCGACGCAGACGGTTACTTCTGGCTCACAGGCCGGAAGAAGGAACTCATTATTCGGGGCGGACACAACATCGATCCTGCAGCGATCGAAGAAGCGCTGCACCGACATCCGGCAGTGCAGATTGCCGCAGCAGTAGGGCGCCCTGATATGCACGCAGGCGAACTGCCGGTCGCCTATGTCCAGCTCAAGCCTGGCATAACGGCAAATGAAGCAGAAATGGCGGCGTTCCTGCGTGACGAGATCAGCGAGCGAGCCGCGTTCCCCAAAGGCATACGGATCGTTGAAACGATGCCCCTGACGGCTGTCGGCAAGATCTTCAAACCCGCGCTGAAGCGGATCGAAACCGTAGATGCCCTGCGGTCGGCGCTCGTGGAAGCTGGTGTTGAGGGGGCAACCGTCAGCATCGTTGAAGAAGCCTTGCGTGGGATTTCCGTTCACGTCGAACTCTCCGACGCAGAACTCGAACCATTGGCGACTTCCGCGCTTGGACGCTTTCCGTTCGCGTTCTCAATCGCTATCGCGGAGGGCTCCAGGGGCAGCGTTGACGGCAACGCAACGTAAGTGACGCACCGCAGGCCGAGCGCCTTGTGATGCGAGTTCACTAACATGCCGGGCAACTTGTCAAACCTGGCAACCGCGCAGAACGGCAAAGAGAAGTAACAGGCGTACGCAGCCCAGGACTCGATACGGTGCACAGGCAAGAAGCAACGCGGGGATCCGGGTAAATCAATTCATTGTATTTAGTATGCCTATATAAAATGAGATGATTTTTCGAGTCGGTCTATACATACGAGGACCGATCCAACGAGACGGAGCAATGGGCAGCTCGTTAAAGCCCTGAGCACGATAAAAAGATATTTAGCCGATGAGGCAGGAGAAGACGCGTGAGGAATTACGGGAAAAATGTTCGACCTGCTGTTATGGCGGGTTTTATCTGTTCGGCTGCGCTTGCTGGAAATGCGAATGCGCAATCGGCCGGAAGCTTCACGCTGGCGACAGGGTGGCTTTACGTAGCGCCACAGGGTCATGCCACGCCGCTTACCGTGGAAAGCGTGGGTGGTATGCCGGTCAATCAGCAATTAACGGGTAGTGGTGCGCACGCGTCGTCAACGAATACGCTCGGCATCACCACCGAGTACTACGTGACCGACCACATCGGCATCGCCACCCTCTTTGGCCTGCCACTAACAGTGAATCTTGTTGGCGACGGGACGCTCTCGAAGTACGGCACCCTCGGCACGACGAGGCCGATGCCGCCCGCCGTCGAGCTTCGATATCACCTGTTTGAGGCTCAGTCAAAATTTCGTCCTTTCGTCGGATTGGGCGTGAACTACACGTGGTTCACCCAGGTTCGCGCAACCAACAACCAGTTCATCACCGATAGTGTCGGTCCTGGCGGATCGATACGTGCGACCCTCAGTGCGTCGTGGAACCCCGTGTTCGAGGTCGGGGCAAGCTACGCGTTCTCCAAACACTGGTCGGTCGGAGCGTCAGTTGGCTACATGCCGATCCAGACGCACATGACCATATACGGACAGACCGCAAACGGAACGCAGATCGTTTCGAAGTCGACGCTCCGAATCGAACCCATTAACGTATTTTTGAATGTCGGCTACACATTCTAGCGAGTACGACCCGCGTTCCCAGGCATCAATCGAGGCGGCGGGTCGTGCCGCCAACGCATCAATCGCGAGATTTTCCATGCTCATCGAAGACATCGAATACGTTATTTTCCGCCACCCGGACCTGGCTGCCGTCCGCGACTTCATGGTCGATTACGGTTTGCTGGATCTGCAGCAGTGCGTTGCTGCAATGGGGGCCGGCTTTCCCGGGTCTTTAAACCACCACCAGACATGATCGCGCCCGCCTGAGCGGCTTGCCCGCTCGGGGAGCCGGTCCGCAATTCCATGATGCTTGCACCTGCGAAGCCTTCCCATTGGATCAAAAAGTGAAACGACAGATCCTCAAGACCATTCTCTTTGCCATGCCCAAGGTCCTCGACCTGACGGCACGCCGCTTCCCTGCCTATCGCGACCGGCTAAAGCAGCGCGATGTCGTCGCGTGGATCGGGCTCATGGATCAAAGCATCGGCCGCGTCATCAAGCTCAAGAACGGCCGCATCCGCTCGTGTGCCGGCAGGCATCCGCAGCCCGACGTGCGCATGCTCTTCAAGGATGTGGCAACCGCCCTGAAATTTCTCTCCGCCACTCCGGACTACCTGGAGATCATTCACGCAGCGAAAAATTTCAAGGTGGTTACTGAAGGCGACGATGAGTTGCTGGTGTGGTTCATGCAAACGCTGAGCATGATGCAAACCATCGGCCTGCCGATGGGTACGCCCATGCACGACGGGACGCAGCGCTACACCACGTGCACCAACGGCGGCCCGTTATACGTGTACGTGAAAAATGGTCGCATCGTTCGGGTGACGCCTGTCGATCTCGACAGCAAGGATGCTGCCAGTTGGGAGATCGAGGCCCGCGGGCGCCGCTTCAGCCCGCCACGGCGAGGTCTCGTTGCGCCGCACGCATTGGCCATCAAGTCGCTTGTCTACTCGGACAAGCGCATTCTTCGTCCGATGAAGCGGGTCGACTTCGATCCCGACGGGGAACGCAATCCGCAGAACCGCGGCAAGTCGGCTTACGTGCCCATCAGTTGGGATGAGGCGCTTGACATCGTCGCGAAGGAGATCAACCGGCAAAAACGCGTTCACGGCCCCGGTTCGATTACGTTCCCGATGTCGTCCCATCACCAGTGGGGCAATGTTGGCTACTACCTGAGCGCGCTAACGCGCTTCGCCAACCTGATTGGCTTCACCCGGGTGGCTGCGAACCCGGATAGCTGGGAGGGATGGTACTGGGGCGCGATGCATCACTTTGGCAACTCGATGCGCGTGGGCGTGCCGTCAGGCTATGGCGGCATCGAAGATTGCCTGAGAGAGGCGGAAATGGTCGTCTTCTGGTCCTGCGACCCGGAAAGCACCAACGGGGCGTACGCGGGATTCGAGGGCACGCCGCGGCGTCTATGGGCGAGGGAACTGGGAATCGAGTTCGTTCACATCGATCCGCACTGCAATCCAACCGCGCAGTTGCTCGGTGGACGCTGGATTCCCGTGCGCCCGCAAACCGATGCCGCGCTCGCGACCGCCATCATGCACGTTTGGGTCGCGGAGGGTCTGTACGACGAGGATTACGTTGCCAACCGCACGACCGGCTTCGATGAATGGCGCGCCTACCTGCTGGGGGAAACCGACGGCGTGCCGAAGACTCCCGAATGGCAGCAGTCCGAGACTGGCGTGCCAGCGAAGGATGTGCGTGCGCTCGCGCGCCTGTGGGGCAAGAAAAAGGTCTATCTCGCCGTCGGCATGACAGGTGCGGGGTTCGGTGGCGCAGGACGCGGCGCGACCGGGGCGCAATGGGCGCGCTGCATGATCATGATGATGGCGATGCAGGGGTGGGGCAAGCCAGGCGTCAATTTCGGGTGTCTGGAACTCGGCGCTCCGCATGACCTGCATTTCTATTTTCCGGGCTATGCAGACGGTGGCATGTCTGGCGATCTCGCGTGGACGGCCAATGCCGTGAACAACTATCAGCGCATGCCGCACATCCTGACCATGAATCCCGTCAAGCAGATGGTTCCGCGACAGCAGCTACCCGATGCCATTATCAACGGCCATGCGACGGGATACCTTTGGGACGGCATGTCACAGGAAGCGCAGTTCGCGCCGTTCAGCTACCCGATGCCCGGCTATTCGCCGATTCACATGATCTATCGCTATGGCGGATCTTCTTTCAGCACCGTCACGAAATCCGGACGCTGGGCCGACGCCTACCGCCACCCGAGCATCGAGTTCGTGGTCAACCAGTCGATCTGGATGGAGGGCGAGGCGCAGTTCGCCGATATCATTCTGCCGGCGTGCACGTCGCTGGAGCGATGGGATATTGGCGAATGGTCGAATTCGGGCGGCTATGCCCATCACGGCTTCAGCACCGTCAATCATCGCATGGTGATGATGCAACACAAATGCATCGAGCCGCTGGGCGAGTCCCGCTCCGATTACGACATCTTCACCGCGATTCTGACCCGTCTCGGGCTTGGCGGCGTGTTCACCGAAGGATGCGGCGAACTCGATTGGGTCAAGAGGGTATTCGACTCGTCGGATCTGCCGGATCACATTTCGTGGCGAAACTTCTGCCGCAAAGGCTATTACGTCGTACCACCCGAGCAGCCTGAACTGCGCCACCCGGTCGACATGCGCTGGTTCGCGGAAGGTCGACGCAAGGATCTGCAGGAACCGCATCCCATGCCGTCGCAGTACGCCGAAAAGTTCGGCATGGGATTGCAGACGCCCAGCGGCAAGATCGAGTTCGTACCTGAGTTGCTGAAGCGACACACCGCCGACAACCCCGAGCGGCCGCCGCTGAACCGGTATATCCCGTCCTGGGAAGGGCTGCGCAGCGAACTGGCCCAGCGCTATCCGCTGCAACTGATTGCGACTCATAGCCGGTACAGCTTCCACACGCATTGCGACGGCAAGAATTCCTCGGTCAACAGCGTCGAAGATCATCGCGCTTTGATCGGCGGGCATCGCTTCTGGTTGCTGCGGCTCGGTCCCGCCGACGCGGCGGCAAGGGGGATTGCCCACCGCGATCTCGTCAAGGTCTACAACGACCGCGGCGCTGTCATTTGTGCCGCTGACGTGTCGCCTCTGGTTGCCGCCGGCGTGGTCAAGTCATACGAGGCGAGCGCTGAATTCCAGCTCATCGAAATCGCCGGCGAGCGTGTCGAGATCGGCGGCTGCATGAACATGCTCACTCCTGACCGGCCCCAGACGGCGGGCACGAGCAGTATGAGCCCGAATTCATGCCTCGTGCAGGTTGAAAAGTGGAAAGGCGCCGACGCGTTCATGCTCGGTCGCGCAGCGTGAGGAGCAGGCAATGAGCAAGTGGAATCTGGTTATCAAGGTCGGGCAGTGCGAGAACTGCCAGAACTGCGTGATCGCCGCGCGAGACGAGCACGTAGGCAACGACTTTCCCGGCTACTCGGCACCCGCTGCGGCCGATGCCGAAAGCCCCATCCGCATCCTGCGCCGGGTGCAAGGCGACGCGCACATGGTCGAGACGACGTACCTGCCGGTCATGTGCAATCACTGTGACGATGCGCCATGCATGCGCGTGGGCGGCGACGCCATCCGCAAGCGCGCCGACGGCATTGTCATCATCGATCCGGACAAGGCGCGAGGCAGAAAGGACATCGTGAAAGCCTGTCCGTACAAGGCGATCGTGTGGAACGAGGCACTGCAGCTGCCGCAGACCTGGATCTTCGACGCGCATCTGCTCGACGAGGGGTGGCAGCATCCGCGATGCGAACAGTCATGCCCGACGGGCGTATTCGAAACCGTCAAGCTCGATGACGCCGCGATGGCACTGAAAGCACGACGGGAAGGACTCAGGGTTTTGGAGCCCAAACTCAAGACAAAGCCCCGTGTGTGGTATCGCGGCCTCGAACGCTGGGATACCTGCTTTATTGGCGGTAGCGTCAGTGCACAGGTGGGGCAGATCGTCGAATGCGTCGCCGATGCTGCCGTCGCGCTGCATACGGGCGACCAGAAGGTAGCCGATACCGTCACGGACGCGTTCGGCGATTTCCGGTTCGCAGGCCTGGCCAAAGACAGCGGTCGCTATCGGATCGAGATACGTCATGACCTCGGCAATGCGTCGCGTGAATGTCTGATGGGCGAAAGCGTTTATCTGGGCGAGATCGAGCTCGTCCAGTCGACCAACGAAGTCGAGGCTGCCTGACGCCACACCAGGAGAACCATGCTGGAGACGGCAGACCGATGGCCGTCAGTGCCGCCGGACGGGCGCTGTGCGGGCCGGCTGGTATGGGCAAGCGATGCAGCCACAGCACGTGCGGGCTGTACTGCATCGACTTTTCTTTCACTCACGCCCTCATTTTCATTGTTGACTAAATAATCAGAAATGAGTGTAATATACAAACATGCAGGCAACCCGCACAGATGTTGACTTATTGAGAAACCGCTGCCCGGCAGGCGCGCGCCTTCGTTCCGGCGAACGCAGAACGCGACATTCGGTAAGCGCTACGTCATGGATCACGAACGCTTGACACGCGCACAAAGGAAGCAGCAGACCCGCGAGCGCCTTTTTGACGCTGCAAGAACCGCTTTCCTTGAGAAGGGCGTGGCCGCTACGAGCGTGGAAGAAATCGCTGAGGCGGCGGGTTACACGCGCGGAGCCTTCTACTCAAATTTCGGCGGCAAACAGGAAGTGCTGGCTGAACTGTTGCGGCGCGATGCAGTTCTGGCACGCGAGAACCTGCAGGCCGTCGTCGAAAAGGGCGGCACGCTCAAAGATACGCTTGCGCGAGCGATCGCCTGCTACAGCAACGGGGAGCTTGATAGCGATTGCTTCCCCCTCTGGATCGAGGCGCAACTCCTTGCGCGCCGAGATAACTTGCTTGGGGAGCGTCTTGATGTGTTGCGGCGCGAGACGCTCGTCCATGTCAGTAACTGCATGCGGACGTTCGCGGAGGATGCCGACGGGGCATTGCGCGTGGACGCTGGTGCGCTCGCGGTCGCACTGGTGAGTCTGTGCGATGGCATTCAGTTGTTCAGGATGTGCAATCCGCAGACGGCGAAGGACCTGGCAATCCAGTCAGTGCTTGCCGAACTCGCTTCGTGCATGTCGTGGCAAACGCGGGAAAAAAAACGAGCCGACGCGCATCGTGCGAAAGAAACCGCGTGAAATGCACGCGGCGCGTTTCGTCCGATCTGTATCGCGCGGGAACCGGTCAAGCTCGGAGATCCGGTTTGCGAAAGTTCGTCGACCGGACACTGGTCAATGCAGACGTGATGATCTGCGCTAGCTGTGCCGGAAAATCGCTGCGACCGAAAACTCGCAATGTTCGCGTTTGCCTGCGGTCAGCGGCTCGTCGTTCGTAGCCAGCGGTCCGCCATCCAGACGCCACAAGGCGATACCTCAAGCGTGACCGGCAATGCCGTAACAGTGACACTTGGTTTACCTAATCGATGGAATATATCGAAAGTTTGCGCCTTTTCCGCACCATCGTCGAAGTCAAAAACTTCCGACGCGCTGGCGAAATGATGGACCTGTCACCCTCGGTCGTTTCCCGGGCGATTGCGTCGCTGGAAGAGCGCCTTGGGGCACGACTGTTTCACCGCTCGACTCGGCAATTTTCGTTGACGGAAGCCGCGGAGCGCTTTTACGACGGGTGTTGCCGCGTCCTCGACGATCTGGATTGCATGGAAGCGAGCGCTGCGGGCCACGGCCGGCTGCCGACGGGAGTGTTACGACTGGTTGCGCACACGACGGCTGCCCTGACGTGGCTGGCGCCGTTGATTGCGTCGTTCAGACGCAAACATGGAAATGTCACGCTCGATATCACGCTAACTGAGCGGCCCGTTGACCTGACGGCCGACGGTTACGACCTGGGTATCGTGCTGCCTTTCATGCTGGCAACGGATCTGGCGGTGACACGGCTTCTCCAGCGGTTGCCACTCGTCATCGTGACAACGGAAGCCTACCTTGGCAGGCATCCCCGACCACGGCATCCTGCGGATCTTGAGCAGCATGCATTCGTGACGGTTCCGCCGTCGATGCACAAGCCATTTGTCACGTTTCGGATAGAAGACGAAAACATCGCTGTCCCGATCAACTACGAGATAGCGTCGAACAATCCGATCTTTAACCGCGATGTCATTCTGGAAGGATTGGGCATTGGTTTGCTTCCCATCACGCTCGTGGAAGAAGACATCAAGTCGGGACGACTCGTTCGACTTCTGGAAGACTTCGAGATCTCGGATACCGCGGCGGAAGTCCGGCTGGCGTACATAGGGCGCGCATTGTTGCCAGCGAAGGTTAGAGCGTTTATCGATCACGCTGCGGAGTTTTTCGAAGTTGGCGAGGACAGTACCACTCGTGCGCAGGTCGCCCGGGAACGCCGATGATGCAATGGGTAGTCACGAGCTTGATGTCTTTGCCGACATTTCGTCGCTTTCGTCCATACGAACCCGCTTGTCACGCACCCGGACCTCGTCAACGCATTCGGAAGACGAGCGACGCCGGAGAGGATGTCTGGGGTGGGGCGTGTCCACATCCGACATCGCGCGCTGTTCGGTGTGAAGGTTGCGATTTTTTTGCATGTATTGACATAACAATCAATTTTGAATGTAATGTCATTACTGGCCTTTGACGACGTCCCCAGTGTGCAGGCGGCCGTCGCCGATTGAACACGATGAACGCAACACTCTTATCAGCAACAGCGGCATTGTTCGGTGCAGCTATCGGTGGCCTAACGTCGCTTGTTACTCAACGAACGCAGGCAAGGGCAGAGGCGCTTGCGCACGACCGCATCCGTCGGCAGGAACTCTACAGGGAATTTATCGAGCAGGCATCGCAATGCTATGTCCACGCGCTACAGCACAAAGAGCCGGACGTTACCGCTCTCGTCAGTCTGTTCGCGAAGATAAGCCGCATGCGTGTCCAATCCTCTACGGAGGTTGCAATTGAAGCCGATCGGATCGGGCGAAAGATTGTGGATACCTATGATGCGCCGGAAAAGACTTTCCTTGAACTGCGCGAAATGCTCGCCGATGGTTCGATCGACATTCTGAGCCGATTCAGCGATGTTTGCCGCGACGAATTCGATACCCTGCGGTCGGAGCAATCTTGAGTGAAAACTCGACACGCGGCTTGTGCGAATCGTCGAAGTTGAAGCCCGGCCATTGACAAGACCATCGACGAGAGAGTCATTACCTGACTTGCCATCTGGCACGGGCGCTCATGTGGCGACACCGCAGATCGCGGACTGACCAACAGGTTGTGAACCGCTCTGGCTTCCCGTCGACATTCGACCAGAGAGCGTCTCGAACAACGAGTGCGAAAGGTGCCAATATGACGACAGGTCGCCACAGAGCGGGTGATAGGCGGTGGCTGATTGCGCATGATATGGAACTGGCGCGAAGTGCTTCTCACATCTCAAGCATGCTGCACGAAGAAAGCATGCGGGCAGCCATCAGGGAAACGCTTCTTCAGTTTGAGGCCGCACACGGACCTGAGGAACTGAAAAAATTCACGCGCGCACTCGCCATGAAGCTGGAGGAGCGCGGAAACCTGAGAGCCGTAGAAGTCCTTCTTGGGTTTGTAAAGCGTGGCCCGTCGCCTGGGGCAACGCGTTAAACCTTCGCTCCGCACGCGTTCGCGCAGGAACGTCCGTGTACCGATGCGCCGAAGGAAAACTTGTATAGCCACAGTGAAGGCGGAACGTGAGTCCCCCGTTGCCCAGAGCGTCGAATCGAGCCGATGTTCCGGCTTGCGTCATGGCCAGTCATTTGCGAACCGATTTCGTACAACGTGACTAGCGGTACCTGAAAGCGTTTCGATTTTTCAACGTAGCGCAATGGGAGAGGGCAACAATGGCAAAGCGAATTGCTTATGTAACGGGGGGCATGGGTGGAATCGGGACCGCAATATGCCAGCGGCTCCATGACGACGGATTTACCGTTGTGGCCGGCTGTGGGCCAAACTCATTGCGTCGCGAGCGGTGGCTGGCCGAGCAGGCCGCGCTCGGTTTTTCCTTCACAGCGTCGGAGGGCAACGTCGCGGACTGGGAATCAACCGAGGTCGCCTTCGCCAAGGTAAAGAAGGAGATCGGCGGCATCGATGTGCTGGTGAACAACGCGGGCATTACGCGAGACGGCGTTTTTCGCAGGATGTCTCGTGAGAACTGGAACGATGTCATCGATACGAATCTGACCAGCCTTTTCAATGTAACCAAGCAGGTCATCGAGGAGATGGTCGGAAAGGGGNGGGGGCGCATCATCAACATCTCCTCGGTGAATGGACAAAAAGGACAGTTCGGCCAGACCAACTACTCGACCGCGAAGGCGGGCATTCATGGCTTTACGATGGCGCTTGCCCAGGAAGTCGCGACAAAGGGCATCACGGTGAATACGGTGTCCCCCGGGTACATTGGGACGGATATGGTTCGGGCCGTTCGTCCCGAAGTGCTTGATGCCATCGTCCAGAGCATTCCAGTCCGGCGCCTCGGAGAAGCCAACGAGATCGCTTCAATTGTCTCGTGGCTCGCCAGCGACGAAGCAGCCTTTTCGACTGGAGCAGACTTCTCGCTAAACGGTGGCCTTCACATGGGGTAGCGGTCTCGACCGAAGGCAATGGGCTCTCTCGCTGGTAACAGGGTGGCAGAGCCATTTCGGCGACCACCCGATGAAGTGGAGCGTGGGCCCGACGCGCCCTCTCCGCCACGCATCTGGTCGGCGGCCCCCTTGACGCGAGCATGCCGGTGAACGGCTTGAACCGGTGATAGATACCCGCTTGGACCGCGACCAGCTGCTCGACGCGGGAGGAGGGCTCGTCGTCCTATCGTCACCTGTCTGACTATCCGGGACTGCATCCCGTGAACGCACACGGCTTATTTCGGCTTGCTCGGGACAGTCCGCGCGTTCAGTGATCGCGGACGTACAAACGTGTCAAACCGCAGTGTCTACCGGCTTGCCACGGCCTCAGGATCGCTGGGCTGCCAACCACCACCAAGTGCCTCGAAGGCAGCAACCGCTGCCTTTGCCGATTCCGTTTGCGCCTGCACCCGCTCATCGGATGCGCGCAGCAAGTTTTCGTCGGCCTGCAGGACTTCAATCAGGCTGACGACACCTTTTTGGTATGCCGCAAACGAAGCGGCTCGGGCCCGGCTGAGTGAGTTCACTCCCTGGGTGAGCACCGCGGCCTCTTCTTCCCGCTTGACGAGTGCTGAAAAGGCGTTTTCCACATCTTCCGTTGCATGTAGTGCAGCAAGCCGATACGCGGCCAACATTTCGGCGTCCTGGCCCCTGGCCTGCGCGATCTGTGCATTGATGCGGCCGAAATCGAACAGACGCCAGCGCAGCCCCAGCACCCCGGCCGCCTGACTGGCGCCGCCAGTGAACAGATTGCCCGCGGCCATTGACGTTGCGCTCCCGATCAGTCCACTCAGCGAGAATTTCGGGTAATACTCGGCGATGGCCACCCCGATGCGCGCGTTCGACGCAGCCAGGCGACGCTCGGCCACGATCAGGTCGGGTCGGCGCCTGAGCAACTCTCCCGGCGTTCCCGTGCCCGCGATTCGCGGGGCGGCCGGGATGTCGCCAGCATCGACCAGCTCGGCTTGATGCGTGCCGGGCTGTGAGCCCAGCATCACATCCAGTGCGTTCATGGCCGCATCCAGTGTTGTCTCCAGGACAGGGACGGATGCCTGTACCTGGGCCAGCGCACCCTCAGCCTGGCTCACCTGAAGATCGGCCGCCAGTCCTTTTCCATACAGAAGCTTGATGGTCGAGAGCAGATCCTGTTGCGTTTGCACCTGCCGCCGGGCAACCTTCAGACGGGCCTGCAATCCACGAATCGCGATGTAAATATCGGCAGTCTGCGCCGCCACCGCCAGGCGCGTGGCCACCGCGCCCGCTTCCGAAGCCTGGTACTCCGCAAGAGCCGCCTGCCGCCCGCGACGCAGGCCACCGAACACATCCAGTTCCCAGCTCGCGCTGAAGTTGGCCTCGTAGTCGTTGCCGTAGCGGTCGAATCCGGGCGTCGAATTCAGGACCTGCCCCAAGGGCGTTTCGACAGATTGGTAGACTCGCGCCGCCTGGCCGCTGACATTGCCTGAAGGCAGTAGCGCGGCATTCGCTGCCCCGAGTCCTGCGCGCGCCTGCGAGACGCGCGCGGCGGCCTGCGCGAGGTCCAGGTTCTGTTCCAGCGCGAGCGCGACGAATCGTGTGAGTTGCGGATCACCGAAACCCGTCCACCACGTGACCAGGTCAGCACTGGCCACCGCGTGCCGGTGATCCACTGCGTCCTGGCCCTGGAACTGCGCGGGCATGGCTACATTGGGCCGGACGTAATCAGGGCCCACGGCGCAGGCTGTCGAGAGGCCGGCAACAATGATCGCGGCAAGGATGTGATTGGGTAGCATGAGCGTCTTCGCAGGGTTACTATTGTGACCATAATACCAAATGGTCACTAGTTGTCTATTGCTGTATGCTATCCCCATGAAAAAAGCCACCACTCCTCCCATCACGACTCGCGGCCCCGCTGACCACGAGGTACGAGATCAGATCGTCGTCGCCGCCACCGAGCACTTCAGCCGGTATGGCTACGAGAAAACGACGGTCTCCGATCTCGCCAGGGCGATCGGGTTTTCCAAGGCCTACATCTACAAGTTCTTCGAGTCCAAGCAGGCCATTGGCGAGATGATTTGCGCGAACTGCCTGCACGAGATCGAAACCGAGGTCAGGGCGGCCGTCGCCCAGACCGATCTGCCGCCGGAGAAGTTGCGGCGAATGTTCAGCGTCTTCACCGAGGCGAGCCTCCGGCTGTTTTTCCAGGACCGCAAGCTCTACGAGATTGCAGCATCAGCGGCCACGGAGAATTGGCAGGCCGTGCTTGCGTATGAAGCGCGCGTCCAGAAACTGCTTCAGGACATCCTGCAGGAGGGGCGGCAGAGCGGGGACTTCGAGCGCAAAACACCGCTCGATGAGACCGCGATGGCGATCTATCTGGTAATGCGCCCCTACCTCAACCCGATGCTCCTGCAGTACAGCTTCGATTACACGAAGGTCGCGCCTGCGCAACTGTCCAGCCTCGTGCTCCGCAGTCTGTCGCCTTGATGGAAATTTCATTTGTGACCATTGACTAAATTGGTCACATGAACCACAATGAAAGCCCCGATTCCTCCATCAATGGGACTTTCATGCTCCGGCGTCGCCTCGCTACCTCTGCAGTCGTCTGTGCACTGCCACTTGCGCTAGCCGCCTGCGGCGGAAAAGCGCCTTCCGATCCGCGCACCGAGACGCCCCTGGTGCGCACCGCCATCGCCCAGGCGGCGATCCCCGCGTCCCGTTCGTTTACCGGAACCGTCGCCGCACGCGTGCAAAGCGACCTGGGATTTCGCGTCTCCGGCAAGGTGCTGGAGCGGCTGGTGGATGCCGGGCAAACCGTCAAACGTGGCCAGCCTCTGATGCGCCTCGACCCCATCGATCTGAGGCTTGCCGCGCAAGCCCGGCAGGACGCGGTCACCGCCGCGCGGGCACGGGCGCAGCAGACCGCGCAGGATGAGGAGCGCTATCGCGACCTGCGCGGCACGGGTGCGATCTCGGCTTCGGCCTACGACCAGGCCAAGGCGGCCGCCGATGCAGCCAGGGCGCAGCTCAGTGCGGCCGAGGCGGACGCCGACGTCGCGCGCAATGCGACCGGCTATGCCGAGCTGGTGGCGGACGGGGATGGCGTCGTGATGGAAACGCTGGCCGAACCGGGTCAGGTCGTCAGCGCCGGACAACCCGTGGTGCGCCTGGCCCACGCCGGGCGGCGCGAGGCTGTCATCCAGCTACCGGAAACCCTGCGCCCCGCCATCGGTTCGGTCGCCCAGGCCACCCTGTTCGGCAACAGCGGCGTCAGCGTGCCAGCCACGCTGCGCCAGCTCTCGGATACGGCGGATCCGCGTACCCGCACCTTCGAAGCGCGTTATGTCCTGCAGGGTGCGCTGGCCGACGTGCCGCTGGGCGCAACCGTCACGATCGAGATACCGGACGCACGCGTGGCGCTCCAGGGCGGCTTGCAGGTGCCGATCGGCGCGCTGCTCGACGCGGGCAAAGGTCCCGGCGTGTGGGTCGTCAACGGCGAGCCGGCCACGGTTGCATGGCGGCCGGTCACGGTTCTTCACCTGGACGACGACAGCGCCCGCGTGTCAGGTACGTTGAAACAGGGCGACCGCGTCGTTGCGCTCGGTGCCCAGTTGCTGCGCGAAGGCGAACAGGTCCGGATGCCCGGCCAGGCCGTCGCGGTGGCGAACGAAGGAGCCCGTCCGTGAGCGAAGGCCGATTTAACCTGTCGGCGCTCGCCGTGCGCGAGCGCTCCATCACCCTGTTCCTGATCTGCCTGATCTCGCTGGCCGGACTTCTGTCGTTCTTCAAGCTGGGGCGCGCCGAAGACCCGGCGTTCACGATCAAGGTGATGACCATCATCACCGCGTGGCCTGGTGCCACCGCGCAGGAGATGCACGATCAGGTCGCGGAGAAAATCGAAAAGCGCATGCAGGAGCTGCGCTGGTACGACCGGACCGAGACCTACACGCGACCTGGGCTGGCCTTCACAACGCTGACGTTGCTCGACAGCACACCGCCGTCGGAAGTGCAGGAAGAGTTCTACCAGGCCCGGAAAAAAATCAGCGACGAGACAGCCAATCTTCCGGCTGGCGTGATCGGGCCGATGGTCAACGACGAATACGCGGATGTCACCTTTGCACTGTTCGCGCTGAAGGCGAAGGGAGAACCGCAGCGCCTGCTCGTGCGCGATGCCGAAACGCTGCGCCAGCGGTTGCTGCACGTGCCGGGCGTGAAGAAGGTCAACATCATCGGCGAGCAGGCCGAGCGCATCTACGTCCAGTTCTCGCATGACCGGCTGGCAACGCTGGGTGTCAGCCCGCAGGACGTGTTCGCCGCGCTCAATGGCCAGAATGCCCTGACGCCGGCCGGGTCCGTGGAGACGAAAGGTCCGGAGGTGTTCATTCGCCTTGACGGCGCCTTTGACAACCTGCAGAAGATCCGCGACACGCCAGTCGTGGCGCAGGGTCGCACACTGAAGCTGTCGGACATTGCCACCGTCACGCGTGGTTATGAAGATCCGGCGACGTTGATGATCCGCAACAACGGCGAGCCAGCGCTGCTGCTGGGCATCGTGATGCGCGACGGCTGGAATGGACTCGATCTCGGCAAGGCACTGGACAGCGAGGTCGGCGCAATTAATGCCGGGATGCCGCTGGGAATGAGCCTGACCAAGGTCACGGATCAGGCCGTCAACATTCATTCGGCGGTCGACGAGTTCATGCTCAAGTTTTTCGCCGCTCTGCTGGTGGTCATGCTCGTGAGTTTCGTGAGCATGGGCTGGCGCGCAGGCCTGGTGGTTGCAGCGGCCGTGCCGTTGACGCTGGCCATCGTGTTCGTGGTCATGGCCGCGACAGGCAAGAACTTCGACCGCATTACCCTCGGATCCCTGATCCTCGCGCTGGGCCTGCTGGTGGACGACGCGATCATTGCCATCGAAATGATGGTGGTGAAAATGGAGGAAGGCTACAGCCGTGTGGCCGCCTCTGCCTATGCGTGGAGCCACACTGCCGCGCCCATGCTCTCGGGCACCCTGGTGACGGCCGTCGGCTTCATGCCCAATGGCTTCGCCCGGTCCACCGCGGGCGAGTACACGAGCAACATGTTCTGGATCGTCGGCATTGCGCTGATCGCATCCTGGGTCGTCGCCGTGGTCTTCACACCCTACCTCGGCGTGAAGATGCTCCCCGACTTCAAAAAGGTCGAAGGCGGCCATGACGCGATCTATGACACGCCGCGCTATAACCGCTTCCGTCGGCTACTTACACGTGTCATCGCGCGCAAATGGCTGGTCGCGGGTTCCGTCGTAGGCCTCTTCGCCTTTGCGATCCTCGGCATGGCGGTCGTCAAGAAACAGTTCTTCCCGATCTCCGACCGTCCCGAAGTGCTGGTCGAGGTGCAGATGCCCTATGGCACGTCGATCTCCCAAACCAGCGCCGCCGCGGCGAAGGTGGAAGCCTGGCTCGCGAAGCAGAAGGAAGCCAGGATTGTCACGGCCTACATCGGACAGGGGGCGCCCCGCTTTTACCTGGCCATGGGGCCGGAATTGCCCGATCCGTCGTTTGCCAAGATCGTGGTGCGCACGGACAGCCAGGACGAGCGCGATGCGTTGAAGGGACGACTGCGTCAGGCGATCGCCAACGGTCTCGCCCCCGAAGCACGCGTGCGCGTCACACAACTCGTTTTCGGCCCATATTCGCCGTTCCCGGTTGCCTACCGGGTCACCGGTCCGGACCCGGACACGCTGCGCGGCATCGCGGCTGAAGTTCAGCAGGTGATGGAGGGCAGTCCGATGATGCGCACGGTCAACACCGACTGGGGCACGCGCTCGCCCGCGCTGCACTTCACGTTGCAGCAGGACCGTCTGCAGGCGGTGGGGCTCACGTCCAGCGCGGTGGCGCAGCAGCTGCAATTCCTGCTCACCGGCGTGCCTGTCACCGCCGTGCGTGAGGACATTCGAACCGTGCAGGTTGTCGCGCGTTCGGCCGGCGACGTGCGGCTCGACCCAGCCCGGATCGGCGATTTCACGCTGGCCGGCGCGGGTGGGCAACGCATTCCGCTGTCGCAGGTGGGCAAGGTCGACGTGCGCATGGAGGAGCCGATCATGCGCTGGCGCGACCGTGTGCCGACGATCACGGTGCGGGGCGACATTGCCGACAACCTGCAGCCGCCGGACGTATCAACGGCGATCACCAGGCAGCTTCAGCCGATCATCGCGAAGCTGCCCAGCGGCTATCGCATCGAGCAGGCGGGCTCCATCGAGGAATCGGCCAAGGCGACCACCGCCATGTTGCCGCTGTTCCCGATCATGCTGGCGATCACGCTGGTCATCATCATTCTCCAGGTTCGCTCGATTTCCGCGATGGTGATGGTGTTCATGACCAGCCCGCTCGGCTTGATCGGCGTGGTGCCGACGCTGATCCTGTTCCGGCAGCCTTTCGGCATCAATGCGCTGGTCGGCCTCATTGCGCTGTCGGGCATCCTGATGCGCAACACGCTGATTCTGATCGGGCAGATTCACCAGAACGAGCGGGCGGGGCTGGACCCATTCCGGGCGGTCGTCGAGGCCACCGTGCAGCGCGCCCGCCCCGTGATCCTGACGGCCATGGCGGCAATCCTTGCCTTCATGCCGCTAACCCATTCGGTGTTCTGGGGAACGCTCGCCTACACGCTGATCGGCGGTACGTTCGCCGGGACGATTCTCACGCTGGTGTTCCTGCCGGCTATGTATTCCATCTGGTTCAAGATCAGGCCCGATAGTTCCGCTGGCTCGCGCAAAGATCGGCATGAGCAGGCGCAGCCTTCCGGGCAAACGCTGCAGGACGCGCTCGACGCGCGCAGTTAAAACATCATCAATTTCACCTGAAGGGAGCTGTTCATGTCGAAATCCACCGTTGTCGTTGTGACCGGGGTGTCATCGGGTATCGGACGCGCCACCGCCGAGAAGTTTGCCAGCCGGGGTTGCCGCGTATTTGGCACCGTGCGCAGCATCGCGAAAACAGCGTCATTGTCCGGCGTCGAGCTCGTCGAGATGGACGTTCGAAACGATGCTTCGGTTCAGTCAGGAATCCAGTCCATCATCGATCGTGCCAGGCGAATCGACGTGCTCGTCAACAATGCAGGAACGAGCATGATTGGCGCAGTGGAGGAAACTTCGACTGCCGAAGCTGCGGCCCTGTTCGACACCAATGTATTCGGCATCCTGCGCACGACACAGGCAGTACTCCCTCACATGCGAGAACAACGTGGCGGAAGGATCGTCAATGTCAGTTCGGTGCTTGGCTTCTTGCCCGCCCCGTACATGGGCCTCTATTCGGCGTCCAAGCATGCCGTCGAAGGGCTGACTGAAACGCTGGACCATGAGGTGCGCCAGTTCGGCATACGCGCAACGCTGGTCGAACCGACTTTTACCAGGACCAGGCTCGACGTCAATGCGCCCCAGGCGGGTTCGAAAATCGCCGACTATGACCGTGAGCGTGGCCTTGCATCGAGCGCAGTCGTGAACAGTGTCAAAGGTGCCCCCGAGCCCGGTAGCGTGGCAAACACAATTGTTGAAGCAGCGCTTGGGAGCTGGCGCATGCGTCGTACCCCGGCGGGTGAAGCCTCTCTGTTGAGCAAGTTGCGGCGCTTCATGCCATCCGGGCCCGTCGATTCAAGCTTGAGGAAAACATTCGGGCTTGCGTGAAGCGTTACCTCGCGCCAGCAAGCACCTGGAAAATTCAGATATGAAAAGCCAGGCCGTTGATTCTCCGGTATTAGCTATCGGAGAAGTCACCGCACTCGCGTTGAATCATTTTTTTGCCCAGCGCGCAATGCGCGCTTTCTGGGCACATTTCGACAAAGAGCTTCGGGATTCCGACGTTACCGCATCGCAGTTCTGTATGCTCTCCTTGCTGCATCAGAGGGGGCCCCTGATTTTCGGCGACATGGCAGCAGAACTGGCAATGGACCGATCAAGTCTATCCGCCAATCTCGCACCCTTGTTCCGCCGCAGGCTTGTTTCAACGATCGCCCACAAGGGAGATCGACGGAAACGTCAGCTCATCGTTACGAGCGAGGGACGCAAAGCTGTAGCATCCGCAATCGTCCCCTGGTTGCGGGCCTACCAGGACACCTTTGCGTTTGTGAGACTCATCGATATGGATTCAATGCGTGATCTTTTTCACATCATGCAAGATATGAATCGCTCGACGAACTGAAGGAAGCCATCGCCGTTCCGGCTCGCTCAGCGTCTCGACCACTGCTACGCAGTGGTTAGCTTGATGAGCCAAAGGCTGCCGCTAACCTGGAAGCTCATCGTGGAGGGCGCAGCGTCGCTCTTGCGCGACGCTGCCGACACAGTCCCGATACCCCGTACGACGGACGCGCACTTTCGTCAACGCTTTGCGTAGGCATGGGTCATAACCTCGGGGCAGTCGGGAAGACGATGCCGCGCGACATCACACCCGTTGCAAGCCCCACTAACTCATGAGTCGTTCCCTCGCGAGATGTTGCAACTTTGGGCGGACATCCCTCCAGTCTTCCGCATCTGGCAGCGGGTCCTGCCTGACGGTTATCGAAGGCCACTGCTTTGCCAATGTGATGTTGAGATCGACAAACTGGCGCTGGCTCTCGTCGATCTCCTCAGCCGATACGATGGCATCAACCGGGCACTCCGGCGCACAGACGCCACAATCAATGCACTCGTCAGGGTCGATCACGAGAAAGTTCGGACCTTCACGAAAGCAGTCGGTCGGGCATACTTCGACGCAATCGGTGTATCTGCATCGGATGCAAGCTTCCGTTACCACGTAGGCCATAGGATCTCCTGGACACGTATATAAAAGGACTTCATGCCTGGGCCGCGACGGCGCGCTGGCTCTCGTCTGAAGATCCCGGGATATAGCGTCCAGAGTGCCGTGCGACCAGTTGCAGTGTCTTCCGCGGCGCGTCGTGGTCGTCTTCAAAGAAGAACTTCTTTTCGCCGAAAGCGGGTACGAGATCGTCAAGCCAGGTCGCCGTGGGATCGAATCGAGCGTAGAAGGGGCGACGCACCCAGTCAGGATTGCGTGCCTGCAGGAACTGCAGGGCGAACACCTTTTCGCCACCGATCGTGACAATGCCGTCCACGACGACCTTGCCCGGAAAGGCGCTCATAGAGGGGCCTCGTACCGTTCGCGCGAGTCCCGATACCGACTGATACGCGGCCTGGAAGACCTCGTAGGCTCGCGCCAGTGGCAACTGAAAATAGTGGCTGGGGCCGGTATCGCGCTCGACAAACATGTAGTAGGGAATAGCGCCCAGACGCACGCCCGTTGTCCACAACTCGGCCCAGCCTTTGGGATCTTCGTTGATGTGACGGATGAGCGGCGCCTGCATGCGCAGCGTCGCGCCCGACGAAACGATCCGTTTGACTGCGCGCTGCGCAACAGGAGTCCGCAACTCGGCCGGATGATTGTAGTGACCCATGATCGCGAGATTCTTGCCCGACGCCACGACCTTTTCGAACAGACGGAGCAGGTCGTCGGAGTCCTTGTCGGTCACGAATCGCTGAGGCCAGTAGGCGACAGACTTGGTGCCGATGCGGATGTTCTGGATATGCGAGAGTTCGGGTACAAGCAGCGGCTCGATGTAGCCAGCGAGCGAACGCGTGTTCATGATGAGTGGATCGCCGCCGGTGATCAGAACATCGGTGACTTCCGGGTGGAGCTTGAGATAGTTGACGAGCTCGTTCGATTCCCTCGCGTCGAACTTGAGATCATCCATGCCGACGAACTGCGGCCAGCGAAAACAGAAGGTGCAATACGCATGGCACGTTTGACCCGCGCTCGGGAAGAAGAGCACAGTTTCCTTGTACTTGTGCTGCAGGCCCCGCACAGGTTGCCCGTCCATGAAGGGGACGTTATGCGTCAACTGACCTGCGGGATGCGGGTTCATGGACAAGCGGATCTGGCGCACCGATTCTTCGATAGCTGCCTCATCTTTCTTGACCAATACCAGGTCTCTCAGGTTTGCATAGTCGGTAGGGGACAGCATGTCTTCATGAGGAAACGTCAAGCGATAGATGGGATCGTCCGGAACATTGCGCCAGTCAATCAATTCATCCATGACATACTGGTTCGTGCGAAACGGCATGACACGGGATACCACCTGCACAGCTTCCCGGAGCGATTCAGGAAGTGACTGCCATTGAGGGGCCTGGCTGATCGTCTGACGGGTATAAGGTTTGAACTTTGCAGGAATGGAATCGGTGGTCATGGATCTTTCCTTCGGTGGTAGGATCGGGCGTTCCAGCCGGTAACGGTATTTGATATGGATTACTAAGTGGTAGATTACGAGATGGATACGTAAGCTAATCGAGCCGCGTAACCGTGGCACGCCGGCGAAATGCAGGATCGATTTCAGTCGCTGGTCAAGACTCACAATCCTGCAGGATCTGCAGACAGCGGCGGTAACCGGAGAGCACATGAGCTATTGTTGCCACGCGCCTGGCGCCGTGCAAACGATATAAACTTGCAACGTTGTGCGTTTGAGGAAGGATCGTGAGAAGAAAGATTCCGGGTTTGGAGGCGCTGATCGCATTCGAGGCGGCGGCGAGGCATTTGAGCTTTACCCGCAGTGCAGACGAATTGGCGCTGACCCAAAGCGCCGTGGGACGGCAGGTAGCGGTGCTTGAGGAATATTTGGGTGTGCCGCTTTTCAATCGCGTCAAGAAACGGCTCAGCCTGACCGAGATTGGCGAAATCTACGCCCGGCAGGTGCGCGATAACCTGGCGAGAATGGAGCGCGACACGCTGGCCGCCATGGCACACCGTGAGGCCGGCGGCATCCTGGAACTCGCCGTGATTCCGACATTCGCCACGCGCTGGCTGATCCCGCGTCTCCCGCTCTTCTACACAGAGCACAAGGACGTGACGGTCAATCTGGCGACCCGGGCGGAGCCGTTCCTCTTTACCGACACACCGTTCGACGCGGCAATTCACTTTGGTGGCCCAGTCTGGCCTGGGTCGATTACGAAGTATCTTTTCGGGGAGGAGATGACGCCCGTATGCAGTCCGCAACTCCTGAAGGGAAGAGTGGCGCTCGAACCCCGTGAAGTGTCGGAGTTTACTCTGCTGCATCAATCGGCGCGTCCGGACGCATGGCGGCATTGGTTCACACAAGCTGGCATTCACGACGCCGATTGCATGCAAGGTCAGCGGTACGAATTGTTCTCGATGCTGGTGGAGGCAGCGCGCGCAGGGCTGGGAATCGCGCTCGTGCCGCGCTTCTTCGTTTCACACGAGCTAGCCATCGGCGAACTGCTCATTCCTTGTGAGCTCTCGCTAACAAGTGAAAAGGGGTATTACCTGGTTTATCCGGAGCACAAACAGCATTCGCCGCAGCTCCGGGGGTTTGAGACGTGGCTTCTCGCCGAGGCCAGCAGATACGCGCAACTCGGCTCGTAATCCCGCGCCGCATTCTCGACGCAGCGCAACGGATCCGCATTACCAACGCGATGCCTTGGACGATCTTCTCCAGCGCGCGCCGCGGACGTTGGCTGGGAAAACTCGGGCGGGGGGCGATCTAGCGACAATGCATCTGTCCAGCGGGATTGCCGCGCGGTCTTTGCGTGAGCGAGCGAATTGCTCCACCGCAGTCAAGCAGGCCGCGATGCGGTCTTTGGTTTTTTAGACATCATGTAAGCATAAAACGGCCCACATTCACGTCGAGAAGCCTGCAAGTTTGACTAAGGTTTTTCGTCATCCAAAATCTTTCAAGCCTTTGAGCTCGGTGAGCAACGCGGCTGAAGATTCAAAAATGCGGGTGTACCGTCGGCAATTTGATATAGCGGTTGAACTGAAGGGGGAGGCCCGGGTGAGCCTGCTCTGCATCGGCATTTCCGTCGCACATGGGTAGCGGGCCGTCCTTGCCAGCCTTCGAGAGGTGGCAGCCCGCGCAGTTCGCCTTGTTCGGGTCGTCTGCGCGTGGAGCGTCTGGGACTCGAATCTCGCGATGCACTTCAGCCGTATGGATGCCCAGCTCGATGGATTCCAGGGCTTTATCCGGGCCGCGTCATGCCGACTCGCCTTGTTGTAAATCTGTAAGGATAAATTTCTTGGCAGCAGTGGAATAGGGACGCACGTGCGTGGTTTACCCACCAACACGGTGCGACCACGGAACGATCGAGTCAGGTCTGGTCGTCAACGAACAACTTCCACGAAGCCTGCAAATGAGCCGAACGACAATTCAGCCTCTCTGGGTCCGCACGACACACTGGATCAATGCCGTGGCAGTCGCGCTGATGGTGACAAGCGGCTGGCAGATATACGATGCCTCGCCAATCTTCGCGCGACTGAAATTTCCCGCAAGCATGACATTGGGCGGCTGGCTGGGTGGCGCATTGCAATGGCACTTCGCGATCATGTGGCTGCTGGTCGCGAATTATCTTGCCTACCTGTCCCTGAACATCCTTTCAAAGCGCCTGTGGAGAAAGCTTCTCCCGATTCGCTTCAGCGCCGTAGCCCGGGATCTTGCCGCCG
>NZ_JAFA01000053.1 GCF_000519185.1 Paraburkholderia nodosa DSM 21604 | reverse complement strand
CGGCCTCATCCATTGCGGCGGTCGCCAGCACCGCCTCGAACCGGGCCGTCGCTGTCCAGGCCCGCTCGCGAGCGGGCCTGGACAGCGCATCCGCGCGCCAGCGTTCGAGTGTTGACGTCGAAATACTCAGCTCGTTGGCAACCGCTTCCACCGAGGCACTCTCGGGCGGCAACAACCGCGCTACAGCTTTGTCTTTAAATGCTTGTCCGTATCTGGCCACTTCATCTTTCCGTTATCGCCCCACAGTTTCAGATTCTAACGAGGCGACATCCATTCTGACTCCGGGGGGACACACGATCCACATCGCGTCACGCATGGAAGGTATCGCCACGCCCACGTCGATCCTGGTGAGCGAATCGACGCACAAGCTCGCCGAAGGCTATTTCGAGTTCAAGGCACTGGGGGCAGCCCAGGTCAAGGGCATTCCCGAGCCGCTCCCGGTGTATGAGGTGCTGGGCCCCGGGGCGCTGCGCACGCGGTTGCAACTGTCGGCATATCGCGGGCTCGCGGGGTTCGTCGGACGCGAGAGCGAAATGGCACACCTGGATCAGGCGCTGAAAATGGCGCAGGCGGGGCAGGGCCAGATCGTCTCTGTGATCGGCGAAGCGGGTGTCGGGAAGTCACGACTCTTTCACGAATTTAAGGAGCGTTCGCGGAGAGGGTGTCTGGTGCTGGAAACGTTTTCTGTTTCGCATGGCAAGGCGTTCGCCAATTTGCCGCTGATCGAGCTCTTGAAAAGCTATTTTCAGATCACCGCGCGGGACGATGAACAACGCTGCCGTGAGAAGGCCGTCGGCAAGGTGTTGACGCTCGAGCGAAGTTTCGAGGATCTCATGCCCTACCTGCTCTATCTGCTGGGCACGGGCGAAGCAAATTCAGCGCTGGCGGATATGGATCCAAAGGTTCGGCGGGACCGGACGTTCAACGCAATCACGCTACTTCTGACGCGCGAAAGTCAGAGGCAGCCGATTGAGTTGCTGTTCGAAGACCTGCAATGGCTGGACCGGGAGACCGAGGCCTTCCTAATCTACCTTGCCGAGCGCGTGCCGGGTACGCGTATCCTGTTGCTCGTGAACTATCGGCCGGAGTATCAGCCTGCCTGGAAGTGCGGCCAGCTCCGCCTCGAATCGCTCGGGCCGGTGGAAGCCCGCGGACTCCTCGCGGCCCTGCTCGGCAACGATGTCTCCCTCTTGCCCCTCAAGCAACTCATCCTCGAAAAGACGGACGGCAACCCGTTCTTCATGGAGGAAGTGGTCCAGACGCTGGCGCAGGAGAGTTCCCTCCTTGGCGAACCCGGGCGATACCGGGTCGAACGAACACCAACCGCCCTTCACATCCCGACCACCGTGCAGGGTGTGCTCGCCGCACGTATTGACAGGCTTCCGCTCGCGGAGAAGGAGATGTTGCAGACGCTCGCGGTGATCGGCAAGGAGTTTCCATTCAGCCTGATCCAGCGTATCTGTGCCGGGCGACTCGCGCGTACGGACGACGATCTGCGCTCATTGCTTGGCCACCTGGAAGCGTTGGAGTTCATTTACGGGCGGCCCGCTTTCCCAGAGGTGGAATATTCGTTCAAACATGCACTGACGCAGGAGGTGGCAGGCCACTCGCTGCTAACTGAGCGGCGCACCGCGTTGCACGAGCGCACTGCGAAGGCCATCGAAGCGCTGTTCCCCACGCGAATCGCGGACTACTGCAGCGAGCTTGCACATCACTACAGTTTGAGCGGCAATATTCCGAAGGCTGTGGAGTACCTACACCGTGCCGCGCAGCAGGCGCTCAGGCATGGGGCCCATCCGGTTGCGATGCATCACCTCGGTGCCGCGTTGGGTCTGCTCGAGCGACTGCCCGATACGCCGGCACGCGCGTCCCGCGAGCTGATGCTGCTGCTTGCACTCGGTCCCGCCTTGATGGATGTACGCGGCTATAGCGCGCCGGAGGTGGGTCTGACCTATACGCGTGCACGGCAATTGTGCGAGCAGCTCGATGAGACGTCGCAGCTTTTCGCGGTGCTGCTTGGATTGAGAATCCACTACGTCTCGCGCGCACAGCACGCAGACGCGCGCGAGGTCGGCGAACAGATGCTTCGCATGGCGCTGCGAGCACAGGACGCGGATTGGCTCGTGGAGGCGCACGGTGCACTCGGTGCTTGTCTGTTCTACCAAGGCGAGTTGGGCTCAGCGGTCGCACACGAGGAACAGGCGCTCGCCCTCTATGATCCCAAGCGGCATCAGGCCCATGCCTTTGCTCATGGCGTTGATCCAGGCGTCCGGGCATTGAACTTTCTGGCCTTGATTCTGTGGCTCCAAGGATATCCCGAACAGGCGCGCAAACGAAGTCTCGAGTCGCTTGCACTTGCGCAGAAGCTCGCCCACGGTCCGACGCTGGCGTTCGCGCTGGCGTACTCGGCCGAGTTGCATCAACTGCGTCGAGAGGCATCGCTGGTTCGAGAGCGGGCCGAAGCGGTCATCGCCGTCTCGAGTGAGCAGCGGTTGCCATACTGGCTTGCGTGGGGAAACATTTTCCGTGGCTGGGCGACGACTGCAACGGAAAGCATGCAAGACGGAATCACTCAGTTGCGTGAAGGCTTGAACACCGAACAGTCTACAGGCGGCGAGGAACATAGCTCATATATTCGGACCATCCTTGCCGACTGCCAGTGGCGGACCGGCGACCGGGAGGGCGGCCTGCGCACGATCGAAGAAGCCATAGCGAACGTGGACGCAACCGGTGAACGTTGCTACGAGGCCGAATTGTATAGGCTAAAGGGAATCATTATGCTCGGAGTGTTGGGTGAAGACGAGCATGTCCCCGCGTGCAGTGAAGCGGCACAAGCTTGTTTTCTCAAGGCGATTGCAGTGGCTCGCGCCCAGGGCGCCAGATCACTGGAACTGCGCGCGGCGTCGAGTCTGGTCCGCCTGTGGCAGCGTGCAGGCAGATCAACCGAAGCGAGGCAAGTGCTGTCTGAAGTGTTCGACTTCTTCTCTGAAGGTTTCGACACCGCGGACTTTCGAGAAGCCGGGACACTGCTTGATACTCTTCCATCGAGCAATGT
The DNA here is from genome assembly GCF_000519185.1 of Paraburkholderia nodosa DSM 21604. GTDB lineage: Bacteria > Pseudomonadota > Gammaproteobacteria > Burkholderiales > Burkholderiaceae > Paraburkholderia > Paraburkholderia nodosa. The sequence continues at coordinate 44,641 of NZ_JAFA01000053.1, read as the reverse complement.
GTGAGCGATCGATCACGTGCGTGGATAACTGAACCGGTCGAGGATATGGCATGGCGACGAAGCAAACACGACGCCACGGCCCCGCAGCGCCCAGGCAGATCGTGCTGGCTGCAGTAGAAAGTTAGCAGATTTGCGTTCGTGAACTCGCGGGAAAGAGGTGCTTCAGCGATGGAACAAAGTTACTTTAAAGATTGAAACAAGATTGGTTTACCCGACGATAGCACCGGGGGCGGTGAAGGCAGCGAGATTGCATTTAACATAAATATAATGATCGCATTTTGATTTTCAGTCCTATGCTTGTGGTTCGAATCTGTGATGATGTCACAAAGCGATCTGACCTCAAGGGCGATCACGCTCGTGAAAGCAGTGGTTGTGAGAACCGAGGAAACTGCGGGTCGAGTCGGAAGATGAATGAGTGTTCGATAAGAGCGTTCCAGATTACGAGCACTGTTTGCAAATAAAGGGCCTTGTAATATATTTTAAGCGGTCGTGTGTCAAAGCGACATGAATTGCGTGTCTTTGCTGGCATCACGCGTTTATGGAGGCGGATTTCGACGCTCAAAACGACAAGAATTGGTTGGAAAACCGCGACATTAATTGATGAACTCCACAAGACTGTCGTTTAGTTGATGTCGCCATTGTGGTGCACAGTTGTCGGTCGGCTGCGGTCTTCAATCGAATCACTAGTTCGGAATTCTTCAGTGCTCACCTCGTCTCTTGCGCCGCCGATTCCAGTGAACGAAACGCGGTCTCGCGAATAACGAGCCTGGGTGGGTATCCAACTTTCGCGCTTCTCGTAACCCTGTGCCCGCTATTTCGGTAGCGCAGATGCTTTATGTGGTTCTCAACGTCCGGCTATTAGAGCTTGTGATGCGCTGAGCGGGCCCAACGCCATTGACGGTCTCGCAACGCGCATATCGCTCGATTACATGCGTGCAAAGATCCGGCCCCTTTATTCCATCCGACGTCAATTGGCCTCCGAAGTCCAATGTATGTTCGCTAGCGCACGTTCAAATGCAAACTCTTTCCCTAAACATTAGCGATCAGAGCGTATGGTGATTGAGGAAGCAGTTGCGGTGGCCCTCCGTAAGGCCCGTAAGGCCTCTACGATGGCTCAGCCGCATCTGTCGCACTCACTGAAGGCGGTATCAGAGCACCTCTTCGCTGAAGGAGGCACAGGCGTGATGCATAACCAGGAAATCCAATTTCTCGCACGGCGAACGGCACTCGCATTGAGGGATGAGTTCGGGGAGGAGCTACCGAGCGCGGTTGACGAAATACTTGATCCCAGCTCCGAGCGCGAAGAAATCTACGATCTCGCCGTGGTACTTGCAGCCGCTGCATTAGTTGTGGCGTCTGCACAACTCTACTTCCAGATTCTTGACCGAGAGCGCAAGGCAGCGAAGGAAAAGTTAGAGCGAGAGGTAATTCGAATCGAGATGGTCCAGAGAATCCAGATCGAGCATGCCGAGGAGATTAAGCTGGTGCCAGATATTGATGTAATCGTTGAAAAGACTATCCCCGCCGTAGTCAGGCTTAAAAAATCGTTGGACGACCGCCCCCCGGATCCAGAGAGCGACTCATGACGGAGCTTGTTATTGATTGGGACGCAGAGCGCCAATATTCAGTGGAATTTGAAGATTATTGCGAAATCAATCCATCACATCTTATACCCGCCGCGGATCTAGACATATTGCGCTGGTACCTTGAGATATTTCCGGGCCGAGGAGAAAAGGCGGCTCGAGACCGCGCGGAGCGCATCGAGAAGTTGCTGGAGGTATTTTCATCGCGATTGGCAATGCCAGTCTGTCGGATATCAGCCAACGAGAGCGTAAGAATTGTGAGCAGCCGCCCGCTCGTTCACAGCCTTCCGTGGGAGCTCATTGAACAAAGCGCCACATTCCCGTCCACTGGCGCGATAGTCCGCGCCCTTACCACGGAGCCGATAGCGGAGGCCGCAGCCGCTATACCGCTGCGTGTACTCCTTGTCGTTAGTCGTCCGGCAGCACAGTGGGACGTCCCGCCACTTCCCGTCGCGCGAGCACTTGCTTCATTACGGCCGCTCGGAATCGATGTCGAGCTTCTCCTCAAAGCGGACTTTCTGACGCTTCAGCAAACGCTTGCCGAAGCCTATGCACTCAATAGGCCATTCACGGTTGTACAGTTTGATGTGCACGGAGGCAGCAGCAAAGGCGGAGTGTTTGGCATTGCCATGGAGACTCAAGACGGAGGGAGGGAATGGATCCCAGCATTCGAAATTGCTCGAACGCTTAAGGGAACCGACGTTCGCGTGGTAGTTACAAATGCATGCCGATCGGGGCGGTTTGCAACTGGCGATAGCCACGAAACCTCATTCCCCGCGACTTTGCTCGACGCAGGCATCCCGGCAATCGTCGCCATGGCTTACGATTTGCGGGCCGACGCTGCACCGATATTTACAGCCGCATTCTACGGCGCGCTCGCGAGCGGAGAGTCGCTCATAAAAGCAATCAGATCCGCGCGACGAGCTTTACGTGCTTCTCCTAGCCGCAAGACTCGTACCGGGTACATCAAGCTTGCGGATTGGTGGACGCCGGTCGCATATGTCCACGAGGATGTCCGATTCATCGTGAATACGCCAGCTAGTGGACGACTGGACTCAGTCGCAAGGTCGATAGCCACCGACATGCGAGCGATTGAAGACGCGGCTTACCATACTCTGGCGTCACTTCTGCGCGGACGGAACGTCACTATCGGTGGCCTAGGCCTTGGAGGGCAGTGGCTTGCGGCGCTCGAGGTGCTTCGCATAATTGCCTCTTTAAATCCCGAGCGCAACACAATCGTGCTTCGGCACGGTTTGGACCGAAGCGGAGAAAAGCTGTCGCGCGCAATTGAGAAGTCGGTTGCCTCTGCGGCACAGGCGGACCTTGTCGTAGTTGGTATTAGGAACGGTCGTAGCGGTCAAGCTGCACATCGTGCGATTGAACAGTTACGTGCTTTATCTTCGGCCCAATTGGTGATCGTTGTTGAATGCAGCCCGCCTCAATTGCCTTCATTCGATATCGTCAAGGTTACACCCGTCAACGCCGACGACATTCTGTACATGTTGTTCGGTAGAGGCGTTTCCAATTGCGACTTCGTGGACGATGTGCTTCGTGGGCGCACCAAAACTGATTTGTTACGGCTATTCGCCAGTCCCGTTCTGCTGAAGGCGTTTTGTCAGCTAAGTCGAAGCAAAGGATTCGAGGAGACGGAGGAGGAAGTTCAGAATTCTCTCGTTGGACTCGGCCGTAAAACCATTCTAGCCATGACCATCCGAGCTACGGTGGCTCGATACGATTGGACCAACGTCCTCACAATACTAGCCGGGCTGATGCCGCTTCGTGTATCAGAAAGCCTGTTTCTTCTGTGTGTATCAAAACTCAACATACAGAGTCCGATAGGGGATTGGACTGAGACCGCCGAGTCATCCGGCATTCTCACGGTCTGGGACAGCTTCATTAATTTCCACCCGCTACTTGCACCGGCCTTGGCAAGACAGGATGCTATTGATGTTAGGTTGAAGGCGAATGTTGTCGCCGGATTCGTTTCCTCAACCGCCGAATACTTCTGCAGTGATCTGACCGCCTTTGAAGATCAACGTGCTCCGGGTGTCATCTCGAGAGTTTCGGCTGACATCGAAGCTATCGAGCAAGCGATCCTCCTTAGCATGTCTTCAGAGTTTCTTGGTGAAACGCGTTGGGGTCGACTTGCGTGTCCTATGCTCGACGCACTTTTGACAACCCGGACCCGACGAGGAGAGCAACAAGCACTCACATTGTTCGCGGAAAAGTGTCGAAGGCGCATGAAGGATCACGATGGCGAGCGTACTAGGGATGAGCAGGCTTTCTGGATGCGCCTAGCTATCAACGACTACCCAGACCATGTCAAGGTAGAGCGAGCCCCGTCGAATTCGCCGCATTATCTTCTCGGGACAGAACTCGTTGTTCGTCAACTGACACGTCAGCGTGACTTTACCGGCGCGGAAGCTTGCGTACGTCGCGCAATCAATGAGCTAGGTGGACAGGCTCCCGCAATCACCCGACGTCTATACGATCTGATGGCAGAGATAGGCGAGTTGCGCGGATGGCCAGTAATGTCAGAAAGGGCTCGTCAAGCTTCCTCGTTGATATTTGAGAGCACAAACCAACCGGTGCCGATCGCAGTGCACGCGCGTCGCATTCTCGCTGAAGTTCGATGCGCATTTGCCGCACATGTGGCGGCAGGAAGAGCGATGGATAACGTTCCGAGCATAGACGATTTACCCGAGCGTCTTGCTGAGGCAGAACACATCTTCAGAACGCTCCGGAGTAGTGCTGATCTCTGTGATCTTCTTGTGCTGTCGATGCAGGTAAAGGTACATCTCGGTCAGGCCGAGGTAGCTATCGCCAAAGGCGAGGAGGCTTTGAAGCTCGCAATTCGCAGACTTGATGAATGGCGCAGAACGATGGCATTGCTCGCCCTTGGCGATAGCTACCTTGCGTTGTTCGCGATTGAAACTGCGCGACTCTACTACGGCGAAGCAACCGGATGCGCGAACCGGCTGGGCGACAGTAGGCTTGCGGCTGCCGCGTGGGCAGGCTTTGCAGAAACGTCATTCCTCCTTGGTCGTACTGAGCAGCATCCTTTCGGGTTTTCAGCCTATCAGGAAATGGCCAGCGCATTCAGTAAGCTCGCCAAATGGGCGACAAGCGAAGCCCCTCAAGAGGCTGTTCGACGGTCTGGGGCTGTCCTTGTTGAAGGGACGACAAGGTGGACAGCCTTTCAGGAATTAAAACTGCCTACTCCAGAGATGCTTCGCGTCACGGACATTACGCGACGTTTCGTCGAGGCTGATCCGACTGGCGAAACGCTGCGACTCATTGAAGTTTACATTGAAACGCTCCAGGCGCTGGAACCAACCCAATCAGCAATTATCTTCCTGAGGATATTGCACGATCGGTTACAGGGAATCGGCAGAACCACACCGGATATGACGTTTCAGCTCGTCAATGTCGCCGGGACTCTTCCCGCCAACCGTTGGCCCATGATGCTCTTGCTGCTGGTCGAACTCGCGGAAACCGTTCTCAAACATGAGAAAAATGACCTCAGCAAAGCGATGCTTGTGCTTATTCGCTCTCACACCGATCAATCAAGTGAATATGGCACAACGTTAAGGGAAAATTCGCCGCAGGAATGGGTATTCGCACGCTATCAGTTGGCTCGCCTTCTGCTGGAATCTGACGACTTGCCCAACGCATTCAAGGTGGCAGAGGACGTGGTCAATCGGTTTCTCGGAGACGACGACCCTAATGCAGGCAATTTCTTTAACATATACGGCTCGTTGCTGTGGTTTTCAAAAGGTAACAAGGACGCCGCGATCGCAGCATGGGAACGGTCTCGTGAGCTTAAAACAAGGGCAGGTCAAAACATTGAGAGCGTTGATTACAATCTCCGAATGGCTCACACAACAGAGCCCCCGGCGCGAGGGGAGTACATCGGTCTAGCAATCGATAGATTTGACACGGCGCGGATAGTGGTTGATGTCGACCATGCAAAGACCCCGACGGAACTTCTGACTGTCCGAAATTCTTGGCGTGCCGATCAAAGGCCTGAAGTGAAGGCAGCGTTGGCGGATGCATTTCTCAATCGATTGGACAAAAATGTCGATGAGCTCGCGATTATGTTGCTCCATCTTGGTCAAACCATTTCCTCTGAGATGACCGACTTGGGCGATCCTGCTGGTGCAGAAGTCCGGCTGGACCGCTGCGTAGAGTTCCTCGCTCGAATTCGCGCAGATTTAACGATGCAGCAGTGCATCTACAGTAACAGGGGTTACGCACGTCTGACGCAGAACAAGAAAGAAGCAGCGCGATCGGATACGGAAATTGCACTAGAAATTATCACGAGGCAAGAGTACCCGCCGCAAGACCGCCTATCTGATTTCGCAATTGCTTGGGGAAATAGGGTCAACGCTGCCGCCACTCCTGAAGACCAACTTCTCGACGCCGTCCAAGCGGTAGCGGCTATCGACAAGCACGCCTTGCTAAGTCAAGCAAACGACGTTCTATTAGCGGTGCGCCGAATCATCCGGAAGCACCCCCGACATGCCTTCGAAAGAGTATGGCGAGAGATCTATCGCTCGGAATTACCAGACAGTGTGCGAGTACAGCTTGGCGAAATACTTTGACGGGGATCTCAGGTGATCAAGCTTCCCGTGTCCAGTTGGGGTTGCTGTATGACCTGATCCCGCGATTGCTCACCACGTTTCCTGTAAAATACGAACTATTCGTTAGCCACTGGCAACCGAAGTGTGGCGATAGATCGATTGCTACAATCAATTTCTAGGCGATGCAGCGCAATACCGGACTGCTTCCGGAGCAATTCGCAGGACTCGTCTTCGAGCAATACGAAAAGGCCGCGAACGCAGCGTTTCGCGACGACGCGGAGAGTGTGATTGACCGATGTCGAGAAGCTGCGACTGCAGCGCTCAACGCCGAACGGCTTCGCGGATCGGCAGCGCTAGAAACCAACGCCAAGGATCTTGTGCCGCTTGGGAAAATCTGTGCTGCGAAAGGGCGGGAAGTGCTGGGCAATGTGGCGAGCATTCTTGCAACACTGCAAGCAAGCGAGAGGGAAGTAGTCAGCAGAGCAGATCGATCGAGCTACTACTGTACCTTCCGAAGCGGACGCAGAAGCCGCGCTCTCACTGCTTGATTTGATCTATCGAGAGCAGAGTTTTTTTGTTTCATCCCGCCGTTAGCCGATGGTCGACGCGCAACGCGCTGACTCCCAACGCGGCGGTCGCCACGTCAGCACCGCCCTTCCAACATCAGTCTGCGCGATTCATGCTCCCGCAGTTGCTGGGTATTGCAACGGGCGCACGCCAGTGAACTGCCGGAAATGCCGATGCAGTATCGACCGGCTTCTGAACACCGTCGTGCGCCGACTAAGAGCTACCGGGGAGGCTGTTTCACGCAGCCGCCGTCTTTTCCCGAGGCTACCGTTCGTCCAACCGCAGAAGTTCAGCATCAGAAAAGCTGGTCATCTGGTTCGTCCTGGAAAAGGTGTTTGTACCGGATGCGCCACTACGACCGAGGACGATGTTCTCGGAGTCGGAGAACCTTGGTTCGTTACCGGCGACAGCTACTGGTACCAGAGCTATTTGAACGTGGGTTTAATGGTTTTGTAAGCTTCGCAACAGCGGCGGCGCCTGCTGACACATGCGACTGTCGCGGCGTCCGAGCGGAAATGCCTGTCGGCAACTCCGGTGGCCATAGTGTGGCCCGGGAGTCCTCTAAGGAATCTTCTCGCCGGATTGACCACGGCCGCGTAACTCCACGACGCGAAACAGCTCCAGACGGCCGCGAAGGCACGGCCAATCGTGGAACTCACAATCTCGCGCGTTCACCTACAGAACACCATCTCAGAACCTGCACGCCGTTCGACATGGTTGAAGTTGCTGCTATCCGTGTGTTGTGACACAGAGCAGCGACTGGGCAGTTCTTAAATTGGTAGATCTGGGCCAAACGGGTGACGTTGTTCGAATCGCAATTGCTCGCCACGTTTAAGCGTGTTCTCGGTCGACGTGGGTGGGAGAAAGCAATGAGGATTTTTGCTCTCGTAGGTATATTGACAGGAATCTCCTTAACCGCAGCCGTTTGTCTTGCCGATACGGGAACGACGTCTGGGAACTCTACCGCTTCTCTCGCGGGCATCGATTGCACGAGCACCAACCTCACGGCACCGGCAAATGCTTCGTCTGATGCTGTCGCAGCGTATTCTCAGGCCGCAGTTCGATGTGCTGACGCGATCGCGAATCAAGCCAGCCTAGCGAAACTAGCGCCCTACATTCAAGCTCTGAACTCTCTGCAGAATGTGCAAGGTGGAAAGGGGCAGATAACGAATCCGGGAGCCGCAGACCATATCGGAACATGGTTGCAGTCGCTCGCGCTCTACGATGCGGCGCAACAGGTTGGTCAAGCAATCGCGTCCGTGAGCGGGCGCGTATCATTGATTACAGACACTGTTGACGCGGCAGATTTTGTTAACGAACAAGTTGCCTTGATTGAAATGAATCAATTCAAGGAGACCTTGAGCGAGGCGGTCGGTCTCGCGTCGCAGCCACCAAAGGCCATCACGCAGGGGTACGACAACAAATTCTTGGCTCCAGCACTGATGCTGGTTCCTGCCGGAATCAACGCAGTCGTGGGTCTTGCATCCCTCACGAAGAATGATGCATCTCTTTCGCCTATCGCCGGAACACTAGACCCAACAGTGATTGTCGGTGGCATACAGGCGGGCCTCCAAGCTAAGCACTCAAATCTTAGCATTTACCTTGGCCAGTACGCGAGCGCGACCGATAACGCCTTTATCGAGGCTTATCAGGAGACTCAAGCTGAGGCGAGCCAGGCTCGTCTATTACTGAGCTCTGTGACTGCGGAACTCGCGAAGGTAGATAACAAGTTCACCGCCGACTATAAGAACAAGCAAGCGGCTCTGAACAAAGCAATCTCTGCGTGGGAGGGATTCGTATCGTCCTTAAATACCGTACCGACCGGAAAGTCGATGTCAACCTTCCAGACTTTTTCTCAGCTCGCCGCGAAGTTCGGGCGCGGAGTTGACGGACGCCTCTTGGTCATACCTACCGAGATTGGTGCAAGCGGCGGTGTTATCACACATTGGTACCGAAATGGTGAGCTAACATACCGCACGACAGTCCAACTCCTCTATCTCCTTCTCGGTAGCGACGGTAAAGTGCTTGCTGGCGGGCAGGTGGTCCAGCCTAGGACGGCAACCATGTCAGTGGATGACGCTGGTCGCGTGCTCTCAAATGTTGCGACTGCGGAACCCCCATCTCCTCCCATTGGGCCAATCACATTGTCGACGGAAAATAACCAGGTCGCTGGGGGAGCGGGGGGCAAAAGCACCGGACCAGTATCAATAGTCCCAGTGTCGATAATTCCATCTCACTGAACAGTGTGCCGGATGTAGACGTGCAGCCCATCCCATTCGTCAAGACATCGAACACCTGGCGCAAACGGGGGCGTTCATGTAAGCATAAATATAATTGTCCCCAGATTTAACCACTAGACCTGAAGTGCAATGCATTCGAATAGCACCCCGATGCATAGTCGCGCACTAGATTCGCGATTTCGCCCCAATCGTTAGTGTTGACGTCTCACGCCGTACAGGCGGTTGAAGGCTCGAAAAACACGTTGGGCGTAGAAAATTTCGCGCGGCCTAGCGCGTTGTGCAAGCGGAATGGCCGCTAGGCATAACGTGGTAGATGGAGCAGCTCACGTGCGTTGAGATCGTATGGAGTCCCTGCGCACTGGCTGTGGACTCTCAGGAAGGGATACTGGGCTTAGCCGGCGCTGCGGCTGCTGCGACCCGATCGACCGGCCGCGTCGCCTCCACGCGTGGAGTCACTTGAAGTCTTCACGCGCTTTTTGGTCACCTTTGGCGCTTTCTTCGACGAGCTGCGAGCTCTCTTGAGCTTCCGTTCGACCTCGACGAGGAGTTCACTGGGCGAGCACTTCAAAGCAGCCGAAAGCGTGAATAGCATCGTCAATGTCGGCTGATGCTGACCGAGTTCCAGCATGCTGACGTAGTTGCGCCGGATATCTGCCTCAAAGGCGAGCTGCTCCTGCGTTAGCTCGGCGCGAATGCGGTGCTCGCGCAAGACAGCGCCAAAGACTTCGGCCAACTCCAAATTTTTCTCCCAGTGAAATGGGAGCACTGTCCGGTTGGCGCTATAATTTGTCTTCCCAGTACACTGGGAGTTAGGTGTGTATTGCTTCGTCGAAACCCAAGTGCCGTAAAGGTTTGCGGTTTTTTTCTGATGCCCGCGCGGCCAGAAGCCGCCTTAGCCGCCTTAGCCGCCTTAGCCGCGATAATGCGCCTTATCACTGGAGAACGATGGGCGTGGGGCAGTGTGGAGGGCCGCAGCTGACGGACCGGCAGATGCACCGCGTGTGGAAAATCGAACCTGCCGCCGGCCACTCGTTGCCTGCGGCGTGCGATAGGCCGCTGAACCTGGATGTGTGAACAGCAATTTGAAGTAAGGAAGATGGATGCTGGTGACGCAAACTGACTGGGAGGAAACCCACCCCAGGAGGGGAGTACGGGAAGTACCGTCGTGGAAGGCCTGGCGGTTCCTGGCGTGGACGGGTGAGACGTCCAGTTTCCTGGTCATCCCTTCCCGGAACCTGCGTACCAGACCCGACCTTCCGGAAGGCTGGCTCGTCGGCGGCCCCGAGGCGTTGGTCGAAGCCGCAGCTGAGCTAGAGCCCGGGACATTCACTGTGTATGTGCTCGATCCCGCGGACGATGACGACGCGGCGCAACTGTGTCAGGTAACCGGCCTTTGGCGTATGGATGACCCTGCTACGGGTTCGAGTTGTTTCTGGTACGCAACTGACGCAGGTGGCCTGATGCCTTGCACCCGCCCGGCGCCGGCTTCCGGCGGCAGACTCGAACTAGTCAGCGAACTGGTCTTTGGCACGCGCGGGGATCGGTGTTCCTGACGATGACGCTCGCCTCGTGGTCAACCAGCGAAACCCGCGGTGGGACGCGCCCTTCGCAAACCAGGCGGGGGGCATGAGTGACCCTGATCGAAACACGGGCCGGCCACGCGTCCGCCCGGCCCGTTCACTGCGATTTGGGAAATCCATGCTGAGAGTGACGGTTGAACTGTGGCCCAGCGGCCGGGAATCGGACAAGCGGGTGATCGCCACGGCTGACATCTGTCGCGTCGCCGATGGCGTGCACGCGGACTATGAAGCGCGACTCGACGAGGCCGGCGTGGGTCGTGTTGGCACCGGGCACGTGCGGGCCTATCCGCGTTGGTCGGCAACTGTCTGGGACCTCGTTGCCCGCAGCATCGCCGTGGCACTGGGAGGCAATGCCGAGGAGTTGCCGTCGCGTCCGCAGCTGCCGGAGGTGCCGGTGCATACCGCAGTTGGGGGCACCCGATACGTCAGATTGCGCGAAATTCCGGAGCCAGTCCGCACGCACTTTGGACACTGGCTTGATGGCAGCACGTGTCCCCTGATCGAAGAGGAACCGGAGCCGCGCGACTGCGCGTACTGGCATGACTGGGTCTACTTTCTGCAGGGTTGAGGGATGACAGGAATCTCGAAGTCGACTGATGGGCCGGCTGACAGCAGACTAGGGTCTGGACTGCCCTGACCGACCCTGCCATTCACGCCAGATGGTGGGCGGCTGGCGATGTTCGCGCGGTCGTCGGGCATCGCTTCACGCTGGATATGGGGCCGTGGGGCCTGCAGCCCTGTGAGGTCGTCGCCGTCGAGCATGAACGGCTGCTGTCCTATTCGTTCGCACCCGGCACGTTGAACACGACGATCACCTGGCGGCTCGCAGCCGAAGGAAGCGGTACCCGCCTGTCACTCGAGCACAAGGGCTTCGATCTCGATTCACCGCTCGGCAAGGCAGCCTTCCAGGGTATGGGCAAGGGATGGCCGGACGTCATTCAGCGGCTTCAGGACCTGCTGGGCGTGTGAGGCGCGATGGCGCGGGTGCTTGCCGCTAGTGCAACGCCCGTTACTGGCGCTGCGTATTACCTGGCAGTCCTGTAAAACTGCTTGATCGGCCCCATCGGATACGCCTGATGGGTCCGACCGTAGTCGACCCTGGGCGGACGTTCAGCGTGGCGCGGAGCCGAAGTACAAATGACAGCATTCGCCTGCCGAGCATGCAAACCACCGAATGTCCTTTCCCGCGCATGGGTTGATCGCGATCGCGAACCGGATTCTCCTAAGATAACGGCTAGACCTATCACGAAGGAGCCGTCTATGCCGCTCAGTCCAGCATCGTCATTGCAACCGTCCACCGATGCCGCGCCCGCCGAGCGTGTCGATGCGGTGCTTTCGCGGGCGATCGCCGCGCAGAGTCTCGTCGGTGCCGTAGTGTTGGTCGCGCGCGATGGGCGGCTCGTCTATCACTGCGCGGCCGGATTCGCGGACCGCGAATCGCGCGCGCCGATGCGCGAGGACACGCTGTTCAGGCTCGCGTCGGTGACGAAGCCGATCGTCTCGACGGCTGCAATGGTGCTCGTGGCGCAACGCAAGCTGTCGCTCGACGATGATGTCACCCGCTGGCTGCCCGATTTCCGCCCGGCGCTCCCTGACGGCCGCGTGCCCGTGATCACGGTGCGTCAGCTGCTTACGCATAGCGCGGGCCTTGGTTACCGCTTTGCGGAAGCCGACGCGAACGGACCCTATGCGCTCGCCGCTGTATCGGATGGGCTCGACGGGACAGCCATTACGCTAGGCGAAAACGTACGCCGGATCGCGAGCGCGCCTCTGCTATATGCGCCCGGAACGAGCTGGAACTATTCAGTCGCGCTTGACGTGACGGGCGCGCTGATCGAGGCCGTCTGTGGCATGCCGCTCGCCGATGCAGTCAGTGCGCTGGTGCTTCGTCCGCTTGGCGCCCGCGACACGGCATTCGTCGCGCTCGATCCCGCGAGGCTCGCGACACCGTACGTGAACGACACGCCACAGCCGCACAGGCTTGCCGAGAACGAGACCGTGCCTGTAGTGGAAGGAACGGTTGGGGTGACGTATTCAACGGCTCGCGCGCTCGACGCGCATGCTTTCGCATCTGGTGGCGCCGGCATGGTGGGCACCGCGGGCGACGTGCTGAATGTGCTGGACACGCTGCGCGCGGGCGGTGGGGCATTGCTTCCATCTGCGCTCGTGGACGAGATGGGGCGCGTGCAGACCGGCGCCTTCGATTTGCCGGACAGGCCCGGCGTTGGCTTCGGGATCGGCTTTTCGGTGCTGCGGGATCCCCGCGCAGCGGCATCGCCGGAATCGCCAGGGACGTGGCGCTGGGGCGGAGTTTACGGCCACTCGTGGTTCGTCGACCGCGCACGTGGACTGACGGTCGTCTCGCTGTCGAACACGCTGTACGAGGGCATGAATGGCCAATACACAATCGATTTGCGCGATGCCGTTTACGGCGCCGGACAACGAGCAGGCCTCGATTGCTCCGTCGTTTGAGCGGCAATGTAGTCACCCTTCCCGGGGAGCGTCACAGCGGATCGTCGTGGCATTGGCTTTTTCCACCGTCAGGTTGATCGAGCGTGCGCCGCCAGGACGAGTGCGGTGGCGCACGCCTGCGGGGACGGTCAGCAGCTGACCCGCGCGCAACTCCGTTGCCCCTTCTTCAAAATCAATGATCAATACGCCTTCGATTCCGATGAACGTCTCATCGGAATCGGGATGGAAATGCCAGAAGAACGGCACTTCCATCACGCTGACGTGAATGTCGTGATTGTTGACCGTCGTGACGACCTCATTGCGATAACCGTCGCGTAAGGCAGCTGTCATGGCCAGAAAATCAGTAGCTTCAATCATGCGCTCGCTCCTACCTGTGGGCGGATAAAAACGGTACGCATCGGTCGTTCCTGCTCGATGGCAGCAGCCTGATCGATTTGCACCTCGTCCAGCCGAGTTCGTTCATGCGATCCGAATAACCGGTTCGGGCACTTTTAGCGCAATTGCGCGCCTGCATGAAAATCTGACACGCGTGAACTCAGTCGTCTTCGCCGTAAACATGCTCGTACATGTTGGACCGATTATGCGAAGCGCCTAACATGCGAAGTTGCGTCAGGAGTTCGCTTGTTTAGTAATTTCTGATAAACACAAAACACCAATAGATAATCAATTGACGCCATTCAAATGTCTCGTATAGCATGACTTCGAGCCAGATACCACATGCTACCTGGATAAACAGGATAACTAAACAAAACCAGATACGCGTAGTAATACTCAGGAGACAGCCATGATAGATTTACGCCGTCTTGCGGCCGCCATGATCATCATTGGTTCTTTGGCGGGTTGTGGAGGAGGTAGTCCAGGCCAGTCCGGCTCCGCCGCTGTCGCGGCTGACCAGCTTCAGGGTGCAACTCAGGGTAGTTCCAGTGCCGGTTCCAGCAGTGCCAACGCGGCTGTCGCCGCGGCCGGGCAAATTCCCGCTTCAGATCATGGCACCATGCAATTGACGCGGTATGTCAACCCGTTGATCGGCACGTTGGCCAGCAACTCTCCGAACCCCGTGCCAGCAGGGCAGGCCGGCAGTGTGGTGCCGGCAGCGGGACTGCCGAACGGCATGGTGCAGTGGGCACCCGATACGAATACCACCTCGGCTCCCTCGAACAGCGCGGAGCCCGGTTCGCCGGCCGGTTACTACTACGACATCGGCTCGATCCAGAGTTTCAGTCTCACCCATATGAGCGGCGCCGGTTGTTCCGGAAATGACGGCGAATTCCCCGTCATGCCGACGCTCGATGCCACCAGGCCGCTCACGCAGACGTTTAGCCATACCAACGAGAAGTCAGTAGCGGGAGCCTATTCCGTAGTGCTCGATAACCAGGTTAAGGTCGAGTTGACTGCAACCCTGCGTACCGGCTTTGGTCGCTTCACCTATCCTGACAATCAGCCTTCGACGCTCGTGCTCAACACGACGTATACAAACACGCAGACCAGCGTAGCCGGCTCGGTCACGCAGGTCGACGCGAGAACCATTTCGGGCAGCACCACGGGTGGCCATTTTTGCGGTAATTCAACGAATGTCCCGGTGTACTTTTATGCGGAGTTCAGTCAGCCATTTGTAAAGACTTCATCCTTCAACAATGGCGTTGCCGTGATGAATTTCGGCAAAGGCGCCACTGTCATGATGAAGATCGGTATTTCATATGTGAGCATCGCAAACGCCAAAAACAATCTCCAGGAAGAAAACCCCTCCTGGGATTTTGACGGTGTCAGGAAGGTTGCCGATGCGATATGGAATCAGCGCCTCAACACCATTCAGGTAAGCAGTAGCGATACCACAGCGTTGACGAAGTTCTATACGGCTTTCTATCACGCATCATGGGCACCGAGCGTATTCAGCGATGTGAACGGTCAATATATCGGCTTCGACCAGAAGGTTCATCAGGTCAGCGCTGGCCATGCTGCGCAGTACACCAGCTTTTCGGGGTGGGACATCTATCGTTCGCTGATACCGCTCAAAGCCACGCTATTTCCTGAGGAAACGAGCGATATGGCGCAGTCGCTCGTCAACGATGCGGATCAGTGCGGGGCAATTCCGCATTGGGTGAACGACAACGTCGAAGACGGCGTGATGCCGGGCGACGCCGGCTCGATTATCGTGGCGGGCGCATATGCTTTCGGTGCGCGCAAGTTCGATACTGCGGGCGCCTTGAGCCATATGATCCAGATGGCCAACATTCCCGGCACCGCGTGCAACGGCGTGACGACCAATGGCGGGCGCGCCAGCTATCTACAGTTCGGCTACATCACGAACGGTGAATGGGGGCAGGCTTCGTCCACGCTGGAGTACGGCAGCAGCGATTTCGCGATCTCGCAGTTTGCCGGTGCACTGGGCAACACGGCGATCCGGAAAATGCTTCGTAGCCGCTCGGCCTACTGGCAGAACCTGCTCAACACTTCCTTGACGCCGCCTCTGATCGCCGCACGCAACTCCGACGGCACGTGGATTCCGGAGAACCAGGGCAGCACCGACAACTACGTGGAGGGCAACGCTGAGCAGTACACATGGATGGTGCCGTTCAACCCGACCGGGCTGTTCGCACAACTTGGCGGAAATACGGCGGTGGTGTCGCGGCTGAACACGTTCTTTACCGTGCTGAACGCGGGTACGACGCTGCCCAATTTCTATATGGGCAACGAGCCGACCTTCGAGGTGCCCTGGTTGTATAACTGGGCGGGTTCGCCGTCGGGTACGCAGAATGTCGTCCAGCAGATCATGGCGAGCGCCTTTGGCACGGGGCCGAACGGTTTGCCCGGCAATGACGACCTGGGCGCCGTGTCGGGCTGGTATGTGTGGGGCGCGCTAGGCCTCTATCCGGAGATCCCGGGTGTCGGGGGTTTTGCGATCGGCAGCCCGCAATTTTCCTCGATAGTCGTTCATCTCGGGAACGGCAAGACGTTGCGCATCAATGCACCCGGCGCGCCCAGCGCGAATTATGTGCAGGGGCTCACCGTCAATGGCAGGGCTCACAATAGTTCCTGGCTGGACGTTGACGCACTCGCCGACGGCGCGACGCTGAACTTTGCGATGGGTTCGTCACCTTCGCAGTGGGGCTCGAACCCGGCCGAGGCGCCTCCGACCTATGGGGTGCCGGTCGCACGTAACGTGGCGGATGCTTTCAACAATCACGGCATCAGTGCCGACGGCAGCACCGACACCGACGGCCTCGGTTCGGACTTCGACGGCTCTCTGTTCAGCTACTCGTCGACTGCCTTGGCGGCGGCCGGCGCGGCGCCGGGCAAACCGTTCGTCGTCGGCGGAGCAAGCTTCGTTCTGTCCGGTGGACCGCTCGACAACGCGGTCGCGGTAGGACAGACGATTGCGATGCCGCCCGGCACGACCGGTCATTCGCTGGTTCTGCTGGGTTCGGCCAACAACGGCCCCGGATCGGGCGCCGCGCTCGTGACCTATGCCGACGGCACGACCACGCCGTTCACGCTTGCCTTCGACGACTGGACCCTCAATGGCGGCGGCGCGGCTCCGGTGGACCCTATCGCGTTGACCACCGCGTATCGCAATGCCGGCAGCGGTTCGACCGACGGCGTCAAGACCTATCTGTTTGCGCAGTCGGTGCCGCTGACACCCGGCAAGCTGGTGGCGAGCGTCACATTGCCGAGACAGTCCAGCGAAGGCAAGTTGCACGTGTTCGGTATCGCGGCAGCGCCTTGAATACGTTGGGCGCCGCGCAGGCGGCGCCCAACGTGCGGCCTGGTACGACAGCAAGGGCATCGATCACCCGATATCGTCGATGCAGGCTGGTGGGCAAGCGCATAATCGGGAGCTAACTGACTACAGGAGTCCGCAAATGGTAGATGCAGTGAATCTTCCAGATGTCTGGTCGCCGTTCGGTGCGTTCTCGATGGCGGTTATTCAGGGCGACGGCCACGTGGTTCATTTGAAGGGCCAGGTATCGCTCGACCGGGAAGGGCGAGTCGTTGGACCCAACGACATGCGAGTACAGGTGCGCAAAGTCCTCGAAAATATTCGCGACGTGATGGCGGCGATGGGAGGGCAAATGACTGACGTGATTTCCCTCGTTCACTACGCGACGGATATCGACGCATTCATGGCTGCTGGAGACATTCGAAGTGAATTCTTCGATGCACCTTATCCGGTTACGACTACCGTTCAGGTCGAGCGCCTGTACCGTCTGGAATTGATGATTGAGATCACTGCGATTGCAGAAATCGCACGCTCCCGATTTCGCCGTCCGGGGTCGGACAACTGACACTCACCAATGGTCATCATGACACTATCGGCAGCGGAGACCGCGATGTGGCGGCTCGTGCAACGCTATACAGGGCGAGTCGGATACCGGCGGGGCGCAAAGGTCGAAGGGCTGTTGGAGAACCCTCCAGTCATCGACTGTTCCGGGTGGACTGGCCTGCTGCTTACCCAAGCCATGTGCGCGGAGAATAATGCGGCTGGCCATATCATGTTTAGTGATACTCATATTCGAACTATGCAAGCGTGCTCGGATCGCATCATTCAGGAAATCGCGGTTCGGACGGGATATACTCTTGCGGGATCCGAGATCAATGCATGCAGCCTTCCTCGATGCGCCACCATCGGGTTGAAGATGGGAGCGCCAGGTTGGGCGGCAAACCATCCACGGGTTCGCGGTGTCACCCACATCGTTCAGATCGTTCGTCGTCCAGAAGACGATGTGCCGTTCGTTTCGGAATCGTTCGGCGACCCTGTGCGGCCAGGAATCAGCCTGACGTCGCTTGCCGATTGGCTCGTGCGTTCACAGCCGCTTCTCCAGGCCGACGCATTGTGGGCCGTCGATGCTTTTCGCCTGGCGTCGGCAAATTAAGCGAGCGCACTGAAGGTCGGAACGTGCCGATTGCTGCGCGATGCGGCCGGCAGACATCGACCTTTCTCAGTCCTCGGACGGCTATTTGCGAGCGCCTCTAACACGAACTATTGCGGTCGTTCGTGGAAATATTTCTTGAGGGATGATCCGAAGCATTCGCCTCCACTCTCTATCGCAACACGTCAACTTGATGGGCGTCGTCCAGCGGCGATGCGTGAATACTCAAACGCACCCAGTTGTTAGAGCGGCAATGTCTCGTTGGTGTCGATCGCATTGAGCAGTCTGACAACGACTTCTCGCGTTTCACTGAGTTCGCGCAGCCGAACGTCGAGCTTTTCGACTTCGCCGCGCAGCAACGCGCGCGCTTGAACGCATGGATGAAACACAGGTTTTTCGCCGAGCACGCAAGGCAACAACAGCCGGATACTGCTGATCTTCAATCCTGCAGCGCTGAGCATGCGGATGCGCTGTGCGGCGTCCACTTCGTCGGGGCCGTAATCGCGGTAGCCCGAATCGCTCCTCTTCGGATTGAGCAAACCTTCGTGTTCGTAATACCGCAGCATCCGCTCACTGACGCCGATGCGGCGAGCCAGCTCTCCGATACGCATGACAACTCCCGAAAGATGCGCTTGACCTTGACAGCGATGTCAAAGTTTAACCTCTTTCGACCGGCCGGATTGTCCGCCGCTCCATTCGTCAGGGAACCAAAATATGACACCATCGAATGACACGTTTGACGGAACGTTTCCGTTTGCGCCGCGCTTCAGCGAGGTCGCCGGCTTTCGCATGCATTACGTAGACGAAGGACCCGCTGATGGCGAGGTCGTCCTGTGCATTCATGGGGAACCGACGTGGGGCTACCTGTTTCGTGATCTGATCGCGGCACTCTCGGGCAACTACCGTGTGATCGCGCCCGACCACATGGGATTCGGCAAGAGCGAGACGCCGGAACATCGGACGTACTGGCTGCAGGATCATATCGACAACCTTGAAAAGCTCGTGCTTGACCTGGATTTAAACGACATCACTCTCGTCATGCACGACTTCGGCGGACCCGTTGGCATGGGACTCGCCGCACGGCATCCCGGCCGCATTCGCCGAATCGTCAGCACGAACGGCCCGACGCCGTTTGGTCAAAGCACGTTATTCGACCGGCTGAACGCGAATGCCGCAGTCTCGCCATGGTTCCAGTGGGTCCTCCGCGCCCATTCGCAACGCCGTCTCGAACCCGTGCTAGACGAACTCGGCTTCAATATCTTGAGTACCTTGAAGCTAAACGGCTTCGAAAACCACGCGCGTATTAACGATACGTGGCTGCGTGCCTATGGCTCGCGTTTCGCCATGCCAACTGACAGTGCCGGTGCGATTGGTTGGGCAAAGGGCTTCGCGGTCGGGGCACATCGTTTCGAAGTGCCACACGCGATGGCACTCGACACGATCCGTTCAAAGCCGGCGCTCGCCATTTGGGGCGAGGCCGATCGCACGCTGGCAGCTGAACACTTTCTGCCGCTGTTCAGCGAAATCTTTCCCATGGCGCCGATTCACCGGCTCGCGGGAGTTGGCCACTACAGCCTCGAGGATGCGCCGCAGGAGATCGCCGAGCTGATTGCCACATTCTTGAAGGCCCACTAACTCGTGCTCAGCCGGTTCTCAAACCGGCTTGCTGCGTCCGGGATCGAGCGTTTCTATTTTTCTGGGCAGTTTGGTGCCGGTTCGAGTGTCGTAAGGTCCGAGGAGAGCGGCCAGTCGCTCGTGCTCTATCGAAGTCTGTTCATGGCCGACTACTGCGCGACACAGTGCGGACGGCGACCCGAACTGGCCACGTAGTTTAGCGACAGGGCACGCCGCGCTCAGAGGAAGTTCCTGAATAGCATCGTCACCCACCACCAGGCACCGCCGCAGCCGGCGGCCCGGCAGCGCGCATCGGGATCCGCCAGAAGGCGGCCATTGGCGTCGCTCACCGAACTTGAGTTGCGCAGGAAGTACGCCACGCTGTCCTGCAAGGGATCGAGCCCGTCCTCAGGGATATCTATCCACAGGCCGTTTTCGGTATTCAGGCGGGCCGACAGCGAATCGAAGTTGAAACTGCCGAGATAATATCGATGGCCGTCGATGAGGACCAGCTTGGCGTGCATCATGCGGTTCTCCTGGTCGGAATATTCGCGCACCTCGATCCCGGCATTCACCAAGCCGGGCAGATCGTCGGCATAGGCGCGCCCGACGGCGGGGAATTCCTGCGTGATGCTCGCCAGCGAGGCGCTCACCAGGATCACGTGGACACCTTCGCGCCGCTTGCGCTCAAGCGCCTCGCGCAGTTCCGGCACCAGGATCAGGTAGGGGTTGATGATCAGGATTTCGTGCTGCGCCGTATCGAACGCTTGTAGCATGTCCTGCAACGTGCCTGGCGAGCGCTTGTCGGGCCAGTCGTGGACATAGTGCAGGCGCTCGCAGGCGATCGGCATCCAGGCGGGATCAAAATACGCCCCGGGAGCGGGCGGAGCGGCGGGATCATTGGGCGTATCGGAGGCAGTTGGTGTATCGGTAGCGGCCAGGTCTGTCGCCTGGGCTGCAGCATCGAGCGGAGCCAGCAGCCATTCGCGCCAATAATGGATGCGCGCCGGGTCCAGCGTCGCATAACCCTCCGAGACGCGATAAGGACTTGCGACTTTGAGGAATTTTTCCGGCTCGGGGCGAACCACTTCCGGGCTATTCCAGAACAGGGCGAAATGCTGGTACATCGCGTGCAGGGAGGAAGCATCCTGGCCGGCGTCGCCCGACACCATCAGATCTCGCTCGCTGAGCCAGTTGCGGAAGCTCGCATCCCAGATCGAGGTACTGCCGATCACGGCCGTGTCGCCAACCAGGAACAGTTTGTCGTGCATGCGATGCGAAATCTCGACGAGATCGGATCGTGGATGGAAGATTCGGAGTTCAATGCCGGGAGCCACCTCGTGCAGGGCGACGATGAACTCGTCCTCGAACGGGTAGTGCGGCTCGGGGCCGATGCCGTCGATCAGCAGCTTGACCGGCACGCCTCGGCGCGCCGCCTCGACCAGATGACGCAACAGCAGGCCGCCGGTCTGATCGATTTCGAAGATGTAGGCGAGGATGCGGATCTGTTCGGTAGGCGTGGCACGGTCGACCAGCGCAATCCGCGACTGCATCAACTGACCGTCGTCAAGACTGGCGACCAGGTCGACACATTGCGCGTGGCCTTGCTGAGAAGAGGCAAACACGCATGCCAGAATGAGCGCCAGGCTTCTTGTTGCGGTCATGATGTGGCGAACTGGTTCGATGTGTCTCCGGCCCTACGTCCTTGAAGGTCTGGAAGGCTTTGTCGCGTAAGCGCGGTCAAGTAGCCCGCTGTTACTTCGAGAAGGTGAACAGAACGGCGAGCCTGCACATTCAGCACGCAGTGGACAGGACATCAGCGCAGTTGAAAGAATGGCTTTCCAGAATGTCCGATTGTCGCCGATCTATGAGCACTGTTCCAACGACCGCTCATGGCCGCACAGAGACGTTGCCGCATCGCAGGAGCTCGGCCAGCACGAACACTCAGGCGGTCCCGGCCCCGCTTACGACACAAGCGCCTACCTCTCATGATTCGGCCGCTGCCCGCCGCGCGTTTCCCGCCGACTTCAGTCAAGGCCCCGCATCCTCTGGCTTGGGGCCCCTGGCCTCAGCAAAGCGGCTTTGTACCGCGACGAGTTGGTCGTCAGTGGTCGCCACCAGCCACAACCGTGCGTGCTCCGCGATTTGGCGGTTGTGGTCCTTCAACGGGCCCATTGCCGCGGCAGACTTCCAGACCACGGGGCCAATTCGGCTACTCCTGCCCGATGGCGCACCCACCAGCAGGCAGTATGGCCCAAGAGGAAGCGAGACAAACGGCAGGGCCGGACTAGCGCGCGTGCGCCAGTCGATGAACGGCGCCTCGCTGATGAGCAGGGGCGTGGGCAAGCCGTAAAGCACACTGAAATCGTACAGCGCCAATTGCTCGCGCATGCCCGCGTAGATACGCCGGATATCGTCGACAACTGCAGCGCGGATTTCATCCTCGAACATGGGTTCTTGCGCATAGCGTGCGGCCGCCGCCTGGGCACTCAACTGATATGCGCTGAACAGGCCGAGTTCCATGCAGTCCTGCACTGCGCGCTGGACCTCTACGATAGTGCCGGCTTCCTCGGGCCTGCCTGACTGCGCTGCCCTCAAAAACCGGGCAAGCCCCGCCTCCTGGATCGCAGGGCCTTCCACAGGCGCATCGTCGTGAGCATCCTTGTCGAGCGGCACGTAAATGTATTCTTCGGCCGCGAAGCGCGACTTCTTGCCGTCGTCAAACTTGATTTCGCCATCGGTGCAGTCCAGATATCGAGTGCCGATTCGGCCATGCTCCCAAACCCAATTCTTCAGGAGAGGACGTAGCGGATGCAGTCTGTCTTGATTAGTCATTGGCGCCTCCAGGTGCCCCAGTATAGATCCACATGACCGCTTTCTACGTTGGGGAGGGGAGCAATCGACTCTCTGGAGATGACATCGAAAGGCGACGGATGATAGTTTCGACGGCCTGCTCGACCGAAACGTTGGCCGTGTCGACAACGAGATGCTCAGATTCCCATGCATCATATTGGCGTTCAAGCACGCTCTTCCACGTCGGCAGCTTGTGGCCCGGAATATCTGCTCGTCGTCCCTCGACCCTCGAACGGTGCGCCGTCGTATCAGAACAAATCAACTCAATCTCGAAGATCCGCACACCTGCTTCGAGCGCGACACTTCTCCAGGCGCTACGCGTCATACGCAACGAGTTGACCGAGTCGGCGACGACGGTCAAACCAAGGCGCAAATTATCTTTCGCAACTGCATATCCGGCCAGATATCCGGCAGGTCCGATATCCGCCGCTTCGCTCCCGGCCTCGATAAATGCCTGTTCCAACGTATCAATGCGCAGATAGACCGCGGTGAGTTTGCGAGCAAGTGTTTGCGCTATGGTTGTTTTTCCGGTGCCTGGTAGTCCTCCGAAGGCAATCAGCATTTTCGACGCTCTCCCTATTCGAATGTTGGCTGATTGTCGCAGGATTCCTGTCGCGACTTCCAGTGACCGCTCCTGGGCGCATAGAGTCGCACGCCGAGTGCGTCTCGGGCGCGCACTGTCACAAAAAAAAGCATAGGTCGCCAGCAGTGACACTGACAATCCAAATCTCCGGACACTTCAAACGGATCCAGTCGAGTCGTCATCTGGAGTGCGGCGCAAACGCAATGTCGAGTTGATATTGCCCACGGCCTGGCGCTGTACTTGCGTTCAGCGCGCATCGCGGCGCAATTCACGCACGCCTCGTCCGAGGCGTCTGCGAAGCAGTGTACGCAGCGTCACGCCATCGGCGTAGCCGACCTCAGCGGCGATCGCCTCGATATCCAGGTGAGTTGTCTGAATCAGGTAAAGCGCACGCTCGACGCGCAAATCCTGAAAGTACGACAGAGGCGATTTGCCGAGCACCGACTCGATACGACGCTGCAGGGTTCGCTTGCTCGTCGCCAGAGCGTCGGCCGCCGATTCCAGCGAAAAGCCTTCTGCTAGCCGCGAACGGGCCCAGCGCTCGAACCGTTCGACAAGTGGATCCGCGCGCGCCAGGTGCTCCGGGATCATATACGGCGCCTGCGACGGCCGCCTGTCTACCAGCATATAACGCGCGACGAGAGCGGAAAGCTCGGGGCTCGACTGACGTATCAACCACAGTGCGAGGTCGAGATGCCCCATTGCGGCTCCCGCTGTGACGAAATCGCCCGAGGGAACCAGCATTCTCGATTCGTCGAGACGTACGTCCGGATAGCGCTGGCGAAACAGGGGACTGAGCCACCATGTCGTCGTGGCATCGTGGTCCTGCAGCAGCTGCGATTCCGCCAGCACGAACGTGCTGATGCATGACGCCGCAATGCGCGAGCCACCGGCATGCCAGGCACGCAATCGGGCCATGGCGTCGACGACGTCGCGCCGCCCAAGGGCCGGCACCAGCTGCTCGGGCTGCTTCGTGCTCAGCCCAGGCAAGATGATCCAGTCGGACCCGTCGGCGGCGCTCGTCGCCTGAACCGACATCCGCATCCCGAGCGCCGTGCGCACCTGACGCTTCATTCCCACCACACAAACATCGAAAGGCTGCGCATGCGGATCTTGCTGCGCCGCCAGCTCGTTCGCAGTGTTGAAGGCATTCAGTACTGCAGTCAGGCCGGTATCGAACACGTTATCGAGGGCCAGGACGCTCAGCTTCATGGCGTAAACGCTATCAAAGTTGACATTTATCGCAATGGTACAGCGAAGACGCGGCACATACATTACTCACCAACGAAACCCGTTTGACGAGCTTTGAGCAGCTGCCGGAACGGCCGCTCCTGCCCGGCGCTAACGGCATCCTCAAAGACGTAACGCTCGCACAAGGAATCGATATGAATTACCCGTCCCGACATATCCTCGACACCCCCATCTGGTCGGCGTTGACGACCCGGCATGGGCATCTGCGGCAAGGCGGTTCGTTTGCGCGTCGCTATCGTCCGGACATCGCTCCGTTTGCAGACGTCGTGTCGGACACGGCGATGGCCTGGCATGAGCTTCACGGGCTTCTGCAGCCCGGCGAGCAGGCGAGATTGATGACACTCGATCCCATAGAACCGGTCCAGGGACTGCAAGCCGACCAGGTTGGCATACTCCATCAAATGGTGGCCGCGAGTCGTGTGCCCGACAGCACGCATGATCCGGCGGTGCTCCGCCTGAGCCATCTCGACGCCCAGGATATGCTCGACCTCGCAACAATGACCAAACCTGGTCCTTTCTCCAGGCGCACGCACGAGACGGGCAACTACATCGGAATCCGCGAGCGAGGACAGCTCATCGCAATGGCAGGTGAGCGCATGCACATCGACGGTTACGTCGAGATAAGCGCGGTTTGCGTGCATAACGAGCATCGCGGCAAGGGCTTTGCAGTGCGACTTGTGAATGTCCTGCGCAGGGATATCGAGGCACGCGGGGATACGGCGTTCCTGCATGTCCGCAGTGACAATCAAGCTGCAATCGGTTTGTATGAACGCCTTGGGTTTGAGTTAAGGCAGGCCTTTCACCTGATCAGGATTGAGCGCAATCCGGGGTGAGTGAGGAGCGTCACGCTCCAGGCAGATCCAGAAAAATCACGCCGACAATCACCCCCGCAATCGCGGGTACGCATCAGCGTGCGGCGTGGTGATTCACCCCGGACGGGCTTACAAGTTGTTCTGGTCTGGCGCCCACATCGAAGGACGAAAGGTACATACGCACAGGGAGGTCTCCACGTAAGCTGGGTACTTTGCAAATACATAATGTCTTTGAGTTGTCGACGAAATTGAGTACTTCGTCGAATGTCCCAAAGTAGTCGCGCGCAGCCGGATGCTCGCAGTCTGGTCAGATGGATCGGTACTGTGAGACCGGCGCGCGACAAATTCGCGCTTTTGCCACTGCGTCAAAGATTGAAACGACCCGCAGGAAGAAAAACAGAAGGGAAAAGGCGCGTCATGCGGGTGGACACGACGCGCGAAGGGGATAACTGCCGATTCCGACCCGGCACGTAAGCGTCTGAGTTCCAGACCTGACTTGCCCTCTCACGGTGTCGTTCGGCATCCAAAGTCTACCCAGTCACATACGGGACAGAAAGTAAGGATTTTCTGAAAATATTGTCGTCTTACGAGCAATTTGCCCGTGCACACACAGCCACCGACGAACGATCAGAGGAGCGTGCCCGCCTTTGCTGGCACGTCAGTGGGTTCGGTAGAACAGTTCTGTTCAGAAGCAGCGATAGGGTCAGGAAGTGCTGACGAAATTTTCAGGAATTCCTTACGGGCTCACAGATCAAGTTGTGGTTGATGCGAGTCGTATACCTTGAAACAGGCTGGTCGAAATATGAAAACGCTAACCGTGCGCCTTGTTTTTAAAAGTGTACTTCAATCAGGCCTATTTGTGTCTCATTCCTGACGAGATTATTACGTACGCGAGAAGCGCGGAGAGGGCGACACAGAATGTAATCTACCGGATACCTTTCATGAATATCTGGATTCCTCTGCAACGATTCGAGTTAATCCAGTTTTGTGACTAAGCCATGGCGTGGGCGCATACCATTTGGCCGGACATGCGTCCCGATCTTGATTGTTTGTACCCCTCCTGGTTTTGGAATTGACACATGCTGAATCATCGGTCAGTGAAAGCAAAACTCTCGATAACTTTCGGAATCCTGACAGTTATCGTTATAACCGTGTCCGGGCTGTCGCTGAAGCAGCTGAACGACGCGAACGACCGGTTTTCCGGCTATATCAGTGGTATCAAAGCACGAGCAGACGCGGCGGATGCTGTTCGTGCCGCGGTCGATGATCGCGCCATGGCGGTACACAACCTGGTGCTGGCCATCACGCCTGCCGATATCGCACTGGAAGGCGCCGCTGTCAACGACGCTGAACGCAAGGTGGAGGCCAGACTGGAGAAGTTTGAGGCCCTGGTGGCAAGCGCTTCCGACATGAGCGACAAAGCTCGGAGTCTCGCGGCCGAAATTCCGCGAAATGAAGGACTTTTCCGTCCCGTGGCCATGGAGATTGTCAGGCTTGCAGTCAGTAATCAGCGCGACGCAGCAATCGTGGAAATCAACGCCAAAGGCAAGCCGTTGCTCTCGGCCCTAATCAAGGCGTCGAACGAGTATCTGGATTTCACTCGTGAACGTGCGGAGCAAATGGTACGGCAATCGAGTGATCAATTCGAGAATCAGCGGAACCTGCTGATTTCGATCTGTCTGGCCGCGGTCGTAATGGCGGTCGTGGCTGGCGTTGTCATCACTCGGGGCCTGCTGCGAGCCTTGGGTGCTGAGCCCGACGCATTGAGCGATGTGACGCAGCGCGTCGCCGGCGGTGATCTGAGTTCGGTATCGGGGGCAACGACTGCACCTCCGGGAAGTGTGCTCGCCTCGATGGGCGAAATGCAGGTCAGCCTTGTTCGCCTGATTGGTCAGGTTCGCACTTCCGCCGACAGCATCGCTATCGGTTCGAGCCAGATCGCGACGGGCAACGTGGATCTTTCCTCACGCACGGAACAGCAGGCGGCATCGCTGCAGGAAACCGCCTCCAGCATGGAAGAGTTGACGTCAACGGTGAAGCAAAATGCCGAGAACGCTCAACAGGCAAGTTCGCTTTCGGCCAGCGCATCCGAAGTGGCGGGGCGGGGTAATCAGGTCGTGGGCAAGGTGGTCGACACGATGAGCGAGATCAGCACGAGTTCCGCCAGGATCGCGGATATCACCGGGATCATCGAAGGGATCGCCTTTCAGACCAACATCCTCGCGTTGAATGCTGCTGTTGAGGCTGCCCGGGCAGGCGAACAGGGGCGCGGATTCGCGGTGGTGGCGAGCGAAGTGCGCAGCCTCGCCCAGCGGTCCTCCAGTGCAGCCAAGGAGATCAAGGATCTGATCAACGCTTCCGTACAGAAGATTCACGCCGGATCGTCGCTCGCCAATGAGGCTGGAAAGACAATGGCGGAAGTGACGCAGGCCGTGGCACGTGTGACCGACATCATGGGGGAAATCGCCGCTGCATCGACCGAGCAGAGCCGCGGTATCGAGCAGGTCAATCTGGCGATCACACAGATGGATGAAGTGACGCAGCAGAATGCTGCGCTGGTGGAGGAAGCAGCGGCAGCCTCGAAATCACTCGAGGATCAGGGGCGGCTGTTGAACCAGGCGGTTTCGTTCTTCCGTCTGGATTCCCTGGCCGCGGCCTTGTCAACGGGCGGATCTGCTGCCCCGGCGAACCTTTCGGAATCCCGCGGGCGCGCCGCGCGCCCGGCACTCCGGAAAGCTTCGGCGGCCGCGAGACCGCTCACAGCGGCAGTTCACGCGATAAGCCCGGCTGCAGCCAATAGTGAAGGCTGGGAGACATTCTGAGGCCGGCCGAACACAAGCGGTAATATCATCCCGCCCTATGACTTCGCCATTCCTGCATCGACTCAAGATCATGCTTTGGACAAGTGAGCCCCACACGCGCATTCGCCTGCAGCACTGGTGGCTCACCGTCGTGATCTATGCGGGAACTGCCGCAGTGATGATCCCGTTCACGGATTCAAGAACTGACTTTGGCGATGCGATCTTGATCTGGTTGCTCGTGGTCGTGTGTTCCCTGTCTGTGTTCCATTGCTTGATTCGGAGCGGTTGGAGCAAGCGCCTCGCTGATCCCGCACTTGCCCAGGCTCAGATCCTCTTTGCGGTTCTCGCGGTTATGGCGGGCTACGCGATCACTGACATTGCTCGCAGTGCGGTGCTTCTCCCACTAGTGCTGGCGCTTAATTTCGGGGCATTCTCTATACGCTGGCGACGCATGATTGAATTGACGTTGCTCGCTCTCGCCATCATGGCTTCAGCCATGATCTGGATGCATGTGCAGTGGCCGGGCCGTTATTCGACAACCGTAGACCTTTCAAACTTTCTCGTCAGCATGGTCACTTTGCCCGGAGTGGCCGGACTGGCAATGAGGCTCAACGCCTTACAGGCGCGACTGCAGCGACATCGGGTGGATCTGAAGGACGCGTTGGATCGAATTCAGGAACTTGCTACCCGCGACGACTTAACAGGTCTGGTCAACCGACGACGTGCTCGCGAATTGTTGCGCGAGATGGCGCTCATCGAAGGCTCCAGACGTCCGTTTGCCGTTGCGCTGATTGACCTTGATTCCTTTAAGCAATTGAATGATCGATTCGGGCATAGCGGAGGTGATCAGGTCCTGCGTCGATTTTCAGACGAGGCGCGTGCACTCTTGCGCAGTGTCGATACTGTTGCCCGTTGGGGTGGAGAAGAATTCTTGATTCTTATGCCCGCGACCGATGAAGCCCGCGCCTTCGAACGTGTGGAACGGCTGCGGTTGTGTATAGCCGCATTGCGGATTGACAACCTGGAAGGCAAGATGACTTTCACCTTCTCTGCTGGTATCGCTATCCACCGCCCCGGTCGTACGATGGACGACACCATTGCCCGGGCCGATCAGGCTTTGTATGCGGCCAAAAACGCCGGTCGAAATCGGGTTGATCTTGCGCTGGAAACAGAAGGGGATAACTTGCATCGGCGCGCCGACGACAAATAGACGCCCTCCGCATAGCGCCTCGCGCCGACGTTCACTACGTCTGCGAACCCGGCTCGCGCCAGGCTTTCAGGAGCCGCATGCCCACCGAAGCGAATGTATCGATTGCCGGAAGTAATTCGCGCCCAAGATCCGTGAGTTCGTATTCTGCTGAGGGCGGCGAACTATCGAGTTCGCGCCGTGCGACGAGTTTCCGCGTCTCGAGTTCACGGAGTCGAATGCTAAGCACGCGCGCGGAAATGCCGGGCAGGTCATGGCGAAGCTCACCGAAGCGCCGCGCCTGATGACGCAATTGCCAAATGACAAAAAGTCAACTCCGGTTTGTGTGCGCTTTGACTCAATGTCCACCCGTTCGAGTCAACCCGAAGGGAAACGTACCCGTACTCGAACTGGACGACAAGGATTTGCTTACGGAAGGCCCTGCAATCATGCAGTACCTTGCAGACTTGAACCCAGAATACGAACTCGCGCCGCGGAACGGGACGATGGCGCGCTACCGCCTGCAGGAATGGCTCGGTTTCGTTAATTCAGACTTGCACAAGAGTTACTCCCCGCTCTTCAAGCACTCGACGCCCGAACTAATCCGTGCGGAAAGGGGAGAGGCACTCTTCAAAAACTACGCATTACTGGAGCGGTCCCTTACGTCCCAGCAATGGTTGCTGGGAGAGCGTTTCTCGGCCGCAGACGCCTATCTCTTCACGGTAACAAACTGGGCGCCGCACGTTGGCCTGGATATATCGCGGTTACCTGCTATCACAGCGTTTCAGCAACGCGTGGCCAGCCGACCGCGAGTTCAGGAAGCACTATTAGCGGAAGGGTTGTTGCGGGGCTAATCAGGTAAGCGGTCTTGCGACCGCTTTTCGCAACGCAAGGTGCCAGGTACCGAGTCAATTCGCAATTCAAGGGTAGTCAGCGTTCGGTCGCAAGCAGCGAAAGCAAACGTTGATTTTCTGATTGTTGACGATCTGAAAGGCTACGATGAGTGTCGGCACCTGCGGTGTTGAATCAGTTGTCGTCGCTTCTGGACGGGAGATGCTCGTGAGGCTCGGGCTCTGCCGCGTCGGCGTCGGGAAGGTCGTCTGGGGCCGGATTTTTCCGGCCCTTCGGATCGGGCTGGCCAGTCGTGCGGGTGGAAGTTTGCGCGGGGTCGAGGGAGGTGCCGGTCGGCTCACTGGATGGATTCGACGTCATGATGTGCTCCTGCGCTGAAGAATGCAGCTTCCCATCATGATAGTCTGCTTTGTCGCCTTAC
The DNA here is from genome assembly GCF_000519185.1 of Paraburkholderia nodosa DSM 21604. Classification (GTDB taxonomy): domain Bacteria; phylum Pseudomonadota; class Gammaproteobacteria; order Burkholderiales; family Burkholderiaceae; genus Paraburkholderia; species Paraburkholderia nodosa. Next base: position 14,375 of record NZ_JAFA01000053.1, on the reverse strand, counting down.
GCCGATGACCCGATTGCGATTGGGCTTCCTGGCTGCACAGCTAAACTCCTGGTAACTCTCCGCTCGCCGCTGGACCTGCGGTAACGCACCGGGCACACAATGGTTCCCTCAGCCCCAAAGTGGCGGCAGTTCGCCCTAAAGGAAGTCGAGCAAAGTGCAGGATTGCGACAACGAACAATCAGGCTAACTGAGCAGCGGTTCGATACAAGGCCGCACCCACACCGGATACCAGCCGCTCAACATTCTCGTCCTTGAGTTTCCCTTCGACATCGAATGCCTGATGCGCGTGGCTCAACGCAAACGACTCGGGAATGACCAGCATGCCGAGTTTGTCGAGCACCGCGCGCATGCCTGTCTGCGAGCGAACGCCGCCAAGCTGTCCCGGTGACGCAGAGACGAGCGCCGCGACTTTTCCAGTCAGCAACGCGATGCCCGATGAGCCGTCATTGCACGGTCGGCTGATCCAGTCGATCGCGTTTTTCAACAACGCAGTGTAGCCGCCGTTGTATTCGGGCGTCGCGATAAGGATCGCATCGTGCTTCGCGACAAGCGCCTGGAGCGCATGTGCTCCGTCAGGCAGTCCATATTCGGCCTCAAGGTCGCCGTCGTACAGTGGCAATGAGTAGTCTGCGAGCCGGATCGGTGTCACTTCGGCGCCGGCGATTCTTGCGCCGACTACGGCAACGTCCAGCAATTTCTGATTGAGCGAGTCGCGGCGAGAACTGCCGCTGACGGCGAGAATCCTGATGCTCATGACGGTTCCCAACAAAAGTCTGACAAACGCGCAGCAGGTGCACTCACGCGGCTGGCGGCGTACGATATTCGATCTCTCCGCCGGGCAGAAAATAGAGCATGAGCGCGTTGCCGGTCACAGTCGGAAAGTGTTCGCTACGTGGCGGGAAAACGCGCCAGCCGGCGCCGTGGCCACAGAATTGCGCCCCTTCTTCGAGCGGGACGATCATGTTGATCTCCCCGTTCGTGTGACAGTGGTACTGACCTTTCACGTCGCGCAGCAGTCCGCTCTCTACGCTCATTTGCGCTGTTTCACTCGACGGATCTGCAATCCGGCCTCGGCGATAATCCCCGCCCTCGACCTTGACATAGGCGGCCCAACGTTCCTGAACGCCGAGCTTCAGGAGGCGTACCAGCTCGGCATACGATTCGGTTCCCGGGCCGAACGCCTGGTTCAGATGCGCCTCGAGATCGGCATCGAGCGGGCGGTCCCGAATGTCGTCGCACAGGCGGCGCACGGCCTGCAACATCTCTTCCTTGTGTGTTCCAGATGGCAACATGATCTTCGCTGTCTCCGTTCCAATCGCACGAGCATCGACTACTAACCGCCCAGCAAACTAAAGGACCCTTGCGCGTTCTCACGGGATAGGGCCGTCTTGCTTGCCGGGTCAAACCGGAATACCAGTCGATCAGACACCAGCTAGTCTAGGCGGCCGCGTAACGGCCGGATAATCAAAAGTTGCGATGGCCGTATTCCAGATTCGAATACCAGGACTTTCGAGGTGAGTCTGGACGGAGCCAATGAAGAACGGGTCTCCATCCGCGCCTGGGCTCGAAAATCCGCGCGATTACCGTCCTGCCGAGCCGTTACGCCGTAGCTGAGGCACGGGGGCGTTGGACGATCTGGTTGTCCTTACCCTGGACAAGCGGCGTGAGCGTGAGGTTGAACTCGATGTCCTTGTACGTATCGGCCTTCAGGCCCAGCGCAGTGCCACCGGTCATTTCCGTCACGGGCGGAATCAGCTCTTCGCGCGTTGCGTAGGCGAAGTCGTCCCAGATCAGCGGGTCGCCTTCGATGTTGAACTGTGTGGTCAGCTTGCGATGATCGTCGCTTGTGACGAAGAAGTGCACATGCGCGGGGCGGTTCCCATGACGGCCCAACCCGTTCAACAGTTGCTGAGTCGAGCCCTGCGGCGGGCAGCCGTAGCCGACCGGCATGAGCGTACGGAATTCGTACTTGCCGTCCGCGCCGGTCTTGACCGCGCCGCGCAGGTTGAAGTCGTCCTGNGCGCCGGTCGGGTCGAAGTGCGAATAGAAGCCCTTCGAATTGGCGTGCCAGCATTCGACCANGGCGCCGGCGAGCGGCTTGCCGTCGAGNCCGGTGACCGTGCCGTGNATGACGAGCGGCCCCGCNTCGGCGTCNGCGTTGAGGTCGATGCGCGAAACGCTCTCGCGCACCGGNGCGCCNGCAACNTANAGCGGCCCTTCGATCGTGCGCGGCGTGCCGCCTTCGAGACCCACNGCCTTGTCTGCGGCNTCCATGCGGATGTCNAGNTACTTCTCGAGACCNAGNCCNGCNGCNAGCAGCGCCGCTTCGCCGTCCTGGCCGAGCTTGTTCAGATAGTTCACGCCGGCCCAGACTTCATCGGGCGTGATGTCGAGATCGTCGATGGCCTTGAACAGGTCGCCCAGCAGACGATGGACGATCTGCTGGAAACGCGCGTTGCCGCTGCCGCCGTTGAGATTCGCAGCGGCCTTCAGCAGGTCCTGCACTTCCTTCGTGTCGAATACTTTTGCGCTCATGATTACTGTCTCCACCTGGATTTAGGAAGGCGGTCCCAGGACAGGCTCGCCCGTTGCACAACATCAATCTTTCCGCTTTAGACATCGCTGTTACGCACCGACGATGGATGACGGCACAACGGTGTCACTACGATCTCCGATGCCTGCCGGTTACGCCATCGCTGCAGTACACCTCACCAGCATCAGGGTTTGCCCGTGCATCGTGGCGACGGATAGCTTGTGAGGGCGAATCGTCATCAGATCGACGAGGCGGGTTTCGATACGGTCGATCCTCGCTGCGTTCATGGCGGAAAGTCAGTGATGCACGTGGAGCCCTGTGGACACTGATCAGCGCGGACGCTCGACCCGGGGGCGTTCTCGGCATTAGATACCCGAGCCTGCGCGATCGCTATCCGTCTACTCGGTACTCACTATCCGTTTTTTCCGGCGCGGCCGCGTGGCGCCGCCGCAGCCGACGTCGCACGGCGTCGCGCAGACGCATCCAACGAAGCGGCAAAAAAAGCGGATAGCGAACGGCGACCAGGTGGATAGCGCCCGCAACGCATCGGGTATTCAATCCAGCTCATCAAGGACCTGGTCACAAGACCGCTAAATGGCAGGAGGAGAACCCATCGTGAGCGCAGAGAAAACCACGACGCAATGGCAGGATTTCATTGGCGGATGCCTCGATTTCCGTCCGGCAGAGGGCGTCTATCGCATCGCACGGGAGATGTTCACGGAGCCGCAACTGTTCGACATGGAGATGGAGTTCATCTTCGAGAAGAACTGGATCTACGCGTGCCACGAGAGCGAGATTCCCAAGCCCCATGACTTCATGACGATGCGCGCGGGTCGCCAGCCGATGATCATTTCGCGTGACGGCAACGGTCAGCTCAACGCGATGATCAACGCGTGCCAGCATCGCGGCGCGACGCTCACGCGTATGGGCAAAGGCAACCAGTCGACTTTCACATGCCCCTTTCATGCGTGGTGCTACAAGAGCGACGGCCGTCTCGTCAAGGTCAAGGCGCCCGCCGAGTACTGCGACGACTTCGACAAATCCACGCGCGGCCTGAAGAAGGCGCGCATCGCGAGCTACAAGGGCTTCGTGTTCATCAGCCTCGACGTCGACGCCACCGACACGCTGGAGGACTACCTCGGCGATGCGCGCATCTTCTTCGACATGATGGTGGCGCAGTCGCCCACGGGCGAGCTTGAAGTGCTGCCCGGCAAGTCCACGTACACCTACGAAGGCAACTGGAAGTTGCAGAACGAGAATGGCCTCGATGGGTATCACGTGAGCACGGTGCACTACAACTACGTCGCCACGGTGCAACGTCGCAAGGAGGAGAACGAGCAAAACGGCGGCGCGGCGAACGGAACGCTCGATTACAGCAAGCTCGGCGCCGGTGATTCGGAGACGGACGACGGCTGGTTCGCGTTCAGGAATGGCCATAGCGTCCTGTTCAGCGACATGCCGAACCCCAGCGTGCGTCCCGGCTATGGCAGCGTCATGCCGCGCCTGGTCGAGGCACAGGGGCAGCAGAAAGCCGAATGGATGATGCATCGCCTGCGCAACCTGAACATCTATCCGAGTTTGTTCTTCATGGACCAGATCAGCTCCCAACTGCGCATCGTGCGTCCGGTTGCCTGGAACAAGACCGAGGTCATCAGCCAGTGCATTGGCGTGAAGGGCGAATCCGACCAGGACCGCGAGAGCCGCATTCGGCAATTCGAAGACTTCTTCAATGTATCGGGCATGGGCACGCCGGACGATCTCGTGGAGTTCCGCGAGCAGCAGCGCGGCTTCCAGGCGCGCCTCGAGCGCTGGAGCGACATTTCGCGCGGTCATCACAAGTGGGTCGCAGGCGAAACGGCGAACACGCGCTTGCTTGGCATTGCACCCCTGCTGTGCGGCACGGAGCTGACTCACGAGGGCCTTTACGTCAACCAGCATGGCGCGTGGCAGACGTTTCTCATGAAAGGTCTTGCACAAAAGTCGAACGTCACCAAGGAGGCCTGAATCATGCCTGTTACGCAAACGCTGCAACAATCGGTCGAGCAGTTTCTCTATCGCAAGGCCGAGCTTTGCGATGCTCAGAGCTGGGACGAGTACCTCGACCTGTTCGACGAAAGCAGTGAATTTCATGTGCCCCAGTGGGACTCCGAGCACGTGTACACGACCGATCCGAAGCGCGGCATGTCCCTGATCTTCTACGCGAACCGCACAGGGCTCGAAGATCGCGTGTTCCGCCTGCGCACGGGCAAGTCGGCGGCGTCTACGCCGCTGCCACGCACGTTGCATCAGATCACCAACGTGCGAATCGCGGAGCACGAGAGCGGCGAGCTGGAAGTGAAGGCCAACTGGGCCACGTTCTACGCACGCAACGGCGTTGCCGAGCACTTCTTCGGACGTGTCACGTACCAGTTGCGCCCGGCCGGCGACACGTGGAAGATCGCGCGCAAGCATGTGCTCCTGCTGAACGACACGATCAACGCCGTGCTCGATTTCTACCATCTGTAAGTGGGAGCCACGAAATGAGCCATAAGGTCGCGTTCAGTTTTGCCGACGGCAAGACCGTGTTCTTCGATATCCGTTCGGGCGAGCTCCTGCTCGACGCCGCGCTGCGCAATGGCGTGAACATCCCGCTCGATTGCCGCGAGGGCGTGTGCGGAACTTGCCAGGGACGTTGCGAATCGGGCAGCTATACGTTGGACTATGTCGACGAAGAAACCCTGTCTGCCGACGATCTTGCCGCGCGCAAGATCCTGTCCTGCCAGACGCGCGTGCAGTCCGATGCGTCGTTCTACTTCGACTTCGATTCGAGTCTGTGCAATGCGGGCGGCACCACATTGCTGACGGGCCAGGTCACGGCCGTTAAGCAGGTATCGGAAACGACAGCTATCCTGAATCTGGACGCGAGCGCCCATCCGGGACGGCTCGACTTCCTGCCCGGACAATATGCTCGCCTGAAGGTCCCCGGCGCGGGTGTGTGGCGGTCGTATTCGTTCGCCAACCGGCCCGGCGACAACAACCAGCTTCAGTTCCTGATTCGTCTTTTGCCCGACGGCGCGATGAGCAACTATATGCGCGAGCGCTGCGAGCCGGGCCAGACGATCGAGTTCGAGGCGCCGCTCGGCACGTTCTATCTGCGGGAGGTGGAACGGTCGCTGGTGATGGTCGCGGGCGGGACTGGCCTGTCCGCGTTCCTGGGCATGCTAGACGATCTCGCGCACAAGGGCGGCTGTGGACAGAAGCTCCATCTCTACTATGGCGTGACGAACGCGCGCGATCTATGCGAGCTCGATCGTTTGAAGTCCTACGGGGAGCGCATCGCGAACTTCGCGTGCGACATCGTCGTGATGAATCCCTCTGATGCATGGCAGGGCAAGACGGGGATCATTCCCGAACACTTCGACCGCGGGATGCTCGAAGCGAGTCCGTTCGACATGTACGTGTGCGGACCGCCGCCGATGGTTGAGGCAATCAAGACCTGGCTCGCGAGCGAATGCCTGGACGGTCACCGTCTCTACTACGAGAAATTTGGGGACAGTAACAGCGCGCAACTAGCGCCCTGAAGCGGCGGCGCAGCACGCATTTGGGTTGTTCGGTATTTTGTCCAGGCGTGGCGTGGTTTACCATTGAGCGATTGCCAATCCTTCAGTGACACGCCATGCAAACCCCTGCCGCCAACGATAGTCGAGGTATTGACGCGCTGCGTCACGACCTCGAAGGCGCGCGGGACTGGATGGCGTCGATTTGCGGACCGCACGGACTGCAGGTACGTAGCCCGCAGGAACTGCAATTCCATCATTCGGGAACGGTGATGCGCTCCATGGCGAGCACGTTAGGCTACGTCGAGTACGGCACCGACGTCACTGTTTCTGTGCACAACGACGCGCCGCTCAATTGCTATAGCGTGAGTCTGCCGCTCACCGGGCAGCAGGAACTCGCCGCGCACGGTCGCCTGTGGCTGTCGGACCGGGACAGTGGTCTCGTTCTGTCACCGCATGAAACTCAGGATCTTGCGATCACGGGCAATTGCCGGAAAATCATCGTTTCGATTCCGAGTCCGGCCTTGCGCCAGGTGCTTGAAGGACTTCTGCAACGACCGCTCGACGCGGCACTGACGTTCGACCCGCAGATGAATGCCGCCGACGGTGACCAGGCCGCCTGGTGGCGCATGGTCAAGTTCCTGCTGGCGGAGATGGGACAGTCCGGGCCGTTGCTCAATCATCAGCAGATGGTGGGGGATCTCGAGCAGGCGTTGATCAAAGGCCTGTTGCTCTCCCAGCCACACAACTACTCGCAAGCGCTCGCCGAGGCGATGCGCCCGTCGTGTCCGCACTATCTGTTGCGCGCGAAACAGTTCATTCACGAGAATGCGCGTGAAGATATCGCGCTCGAGGACATCGAACGTGCGGCTGGCGTGTCGCGCTACAAGCTGTTCGAGGGCTTCCGGCAGCACTTCGGGCATGCGCCGATGGCCTATCTGAAGAAGCACCGGCTCGAAGCAGTGCGGCGCGATATTCTCGCCGATTGCTCGGAGCGGAACGTTTCGTCCATCGCGATGAACTGGGGATTTTCGCATCTCGGCCGCTTTTCCAGCGATTACAAGCAACTCTTTGGCGAAACACCTTCGCAGACACTCAAGCGGGCGGCAAGACGTTAGATCGTCCGACGTTTGGCCACATGAAGTGACCGATAATTATATTGGAATACTTATCAAATATAATCCATCCAAAAGATTTCAACGCTCAAGGCCATGACACCGTTTCGCCAACGATTGAAACTCCGCCATATCAGCGTCGTGATCGAGGTGGCACGGCAAGGAAGCCTCCAGAAAGCAGCCGATGTCCTGATGGTCAGCCAGTCCGCCGTCTCGAAAGCACTTGCTGAAATCGAATCGATCGTTGACGCCCAGCTTTTCGAGCGAACGCCATCCGGTGTGCGGCCCACGTTACTCGGCGAAACGCTGGTTCGACACGGGCATCTGATCCTCGCCGATGTACTGCGCGCCGAAGCCGAGATCGACGCGCTCCAGAGCGGAGAAACTGGCAATCTGGCCGTCGGGGTCTTCCGGCCGCTTAGCTGGTGGGGGAGTCTCTCGACCTGCATTCAGTCGTTTCGCACGCAGTCACCGCGAGTTCGACTGGTGGTCCAGGAAGAGTCGATGGAGACGCTGCTGCAGCGCCTCGACCAGGATCTCGTCGACGTCGTGATCGGCCGCCTTGCAAGTGGCCACGGTAGCGATCACTATGCGGTGAAAAAGCTCTGCGAGGACCACCCGCTTTTCGTTGCACGCGAAGGCCACCGTCTCGCAGGTGGGGCGGCCGAGCTTCGCGACCTGCTGGGTTTTCCGTGGATACTGCCCGCGCAGCCCAACATCGTTCGCCAGCAGCTCGAGTTCGCCGTGCAGAACGCGGGCCTGGGGCCAATTACCGAGATCATTTCGGCTCAGTTGTCGAACCTGATGCTGCGGCTCGCGAGCCAGAGTGACGCGTTGATTCTTGTGCCTCAGTGCATTCTGGGCGAGCTCCATGAGCACTATCGCCTTCATCCCGTGCAATGCAAGCTGCCGCTTCATCTCAGCACGCTGGTCGCCATTACCCGGAGCGACAAGCCTTGCACTGCGACCCTGTCTGCGTTTCTTGCGCACTTGCACCAGGAATTGCAGCACTAGGTCAGCGTGACTCGGTGCCTCGGTGTCGCCGGTATTCCAGTGTGGAATACCGCAAACGGAAACTTTGATTATTCGCGGTCCCGCGCGCTGCCTAGACTGACGAGCGCGAGATGATGCTTTGAACGGCTCAGCTCCGATGGCAAAACGTATGACGATAGGACAGTCGAATGAACCAGACAATTGAACACCGCGTGGTCGAAGGCAAGGCCAAGCCGCGCGGGCGCTTTCCCCATATCGTTCGCGCCGGCGATTTTCTGTTCGTCTCGGGCACGAGTTCACGGCGCGCCGACAACACGTTCGCCGGGGCGACGGCGGACGGCTTCGGCACGGCGACGGTCGATATCCGGGAGCAGACCCGCACGGTCATTGAAAACATCCGCGATATCCTCCGTACTGAGGCAGCGGACCTGACCAACGTCGTCGAAATCACGACGTTCCTCGTCAACATGAACGATTTCGGCGGCTACAACGAAGTCTATGCCGAGTACTTCGACGAGACTGGTCCGACCCGCACAACGGTGGCCGTTCACCAGCTGCCACACCCGCTGCTGACCATCGAGATCAAGGCGATCGCCTACGCGCCGCGCGACGGTGCGGTCCAATAGTCCAGCAAAACCACGGCCATATTCAGCAATAGACAGGAAGGGGACAACCATGGCGCATTACGGCAAGCCGTTCAACTTTGCTCGCTGGATCGACGAGCATGAGAATTTGTTGAAACCGCCTGTCGGCAACCAGCAAGTCTGGCAAGACAGCGATCTGATCGTGACCGTCGTTGGAGGTCCGAATCATCGGACTGATTTCCACGACGATCCGCACGAAGAGTTCTTCTATCAGTTGCGCGGCAATGCGTACCTGAATCTGATGATCGATGGCAAGCGCGAACGCGTCGAGCTGTGCGAGGGCGACGTATTTCTGCTGCCGCCACATGTGCGTCATTCGCCACAGCGCCCTGAGGAGAACAGCGCTTGCCTCGTGATCGAACGCCAGCGAGCGCCGGGGACGATAGACGGATTCGAATGGTATTGCCTGCACTGCGATGGCCTTGTGCATCGCGTCGAGGTGCAGTTGAAGGACATTGTCGAGGATCTGCCACCGCTCTTTGCAGGGTTCTACGAATCGCGGGAAAAGCGCACGTGTCCGCATTGCGGCGCCGTACACCCCGGCCGCGACGCGATATGAGCGGGTTCGGCGCCCGCTAACGGCGCCGCCGGGCCGCCGCTGATAAGATCGAGCTTCACGATTCCCTGATCGACGGCGCCATCATGCATCGCTATCCTCTCAGCCAGATAGGCCTGAGCCGCAACCTGAAACTCAGTCAGCTGCTCGTATTCGACCGCGTGATGGAGACCGGATCGATCCGGCGCGCCGCGACCGACATGGGCCTCACGCAGCCCGCCGTTACGAAGGTCATTCAGGAACTCGAATCGTCATTCGAAGGCGTGCTGTTCGAGCGTCATAGCCGCGGCGTCATTCCGACCGATCTCGGCCGTGTCGTCGGTCGGCGTGTCAAGTCGCTGATCGCCGAGTTTCGGCACATGTCCGAAGAACTCGACACCTTCCGCTTCGGCACGGCGGGCCACGTGGTCATCGGCACGCTGATCTCGGCGTCGGCTCATCTGTTGCCGGCTGCGATCACCCGTTTGAAGTCGCGCGCCCCGGACGTGCTTGTCACCGTGCGGGAAGGGCCAACGGCGCAGCTCTTTCCCTTGCTTGCTACCGGCGAACTCGACATCGTCGTCGGCCGCCTGCCGGAGGTCGAGCTGCCGATTGCCGACGCATTCCCGCTCACGCATCACAAGCTCTTTGACGACTCGTTGGCCGTCGTTGTCGGCAACGGGCAGGAAATGGCCAGCGCATCGATCGGTTCGCTGCGTGATCTTGCGGACGCGCCGTGGATTCTCCCGACGATGGAGTCGCCGCTGCGCTACGCAGTGGAGCGCATGTTTCGCCAGGCAGGGCTCAAGCTGCCCGCGGATATCATCGAATCGCTTTCGGTACTGACCAATCTCGGCATCCTGCTCGAGGCTCCGCGCGTGGCCGTCATGCCGCGCGTAGCGGCCACGCGCTTCATGCGGGCTGGCCTGCTGCGTATCCTCGAGATTCCCGAAAGCGGGTCGTTCGGCACCGTAGGTTATTCCGTGCGCTCCGACAAGGAGCTGAATCCGGCCTGCGAGTCGTTCGTCGAGTGCCTGCGCGAGGTTGCCAGGGCATCGGCATAGTCGCCGTGTGAGTCTGCGCCGGTGAGTTAGCTATTCCATGTCTTTATATCGGCAGCGCAAGTTTTGATTATTCAGCGCACGGAGGCACTCCTACACTGACTGCACATCAATCAGTCAGCAGGAAGGCCCATGAATGCCAACGCCCGAGCAAGCGCTGCCTTACCGACGCGCCTGCGCCATTTCATCGACGGCGAATTCGTCGACGGCGCCGATACCTTTGCCAACCTGAGCCCGATCGACGGTCGGGAACTATCGCGTGTCGTCGAAGCGGACGCGGCTGCAGTCGATGCCGCCGTAAAGGCCGCGCGTCGTGCGCAGCAGGGCCCGTGGCGTCGCCTGAGCGCCGCACAACGCGCTGGCTGGCTGCATCGCATCGCCGATGGTATTCAGGCGCGCTTCGACGATTTCGTTGCGGCCGAAGTCGCCGATACGGGTCGCCCCATCACCCAGGCGCGGAGCCTGGACGTCGCACGCGGCATCGCGAACTTTCGCACGTTCGCCGATCTCGTGCGAACCGCGAGCGGCGAGTTCTTCGAAACCTCGACGGCCGACGGCGAGATGCTCAACTACGTGACGCGCAAACCCCTCGGCGTCGTCGGCGTAATTTCGCCGTGGAATCTGCCGCTGCTGCTGTTCACATGGAAGGTCGCGCCGGCGCTCGCAATGGGCAACTGCGTCGTGGCCAAGCCTTCGGAAGAGACGCCCACTTCGGCCACGCTGCTCGCGGAAGTCATGCGCGATATCGGCCTGCCGCCGGGCGTCTTTAACCTGATTCATGGTCACGGCGGCAGCGCGGCCGGCGAATGGCTCACGCGTCACGCTGGCATTGACGCAATCACGTTCACGGGCGAGTCGAAGACCGGCAGCACGATCATGAAGGCTGTGGCAGATGGCGTAAAGAACGTGTCGTTTGAACTGGGCGGCAAGAACGCGGCCGTGGTGTTTGCCGATGCGGACTTCGACGCGGCAGTGGATGGCGTGCTGCGTTCGAGCTTCACGAACGCGGGGCAGGTGTGCCTGTGTTCCGAACGGGTCTACGTCGAGCGGCCGATCTTCGAGCGCTTCGTCGCGGCGCTCAAGGAGAAGACGGAGATGTTGAAGGTCGGCTCGCCGTATGAGGCGGGCACGACGACCGGGCCGCTGATCTCGAAGGGCCATCGCGAGAAAGTGCTCGGCTACTACAAGCTTGCCGTCGAAGAGGGCGCGACAGTCGTGACTGGCGGGGGCGTGCCGCAGTTCGGCAACGATTGCGATCACGGCGCGTTCGTTCAGCCGACGATCTGGACCGGTCTGTCCGACACCGCACGCTGCGTGACCGAGGAAATCTTCGGGCCGGTTTGCCATATCGCGCCATTCGATACCGAAGAGGAAGTGGTGCGCCGCGTAAACGATAGCGCCTACGGCCTCGCCGCCTCCGTGTGGACCACGAACCTTAGCCGTGCGCACCGCGTCGCGCCGCAATTCGAAACCGGCATCGTGTGGGTCAACGCCTGGTTCGTGCGCGATCTGCGCACGCCATTCGGCGGTGCCAAGCTCTCGGGTTTCGGTCGCGAAGGGGGGCGCCATTCCATGGACTTCTACTCCGAGCTGACCAACGTTTGCGTGAAGGTGGCGTGATGACGACCCAGCTCCAGGCACTTCAGGTCATTGCGGACACGCTCTGGCAAGCGCAGCACCAGCAGCCGTTCGGCGCAGTGCAGCCGGTTCGCGAGGCGATCGCCGCCCTCGATGGCGACCCGCTCTCCAACGCTTACCGTGTACAGCAGATCAACACGCAGCGGCAACTCGAAGGTGGCGCGCGGCTCGTCGGCCGCAAGATCGGACTGACGTCTGTGGCCGTGCAAAAACAACTCGGCGTCGATCAGCCGGACTTCGGCATGCTGTTCGATCACATGGCGTATGGCGATGGTGAAGAGATTCCGTTTGCACGCACGCAGCAGCCGAAGGTCGAGGCGGAGATCGCGCTGATTCTCGAACGCGATCTGAGCCACGAACGTCATACGATCGCAGACATCATCGGCGCAACCGCATACGCGCTGCCGGCAATCGAAGTGGTCGGCAGCCGCATCGCGCAGTGGGATATCCGCCTCGCCGACACCGTGGCCGACAACGCTTCGAGCGGCCTCTTCGTGCTCGGCAACCGGCCGGTCAATCTCGAAGCGTTCGACGTTGTTAGCTGCGGCATGGTCATGGAGCGCGGCGCGGACCCGGTGAGCGTTGGCGCGGGCGCGGCGTGCCTCGGCAATCCGCTCAATGCCGCCGTGTGGCTCGCGAACAAGATGGTTCAGGTCGGCGCGCCGCTGCGTGCCGGCGACATCGTGCTGACCGGCGCGCTTGGCCCCATGGTTGCAGTCAATCCGGGCGACGTGTTCACCGCCCACATTCAGGGCCTCGGCGGCGTCCGGGCGCAGTTCTCCAATCAAACGGAATCGGCATCGTGAAAGACAACTCTCGACTCTCCGTTGCCGTCATCGGCTCCGGCAACATCGGCACGGATCTGATGATCAAGATCCTGCGCAACAGCAAGCATCTGGAGATAGCGGCGATGGTCGGCATCGACCCGAACTCCGATGGTCTTGCGCGTGCTGCGCGCCTCGGCGTGGCGACCACGCATGAGGGTGCGGAGGGGCTCACGCGCCTGCCGTGCTTCGACGACATCGACTTCGTGTTCGACGCGACTTCCGCCGGCGCGCACGTGAAGAACGACGCGCTGCTGCGCACGTTCAAGCCTTCGATTCGCGTGATCGACCTCACGCCCGCTGCCATCGGCCCGTACTGCGTGCCGGTCGTGAACCTCGACGCACACATCGAAGCGCCCAACGTCAACATGGTGACGTGCGGCGGCCAGGCCACGATTCCGATGGTGGCAGCCGTGTCGCGCGTCGCGAAGGTCCACTACGCGGAAATCGTCGCGTCGATCAGCAGCAAGTCGGCGGGCCCCGGCACGCGCGCCAACATCGACGAGTTCACCGAAACGACGTCGAAGGCGATCGAAGTGGTGGGCGGTGCGGCGAAGGGCAAGGCCATCATCGTGCTGAATCCGGCCGAACCGCCGGTCATGATGCGCGACACGGTTTATACACTTTCCGAGATGGCTGACCGAGAGAAGGTCGAGCAGTCCATCGAGGAGATGGTCGCGAAGGTGCACGCCTACGTGCCGGGCTATCGCCTGAAGCAGAAGGTGCAGTTCGACGAGATTCCCGCGAACGCGCCTTTGAATATTCCGGGCCTCGGCAAGTTCAGCGGCCTGAAGACCTCGGTGTTCCTCGAAGTGGAAGGCGCCGCGCATTATCTGCCCGCTTACGCAGGCAATCTCGACATCATGACTTCCGCCGCGCTCGCCACCGCCGAACGCATGGCGCAGACGCTTCTGAGCGTGGAGGGATAAGACCATGAGCAAGAAACTCTATATCTCCGACGTGACGCTGCGCGACGGCAGCCACGCCATTCGCCATCAGTACTCGATCCAGAACGTGCAGGACATCGCCCGCGCGCTGGACCGCGCGAAGGTGGACAGCATCGAAGTCGCTCACGGCGACGGCCTGCAGGGTTCGAGCTTCAATTACGGCTTCGGCGCGCACAGCGACCTGGAATGGATCGAAGCCGTGGCCGACGTGGTCACGCATGCGCAGATCGCCACACTGCTCCTGCCGGGCATCGGCACGATTCACGACCTGAAGGCCGCGTACAACGCGGGGGCGCGCATCGTGCGCGTGGCCACTCACTGCACGGAGGCCGACATTTCGAAGCAGCACATCGAATACGCGCGCGAACTGGGCATGGACACCGTGGGCTTCCTGATGATGAGCCACATGACCACGCCGGAAAACCTCGCGGTCGAAGCGAAGAAGATGGAAAGCTACGGCGCGACCTGCATCTACGTGGTCGATTCGGGCGGCGCGCTCACGATGAACGACGTGCGCGACCGTTTCCGTGCCGTCAAACAGGTGCTCAA
>NZ_JAFA01000052.1 GCF_000519185.1 Paraburkholderia nodosa DSM 21604 | reverse complement strand
CACGGGCCTCCAGCTCACGGATGCGCCGCTGGTCGCTCTGGATTTGCGCCTCGCTGCGGGGCGGTTCAACCTGCTGGGCGCGCCATTGCGCCACCCAGCGTCGCAGCGCGGTATCGCCAACGCCTAGTGCCTCGCAGGCCTTGGCAAATGAATAGCCCTGCGCAACCACCAGTTGTACCGCCTCAGCCTTGAATTCGTCAGTCAGGTTCCGTCTGCTCATCTCTCACCTCAGTTGGGGCAATTATCCCCTTTAGAGGTGTCCACGACTATTGGACCACTACAGGTGCCGCCCCGCACAGGGGCAACGCTCGCGTACCGACGCGAAAACAAGGAAAGGCCAAACCAGCCAACCGGCCACCAAACATCAATGCAACGAACCGCCAACAGCAACCTCCCCCTCAGCAAGCGCAGCACCACTCCGCAATAGCGCATCGAGATCCGCCAACTGCACCGCATCCTGCCCACTGCGTTGCGCACGAAACATAACAGGCGGCACCCCGAACTGCTTACGAAACTCACGCCCCAGATGCGAAGCATCCGAAAACCCACAGCTCGAAGCAATATCGGCAACGGTGCGATCCGAACTCGTGAGTAGCCAGGCGGCTGTCCGCAGACGCAACGCATTGGCAAATGCCCGCGGACTCTTGCCCGTTTCCGCCTTGAAGAGGCGTTCGAGCTGCCGTGGCGAGAGGTTCAGCTTGCAGGCCAGTTCTTCCAGCGGCACGTTGCGGCCAACCTGCTGCTCCATCAACAGTACGGCACGCTTGACCTTCGGGTGCGTGGCGGGCTCGAGGCCGGGCGGGTGAGGCTGGGGCGCATTGCCCTTTTGCATTTCGCCGACCAGCAAAATGCGCAGCGCCTTCTGCACGGTCGCGTGATCGAAATGGCGCAGCAAGATGGCGGCGGCGACGTCGATCGACGCGCGGCCGCCCGAGCAGGTAATGCGGCGACGGTCGATCGCGAACAGGCGGTCGGCGACGATGGCGTCGGCATTGACATTGGGGAAGCGCTCGATGAAGTCCCAATAGTGGAACCAGCTCACACAAATGCGATGTCCGTCGAGCACGCCGGCGCGCATGAGCGCGAAAACGCCCGTGCAGATGCCGACGACCGTCGTCTCGCCGCTGGCCGCGCGGCGGATGTAGCGCAGCGTGGCTTCGCTTGCGTGCGGGCCGGAGTGCAGCAGTCCGCCCACGACCACGAGATAGTCGACCGGTTCGGCGTCGGCAAAGGTCTCCCAAGGCGCGATCTGAATGCCGCAACTCGCACGCACGGGCGCAAGCGTTTCGCCGATCACGCGCCACGAGCAGCGCACGGGCTTGCTGTAGTCGCCTTCGTCGGCGGACAGACGCAGCATGTCGACAAAACCCGAGAACGCGGTCAGCGTGAAGTTCGGCAGCAGCACGATGCCGAAACGGATGCGCTCCTTGGGAGCGGCGTCGAAGGAAACGGCGGTGGCGAGTGTGTCGGACATGGAGGCACAGGATAGCGGCGATGTGGTTTCAGCCAAGCTTCCACGATATGGCCCCGAGACGCTTGTCGTTTTCCGCCATCGATCTTCGCAAAAACGAATATTTCACGGAATACACGCCGCATGGCGGGGCGGTTCCGCCGCCCTGGCGGGTTCGTTCTAGCGGCGCCGCCGCCGCTTTGGTCAACTCTTTAGCGGGCACACGGCCCACGCCGCACCCATCCACGAGGCCTGTTTTCATGCCGCGCACCGAAACCGTCGAACTCAACAAACGCGCCTGTCACGGCGACGCAGAAGCCGCGCTCGCCCTGCTGGAGCAGAGCATGGCGCGCGGCCACGGGCGTATCGGGCTGCTGCGTTATCTGCAGGCGCGTTGCGTGGGCGCGGCGCTCGCGCGTCGGCATCACGACTATGCAGAGCGCGTGGCGAGCAGGATGAGCGAGGACGCGTTCGCGGCGCTGGTGGCGCAGGCGCAGCGCCGCCACAGCATGGCGGCGTGAACGCCCAGGCGCTTGCTCACAGCACGACGGTGCGGCCGTCGTTGATGAAGACCCGGCGCTCGAGAAATACCCGCACGGCGCGCGCGAGTGTCACGCATTCGACGTCGCGCCCCACAGCCAGCAGACGCTCGGGGTTCAGCGAGTGGTCGACCCGCTGCACTTCCTGCTCGATGATCGGGCCTTCGTCGAGATCGTCGGTGACGAAGTGCGCCGTCGCGCCGATCAGCTTGACCCCGCGCACGTGCGCCTGATGATAGGGGCGCGCGCCCTTGAAGCCGGGCAGGAAGGAATGGTGGATGTTGATGGCGCGGCCGGCCAGCTTCCGGCTCGTTTCGTCGGAAAGAATCTGCATGTAGCGCGCGAGAATCAGCAGTTCCGAACCGGTCGAATCGAACAGGTCGAGGATGGCGGCTTCCTGTTCACGCCGCGTTTCAGGCGTGACGGGGAGGTAGTGAAACGGCAGGTCGTGCTGCCTGGCGAGCGGTTCGAAATCGCGGTGATTCGAGGCAATGCCCGCAATGTCCATCTGCAGCTCGCCCATGCGCCAGCGAAACAGCAGGTCGGCAAGGCAGTGCTCGAGCTTCGACACCATGATGAGCACTTTGGGACGCACCCGCAGGTCGTGAATGGCCCAGGTCATTTCGTGCTTGCGCGCGACGCTCGCGAACTCGTCCCGCAGACCCGCCAGATCGAAGCGCTCGCCCGCGCCGGCCTGCACGACCTCGTGAAAGACGCAGCGCAGGAAGAAGCGCGTGCTGATGTCGTCGTCGAAGACCGTGAGCTCGTCGATATAGCCGCGGTGCGCGTCGAGAAAGCCGGCGACCGCGGCAACCTGCCCGGCGGCGGCGGGGCAGGACAGCGTGAGCACGTAGCGGTGCTGCGGGTCTTCGGTGGGCATGCGCGTTCTCCTCGTGTCGTGATGCGCCCGCTGCAGCTTGCGGTTCGTGCCGGGGCGCTGGCTTGATGGCGCAAGTAAGCCACCAATCGGCGTGCGGCACATAGAACCCACGCGCTGTATCGCGAGAATGAATACGCCAACCCGGCGCCTAATCCGCACTTACCCGTCGCCAACATGAAGAAGGTCTTTTTTGCCCCTATGGCTGTCGCATTCCTGCTATCCCGCGCTTTTTTCTCCGGCAAGCATGGGCTGCGGCGAAACGGGAGCGGAGATGGAGAGTTATCTGGGTCTGCAGGCGAGGGCGTTGAACGGGCAGCGTGCTGTACTTTTTCGCGTGCGTACATCGGTCGCCGACGTGTATCTGTCGGTGAGCCGCTCGAATTACGGCAACGAGGAACGGGCCGTGGTCGAAGTGGACTGCGCGCGCTTCTTGAGGCTCTGGCGGGACGATCCGTGCGGCGAGCACGCCGGGCTCGCAAACGGCAATCCGCAGACGTGGCGTGCCGACCCGCGCTTCGAACTGGCGGCCGAGGGTTTCAGTTTCGGCGAAGAAGACCCCGTGCCGCTTGCCGAAGTCAGTTGCCCGGCGAGCGCCGCTGTGCCGCACGTTGCATTCACGGATGGCGTGATGCGGACCCTCTGGCTAGCCGCCTATGCAGCGAAGTCCTTTCCGGTGGAATGCGGCGTGAACGACGCCGAGGCGCTGCAGCGCCTGGCCGGAGCGGCTGGCAGCCTCTGGTTCAGCGTTGCCGAACTCGTTCCGCCGCTAGTCGCTCGAGCCCGGGAATGACGCGATAGCGTCAGTGCGCGAGCGCCCACATGAGCGACACGGAGAAGGCGCCCACCACGACGGACGCGCAGCGCTGGAAGAACGCGGGACGAATGAACGGCGCCCGGCCGTTGCGCGGCGCGGCGCCAATGGCGATCCATGTGAGGCCAATGGGAATCAGCAAGACCGCGAAGATCGCCATGGCCTGGAGCCACGTGATGACGCTCGCGAACGCCGCGGGCGGAAAAATCGAGCCGGCGAACAAAATGGCCTTGGGATTGAGCACCGTGGCGCTGAACAGCGTGCGCGTGCTGACCACGCCCCTGGCCGAGGTTTCGATCGAATCTGCCGTGAGCCAAAGGCGCAAGGCGAGCCACGCCAGATAGAGGCTGCTGGCCACACGCAGCACCTTCGGCAGCCAGCTCAGCGAATTCGACGCATGAGTGAAGCACAGCCCCCAGACGGTAATCGACACCAGGTAGCCGGCCAGTTCGGCGACGGTCAGATGCGCGGAGCGCCGCAGACCCTGCCGCAAACCGGCGGCGGCGAGCAGCGTGTTGGTCGGCCCCGGCATGAGCAGCACGATCGCACAGCCCGAGACCATCAGCCCGATGGTGGAAATGGAAAGCATGGGAGCGACTGGGGGATAGGGTGTTCGGATTATTGAAAGCCGACTGTAGGGCGTTATGTCAGCCAGTGACTAGAACTGCCCCGCGGCGCCCGCATTCTACGGCTTACGCCGGTATATGCCTATTTCAGCCGGGTCCGGAGCGCTAAACCATCGGCCCATATTCGTCATGCTGAGAGCGGCATTGGCTTTGGTAGATGCGCGCTTACGCCACGGGCTTAAATTATTGATTTCAATGCATCTACTGATGCGTAACAAATCATTTCGAAATATTTCATGGTTCGCCCTAAATAATTCGCGATTCACGCCGTTAAAGTACGCACGAGAACTTTGCCCAGAGAATTTGCGGGCCGAGGAAGAATAAACATACGCCGTTCGGGGTCGAGAGCCCGCACGCTGCGGCCGCCGTTATCGTCAACCCCTATGCCTGATTTGTCGTGGACCATGCCCGTGGCACGTTGGTCCTTCTGGTCTTCCGCGTCGGAAAGTCTGCCTGAGGTTGCGTTCGTCGATCCGATGATGCGCCGCCGCCTGAGCGCGCTTTCGCGGATGGCGCTGAAGGTGGCGGGCGACTGCGTCGATGCGCAAACCCGGACACGCGTGGTTTTCGCATCGCGGCACGGCGAGTTGCGCCGCACGACGGACATTCTGCGCGACATCGAGGCACACAAACCTGTTTCGCCGAACGCGTTCAGCCTTTCCGTGCTCAATGCGATGACGGGGCTATTCGGCATCGTGCGGAGCGACCGTTCGCCGGCTACGGCCCTCTCGGCAGGCGCGCAAACGCTGGGCTACGCGCTGCTCGAAGGCCATGCGCTGCATGCCGAAGACCCCTGCAGCCCGGTATTGGTCGTCTACGCCGACGAACCTGCTGACGCGCGCTACGGCGCGGTCGAGCAGGAAGTGCAGCGCGGCGCGTTCGCGCTGCTGCTCGATGCGAGCGAGGCTGCGCAAGGCCGGCTCGCGTGCTCCATCACGGAAGACAAGCAGGCCTCGGCCGCGCCAGCACGCGCATTCGCTACGCAAAGCGAAGCGCTGCATCACTGCCTGAGCGGCGGCGCAAGCGCCGCGTGGCAGGGCAGCGGCGGCACATGGCAATGGAGCTGGCATGTCGGCTCGGCTTGATTACGGCTGGCGGCTCTTCGCCACCGGCCTCGGCTTCGCGTTGTTCAGCGCATGCGGGCTGCTGTTCTCGGTGATCGTGTTTCCGCTCGCGTCGGTCTGGCCGCATCGTGCTTCGCGGCAACGCGCGGTCACCACCGTCATTCACTGGTTTTTCCGCTCGCTCGTGGCCGCCTTGCAGCGCGCGGGCGTCATGAAGCTCGACGTGGCCGGCGCGAAGGCGCTGCGCTCGGGCGCCCCTGCCATCGTTGTCGCGAACCATCCCACCTACCTCGACGTGGTCGTGCTGCTCGCGCTCACGCCTTCCGCCTGTTGCGTCGTGAAGAACGCGCACTGGCGCAACCCGTGCTTCTGGGGCATCGTGCGGGCGGCCGAGTACGTGAGCAATGCCGATCCCGCAGGCTTCGTGCAGGACTGCGCGCGCCAGCTGGCGAACGGCTACAGCATGATCATTTTTCCCGAAGGCTCGCGCAGCCCCGCGCCGAATCGCCTGCACGCGTTCTCGCGCGGCTTCGCGCATACGGCGCTCGAGGCCGGCGCGCCGGTTCTGCCTGTGCTCATGCACTGCGATCCGCCCGCCTTCACCAAGCAAATGCGCTGGTATCACGTTCCGCAGCGACCCTTCCGCATGACCGTGAACGTGCTGGCGCCCATCGGCGTCCAGCCGCTCGCGCCGCGCGATATGCCTTCCGCACTCGCCGCGCGCAACGTCACGCGCACCATCGAAGCGCAAATCACACAGCACCTGTTTGACTATGGATACTTTAAAACTGGAAATTAAGCGGCTCCTGATCGAGGCACTCGATCTCGAGCATCTCACGCCCGCCGATATCGACGACGATGCGCCGCTGTTCGACACCGACGGCGTGGGGCTCGACTCGATCGACGCGCTGGAGATCGGCATCGTGCTGCGCCAGCAGTATCAACTGACCATCAACGCCGACGACGAAAACGTGCGCGGCTACTTCCGGTCGATCAACACGCTCGCGGCGCTCGTCGCGGGCCACGCAAACGAAAACGCGGCGCTGGAAGCCACTGCAGGGAAAGGGGATTGAATCATGAACGAAGCTGAAATTCTCGACCGTATCCGCGAGATCTTTCACGAGAACTTCGATATCGATCCGGCACGCGTCACGCCGGAGGCGCACCTGTTCGAGGAACTGGATCTGGACAGCATCGACGCCGTCGATCTGGCCATCAAGCTCCAGGAAATGACGGGCCGCCGCATCAAGCCGGAAGAGTTCAAGCAGGTGCGCACGGTGGGCGACGTGATCGCCGCGGTCGAGTCGCTGCTCGTGACCCAGGCTTGAGGCCATTCGTGACGGTTCTTCGCAGGCACGGCTCGGCTGAGCCCGCCGCTGCAGGTGAAAGCAACGTGGCAGGCAGCCGGGCGCGCAGCAAGTGGAAGCTGCTAGCCGGTCTCGCTTACCCGGTCGTGATCCTGTGCGCGTGGCGCTGGGATTCGCCGCGCTTCGTGGGCTTGTTGCTGCTCGTGCTGCTCTGGATGCAGCGCGTGGCCGGCACGGGCGCGCTCGCCGCAACGCTGCGCAAGCTCACGCCGGTGGACTGGGCCGTGGCCGTCACGCTCAATGTTGCCTCGGTGGCCATCGTGATCACCAATAGCGAACGGCTCATGCGCCTGTATCCTTCGCTCGTGAATCTCGGGCTGCTCGTCGCATTCGGCGCGACCCTCGTGAAGGGTCCGTCGATGGTCGAAAAATTCGCGCGTCTGACCTATGCCGATCCGCCCGCGCACATCGTGCGCTATACGCGCCGCGTCACGCAGCTCTGGTGTGGCTTTTTCGCTTTGAACAGCCTGTTTTCCGCCTGGACGGCACTCGCCTGGTCCGCTCGCGCCTGGTCGCTCTACAACGGCGCGCTCGCCTACGGGATCATCGGCGCGCTGCTGGCCGGCGAGTTCGTCTGGCGCAAATGGATCATGCTGCCGCGTGCTGCGCGACGGGAGGCGGTGTGATCGCATTGCACGAGCTTCTCGTGACGCGTTGCCGCGCGCCGCGTAGCGTGGTTTGCGTCGATGGCGCGAACGTGACGGATTTCGCTACGTTCCGTGCGCATGTGCTGGGCATGGCCGCGCGCCTGCGCACGCGGCCGGGCCGGCGCTTCGCGCTATGGAGCGACGACCCGTATCTGTTCGCCTGTGCTTTGTTCGGACTGCTTGCGGCCGGCAAGGTGCCCGTGATTCCGGCGAACGCGACGCCGGGCTATCTCGCCGAACTGAGCGACGCGTACGACGCGGTGCTGGACGAAAACGAGCTTGCCGGGTGGTGTGCCGATACGGCTGCGGTTCAGCCTGTCGACCTCGGCATGGCGATCGACGCGAATGCGATGCTCACGCTCTTCACGTCCGGCAGCAGCGGCACGCCGAAGCCCGTACACAAGACGCTCGCGCAGTTCGACGCCGAAGTGCATACGCTGGAAGCCGCGTGGGGCACGCTGCTGGGCGACGCGGCCGTGCTCGCGAGCGTGCCGCATCACCACATCTACGGGCTGCTGTTCCGCGTCTTCTGGCCACTGGCCGCGGGAAGGCCGTTCGCCCGCGCGACCTGTGCCGACCCGGCGCAATTGCAGGCGCGGATTGCCGAATGTTCGGCGCAGTGCGGCGCGACCGTTGTCGTCTCGACGCCTGCGCAGCTCTCGCGCTGGCCCGATCTGCCGGGCTTCGCGACGCTCGGTCCGCAGCCGCGCGCGTTCTTCTCGTCGGGCGGCCCGCTGCCGCTCGACACCGCGCAGCAATACGCCGCCACGTTCGGTGCCGCGCCGCTGGAGATCTACGGCAGCACGGAGACGGGCGGCATCGCCTGGCGCAGACAAAACGAAATGCAAGCGTGGACGCCCATGCCGGGCATCGCCGCGCGCGCGGGCGCAGCGGAACAGGGCGGTGCGCTCGAAGTGCGCTCGCCGCATCTCGGCCACGACGGCTGGCATCGCACCGACGACAAGGCCGCGTTCGACGAGCACGGCCGCTTCGTGCTGCAAGGGCGTCTCGACCGCGTGGTCAAGCTCGACGGCAAGCGTGTGTCGCTCAGCGAGATGGAGAGCAAGCTGCTGCTGCATCCCGGCGTCGCGGAAGTGAGGACCGTGCTGCTCGAAGGCGGCTCGCGCGAGCGCATAGGCGCGCTCGTGGTGCTCACCGCAGAGGGCCGCGAAACGCTGCGCCGCGATGGCCGCGTTCTGCTCCTCAAGGCGTTGCGCCGCCATCTCGCCGCCTGGTTCGACGCGGTCGTTCTGCCGCGCCACTGGCGCATTCATTGCGCGCTGCCAGTCGACTCGCGCGGCAAGATTCAGGCGCAGGCAGTCGCCCGCGCGTTCGCGGCCAGCGAAGAAGGGTTCGAGTTGCTCGCGCAATGGGACGACGCGGAAGGGCGGACATTCGAATTGCGAGTGCCGCACACGCTCGTTCATTTCGCGGGCCACTTTCCGGGCCTGCCGATTCTGCCTGGCGTCGTGCAGGTCGACTGGGCGATGCGCTTCGCGCGCGACTGGGTGCCCGGCGTGCGCGCGCTCGCCTCGATCGATCAACTGAAATTCACCATGCCGGTACCGCCGGGTGCGCTGCTCAAGCTCGTGCTCAAGCACGACGCCGCGCGCCGGCGCGTGGCGTTCGCGTGGCGCGTCGGCGAACGCGACTGCGCGTCCGGCGCCTTCGTATACAGGGAGCCCGCATGAGCCTCGCGGCCTGTATCGTCATTCCGATCTACAACCACAAGGACGCGATCGGCGGCACCGTGGCGAACCTGATCGTCCACGGCCTGCCGCTCATCGTCGTGGACGATGGCAGCGACGACGCCACCCAGCAGGTGCTGGCGGACCTCGCGCGGCGCTACGCCGGCAAGCTTACGCTGCGGCGCCTGCCCGTGAACGGCGGCAAGGGCGCGGCGGTGATGGCGGGGCTGCGCGCCGCGCGCGACGCGGGCTATACGCACGCGCTGCAGATCGACGCCGACGGCCAGCACGACGCCGGGGACGTCCCGCGCTTTCTCGCCGCCGCGCAGGCGAATCCGCGCGCGGTCGTGATCGGCCAGCCCGTCTACGACGAGAGCGTGCCGAAAGCGCGTCTCTACGGGCGCTATCTGACCCATGTGTGGGTCTGGATCGAGACGCTTTCGTTCACGATTCGCGATTCGATGTGCGGCTTCCGCCTCTATCCGCTCGACCTCGCGTGCGCGCTGATCGACAGCGTGAAGCTGCCCGAGCGCATGGACTTCGACATCGAGATTCTCGTGCGCCTGCACTGGCGGCGCGTGGCGTTCGTCTCGATTCCGACCGCCGTCACCTATGCGGCCGATGGCGTCTCGCATTTCGACGTGCTGTGGGACAACGTGCGCATCAGCCGCAGCCATACGCGGCTCGTCGCGGGCATGCTCGCACGTCTGCCGCTGCTGCTCGCGCACAAGGTCCTGCCGCGGCGCACGGATGCGGGCGATGGCAACGACCCGTGGTGGCGCACGGCCGAACGCGGCAGCCGGCTCGGCATGGCGCTGCTCGCCTGGAGCTGCGGCCTGTTCGGGCGGCGCTTCACCGCGCTCTGGCTGCACCCCATCGTCGCTTACTTCCTGGTGACGGGCCGTCCCGCGCGCGACGCCTCGCGGCGCTATTTCGACCGGCTGCAGCAGTGTTCGCCGGAACGCGAGACGCCGCGCCCCGGCTGGTTCACGGCCTACCGCCATATGCTCTCGTTCGCGCAATCGGGCTTCGACAAGCTGGCCGCCTGGACAGGCCGCGTCGATCAGACCGACGTGGAGATCGACGACCCACGCGCGTTCGACGCGTTGATCGCGAGCGGTCGCGGCGCGCTCGTGATCGGCTCGCACCACGGCAACCTCGAAATGGCGCGGGCGCTGGCCGTGCGCGGCGCGCAAACGAAGGTGACGGCCATCGTCTACACGGAGCACGCGAAACGCTTCAACAGCGTGCTGTCCACCGCACACCACGATTTCGCGCAGCATCTCGTGCCGGTGAGCGACTTCGGCCCGCAAACGGCGCTGATGATGCAGGAGCGCATCGAGCGCGGCGAGCTGCTCGTCATCGTCGGCGACCGCACGCCCGCGCGCGAAACCGGCCGTACCACCGAAGCGCAATTCCTCGGCGAGACAGCCGCGTTTGCTCAGGGGCCCTATGTATTGGCGCACGCGCTCGCGTGCCCCGTTTATCTGTTGTTCTGCCTGAAAGAGCGCACGGGCTACCGGCTCTACTTCGAGCCGTTTGCCGAGCGCATCGATTTGCCGCGGCGGGGCCGCGCCGAGCATATAGCGGCATGGGCGCAGCGCTTTGCGTCGCGCCTCGAACACTATTGCCGCAAGGCGCCTTACCAATGGTTCAACTTCTACGATTTCTGGGCGCGCCCCAGTGGGGGTGCGGATGGCCGAAACTGACCTGAAGGATGCCGACGTCAAAGCGGATGCCGTGGTATTCGGCGGCCGCCATTTGACGATCGAGGACGTCGTGGCGGTAGCGCGCGGCGGCGCCGCCGTGCGGCTCAACGACGACCCGGCCTGGCGCGAACGCATCGCGCGCGGGGCGGAGTTTCTGCGTCGGCATCTCGAAGCCGGTGCGACCGTGTACGGCGTCAATACGGGCTACGGCGACGCCTGCGTCGTCGACGTGCCGATGGCGCTCGTCGAGGCCCTGCCGCTGCAGCTCACGCGCTATCACGGCTGCGGCATGGGCGAGTATCTCGACGACGCCGCGGCGCTCGCCGTGATCGCCGCGCGTCTGAATTCGCTGGCGTTCGGGCTTTCGGGCGTACGCCCGGTGCTACTCGAACGCCTTGCCGATCTCATCAATCATCGCGTGTTGCCGCGTATTCCCGCCGAAGGCTCGGTGGGCGCAAGCGGCGACCTCACGCCGCTTTCGTATGTCGCGGCGGCGCTGGTCGGCGAGCGCGGCGTGCAGTTTCGCGGCGCGCCGTGCGAGGCGCGCGACGCGTGGCTCGCGCTAGGCCGCGAACCGCTCACGCTCGCGCCCAAGGAAGGCCTCGCGCTGATGAACGGCACGGCGGTCATGACGGGCCTCGCCTGTCTCGCGTTCACGCGCGCGGCGCAGCTCGCGCGTCTGGCCGCGCGGCTCACCGCGCTCGCCACGGTGGCGCTCGACGGGCGCGCCGCGCATTTCGACGCGTTTATCTTCGAAGCCAAGCCGCACGCTGGGCAGGGCGAGGCGGCGGCCTGGATCCGTGCCGATCTGGCTGGCCGTCCGGACACGCCGGGTCACCGCTTGCAGGACCGCTATTCGATCCGCTGCGCGCCCCACGTGATCGGCGTGGCGAACGACGCGCTCGCGTGGATGCGCCGCGACATCGAGAACGAACTGAACAGCGCCAACGACAATCCGCTGATCGATCCCGACGGCGAGCGCGTGCTGCACGGCGGCAACTTCTACGGCGGCCATATCGCGTTCGCCATGGACGGCCTCAAGACGGCCGTGGCGAATCTTGCCGATCTGATGGACCGGCAACTCGCCTTACTCGTCGACGACAAGTTCAACAACGACCTGCCGCGCAATCTCACGGGCGCGACGAGTGCGCGTGCGCCGATCAATCACGGCTTCAAGGCCGTGCAGATTTCGTCGTCGGCGTGGACGGCGGAAGCGCTCAAGCACACGATGCCCGCGAGCGTGTTCTCCCGCTCGACGGAGGCACACAATCAGGACAAGGTGAGCATGGGGACGATCGCGGCGCGCGACTGTTTGCGCGTGCTGCAACTTACCGAGCAGGTCGCGGCCGCCCACGCGCTCGCCACCGTGCAGGCCGCGCGCCTGCGGCTGCGCGGCAACGCCGCGACCGTGATTCCCGAGCCGCTTGCCGCGTTCATGGAAGACGTAGCCGCGACGTCGCCATTCGTCGACGAGGACCGCGCGCTCGAACACGAACTGCGCGCCATGACGGAGCGGATCGCAACAGGCGACTTCCTGGCGCAGAACGCGGAGGGCAGGCCATGAGCGAATCACGCAAGCTTGCGCCGGTGTTGAGCGCAAGTGCGAACGTGGAAGTGCCGTTCCATGACGTCGACGCAATGAATGTCTGCTGGCACGGCCACTATCTGAAGTATTTCGAATTCGGCCGCGCGGCGCTGCTGCGCAAGTTCGACTACGACTATCGCGAGATGCAGACCTCGGGCTACGTCTGGCCCGTGGTCGAAGCGCATTTAAAGTATGTGCGGCCCGCCGTTTACGGGCAGCAACTCGAGGTCTGCGCACACCTGCTCGAGTACGAAAATCGCCTGAAAATCAGCTACGAAATCTACGATTGCGATTCGCGCACGCGGCTCACGAAGGGCTACACGATCCAGGTCGCCGTGAACGCCGCGACGCAGGAGCTGCAGTTCGTCTCGCCGCCGGTCGTGCTCGAAAGGCTGGAGCGTGCATGGGCGCGTTGAAACGATGCGCGGCGGTGGCCGCTCTGCTTGCGCTTCAGTCGATGTGGATGCCGGCGCGGGCCGCGACGGCGGCTGTAACCGTGAGCACGAACGCGAGCGCCGGCGACGCGGCACTCGTCTCGCAGATCGCGTCGCGTCTCGCGCGTGCGAACGGCGTGCGTGCGCATTTCACGCAAACGCAGACGCTTGCCGCGATGAAAGCCCCGCTCGTCAGCACGGGCTCGCTGCTGTTCTTTCGCGAGCGTGGCGTGATCTGGCAGGTCGAGACGCCGTACAGGAAAACGTGGATCATGCGCGACAGCGGTGTCACCGTGATCGATGCCAACGTTCAACCTGATCAGCGCACCCGGAACGGCGGTGCACAGGGCGCGCGCGGTGCGGCGGAGATCGCGAAGATGATGCGGGCGATGCTCGGCGGCGACCTGAGCGGGCTGTACTCGCAATTCGACGTGGCGGCGCGCGGGACGCCTTCGCAATGGCAGATGCACCTCGTGCCGCGCCAGCCGCAGATCGCGCAGGCGCTGCGCGGCATCGAGATGGAAGGCGGCGACTTCCTGCACAGCTTGCGCATCACGTTCGCCAACGGCGACGTCACGCAGTACGACTTTAGCGGCAGCGCGCAGGTGTCCGAACTGGCGCCCGCCGACCAGAAGCTTTTCGGAACGCCGTAGTGAGTTCCTCTGAGCTTCGCACCGCAACCCAGCCGTGGCGGCAGTGGACGCTGCGCGCCGCGTGGCTGCTGCTGGCCCTCGCGGCGGCGCTGTATTGCGCCTGGCGCTTTGCGGGACCGACGCCCCTGCAGACGAACCTGCTCGCGCTGCTGCCGGCAACCGAGGCCGACCCCGTGGCCGAAGAGGCCGTGGACCAGCTTGCGAGCGCGCTCGGCAACCGCGCCGTGCTGCTGGTGTCGAGCAGCGACGCGGTGCACGCGAAAGCCGCGGCGCAGCGACTGGGCGCGGTGCTGAGCGCGAGTCACGCGTTCGCTTCGGTGACGGCGCAAGTCCCGCCGTTCGACCTCGGCCGCATTACGCGCTTCTACCTGCCGTACCGCTTTGGGCTGCTCACGGCGCAAGACCGTGCGATTGCTTCCGGGAGCATCGAAACGCTGCGCGGAGCGCTCGCCGAGCGCCTCTATGGACTGCCGGACGCGGGTCTCGCAACGTCGCTCGCCGACGATCCCTTCGGCTGGCTTCAGCACTGGCTCACGGGGCTGCCGCTCGCGGCATCGAATCTCACCATCGAAGACAGTTTCCTCGTTGCGCACCGCGCTAACACCACGAGCGTGCTCGTTATCGGCACGCTGCCTGGATCAGCCTACGAATCCGATGTTCAGCGAGGCGTGCTGCTTGCCGTCGCACACGGCGAGGCCGCGCTCAAGGCTTCATGGCCCGATGTGACCGTCGCGCGCACGGGCGCCGTGTTCTATGCCGAGTCTGCGCGCCGCGCCTCGGAGCGCGACGTGCATCTGATCGGCATCGTTTCGGCGGTAGGCATCGCGCTGCTCATGCTCTGGATCTTCCGCTCGCCGCGGCTGATCCTGCTGGGTTTCGTTTCCACCGCGCTCGGCATCGTGTGCGCGCTCGCGGCCACCATGCTCGTCTTCGGCAAGCTGCATCTGTTGACGCTTGTGTTCGGCGCGAGCCTGATCGGCGAGGCGGTCGATTACTCCATTCAGTACTTCGTCGTCTACCTCGGCGCGCGGCACGGCTGGGATTCGCGGCGCGGCGCGCGCGACGTGCTGCCCGCGCTCACGGTGGCGCTCAGTACGAGCCTGCTTGGCTACGCCATTCTGACGTTCGCGCCGTTTCCGGCGCTCAGGCAGATCGCCTGCTTTGCCATCGTCGGCATCTTCACCGCCTTCGCTTCCGTCATCTGGCTGCTGCCGAGCCTCATGACGCAGCCCGCGCGCCGCAGTCCCCAAACGCTCTTCGCGGTGGCCGCGGCCTCGCTCGCGAAATGGCAAGCGCTGATCGGCGGGCGGCGCGCATGGGGCGTCGCGCTCGCACTCGTGGTCGTTGCCGTGCCGGGCTGGCTGCAACTGCGCAGCGACGACGACATTCATCTGCTGATCCAGCGGGACCCGGCGCTCGTTGCGCAGGAGCGTGTGGTGTCGAGCGCCGTGGGGGCCGACAGCAGCGCTCAGTTATTCGTCGTGCGCGGCACGTCGCCCGAGGTCGTGCTCGAGCGCACCGAGGCGTTGTGCGCGCGGCTCGGCACGCTCACGGGCGCGTCTGCGCTGAGCGGCTGGCAGTCGGTGACGTCGTTCGTGCCGTCCGAAGCGCGGCAGCGGGCCGATCGCGCGTTGCTCGGCGCGCACGTGTTCGCCGATCCCGCCGCTTTGCGCACATTGCTGGGCGCGGCGGGCTTTCGTGACGAGGTGGCGCAAACGTGGCTAGATGCCTGGGCGCATTCGGGCGCTTCCGTGCTGCACGTGGACGACTGGCTTGCCGAACCCTGGTCGCAGCCGTTCCGCCACCTGTGGCTCGGGCGTTCCGTGA
Organism: Paraburkholderia nodosa DSM 21604; assembly: GCF_000519185.1. GTDB lineage: Bacteria > Pseudomonadota > Gammaproteobacteria > Burkholderiales > Burkholderiaceae > Paraburkholderia > Paraburkholderia nodosa. Next base: position 35,424 of record NZ_JAFA01000052.1, on the reverse strand, counting down.
GCACGCCCGGTGCATTCGCCGCGATCGTGATTCCGCAAGGCGTGTCCGCTGCGAACGCGCCCGCGCTTCTCGACGTCGCGCATGCGCTGCCCGGCGTGAGCTTCGTCGACAAGGCGGCGAGCGTATCGCGGCTGTTCGGCGTGTATCGGCAGGACGGTGCGATCTGGCTCGCGGGTGCGCTCACGCTCGTGCTCGCGCTGCTGATGTTCCGCTACGGCTGGCGCGGCGCCATCTCGGTTGCACTGCCGGTGTGGCTCGCCATCGGCGTCACGCTCGCCGCTTTCGGCTATGCGCACGTGCGCATCAATCTCTTCAACATGCTGGCGCTGATGCTCGTGCTCGGCGTGGGCGCGAACTATGCCGTCTTTCTGCGCGAAGGCGCGATGCGCGCTGCCACCGATCGCGGCGCGGTATGGACGGGTGTGCTGCTATCCGCCGCGACCACGCTGCTCTCGTTCGGCATGCTCGGCATGAGTTCGATGCCCGCGCTCAAGAGCTTCGGCGCCACACTGTCGCTCGGCATCATGGTGTCCGTCATGCTCGCGCCGATCGGCATGCCCACGAATCAACGGAGAAAGGCCTAATGGCGCTCCCTGTCTATTTGCACGCGCTCGGCATGGTCAACGCGCTTGGCGACGACGTGGCTGCGATCGTCGATGCGCTCGCGCGCGGCGAGGCGCCCGGCATGGGGCCGATCGCGACCCGCACCGGTACGGCGTTCGCGGGCAGCGTGAAGGCGCCGCTCGACGTTGCGCCGCCCGCATCGCTCGCCTGCTACGACTGCCGCAACAACCGGCTTCTGCTTGCCGCGCTGGCACAGATCCGCAGCGCCATCGAAGCCGCGCGCGAACGCTTTGGCGCGGGCCGTATCGGCGTCGTGCTGGGTACGAGCACGTCGGGCATCAGTGCCGCGGAAATGACGTTCACCCATCCTCTGCAGCAAAAAGCCGCTTCGACGTTCGATTACCGCCAGATGGAGATCGGCACGGCCGCGCCGTTTGCCGCCGCGGCGCTCGACCTACGCGGCCCGGCGTACACGATCTCCACGGCATGCACGTCGAGCGCCAAGGCGTTCGTCGCCGCGCGCCGTCTGCTGCGCGCGAACCTGTGCGATGCCGTCGTCGTGGGCGGCGTCGATTCGCTTTGCGAACTCACGCTGCAAGGTTTCGCCTCGCTCGAATCGACGAGCCCCGTACGCACCAACCCGATGAGCGCGCAGCGTCGCGGCATCAACATCGGCGAGGGCGCGGCGGTGTTCCTGATGAGCCGCGAGGCGGGGCCGGTGATGCTGGCGGGCGCGGGCGAGTCGAGCGACGCCCATCATATTTCCGCACCCGACCCACAGGGCGCGGGCGGCGAACTCGCATTGCGTGCCGCGCTCGCCGACGCGGGCATCGGTGCGGCCGCGATCGGCTACGTCAACCTGCACGCAACCGCCACGATCAAGAACGACCAGATGGAAGCGCACCTCATGGCGCGCGTGTTTCCTGACGGCGTGGCCGCGAGCGGCACGAAGCCGCTCACGGGCCATACGCTCGGCGCGGCGGGCGCGAGCGAACTGGGGCTCGCGTGGCTCACGCTCGCTCGCGACGACGTTGCGCTGCCGCGCCATCTGTGGGACGGCGAAGCCGACCCGGCGCTGCCCTCGCTCGACCTGGTTGAAGACGTGCGGTATTTGCCGCGCAACGGCGTGCGCCAATACGTGATGAGTAACTCATTCGCGTTTGGCGGCAGCAACGTTTCACTCATACTCGGACGGTGATCAAGGCCATGAATTCCGTTCCTTCCTTATCGACGGACGCATTCCCGCCGATCGAGGCGATCATCCCGCACCGCGGCACGATGCTGCTGCTCGACTCGGTCGCCGTATGCAGCGACGAATCGCTCACGGCGCTTGCCAGCGTGCGCGCCGATGCCTGGTATGCCGACGAGCAGGGCGCGATGCCCGCGTGGATCGGCATCGAACTGATGGCGCAGGCGATCGCGGCCCACGTCGGCCTGTTGTCGATGCGCGATGGCAAGCCCGCGCGCCCAGGCGTGCTGCTCGGCACGCGCCGCTATGAGGCGGCGCAAGGCGCGTTCGCAAGTGGCGCGCCGCTCAGCATTACGGTCAACGAACTGCTGCGCAGCGAAGAAGGCCACGGCGCGTACGGCTGCACCATCAGTCAGGATGGCAAACTATTCGCCGAGGCCACCGTGAAGGTGTATCAGCCGCGCGATTTTCAGACTTTCATCGAGGAGAATTCCAGATCATGAGCCGTCGTGTTCTCGTCACCGGCGCGAGCCGCGGCATTGGTCGCGCGATCGCCTATCATCTCGCCGCGGACGGCTTTGCCGTCACCGTGCATTGCCGCACGGGCCGCAACGAAGCGGATGCCGTCACGGCAGGCATCGTCGCACAGGGCGGCGCGGCCAGCGTGCTGCAGTTCGACGTGCGCGACCGCACCGCATGCCGCACGGCGCTCGAAGAAGACGTGGCGGCACACGGCGCCTACTACGGCATCGTCTGCTGCGCGGGCGTGACGCGCGACGCCGCGTTCCCCGCACTGACCGACGAAGACTGGGACATCGTGCTCGAAACGGGCCTCGACGCGTTCTACAACGTCGTGCATCCGCTCGTCATGCCGATGGTGCGTGCGCGCAAGGGCGGCCGGATCGTGACGGTGGCCTCAGTGTCGGGCGTGACGGGCAATCGCGGGCAGGTCAACTACAGCGCGGCCAAGGCCGGGCTGATCGGCGCGACGAAAGCGCTCGCTGTGGAACTGGCCACGCGCAACATCACGGTCAACAGCGTCGCGCCCGGGCTCGTCGATACGGGCATGCTCGACGACGTGCCGCTCGAACACGCGCTCAAGGCCGTGCCGATGAATCGCGTGGGACAGCCCGCCGAAGTCGCGGCCGTGGTCGGCTTTTTGATGTCCGACGCGGCGTCTTATGTCACGCGCCAGGTCATCGGCGTCAACGGCGGGATGGTCTGATGAAACGCGTCGTCATTACCGGCATGGGCGGAGTGACCGCGCTCGGCGATCAGTGGGAGCAGGTCGAAGCCGCGCTCAAGAGCGGCGTCAACGCCGTCAAGCGCGTGCACGACTGGGACTATATCGAATCGCTGCATACGCGCCTTGCGTGCCCGCTGCCGGCGTTCAATACACCTGAACATTACCCGCGCAAGAAAACGCGTTCGATGGGCCCGGTCTCGCTCTACGCGGTGCGCGCGAGCGAACACGCGCTGGCGGACGCGGGCCTGCTCGACGACGCGTCGATCAAGGACGGCCGCATGGGCGTGGCGTACGGGTCATCGGCCGGTTCGGTCGAGCCGGTGCGTGCGTTCGGCAAGATGCTCGAAACGGGCTCGATGAGCGACGTGACGTCGAACAGCTATGTGCAGATGATGCCTCACACCACGGCCGTGAACGTGAGCCTCTTCTGGGACCTCAAAGGACGCATCGTGCCGACGTCGTGCGCGTGTGCTTCGGGCAGCCAGGCCATTGGCTACGCCTACGAGATGATCGCGAATGGCAAGCAGACGCTGATGCTCGCGGGCGGCGCCGAGGAGCTCTCAGGGCCCAGCGTGGCCGTGTTCGACATGCTCTACGCCACGAGCACGCGCAACGACGAGCCGCAACTCACGCCGCGTCCGTTCGATGCCGCACGCGACGGCCTCGTGGTGGGCGAAGGCGCGGCTACGCTCGTGCTCGAGGAATACGAGCATGCCGTGGCGCGCGGCGCGCGCATTCATGCGGAAGTGGTGGGCTTCGGCTGCAATTCGGACGGAGCGCATATCACGCAGCCCACGGCGGCCACGATGGCGGTCGCGATGCGCCAGGCGCTCGCCGACGCGCAGTTGGCCCCCGAGGCGATCGCGTATGTGAATGCGCACGGCACCTCCACGGATCGCGGCGACGTGGCCGAGAGCCAGGCTACGGCGGAGACCTTCGGCGCGCGCATGCCGATCAGCTCGCTCAAGAGCTATATCGGCCATACGCTCGGCGCTTGTGGCGCGATCGAGGCCTGGTGGACGATCGAGATGATGAAGCGCAACTGGTACGCGCCCACGCTCAACCTGACCGAGGTCGATCCGGCCTGCGCGCCGCTCGACTACATCCTGGGCGAGCCGCGCACGATAGACGCCGAATACGTGATGAGCAACAACTTCGCGTTTGGCGGCGTGAACACGTCGCTGATCTTCCGGCGCGCGCGTTGAGCATGCCGACATCGTTATCAGCGGGCGGCTTGCAGCGCGTCGTCGTGACGGGCATGGGCATCGTCTCGTGCCTCGGCAATACGCTCGACGGCGTTTCCTCGCGATTGCGCGACGGGCGGGGCGGCATCACGCGCGTTCAGGCGTGGCGCGAACGCGGCTTCGCGAGCCAGGTGGCGGCCGTCGCTTCGGTGGACGGTGAAGCGCCGTTCGAGCGCAAAGCCGAACGCTTCATGGGCGACACGGCGCGCTTTGCCTGCCACGCCGCGCGCCGCGCGATCGCCGATGCGCAGCTCGACGCGCACGCGCTGCGCACGCCTCGGGCCGGCGCGGTGGTGGGCTCGGGCGTCGGCACGATGTCCGCCTACGACACGGCCATGGAAAGCGCGAACGCGCGCGGCATCGACCGCGTGCCGCCCTATACGGTGCCGCAGGCGATGAGCAGCACGACATCGGCGAATCTTGCGCACGTGTTCGGAATGGAAGGCGTGACGTATTCGCCTTCGTCGGCGTGCACGACTTCGGCACTCGCAATCGGCCAGGCCATGCAGCTGATCCAGACGGGCCGCCAGGACATCGTGCTCGCGGGCGGCGCCGAAGGCTTGCACGACAACATGACGCTGATGTTCGACGCGATGGGCGCACTCTCGCGCGGCTTCAACGACACGCCGGAACGGGCGTCGAGGCCCTATGACGCGCAGCGTGACGGCTTTGTGATCGGCTCGGGCGCAGGCATCCTCGTGCTCGAATCGCTCGCGCATGCGCAGGCACGCAACGCGCGCATCTACGCCGAGCTGACCGGCTACGGCCATGGCACCGACGGCGCGCAGATGGTCGCGCCGCAGGCGGGCGGCATTGCGCGTGCGATGCGCGAGGCGCTCGGCGAGGCCGGCTGCCGTCCCGACTACATCAACACCCATGCGCCTTCGACGCCCTCGGGCGATATCGAGGAACTGCTGGCGCTACGCGCCGTGTTCGGCGGCAATGTGCCCGCGTTTTCCTCGACGAAGGCGCTCAGCGGCCACCCGCTCGGCGCATGCGGTGCGCACGAAGCCATCTACACCTTGCTGATGATGCGCGATCGCCGGATTGCCGGTGCCGTGGGCATCGAAGCGCTCGATGCGGCTGCGGCCGGCATGCCGCTCGTGCGGGAAACGCGCGATGCGCGCATCGAGACGGCGATGTCGGTTTCATTCGGGTTCGGCGGCAGTTGCGCGAGCCTGGTGTTTCGCGCCTGGAATGCGGTCTGAGGTTTCAGGCAACCCTGAAGATAATGAGGATTCCAATGAAAAAGACTTACCTCACGCTGAGCACGGCCGCGATCGTCAGCCTGACGTTGGCCGCTTGCGGATCGGAGCGCCTCACGCTGCCGATCCAGCCCGCGGCTTCCCTCTCGACAGCCAAGGCCGCGTCCAGCGCGGACCCCGCCGCGAAAATCGCCGTGTATTTCGGTGCGCAGCCGCATCCGGAAGTGGTGCGCCACGTGGGTGACGCCTCGCATTCCCTGCGTGTCGCCCGCGCGACCGACGGCGCCGAGGCTACCTGCAACAAGGCGCTCGCGACCGCGCTCGACAAGCTGCGCGCGGACGCCCACAACAAGGGCGCCAACGCCGTCATCAACGTGACCACGCGCTTTCACGGCACCGAAACCGGGTCGGCCACCGAATACACCTGCGGCGTGAGTCCGAGCGCGGCGGCCATCGCCGTCACGGGCGACCTCGTGGTGCTGCAAACGAACTAAACCAACGGAGAAAAGCAATGAAGAAACTGTGGATGTTCGCCGCGCTGTGCGCGGCTTTTGCGGCGTCGCACGCCTACGCACGCAATACGGTCGACACCTATTCCGTCGATGTGGCGCTCCAGAGCGAGCCCGGCAAGGTGAGCGACGACATTGCGCTGTACTTTGCGGGCCAGCCTCATCCGGCGGTGAAGAAAACGCTGGGCCAGTTCTCCACGAACAAGAAGACGAACGCGTTTGGCAAGAGCGACGAAGCGGCGTGCCAGCACGTGTTCCTTTCGGCCGTGGCCGAGTTGCAGGAACACGCGCGCAAGGAAGGCGGCAACGCGATCATCAACATCAAGAGCAACTACAAGAACGAACTGCGCGAGAGCGCCACCGAATTCACGTGTGGCGCGGGCGCAATGATCGCCGGCGTGGCGCTCGTCGGCGACGTGGTGACGCTCAAGGGCGGCAAGTAACCCGCAGCGGGCGGCGTCGGGCGACCCGCCTCACGCCGCCTTCATGCCGGCTTGACGGCGGCTACGTTGACCAGGGTTTCGCGCCGCTTCCCAGGCTTGGGATGATGCAGGCCGAGGCGCTCGAAGAGACCGAAATCCGCTGCACGGCTCCACCACAGATAGGGCAGCGAAACATTGCGCTCCGAAAAGCGGAAACCCGCCGTGCGGATCATCTCGAGGTAGCCATTGGCGCTTTTCTGCACGTGCATCGGATGGCGGAATAGCAGGCGGATGACCCACGAGCGGATGTAAGCCTCGGTGGATTCGGCGAACAGCAGCACGCCGCCCGGCTTGAGCACGCGGTGGAACTCCGCGAGCGCGCGTTCCTGCTCGACGAGATGATGGAACGTCTGGTGGCAGAAGACGATGTCCGCGCTGGCCGTGGGTAGCGGCAGGCTCGCGCAGTCGCCGTGCAGCAGCTCGAACGCGGTTGACGTCTGCAATTTGTCCTGGCAGGTTCGCGCGGCGCGCGCCGCCAGTTCGAGCGACGCCTCGTGATAGTCGATCCCGACGATGCGGCGCGGGCGGAAAGCCTCGGCCAGCAGGCGGAACGACTTGCCCTGGCCGCAGCCGACATCGACGATTTCGGGCGAATCGGGCAAAGGCGCGTCCACGAGGTGCTTGAGGTCATTGATCGCCACGCGCAGCACGTGGTGCTCCCACGTATGGGTGCGGAGAAACCAGATGCCGAAGGCCGTTTCCGGTACGAACGGGACGTAATTTGATTCGGAAACCGACATATTTTTTTTATCCGTTGCGAATGCGGTCGTGGACGAGAATGGGCATTGTAAATGCAAGGGCGGGGCGAGGGGTGTCAGAATCACGGTTTCGCGCAGCGTAGTGCGCTTGCATTGGGCCTACAAGACGTAACAGGACGTGACAGGACGTAACAGAGCGCGTCAGAAAGAGAAGGAATCGGACTATGGAAAAGAGCATTGGAGAAGCCGTTACGACCCCAGCCGCGCGACGCGAAGCCGTCGACGTGGCGATCATCGGCGCGGGCCCCTCGGGCGCGGTCGCTGCCGCCTTGTTGCGCAAGGCCGGCCGTTCGGTGCTCGTGCTGGAGCGCCAGCATTTCCCGCGCTTCTCGATCGGCGAGAGCCTCTTGCCGCAAAGCATGGCGTATCTCGAAGAGGCCGGCATGCTGCAGGCCGTGGTGGAGGCCGGCTTTCAGTACAAGAATGGCGCGCATTTCGTGTGGCGCGATGAGGTATCGTCGTACGACTTCCGCGACAAGCATACGGCGGGCTGGGGCACGACGTACCAGGTGGAGCGCGCGAAGTTCGACGAGCTGTTGATCGGCTGCGCCGCGCAGCAGGGCGCCGAAGTGCGTTTCGGCCACACGGTGACGGGCATGCGCACGGGCGACGCGCCGGTGCTGGAGGTGATCGACGAACACCAGGCGCGCTATGAAGTGCACGCGCGATTCGTGCTCGACGCGAGCGGCTTCGGCCGCGTGCTGCCGCGCCTCCTGAAGCTGGAGGCGCCCACCGGTCTGCCGACGCGTGCCGCGATCTTCAGTCATGTGCGTGACGGGCTGCCGCTGGACGCCTTCGATCGCAACAAGATTTGCATCGCGACGCACCCCGAGCACCGCGACGTGTGGTTCTGGATGATCCCGCTCGCGGGCGGCCGCTCTTCGGTGGGCTGTGTTGCCGATGCCGCTTTCCTCGACGTGCCGCAAGCGGAACGCGAGGCGCGGCTGCGCGCGCTCATTCGCGAGGAGCCGACACTGAACCGCCTGATCGGCGACGCGCCATTTCTCATGCCCGTGAACCAGATCGGCGGCTATTCGGCCAACGTCGAACGATTGCATGGGCCAGGCTTCGCGCTACTCGGCAACGCGGGCGAGTTTCTCGACCCGGTGTTTTCTTCGGGCGTCACCATTGCGCTGCGTTCGGCGCACCTGGCCGTGAAGGTGCTCGAGCGCGCGCTCGGCGGTGCGGCCGTGGACTGGCAGGCCGAATACGACGTGCCACTGCGCAAGGGTATCGACACGTTCCGCGCGTTCGTCGAGCGCTGGTACACGGGCGAGCTGCAGGACATCATTTACTACCCGCGCCAGACGCCCTTGATCCGTCGGATGATTAGCTCGGTGCTGGCGGGCTACGCATGGGACGAGAGCAACCCGTACGTGGCGGAGCCGGTGCGCAGGCTCACTTCGCTGCATGAGGCGTGCAAGCTGTCCCTGTAGCGAGCGGTGAGGGCCGCATGTTGGGTTGGCGCCTGCGGCGGGTCGCAGGACCAACCCGGTTTTCGCGGTTTCACTGGCCCGGTGGAGGCACCGCGCCTAGCTGGATCATCAGCCCAAGCGTATCCATGATGAGGCGGGTTTCCTTGATCCTGGCTTCCTGAAAGCGGTCGATGACCATGCCCCATACCTTGACGGAGCGCCCCGTCGCGTCCACGCCGAGGAATGCTCCCCTGTGCGTGCCCGTCCACTCGAAGCGGGTCAGCACGCGGTCGCCTTCTGTGAGTTGTTCCTCGACGCGCCAATGCATGTCCGGGAACGCGGCTCGCATCCCTCGCACGACATCCTTGAGGCCCTCGATACCGGGACCCTGGCCGGGGAACGGCACCTGCTCGACCATGTCTTCCCAGAAAAACCGCTCCACGGCGTCGATCTGCCCTTGATTCAGGACTTCCTCGATAAACGCGCGAACAATATCGCTTGTTTCATGCATGGAATGAATGTCTCCTGGTTGGCGAGCGTGGGAAGTGAAAGCCGGTTGCTGCAGAGTAGGCGGGCAAGCGCCAGGACGTGCGCCGGAGTCGTACGAGAACGTGCGGTGGCGCACGTTCGGGGCTTCGCGTTCCATGACCTTCACGAGGCCACGTGCCCGGAGGGTGGCCTGCCTGTGAGTTTCGCGCGCCGGCGGATTGCTTTCACCTCTTCCCGTGTGAGTCCGAGTGAAGCCAGAAACGCTGCGTGCGAGTCGGGGTTTTCAGCCTCGAACCCTGCATGCCACCTGTCCATCTCCGCTTCGTCGAAGCCTGCGCTCCGCAGCAACGCTACCCACGCGTCTTTGCCGCGTTTCTTTCCTCGCCGGCGAAACGATGGTTGCGCGAGCAACGTGGCAATCGCATTCTGACGCTGCTTGAGACGCGCGATTTCCTCCGTCAACACCATCAAATGCGTTTCAAGGATCTGGGCGGCTCTATCTGCCTCGTTCGCGAGGACGTCGCGTATTGCGGCTAATGGCAACCCGGCGGCCCGATACGCACAGATTGCGCGTAGACGCTCGCGTTGCGTCTCATCGTAGAGCCGGTAGCCCGCGGTGCTGCGCGCGACCGGCACGAGCAAGCCCAGCGCTTCGTAGTGCAGCAGCGAGGAACGCGAAAGTCCCGCCTCGCGTGCCAGTCGTCCGAGAGTGAAACGAGTGAGACGTGTCATGACGGCAAGGGAAGTCTATCGGGTGGGAGGAAGAACAGGCGCGCTTCGGGCCGGCTCAGCCTGTCGGGCGAATAGTATGCGGCGACAAGCGCGCGGCAATCGCCGGAAAAGGCCGGTGCGTGTGCGAGAAGCGCATCGAACGAGTGCAATGGATCCGATGCGCCCGCATGCGCCATGAGCCGGATCAGCGCCTCCGTGATTGTACGGTGGTACCGGTCCGGCGCGCCGAGATGCGTGGCGTATCGCGCGATACCGGCACAGGTGCGCTCGATCGCCTCGTCCAGAGGAAAGCGCTGCAAGTGTATCCACGCCACGCGCAGATGATTGCGATGATTGAACGCAGACGGTGGCAACCGGCAGGCGAGAAAGGCTTCGAGGAAGGCGTCGTCAGTGAGATCGCGGGTCGTTTCCATCTCGATCGATTCCCTGTTTGTTGAACACGGTATCGATCGTGAAGGTGACTACGGTAGTCGGGTCAAGCCCCTTCGCTCAGTGTCAGAAGGCTACGGAGTGGCGGCGCTGGCGGGAAGCCTGCGATCCACGCGTGCCACCGAAAAAAGTCACCGCGTCGCGGGCGGAAAACGACTCGCCGTCGAACAGGCGGCGCATCATTTCATCGAACCACATGAGCAGGATCTGGACGACTCCCGCTTGCGCTTCGCCCTTGAACAGGTGCATACCGCGCCGCGCCTGCGAATAGACGTTGACGTTCACGATCGCACGAGCCGAGGCGCCGCCCATGCCCAAATTGCGTCCGTGCTCGGTGGCGGCCCATATTTCCTTGATCAGCACCGCGGTCAGAACGATGCAGCCGTATTCCTGAGGATCGACGGAGGTCACTGTGCCGTGAGCGTAGGGATTGTCACCAATCGTGCCGGGTGAAACGCCCTTGAGTCTGGCGATTGCGTTGATATCGACCTCGCGTAGCTTCGCGGTTACGATTTTTTTGGAGCCGCAGCGCAGACATTCCTTGATGTCGAGTCCCGCCGGATACTGCCGGCTGCAACTCTCGCACAACAGCACCTCAGGTGCGACGCGATAGGCCTGTTGCCAGTCGTCGATGTATTTCTTCCAGCTTCCTTGCTCCTGATCGTAGTAAGCCTTCTTTGACTCAAGAAACGAGTCGTTCTGGAAATAGAGATTTGGGTTGGTTTTTACGTAGGCGACGGGGGTGGCTGATCGCACCATATCGTCCTGCCCAGGGCTGAAAATGATGGCCTGGCCGAAGTCGATCAGCCGTAGTTTCCCACCGAACCGCATCAGATTTTCACCGTGAATATCGAGGTGCAACACGCTGACATCCTGCGTGACGTCCACTGTCATGTAATGCCGGGAGAACTCATACAACTTGCGCAGGTCCTCGAACACGCTGATGAGGTCCGACATATTCAGTGTCGTGTAATCGACCGTGCCTTCGCCGAGTTCCAGCAAGACGTACTCATCGCGTCCGAGCGTCAGAACGTCCACGCACGTTGTGGTCAGGGCTGCTTCGAAGTACCGCATCAGGTACTGGCTGGTTTTGTCGAGACGATTTCTAGGCGTGGGGCCGCCATAACCGGTCACGGTATACGAGTCCCTGACAAAGTGTTTGACTGCATAGCGTTGCCCGTTTTGCTCTTCACCGAGAAAGACTGCGCCCCCCATCCCGCCCTTGCCGAGCATACGGACGATGCGGATTCGCTTGCCGGTTTTCGGAAAGACCACGTTGTTGGGATCGAGCTTCGTTGCGTATTCCTGCGCGTCGTCGGACAGTTTGGGGAACATCGCAGCCGGAAATTGAGCGAGCATGCCCTTGAGAACGGTCTCCGCCTGCAGGACCTTCATCAACTCCCGGGCGACGATATCCCCGTTGCGGCGCTCGAATTTTTCGAGGAGCTTCCAGGTCTGCTCCGCGGTTTTGTGAGAGCCGTGCGTGCGCTGGTAAGCGAGCAGGCGCGCCGTGACGATGTCAAAGCCATGCGCGCGAAATTCGTCGAACTTGCCCGTCGCTCTCGCGACGGGCGTGACGGCGCGCTTGCTCGCAGAGGTGTTCCAGGCCTGGTAAATGGATTCTGCTTCACTGCGTCCCATCGTCTTCACCTCCGCTAATCGCGCGCGATACTCGTCTGCCACTCAGAAGTTGCCGAAGAAGCCGCGCGCAGCGACCATGCAGAACGGCGCGACGATGTCGGCGTGGTAGGCCTGAAGCACGGCAGAAAGGCCGCCATCCGTTGCGCCAGCCTGAACAGCCTGAGTGGCGACCGATGCCTTGGCCTGAGCGAAACCCGCTTTCACAGCGGCAAACGGATCGCTCGCGCCTGGAGCGGAATCGACGTCGAGCACGTTCGTCAGGCCCGGCGGGACGTTGGCGTTTTTCCAGTAGGCCTGCTCGATTGCAGCATTGAAAAAGAACACGGTTGGGTCGAGATGGCCGCCACATAGCAGCACGGGCGAGCGCGGCACCCAGTTACGCAGATCGTTTCTCCTGAACGCCTGACGCAGCGGCTGAGCCGGACTGGCAGCCGGGGCCATCGCTGCGGTCGGCGAGGGATACGCGCCATCCGGGTTGACGATCTGGTCTTCGAGGATGCTCAGACGATAGGTATTGCGCACGAGATTCGCGGTGCCGAATCCCATCGCGAATAGCGGCGTCAATTCAGCGGGCGCGAGGGGCGGGGCAAGAGGCGGCGTCAACGAAGCGAACTGTGACGCAGGCGGCGTGCTGCTGAAGAGCTGCGTTGCGGGCAGTTTGCCTTTGGCGAACAAGGTGTCCATTGACGTGACGCTCGGCAACAGGTTCTCTATTCCCGGGGCATAGGCCGCCTCGAAAAAGTCGCCTGGCTTGCGATAGATATTGCCGTAGGCGTGCTGGTAGCTCGTGGTCACCAGCACCGTGAAGATGGTCGAGCCGAGGTCGACCTCGCCCTGGACGAGGGCATCGGCCATGGCGCCCAGCGCGTACGGACCCGAGCCGGGCGCGGAAGCCGTGACGTTGATGCCGGCCGCCTGCAGCGCGCGGTGTGTAGCGAGCGCCACGTAGCCGCCCTGCGAATATCCGGTGACGAACAGCTTGCCGTTCTCACGCGTCTTGTTTGCCGGATCGGGCAAGGCCATCGCGAAGCGGGCCGCGCGTAACGAATCGATCACATCGGCGGATTGCTGCTCGCCGTTCAGATAGGGGTGGTACGGCAAGGGGGAGCCCGCGTAGCCGGCATAGTTGCTTGCCACGACGATATAGCCTTGCGCTGCGTAGATCGCCGCCACGGCAATGCCTTCGCCCGCGCCGTCGCCGTTGGCCGGGTCCGTTTGCGTAATGTCGGCGATGTTGTAGTTGCGGTAGGTCGTGGTTCCGTGCGCGTACAACATGAGGGGGCGCGGCCCCGTACAGGACGCGCCGCCGCCAGGGATCATCAACGCCGCGCTCGACATGGTGGGTTCGCCCGCACCGCCTATCGTGAGGTAGCGGAAGTACTTGATTTCGATGTCGCAGCGGGGCGTGCCGGCAATCTGCAGCAATTGCTGACCGGTTGCGTTTGTCCCCAGCAGTTTGCTGAAGTCACTCGCGCTCAGGCGCAGGCTCGTTCTCTGCTCGACTAGCTGGCCGCGGAAAAAGCAGCTCAACCCGCTGCATGTCGATCCCGCCTGCACGACGACACTGGCACTCGACAAAAAGAAAGTCAGAAGTACCCAACCCGTCTTAAGAATCGCTCCTCGCATCTCACGCTCCGTTTTTTTGATGTTCGGAAAATGGGGCTGCCTTGCAGAGTCAAACGAGTATAGGTAAACGAAATCGCCGATTGCTACTTGTTGCGGGAACAATTTTCCATTGAAGCGCTTGATGAAGAACTTGATCAAGCGCTTCGTGGGAATGCGATAAGTGCATGTAATTAAACGTCCGCGGCCTATGAAACAACTACCGAAACAAGGTTGACATGCGTGTTGTCCGCGCAGTTGCTAAAGCCTTTCTGAGAAGTGCTGACATCTTAGGCAGGGGAGCATGGGGCTGCCAACGCCGGTCTCTTCGGGAATCAAGGGATAGGGATTCGTTTTCGATCCTACCCATAGCGTGGTCATGCCGTTGTAGTGCTTTTTCTCCTTCTTCGTATCCAGACCGTTCCAGAGCTTGGGCTCGGCACAGACGCGAATCTGGTAAGTCTCCGGAGCGTAACTCGACGCCTTTCCTAAATTCTGTTCTATATCGAAAACAGTATTGATGGCATAGAACTTCAGGTAGACAGAGCCACAGAACGAATGAATTTCGGGCTGAAGCACGTCGACTTTTTGCCCCTCGCACTCACCTGAAAGCGAATAATTTAAGCCGGTTCCGTCAGAGCAACTGCCCACTGCCACAGTCAAGCTATCCATCAAGCGTACCTCCGGGGGCTCCGGCATACCATCTGGCGGATCGGCTTTCCTTGCCAGCAACTGGATGACGTACGCAAGGTATCTGGCGCCGGCGATGTCGAAGTCGGTTGGCAGAGGAAAGCGGCCAAAGCGGGCTTTATTCTCCTGTGCGGCAATCTTGATCTTGTTACGCAGCACGAGCTCCATATTCAGTTCAACGAGCTTGGCCCTCGAACGTTTCACTCTATCCACAATCGGCGCGTAATTGCTGCTGCTGTATTTAGCAATAAAGGATTCGTGCTCGGCAATCAGGATTGTGATTTCGCCGTTATTCAAGCGCAGCGGTGACGGTATGTCGGGAAAGCAAACATGTCCCGTGCCCATTCTGTCCGTACCGCCACATTTTGCGCATTTGATGAAGTTGCTCGGCTTTGGGACCTGCATTGGGGCATGTTGCGGAGGATAAGCGCCGTGATACCCCGTGTCTGGTGTCCAATATAACGGCTGCGGTTGCAGGTAGGGCGGCGGCACATAATAGCCGTATTGAGGGTAAGCACCGTGAGGTGGTGGAGGATAGTAAGGCGTACTCGATATTGCGTTTGGGAAGCCGCAATAAGGGCAGGGATCGTAAGCAGTTGGCTCGTGATGCAGGAAAGCTCGGCATTTAATGCAATTCGGCATGCTGTCCACCTTGTGCGTGGTTTGAAAAGATCGTACGACGATGTTTTCGGGTAGCTGTCCATACCCTACGGCACAAGCGTAGTTACCTGCCCCGGCTGCACCACCTTGATCACGCCGCCCCAAATACAAACGAGCGTTGCCTGAGCATCCAGCGCCGGCATGGCGCCCAGCGTCACGGTGGGTGCACCGCCCGGAATCCACGGCGACGGTGTAGCCGGAACGCAGGGCATGGGCGTGAACACGCCCAGCGCTGCAGCAGTCGCCGCGATCACCGTAGGGTTCGCCGGGCTTTGGCACAGCGCGAACGGCGTGACATTGGCGATCGGAATCGAGTCCGCAATCGTCGCGGCGGGCACACCGCTCACGAGCACGCGATTGACGGGGAGAACGTTGAGCGTGCCCGGCGCGCCGCCAAACGAGCATTGCAGTGTGGCGCCGGCGCAGACTTGCGGACTGGTCATCGTGTGTCTCCTTCCGTGTTCGTGCGAACGTATCAGGCTGAAATCAAGCCGAAGACGGATTCGCGAGCGATTGCCACCATTGCTTCCAGCGCGGCAGCGGCTTGCCGTCCGCCGCTAGCGGGCGGTTGTCGTCGGTATAACGTTTCGCCGCTTCGAGCGGCTTTCCGGCGTTGAACGGCTGCCGCAGCGCCAGGCAGCCATTTGGATGGAAGCGCTGCAAGACACCATGCAGCTTGCCGTTGCGGTAATGCGCTTCTTCGAGAAGCGTGCCGTCGGCCAGCCAGGTGCGCGAAACGCCGTGCAGCACGCCGTGCGCGTAGTGCGCCTCGCGCTGGATCTTTCCATCGGGGTGGTAGAAGAGTGCCTTGCCGTCGAGCTTGCCGTTCGCATACTGCACCTGCGCCGATGGATTGCCCTCTGGATAGAAGTAAGTGGCTGGGCCGCTGAGCACGCCATTCGCATAACGAATCATCGCGACGGGACGTCCTTCCGCCTCGATGCGCACGGGTCCGTGTAGCGCGCCGCCCAGCGTCGCGCCTTCAATGCGCGTGTCGTCGCGTTCTATCGTGACCGGTTGAATCGTCTCCATGCTCGCCTCAGTTGATCTTCACTATGCCGCCCTTGACCACCAGCATGCCGCCTCCGTCCACCGTCTGTTGCACGGCGCCCTTGTTCGTCACGCTCTGGGCTTCGTTCGAAAGCGTGCCGTCCGACTTGTTGGTCAGCGACGTCCCGGCCTGATTCGTGAGCGACACACCGGCCTGGTTCGTAAGCGATGCGTCGCTCTTCGCCGTGAGGTTGCCCGTGCTTTGCAGCGTTAGCGTGCCGCTCACCTTGATGGTGAGGTTGCCGTCCACGGTGAGCGTCATGTTGCCGGTCACGGTCTGATCGAGGTTGCCGCCCACCGTGCGCGTCTCGTTGCCGCCGGCTTTCACGGTGCGTGCGCCTTTGATGTCGACGGTCTCGTCGCCGGTCTTGACCGTCGTGGTGCGGTTGCCCTGTTCGACCGTGAGGGTATCGTTGCCTTCCTTGATCGTATGCGCGCGGTCGTTCTTGATCGTGCTCGTTTCGTTGTGGTCTATGGTCCACGCGGCGTCGTTGATCACCTTGGCGTTGAGGTCCTTTTGCGCCTGCAGGAAGATTTCCTCGCTGTCCTGCTTGTCTTCGAACCGCAGCTCGTTGAAGCCATTGCCGCCTTTGGAGGTATTCGTCTTGATGCCGGACTGCGTCTGGTTGTCGGGCAGCGTATAGGGCGGCAGATTCGCGCCGTTATACACGCTGCCTGTGATCAGCGGCCGGTCCGGATCGCCGTCGATGAAGGTCACCACGACTTCGTCGCCCACGCGCGGCATGAACTGCATGCCAAAGCGCTTGCTCGCCCAGGGCTGCGCCACGCGAATCCAGCACGAACTCTGCTCGTCGTTCTGACCGTCGCGGTCCCAGTGAAACTGAACCTTCACGCGGCCGTACTGATCCGTCCACAATTCCTCGCCGCTCTTGCCCACCACCGTCGCGGTCTGCGTGGGCATGAAGGGGCGCGGCGTCGCGCGCGCGGGCCGCCAGGTCGTCGCGAACGGAAACGCTTCGAAACGGTTGCGATAGCGGTTGTGATCGGCTTCGTGAATCACGCTGCGCACGACCCATTCGATATTGGCGTCGCTCGATTCGTGATCTGCCAGCGTAAAGCGGCAGCCCGGCGCGAGCGCGCGGCAATCGCTTTCGCCAATGAGGATCCGTGTAGGCGCACGCAGCGCATCCACACGGTGCTTGGAGAGCGTGGAGCCATCGCCGCTGGTGGCGTAGCGCCCCGGATATTCGTACACGCTGTGTCCATTCGATGCCGCCTGTGCCTGCGAATAAAGTTGGGCGGTCGGCGTCTCCCACGCGTAGTCGGTATGCGAGAAGAGACCGGTGGCCGTCTCTTCGACGACCTCGCAGTGGACGATCTGCGTCGATTCGCGCGCGCCGCTCGTGCCGCCCGTGTAATGCAGTGTCGCGTCGCCGGGCAAGGGCGTGAAGGCGTCGTTACTGTCGGCAATGACGAGCGTGTGGCTGCCCGTATCGTGGCGGAAGAAATAGAACCAGCCTTCCTCTTCGCAAAGGCGGCTCACGAACGCGAAGTCGGACTCCGCGTACTGCACGCACCATTCGCGCGTAGCCGGCGTGCCCGTGATGGAGAAGGAGTAGTCCGTCAAGCTGTGCCCCCCGAATACGGCCTGGATGATCTCCTGGGCGTTTTTGCCCTGAAAGATGCGGTTGTTTCGCGAGAGCGTGAGCAGCCACAACCACGAACGCAGCGCCAGGGTGAAGTGGCTGGCGTCTATCGTCGAGGGCAACTGCGCGGCGCGCGTGCATACGGCGTCGATGAGCCGAGGCGACTCGCCCCACGCGAGCGAGAGCGTTGCATGGTTGCCCGTCATGCCCGAGGGGGCGGGCGGCGGCAATCCGCCGTGGGCGTGCAGCGTCAGCGTGGTGGGTGCATCCAGCGCCTCGCGCGCATCGAAGCGGGCGGGAAAGAGCGTGCTGAACGCGTCGCCGGTGAGGCTGATGCGCGCATCGGTGTCGGCGGAAATGGGGCGGTTCATCGCGGGGAGTATGTTGAGTGGAATGCGGTGTGGCGAGTCCCGTGCGTCGTCATTCGAGCGCCCACTGCGCGAGCGTGCCGACCAGCTCGTTCATGAGCACGTTGTCGATCTCGCGCGCACCGCCCGCGGCGCGGCAGCGCGCAAGCACGGCGTCGATGATTCTGCTATCGAAGGCGAACTGTTTGCCCGTCGCGTCGCGGTAGCGCATGCGCAGTTGTTCGAGCTTCTTTTCGATGATGGCGCGCAGCACCGTGTCGTCGAGCGCGGCATAAGGCACGGCGGTCATGCGCGCGAGGAACGCCGGACGAAACGCGTGCAGCAGTTCATCGTGCAGCCGCCGCGCAAAGGCGTCGGTGGCAAGCGTTGCGGCGGGCGTATTGAGCAGCAGCTCGGCGCCCACGTTGCTGGTGGCCAGGATCACCGTGTTGCGAAAATCCACCACGAGCCCGGTGCCGTCTTCCATCACGCCCTTGTCGAAGACGTTGTAGAACGCTTCGAGCACGTCGACATGCGCTTTTTCGATTTCGTCGAGCAGTACGACGCTATAAGGACGCCTGCGCACCGCTTCGGTGAGCTGGCCGCCGCTCGCATAGCCGACATAGCCCGGCGGCGCGCCGCGCAGCTGCGAGACGGCGTGTGCTTCCTGATACGCGGCGAGGTCGATCACGATGAGATTGCGCTCGCCGCCGTAGAGCGCATCCGCAAGGGCATAGGCCGTCTCGGTCTTGCCCACGCCCGTCGGCCCCACGAGCAGGAACACGCCTACCGGGCGCAACGGGTCGGCGAGTCCCGCGCGCCACGCCTGGATACGCATGGCGATGCGGTCGAGCGCAGCGTCTTGCCCGACGATGCGCTGCGCGAGACGGCCCTTGAGCGTGCGCACGGCGTGGGCTTCGTCGGCGAGCATCTTGCCCACGGGAATGCCGGTCCAGCTCGCGATCACGGCGGCGATGGTTTTCGAGTCCACGCAAACCGGGACCATGGGATCGTCGTCGCGAATCGCTTCGAGGCCGCTTTCGAGGCGCGCCAGCTCGGCGGCGAGGTCTTCGCGCGGATCGGCGGCCTCGCTGTTCTCGTTTTCGTTCTCGTTCGCGTCCGCGCTATCTGGCGGCTCTTGCGCGCCGTGGTTGACGGCATCGCGAGGCGCTGCGTCGAGGGCGGCCAGGCGCGCGCGTACCGCGAGAATCTCGCGCACGGTAGCTGCCTCGTCATGCCAGCGCGTTTCCAGCGTCTCGACGAGCGTGGCGTTGTGCGCATGTTCGGCTTCGAGCGTGGCAAGGCGCTGCGTGTGGTTCGCGCCGAGCACCGTTTCCGTGCGCAGGCGCAGCAGTTCGTCGTCGAGCGCGCGCTGCCGGTGCCTGGCGGCTTCGAGTTGCGGCGGCGTGTCGTGCTGCGCGAGCGCCACGCGCGCGCACGCGGTGTCGAGCACGGCGATCGCCTTGTCGGGCAACTGGCGCGCGGAGATGTACCGATGCGAGAGTTTCACCGCGTCGACGATGGCGGCGTCGAGGATCGTCACGTTGTGATGCGCCTCGAACTTTTGCGCCAGCGCGCGCAGCATGGCGACGGCCGCGGGCTCGTCGGGCGCTTCGATCTGCACGAGCTGGAAGCGCCGCGCGAGCGCGGGGTCGCGCTCGAAGTACTTCTTGTATTCGAGCCACGTCGTGGCCGCGATCGTGCGTAGCTCGCCACGCGCAAGCGCGGGCTTGAGCAGGTTTGCGGCGTCACTGCCGCCTTCCGCGCCGCCGGCGCCGATCATCGTATGCGCCTCGTCGATGAAGAGCACGACGGGCCGGGGCGAGTGACGTGCCTCGTCGATCACCGCGCGCAGGCGTCGCTCGAACTCGCCTTTCAAGCCCGCGCCCGCCTGCAGCAGCGCGAGGTCGAGCATGCGCAGCGAGACCTCGGCAAGCGGCGGCGGCACGTCGCCGGCCGCGATGCGCAGCGCGAGTCCTTCGACCACGGCCGTTTTGCCCACGCCCGGCGCGCCCACGAGCAGGGGGTTGTTCTGCCGCCGCCGCAACAGGATGTCGAGCGTCTGGCGAATCTCCGCATTGCGTCCGATGATCGGGTCGATGCGTCCGGCCCGCGCTTCGGCGGTGAGATCGAGCGTGTATTGGTCGAGCAGGGCGGGCGATGGCGCAGCGGTCTCAAGCGCACCCGCGAACGCGGGAATGGTCGCGTTGTCGTCTGTGGCCGGTTCGAGGGGAGCGACCGGAGTCAACGGCGCGAGCGGCGCGGCCGCTTCGATGGGCGCAAGCCAGACGCTGAAATTGGCGCGCAGCGCAGCGCTCGCCACGCGAAGCAGCGTGGGTGCCCCATGCACGACGCGTGCGCGCAGCGCGTCGTTTTCCAGCAGGGCGATGAGCAGCGTCGCCGCGCGCACGCGCGGCTGCTGAAGCACGACAGTGGACTGCACGAGCGCGTCCTGGAGCCACACGAGCAGGTCGGGCGAGAACGACGGCATGCCGGTGTTGCCGCGCTTGAAGCGCGCGAGCGCCATGCGGATCTCGGCGCTGAGCGCGGCGCGGTCCACACCGAAGTGCGGCAGCACGCACGCGAAATCGCCACCCTCGGGTTCGGCGAGCGCGTGCAGCCAGTGCTCGATTTCGACCACGAAATGCGTTTCACGCAGGCATTGCTGCGCGGCGCGTTCGAGGGCTTCGCGCGGCTCGCGCTCGAGGCGCGCAACGAGCGTCTTGAGATCGAGCGTCACGGCCCGGTACGCCCCTGTATGTCGTCGGGCGCAAGGCGCGTGAGGCGCGCGGGCGCTGATTCCGCCGCGCCGGCCCAGGCGGTCCAGCCCAGTCTCAGCGGCGCGTGCCGCGAGAGGCGCGCGCGCGGCAATTCGCCTGCGGCGAGCTGCAGTTCGAGATGCACCTTGAGTTCGGCGCCGAACCACTCGGCGGCCAGCGAATGCAGCGCTTCGTGCGCAGGCGCGCCCGGCAGGAATGCTTCGTACTGCTCGCGCCTGAGCGGTCCGAGCCGCACGCGTATGCCCTGGTGTTCGTCCCAGATCCTCGTGCCCGCAACGGCATCCTGGCCGAGCCGCCGGTTGCGGCCGCCCGATCCGATCGCCGTGCGGCTCGCCGGGGGCAGCGTGCGCCAGCCGCCCGCGAATGGCGTGGAGCGCACGTGCACGCGGAAATGATGGAGCACCATGACGTCGAAGCCCGCAAGCGAACGCCGGCGGTTCGCGAAGAGGCCCGCGCGCGCCAGCACGGCGCGCAGGTCGAGTGGCTCGGGCGGCGCTGGCGCTTCTTGCGCCGCGCGGTTGTACGAGGCGCGCGAATTCAGCGAGGCGTTGCCCGTCAGCGCGCGCAGCACGACGTCGGCTGAACGCTGCGCCGTGGCGGGCAGCGGCTCGGCGCTGCGGTACTTGCGCTGCGCACGATACAGCAGCGCCAGCAGCCGGTGCTGGAAGATGTCGAGAAACGCCGATGCCGAGCGGTCCTTGCGGCGCAGACGGTCCTGTAGCCATTCCTGCCATGCCCCGGGCAGCGGGCCGTTCGGGCCGCCCAGCGCGAACGCGTTGACCTGGAGCTGGGGCGGTCCCGCATGGACGGATGCTGCGGATGGTTCTTCGCCCGGCTGAGGCGCAAAAGCGAGCGAGCGCGGCAAGCCGCGCCGCAATGGCCCGAGCGCGCTCGCCGGAAACGCGGGAGAAAGATTGCCGCTCAACGCGAGCGCTTCCTGGCCGGGGTCGAGCCCGGTGCCGAGCGGCTGCGCGTGCGGCTGCAACAACTCGAGCAGACGTACCGCCTGCGTGAATTCGAACGCATGCGGTTCGTCGAACAGCCGCTGCGTCAGAGAACGAGCGGGCTGCCCATCGTCGGCCGCCATGTGCGGATCTCCCGACCGTCGCGCACGAGCGAGGTCTGTACGAAACGGTTGACGCTCGCATAGAGCGAGAAGAATTGCGCAAGCACGCCGGAAAAGAGCACGGTGCTCGTGCCCACAAAGCTCGCGTCGTCGAGTTCGATACGCACGCCAAGTCCGTTGCGCCAGCCGCGCCAGCGGTCCGTGCCGACATGCGCGACGATGGCTTCGCTCGACACTGCCACGAGTCCCGCGATCTGGCGCTGCGAGGGGGCATGCGCGCCGAGATTGTGGAGCATGAGCATTTCGCGCAGTGACTGCAGCGCCTGTGGGCCTTCCACGATCGACGTGTGGTTGAGGACGAGCTGCGACACGAGGCGCCAGCGCGACGTGCCGTCGAGCGCGGCCACGATCTGCGGCGTGGGCCGATGCGCAATGCGCACGCTCGTCACGGGACCGGGCACTTCGAACGACAGCGCGGCGCCCGGTGCGAGCCGGTGGGCCAAATGACGATTGGTGCACAACAGGTCCGCAGTGAGCGTGCGCGCCGCGGGCGCGGCGGGATCGAAACGTGTATCGACGAACGTGAGCATGACGTCGCTGCCGGGTCGCGACGGATGCAGGCCGCTCACGCGCCGCGCGTACCAGTAGATAGCCGAATCCGCGCCGTGCATCGAGCCGTACCAGGGCGGCACGTCCGTCACCGTGCGGCCCGCCACGGCGCGCACGTTGCGCACGGCGTAGATCTCGGTGCTCGATTCGCGGTGCGCGTCGGGACTCACGCGCATTTCGCGCGCCGTGCCGTCGGGCCGCAAGGGTTCGGAAGTGCGCGCGAACAAATTGAGCGCGGGTGCGCAGCCGAGCTGGATATCGTGCGTATGCAACGTGAAGCGCCCGCGCGGAGCCGCCGTGAAGCCGATCACGAGATCGACGCTGTCGAGCGCATCGGCGGGCGGCTTGAACGGCAGATCGAAGAACGCGAACTTCTCGGGAAATGCGAAGTACTCGACCAGCAGGCGGCAGGCCGGATGCGCGCCGTCTTCGAGCGGCAGGAGCGCGTTTTCTTCATCGAAGCCGACCGGGGAGGGCAGCCCGCGTTGCGCGTGCAAGGTACCCTCTGGCGTCTGCAGCCAGGTGGCGGCGCTGTGCGCGCCGAGCAGGTCGTAGAGCGCGGCGGAGGTGACGGGCGACCCCGTGAGGCGCACGCGCAAGCGCTCGATCGGCAGCGCGCCCAGCTTGTGCGGCCCGATGGCCCGCAACGTGAGCCGCAGCGCCGATTGCAGCGACGCATTGCCGGTGAGCGCCTGGGCTTCCTCGGCGTCGAGCAACTGGGCCGCGGCGAGGGTGACCGGCCAGAGCGTGACGTCGCTGCTCGTGCGCCAGTAGACCGTCGCGCCGCTCGCGTCCACGTGCATGAGAGGCGTGTCGCGCGGCACGCGATACCCTGCGGCGATGCTACCTTGCGTAGGGTCCGGCTCGAACTGCACGATCGTCATGGAAGGCACGGGCCGCGATGCGTAGGGATAGAACTGCTCGAGCAGGCCGTCCGTGAGCGTGGTGTATTCGTCGTCGAGCGTGCGCTGGATGCGAGCGGTCAGCACCGCGAAGCTTTCAATCAGACGTTCGACGTTTGGGTCGGCGCTCTCGCCGGGGCCGAGTTCGAGCCGCCGGGCGATCTTCGGATACCGCTGCGCAAAGCCTTCGCTCGCGCGGCGCAGATAAGTCAGCTCGCGCTGGTAGTAGTCGAGCAGTTGCGCATCAAGCGAGTCGTTCATCGATGATCCCGATGGACTGCGTTTCGCCGTCCTGCCCGGCGACGTAGGTGACGACGTGTTCCACGCCGTCGCTGCCGCGCAGCGTTCCCCGAATGCGCAGGCACAGCCGCCATGGCGCGGCAGCGTCCGCTTCGATTTTCACGCGCGGGTCGCGAAGGCGCGGCTCGAACGCGCGGATGGCCTCGGCCACTTCACGCTCGATCACTGCCCGGTCTTCCGCGCGAGCCGCGCTTTGACCGCTCCAGTCGGGCAGGCCGTAGAGCAGGACGTCCGGCGCGCGCGGCATGCGCGGCGCGCCGCGGCGCGTGTTGAGAAGGCGCAGCAACTCCGCGCGGACCGACGCGCGCAAGCCGGCCGCGTCCAGCGTACGCGCGGCGAGCTCGTCGACGGACTCATGCGCGTCGAAAGGCGCGTCGTCGGCCAGCCGCTCGAAGAGCGGCATCGGCGCGATGGCGATGAAGGCGCGGACGTTCGCCATAGGCGGTGCGCGCTAGCTTGCCGCCTTCACGACCTTGTTCGCGGCCAGATCCCACGTCGTGGCCGCCGTGCCTTCCTTGGTGGCGTCGTCCTTCTGCGCGGTGAGTTCCCACTTGATCTTCGTGAAGTTCAGCGAGAGCGTTTCCACGGGCTTGCCACCCGCGCCACCCGACACGCTCACGTTGCTCAGCACGACGTTGTTCAGCGTATAGGTGATGAACGGCATGATCTTGCCGTCGCTTTCGGCGGCGTTGCGGCCAACCACGACGGTCGCGCTCGCAATGGCCTTGCCGGAGCAGCAATATTCGTTGAGCGTGGGTGTGGCGACGTCGACGAACTTCGTCACGGTGAATTCGCCGAGATGGGGCTTGCCCGACGTGCGCTCCGAGTTGCTGACGTCGTTGGTGACCTGCATCGCCACGTTGTGGCTGTACGACATCAACTCGATCTTGTCGGTATAGCCTTCCAGCGTGCACTCGCCTTTGATGTCGCCGCCCAGGTCGAGAATGATCGAATCCATGGTTTGCTGCTCCCGAAGCAGTAAGGAACCGCGCGGGCCGCGTGCGCGGCGCCAGGCGCGTTCAGGGACCAGGGGCGCTTATGCGCCGCCTGGCCGTCGTTTCTTCATCGAATCGCTTTCTTGCGCGGGTGGATCAGGCGGCCGCCGGCGGCGGCAGCGTCGCCACGAGCCGGATCGAGGCAGTGAGTTCCTCGAGCTGGAAGTGCGGCCGCAGGAACACCGTCGCGCGGTACGCGCCGGGTTTGCCCGGCACATCGGTCACGTCCACGCGCGCCTCGCGCAGCGGATACTGGGCCTTGATTTCCTGCGGCGCGTTGTCGTTCACGAGCACGTAGTCGGCAATCCACGTGTTGAGATAGGCGCGCACGTTGTCGCGCGTCATGAAGCTGCCGACTTTGTCGCGCATGATCGCCTTGATGTAGTGCGCAAAGCGCGACGCCGCGAGGATATACGGCAGCATGGCCGAAATGCGCGCGTTCGCCGTGGCCTCGGGCGTGTTATAGAGCGCCGGCTTGCAGGCGGTCTGGCCGCCGAAGAACACCGCGAGCCCTTCGTTCTTCTTGTGCACGAGCGCAATGAAGCCGAGCGAGTCGAGCTCCTTTTCGCGGCGGTCGGTAATCGCCACTTCCGTGGGGCACTTCATGGCCTTGTCGCCCGAAGCCGTCTGGAAAATGTGGTCCGGCAAGCGCTCGACCGCGCCGCCGCCTTCCACGCCGCGAATCGCGGCGCACCAGCTGTACTGCGCGAACGCGTTGGTGATGCGTTGCGCCAGGGCGAAGGCGGCGTTGCCCCAGAGATACTTCGAGTGGTCGGTGCCGTCGACGTCCTCGAAGAAGTTCATGCCCTCCACCGGATTGCTGTCCGGATGATAAGGACGCCGCATCAGGATGTGCGGGAGTGTGAGCGCGACATAGCGCGAGTCTTCGCTCTTGCGGAATTCGCGCCAGCGGGCCATGTCGATCGTCTCGAAGACCTTGGAGAGATCGCGCGGCACGCCCAGCTCCGTGAAGCTCGACATGTCGAACAGCTGCGGGTGCGCGGCCGAAATGAACGGCGCGTGTGCGGCGGCGGCCACCGAGGCGAGCTTTTCGAGCAGGCTCACGTCGGGCGTCTGGCGCGTGAAGTAGTAGTCGCCCACCAGCACGCTGAACGGAAAACCGCCGAACGTGCCGTATTCCTCTTCGTAGATCTTCTTGAAGAGCGCGCTCGTGTCGACGTCGATGGCCTTCTCGAGATCGTTCTGCAGGTCTTTCTTCGAAGCGTTCAGGAGGCGCAGTTTCAGGCGCGTGCCCGTTTCGGAGCCTTTCACCAGAAAGTGCAGCCCGCGCCACGACGACTCCAGCGCCTGCATGTCGGGATGGTGCAGCACCTCGTTGAGCTGCTCGCTGATCAGCTCGTCGATCTTGCGGATGTGATCGTTGATCATCGCCACTGTGTCGCGGCTGATGGTCATGTTCTTGTCGAGCACCTGCAGCGCGAACTCGGCGAGCAGCTCGCGCGCATGCTGCTGCTGCTCTTCGTATTGCGCCATGCGTCCTTCGTGCACGATGCGGTCGAGCAGCGTGACCGTACCCGCCTGCGCGGTCGCGGCGGCCTGAATGTCGGACATGATCGTCTCCTCGCGTTGGCCTTAGCTGGCCGGCGTGTCACTGGAAGGGCTGGCGGGTGCAGGGGCGTCGCCTGCGGGCGGCGGCAGCTGCGCAGCCGGCGTGTCCTGCGGGTGCGCCGAACGGATTTCGCTCAACCCCTTCGGGTCATGCACCACTTCCTGGAGGAGCTTGTCCAGTTCGTCGTTGCCGTCGAGCTTGGTGAGGAGGTCGCGCAGGCGCAGCCGCGCGTCGTAGAGCTGCTTGAGCGGACCGATCTGCTGGACGATGCTCACAGGATCGAAGTCGTCGATATGCTCGAACTTCAGCTCGACGTTGACCTTGCTGCCGTCGGCGGCGAGCGTGTTGTCGACCTGCAGCGTCACGCGCGGCCCGATCGACTTCATCACGTCGTTGAAATTGTCGCGGTCGATGTCGACGAAGCGTCGCTCCGTCATTTTCGGCAACGGCTCGACAGGCTTGCCGGAGAGGTCGGCAAGAATGCCCACGACGAGCGGCAGCTCGCGTTTTTCGATGGCATTGCCCGTTTCGACGTCGTACGTGATCTGGACACGCGGCGGTCGGTTCCGTTCGAACCAGTGCTGGGTACTGTCGGCCATGGTCACCTCGGTGGCGGTCGTTCTTCTATTGCATTGTGTAACGGGAGAGATGCGCGTTTGTCGTCAATCTGCCCTTTTCATGATGCGTTTTCTTTAAGACGACAATGCCCCGCAAAACGTAATTAAACGATTGCCAGGTGCATTCCCGGTCCTTCAGAAAAAACACAGCTAAAGCATGCCCCGGATTCGTCAGACGAGAGCATTCACGGCGTCAAGCGTTCGCGCTGCGTGCGGCTTCACCTTGTCCTTCGTCGCGCACGTCGTGAAGATAGACGGTCACGACTTTAGGACAGTAAACGCGGAATTTCAAAGTATATTTACGGCGCATAGACTCATTTCCTTTCAAGTTTATTTACGCATTGTTTTTGAATTGATCGATTAAAAAATCGTTATTGCAATGACGCATGGGGCGCTTGTAGACTACGCGCGAAACAGCTTGCGCAGCGGAACATGCGTCTTGATTAGAAATACGAACTAGCATGAATTCTCCTGCGCGCGGGCAGGAGGCATCGCGGACAAGAGGCGACGCACACAATGGGGATTGCGCAGTGATCACCACGTTATTCGCCGGCGCGTCGCGCGCCGCGAAGCCGTACGGCTGGCGTGCCGCCACGCTGGCGTTCGCGCTCGCGCAGGGGCTCGCGGCGTGCTCGTCGCTGCCCAAGGTACAGGTAGATACCCTGGCCATTGCCGTTTCCACTCAAGCGAATCAGGACACGCCCATTGCCGTGGACGCCGTGCTCGTGCGCAACCCGCAACTGCTCGACGCATTGCTCGGCCTGCCTTCGGCGAAGTGGTTCGCGCAGCGGGATCAATGGCGCCGCGATCATCCCGAGGACATCACGGTCGTCTCGTTCGAAGTCGTGCCAGGCCAGCAGATCGCGGCGGCGCCGTTTCCGTTTGGCGGCAAGCGGGGCGCGGGCGTGGTGGTGTTTGCTGACTACCAGACACCGGGCGCGCACCGCGTGAGGCTCGACACGGGGCCCGCTCACGCGCTGCTGCTGCTCGGCGACCAGGATCTGAGCGTGCAGGCCGCGCATTGAGCAACGAGACTGTGTGACGCAACGGTGTCGCACGACGCCGCGGCAACACTGAACGACGAAACGTTTAGCAATAGAAAGCAAACACATCATGCGAACTTCGTTTCCCGATCCGGTCTGCTGGTTCGACGGCATGCCCTTGCTGCCGCAGCATTTCCAGACCCAGGCGCTGCACGCGGCGGGGCACGCGGCCTTGCTCGCCGGCGCCGCGCGCGCGCATTACTGGGGCGTGCTCGCGCTGGAGCACGACGCCGCGGGGCTCGCCCAGGGGCTCGTGCGCATCAGCGCGCTGGAGGCGATTCTGGCCGACGGCCTCGCCATCCGCCACACGCCACACGATCCCGTGCTGGAGATCGACGTGAGCCACGCGTTCAGCGCGCCGGACGAGGAGGTCACGATCTATCTCGCGGTGCCGCCGCTGTATCGCGGCGGCCAGCTCGATCCGCAGGCCGGGCGCTACACCCAGCGCGAGAGTCCGGACGTTCCCGATCTTGTCTCGGGCGGCGAGCCGGCTTCGATCACGACATGGACGCCGCGGCTGCACCTCATGACGGATCTCGGCCGTCACGAATTCGACCGCTTGCCGCTCATGCGCGTGAGGCAGCAGGGCGGCGGCGTGGCGATTGCGGACTACGCGCCGCCTTGTCCGTTCGTGCGCGCCGACTCGGTGCTCGGTCAACGGGTGATGCAGCTGCTGCTGCGCGTGCGCGAAAAATGCGTGTTCCTGGCCGGGCGTCTGCAGGCGGCGCAACGCGCGGAAGAGCGCGACGACGCGGGCCAGATCGAGCGCCAGCTTTGCGCGCTCTGGAGCCGCCTGCCCGAAGTGGAGGCGACGCTCGTCACCGGCATCGCGCATCCCGCGGAACTGTACCGCGCCGTTGCCGGCATGACGGGCGCGCTCGCGGCGCTGCGTCCCGCGCGCGGCGTGCCCGCGTTCGCGACGTTCGATTACATGGCGCTGCTCGCGTCGTTCGATCCGCTGCTCGAATGGGCGGACGAAGCGCTCGCGACGATCCGCCAGGGGTACCGCGTGCGCGCGTTCACCGAGGAGGGCGGCAGCTTCTGGATCGCGCCGCCGTTCGAAAGCGGCGGCAACGTGGCGCGCGAACTCGTGATCGGTTTGCGCATGCCGCCCGACGCGGGCGAGCACGACGCGAGCGTGTGGCTCGATCATGCCGTCGTCGCGTCGCGGCCCTACGTGCCCACACTCGCGCGGCAACGCATGCGCGGCCTCGCGCGCCGGCGGCTCGCGCGCGAGGAGCGCGCAGCCTATGCCACGGGCGACGACACGACGCTCTTCGCGGTGGCGGTGGAGGACGCGTGGTTCGACCGCGCGCAGCCGTTGTGCATCGAGGTCCGCACGACCGTGCCGGGCCGCGCGCCCTGGGCTGTGCAACTCTTCACGCCCACGGGCGACGCCGCCGACGACGCCCGCCAGGCGGGAGCCGATCATGCTTGATGCCAGCGACCAGAGCGACGAGCGCCTGCCGCTCATGCGCGCGTTCGTCGTGGCGTTCGCGTTCGCGGAGAACGCGCGCCTGCGCGCGGTCGCGCAGGCGGCGAATGCAGCCAGCGCGGCGAACGCCGCGAGCGCAGAGACGCCCGCCGATCCCCAGCGCGATGCCGACGCGCTCGCCACGCAGCTGCAGTCCGCCACACGCAAGCTCGCGCGCGACGCGATGGCCTGGACCGGCGCGGCGGGCGAAGCGGACATCGCCGCCGCGCAGTACGCCTATGTCGCGCTACTCGACGAATTGCTGCTGTTTTCGGCGTGGAATGGCGCGAGCGCGTGGGAAACGTATCCGCTCGAAGCGCGAATTTTCGGTACGCGCGCGGCGGGCGAGCGTATCCCGGCCGCCATCGAAACCTTGCTCGCGCAGCGCGATCCTGCGCAGCGCGATCTCGCCAACGTCTATCTCGCCTGCCTCACGCTAGGCTTTCGCGGCCGCCTGCGCGGCGAGGCGGGCGCCTTGCGGCACGACCAGCTGCGCCACGCGTTGTTCGCGTTCGCCATGCAGCGCGACCCCGAGCCCGACCGGCTTGGCGCGCCGCTCGAACGCGCCGCGCTGGCGCCGCGCGAAACCCGTCCGCTCACGCAGATGTTTCCAGACCGCGCACGCCTCGCCCTGTTCGTGGGCGGCGGATTCGCGGCGCTGCTCGGCATCTCGCAGCTGCTGTGGCTCTATGCGACGGCGCCTGTGCGGCCATCGCTCGAACAGTTCGAAACGGTGTCGTTGGCGCAAGGGCGTCCGACGCAGGCGAGCCATACGAGCACCACGGGCATGGTGCTGCCGCGCGCCCGGACAGTGCGAAGACTGCGGCCAGCGGCTCCGCCCGCCGACGTTCAGGCCATGCCGCAGAATCAGGACATACCCGAGGCACCGACAGTTTCCGCAACGCCGCCCGCCACGCTCGCGCTCGCGGCACGGCGCATCGTCGCGGTGAGCGCACAGGGCATCGACGAAGCCAGCGAAGACAGCCCGGACGCCACGCCACGCGGAGCACGGCCATGACGACCACACTCGTAGTCGTCCTGATCGTCCTCATCGCGCTGTTGATTGTGGGGCTCGCAGCCGTACTCGTCGTGCGCTGGTTGCGCGGGCGCGATGAACGCAGGCCGCTGCGCAACTTCTCCGCGATGATGCGCACGGCGCACAACGCGATGGGCGTGCGCGATCCGTACTCGGTGCCGCGCGTGCTGGCAACCGGAGCACCCGCTGCGCTCGACGCGTTGGCGCTCAGCTGGCGCCTCACGCCCGTTGGCGAGCCGGCCTGGTTCGGCAGGCTCTGGCACGACGCCGAAGGCATTCTGATCGCGGAGCCAGGCGAGTCGCTCGGCGCGCGCGCGGCCGCCGAGCGCCGGCGCGGCTCGACCGGCGGGCGGTTGCTGCGCGGTCTGCTGCGCAACCGGCCGGGCCGCCCGCTCGACACGCTCGTGTGGGTGATCGCGCTCGATACGCTCATCGACGAAAACGGAACCGCGCGCGCGGACACCGACGCGGCGCTCGAAGCCTCGCGCACGGTGCTCGCGCTGCAACGTCAACTGGGCCAGATGCTGCCGCTCTACGTGGTGGTCACGGGCTGCGACGCGCTGCCGGGCTTCAATGCGCTCGCGGCCCGGCTGCGCCGCGAGCGCATCGAAACGCCGCTGGGCTGGGCCTCGCCGTATGCGCCGCGGCGCGCCTTCGAAGCCGCGTGGGTAGACGAAGCCTTCGCCGACATGAGCCGCGCGCTCGCGGCGACGGTCACCGAAATGGGCACGCTGGACGGCGCGCTGGACGGTGACGTATTCCTGCTGCCGCAGCGCCTCGACACGCTGCGCGAACCGTTGCGCGAACACATCGAGCCCACCTTGCGCGGCGCTGCGGACGGCACCGCGCCGCTCCTGCGCGGCATCTGGTGCGTAGGTGCGATGCCGCAGGCGCAGGAGCGCGAGGAGCCCGCCATCACGACCGCGGC
Organism: Paraburkholderia nodosa DSM 21604; assembly: GCF_000519185.1. Lineage (GTDB taxonomy): Bacteria > Pseudomonadota > Gammaproteobacteria > Burkholderiales > Burkholderiaceae > Paraburkholderia > Paraburkholderia nodosa. The sequence goes on along the minus strand of NZ_JAFA01000052.1, from coordinate 4,245 downwards.
GCGCAGGGAGGCGCGCGCGGCGGCGGCGCCGGCCTTCGCGTCGCGTCTCTGGCACGACCTGCTGATGCCGGGACAGGGACTCGCGCTCGCCATTCCGCGCGTGCTCGCGCTGCGCATGCGGCGCTACCGTATCGCCACGTTCGGCGCGATCGCGCTGGGCGTGTGCTGGTGCGTGGGCCTGGGCATCACCACCTGGCACGTGCGCAGCGACGCACGCTCGCTCGCGAGCAGCTACGACGCGCTCGCGCTCGCCAGCGTCGCCTGGCACGAAGCGGGCGCGAGCACGAGCGAAACGGCGGTGGCGAACGCGCTGGGCAGCGCCGCGAACGCCTTCGTCAAGGTGCCGCGCTGGCAGCTCGCCACGCCGTTTATGCCGCTTTCGTATTTCGGCCTGCGCCGCCGGCTCGACGACGCGCAATACCACGTGCTGAGCGGGCTCGTGTTCACGCCGCTGCGCGCGCGGCTCGTCAGCCGTCTCGCCGATCTGAACTGTGACGGCGCCGCCGGGTCGGGCGACAACGCGAGCCTCGCGGCCGCCGCGCGGCGTCCCCAGGACCTGCCCGAATACACCCAGGGCACACGGCTCGTCACGAACGCGGCGCAGACCGAGCGGCTGATCACGAATTACAACGAACTGGTGGAACGCGATTCGGGCAACACCGTGATGCTCGCTCAGCTCATGCGCGGCGCGGTGGGCGTAAGCTTTTCGCCCGATCATGTGGCCGACCGCGCGGGGCTGGACGACGCTGTGCGCGCGACCGCGGTGGAAGGCGGCCAACTGTCGTTCGACGGCACCGAGGCGCGCGCCGCGCAAGCGCGTGCGAGCGTGTGCTTCGAGGAGACCTTCGACCGCTGGTTCGACGACATTTATCAGGACTCCTCGCTCACGACGAACGCGGCGCAAATCCAGGCCATGCTCGCCGATCTCAAGGCGCCTGGCGCCGTTCCGACCACCGCCTCGCTCTCCGAACTGGCCACGCGCATCGACACGCTCGCGATCCAGGTCGACACCGCGGACCACGGCTGGGCGGGCACGCACGGCCAGGAACTCGTGCCGGGACTCACGGCGACCTTCGACACCGCAAAGGGGCTGCGCCTGATCGGCGCGACGCCCGTGGCGAGCGTGCTGGAGCACGAACAGAGCGAACAAAGCGCGTTCGCGGCGCGCTGGCTCGCGAGCGGCAACCTGCCTGGCGTGCTGGCCTCCAATCCGACCACAGGGCTGCAACTGGCCTCGGACCTGCTGCCGCTGCGCGACGCGTTGCGCACGCTGCTCGGCCAGTCGTTCGTCGCGGGCGAGGGCAACGCGACGGCCGAAATCCGCGGCGTGGATGCCGACTCGGCGCAGCGCGCACTGGCGATCCTGCCCGCCTACAAGCAATATTCCGCCGGCCTTCTCGCGCAGGCGCCCGAAGCGTGGCGCGGCGCGCTGCTCGCCGCGGCGGGCAACGCGACCGTGCACAGCATGGTGGCCGCGCTTTCGGCTCCTGTTGCAACAGCGGCAACATCGGCAGCCGGGGCGCGCAACGTCGCCTACGCGCCGCCAACGCAGGGCGCGTCCTTCGACACGCTGCGCAAGAACGCGACCGATCTCGTGGAAGCGTTCGACTCGCTCGGTCGCGCCGATCTCGCGCAAGCGGTCGCCCTGCGCGTGAGCGACGCCGCGCTGGACGTGCTGCGCTCGACCGATGTCCAGCTGCAATCGCTCGAACCGTTTCGACCGCTGCGCGGCGACTTCTCGGCGTGGAACGGCAACGCCGGCGGGTCGATGCGCGCATTCGGCGCCGCCACGCCCGAAGCGCTGCAAACCTACCTTGCCGCGCAGTCGAGTGCGGTGGCGGACACGGCCACGCTCGCGTCGAGCGCGCTCGACTGGCTGACCGCGCAGAACCCGCCGCTCTCCACCGCGGACGCACGGCTCGTGGCGCGCTGGAAGGCGCTCTTCGCGGACCTCGCGCAATACCGCGCGCGCAGCCCGGCGAGCGCGCTGGTGGCGGTGCCGTCGATCATCTCCAACCAGCTCGACAAGATGGACCTCGACACGTGCAGCGCCTCGCTCGCACAGGTCGATGTACCGGGCTCGGGCGACATCGTCGCGAGCGCGGGCATGCGGCTCGTCTCTTCCGCGCGCGAGCGCTGCTACCGGCTGCAAATCGGCACTGGTGGGGAGGCCTACGAACAGCTGCGCAACTATTTTGCGCGCTACCTGGCGGGCCGCTTCCCGTTCTCCGCGGATGCGAACGCGCAGGCCGCCGACCTGCGGCAGACGGCGGCCTTCGTGGCGCTGCTCGACGCGAAGCTCGCGGACGCGCAACGCGGCATGAGCGCCGCGGCCGCGAGCGGCGGCCCGCAAGCGGGCGCGCAGCAGTTTCTCTCGAAGCTCGCACGCGCGAAGCCATGGCTCGACGCGCTGGTGGCGCGCGGCGCGGACGGCGCGCTCGTGGGCGTGGACGTGGCGGTGGATTGGCGCATCGATCGCGCCGACGAAGCCGGTGCGGACCAGGTCATCCAGTGGTCGCTTGCGAGCGGCAGCCAGACGCTCGCCTGGCCCGCCACGGCGGGCACGCCGCTGCGCTGGGCGCCGGGGCAGCCTGCCGCGCTGAGCCTGCGCTGGGCGAAGGACGGTCCGTGGCGGCCTATGCAGGACGCCTCGCAGCCGACGCTCTCGGTCGACGGCGAAGCCGCCACCTGGGCGGCAAACGACACGTGGGCGCTATTGCGCCTCGTGCGCCTGCACGCGGTTCCGGACGACGGCGTGGATACCGGCACGGGCGCGGGCAACGCACGCATGGTGCTGAGCGTGCCGGTGCGCGACCGCAACGGCGGCACACAAACCGCGCGCATGTTCATGCGTGTGGGCATGACGGGCGCGTCGAAAGCGGCGCTCATTTGGCCTGACCTGCCGTACGCCGCGCCGGGCTACAGCGCATACGGCACCCCTGCGGTCACCTATGGACCGTATCCGTCGAGCACACAAGCGGGGCGCGGATGAACCCGGCATTCGACATCGAAGCACTCGTTCAACCGATACCGGGCGGCGCGCCAGCCGGCGTCTCGCTCCTGCACGACGCCGCGTTCGACGCCATCAAGGCGGCGCGACGCGAGGACGATCCGGCATTGCCAGCGGGCATCTGGCAAACCACGCTCAAGGTTGCCGACTGGGCCGCCGTCGAAGCGGGCTGCGAGGACATCCTCGCGCGCCGTAGCAAGGATTTGACGCTCGCCGCATGGCTGGGCGAGAGCTGGCTGCATCGATACGGATGTGTTGCCTTGCCGGATAGCTTCGTATTACTGAGCGAATTGTGTGCGCGCTTTTGGGACGACATTCATCCGTTGCCGCGCGATGGCGACCTGGGCTTTCGGGCCGCGCCGCTCGCGTGGGTGGCCCAGCAGTATCCGACCTTGCTCGGCGGCCGGATTGCGTTGTGCGCAGGGCCGGACGGATCAGCGCTGACGCTTGCGCGCTGGCAGGGCGCGCAGCGCGAGGCTGTCGCGTTGAAAGACCGCAAAGACGTGCCGGCCGCGAAGCGGGAGGAGGTCGCCCGCGTGGCGCAGGCATTGGCTCAGGCAGCGCATGCGGCGGCGCCTGCCGCGTTGCGCGACCAGTTACAGGCGCTGCGCGCGGCTCGGGCGCCCATAGCGAAACTCGATGCGTGGTGCACGCAGCGGCTCGGCGCGGAGGCGCCGTCGTTCGGAGCGCTACTGGAGACGCTGGAGCGCATGGAGAGCGTGTTGCGTGACTGGCTCACGACGCATCCCGAATGGGAGGACGTACCGATGGTTGAGGCCGCATCGATTCAGGAGGAGGCTGTGGTTGAGCCTGCGGCGGTTCAGGTTGCTGCGGCTGGCGCGGTGCTGGAGCCCGTTGGGCCGAGGAGACTGGATGCGCCGCAGTCGCGCGATGAGGCGTATCGGTTGCTCGCTATTGTTGCGGAGTACCTCATGCGCTATGAGCCGCATAGTCCTGTGCCTTATATGCTCAAGCGGGCGCTTGACTGGGGTGGTAAGCCGTTGCCGGAACTGCTCGCTGAGCTGATGGCCGGCGAGCGGGGCAGGGCGTTGGGGGCGGCGCTTGGGTTGCTGCCCGAGAGTGGGGAAACGTAGGCTTTTTTTCTGTTCACACCGACTGGGCATGCTTGTTTTCGCGTCGGTATGCAGGCGTTGCCCCTGTGCGGGGCGGCACCTCCTTTCTTTGCAGCGGTGTATGGACCGGAGACATGGGTAACAGGTGTGCGGGGACATGGG
>NZ_JAFA01000051.1 GCF_000519185.1 Paraburkholderia nodosa DSM 21604 | reverse complement strand
GGCCAATCAGCCGTTCTCTGGCTGGAATGACGTGTTCCCCGACCCCGGCATGACGGTTGCCGCCATCGACCGGCTCGTGCATCACTCGACGATCTTCGAGCTGAATGTTGAGAGCTATCGCCGCCGTAAGGCCAGCGACAAACAGAGCGCGCGCCGACGACAATTACCCAACGACAACTACGAAGAAGGAGCGACAACCATGGCCTCTTAACCAGCGACAACTACACCCGTCGACCGGCCAAGATGGTTGTCGCTGACCGGCCGTGCTGCTTGACGCCGTCTAGATATCGGTTGGTCCGCGATTGACGCTGCTTCGGCGTGGGTAGAGCCGCCCCATAAATCTTTGGAGTTGATTCGATTGAACTGAGTCTGCACAAGCGTGAAGCGCGGTCAGCGTGCACTTGCGGCGCGGGATTCCGGCACGGTGGCTCGCGATAGAGCGCAAGTGGTCGCTTCGCCGGTGGATACCCGAGTGACGTGCAAGGTATTGCAAACGATAGCGTTAACGCTGCAGAAAACCGCAAGACGACCCCGGCAAACCGATCCCAGCTGTCGTTGGGTCGTCTGCGCGCGGGCGTTCTCCGTACCTGTGAGTGTGCTTGCTACGTGCCAGGCGCGGGACTCCATAAAAAACTTGACTTCGCGAAAGAATGCTCGAATAGGTCAGAAATGCTGTCTGATTAAATCAATTGACGCAATAAATAAACTTAAAAGTCTATAAATCATACGGACTAGTTCTTTATTCGCAAAAAAGTTGCAGGCGCCTGCAACTTTTTGTGCCCTCATTGAGCGTAAATAGCGTTATAGCTATTTGATTTTAAAGGGATACGCGTGGAAAGCAGGTCGTTCTATTAGTGTGCAAATTTTGGAACACTTTTCGCGCCGTTTGGATCGTTCTCTGGTTCAGCGCGCGTCTAGTGGAAAGCTCCACAAAAACATCACCATTCTGCGAAAACCGTTGCAGGCGCCTGCAACTCGTCGCCTCGCCAGATCCCGTTGCGCAATGGTATGCAAAATAGCTCGGCTTTTACGGGCCGGTGACAGCGAGCAAAAGCCCCCCTGTTCCTGTGAGCATTCATCGACTTTCTCTCTCGTCGTACTGGATAGACTCGATACAGCAGAGTCGGAGTTAGATAGGAAAACGAAGCGAAGGAAAAGCTCGTCTCCGACTTTCGAACAATCTTGTCAACACCACGCTCAAGGACACCGAACTTGAAAACCCCCGTCTTCGCCGTTGACGTCGGCTACGGCAATACGAAGTACGCATACCGCGATGTGAATGGCGCGGTCACTAGCGGCATTTTTCCGTCACTCGCGCCGCTGGCCGCGAGCCGCACGCTTTCAGCCTACGGTGAGAGTGTGTTTCCCACACGCAAGGTCGCAAAGATCTCGATCGAGGGCATCGAATACGAAGTTGGCCCTGATGTGCCGATAACTGCGGCTTACGGCAGGACAGGCCGCGCGCTCGCAGACGCCTATGTGTCGACCGACAACTACGCGGCATTGCTTTTTGGCGCGTTTCATTTCGCCGGTGTCACGCACATCGAGCGTCTTGTCTTGGGCCTGTCTGTTCACAACCTGGAAACATATTCAACGGAGCTAAAGCTGCTGTTCGCTGGAGAACATGACTTTGGTCACGGCCGCGTCGTGGTCGAGAAGGTAGTAGTCATCCCACAGCCTTTGGGTTCGCTTGCGTTTGCTGCCAGCGGGCGCCGCGGTGGCTTTGGACATGACGATGCGCACCTTCTGGTCGATGTAGGCTACTTCACGACGGACTGGATCTGCGCGAAAGGCTTCACGATGGACGATAAACGCAGTGGCGGCATTCCCGGTGGCGTATCACACGTTTGTCAGCGGATCGCGAAACTCATTTCACGTGACGAAGGCGAGCAGCTCGACGACATCGAACGTATCGACAAGGCGTTGCGAGAGAGGGCCCCCTTCTATTTCTATGGCAAGAAGATCGATCTCGCACGGTATGTCGCATTGGCCGACCCGATCATGACCAGCGTTGCGACCGAAATGCAGAACGAAGTCGGTCGCTTGCACGACATCCGCTCGATCATTCTTTCGGGCGGTGGTGCAGCGCTCTACAGCATTGCAATTCGGCACACGTTCCCGCGTGCTGTCATCGAACTGATTGACTCGCCATGCCTCGCAAACGCGCACGGATTCCTGATCGTCGGCGAGGCTGGACTCGCGCGTGAACGGGAGGTGGCATGAACAACAAAATTGAGATGACGATTACGATCAATCCTCTTGTTTCGCCGCTGCTGTACGAACGATTGAGTCGCTGCACTACGCCTCGCGAACGCGCAGCAGTATTCAGATCGCTTGCCGAGGCGGAACTTCGTGAACAGCTGATGCAGCGTACGCGAGCATCACAGCGCGAATCGGTATTGTCCACGTCGGCGCGCCCCAAAACGTCGAGGTTACCAGCGAGCGACGCGATCGCGACCGAAGACTTCCAGACTTTGACCGCAGATGATGCGGCGCACGTTGCGCCGAAGTTCAGCGTAGAACTGCTCAATCAACTGGCCGGTTACCTCGACTAGCTACGCGAACTTGACTTTCCCAACAGCGTGCAAGGATGAGTTCTGACCCAGGTGACGCAGCGCGTCGCGCTGTGCACCCGGGTGTCTACGTCAAGGAAAAAATCGACATGGAATACGAACACCTATACGCCATCCTTCAAGGCCAACGTCTGGATGAGCCACTCTCCTGGATCTATCTTGCGGCGCTGGTCGCAGTGGCAATCGCGGGTTGGAAATTCGGCGGAGTTCTTTTCGACGCACGTCAGCGCCCGGAGGACGAGCAATGAAAAGCCTCCAGGCAGCAGTGAGAATATTTCTAGGCTGGCACTGGCTTGCGCGCCGTGCTTCGATTGCGATCTTCTGCTATCTGCTCGCGCTTGTCGGTCTGTTGTTTTACGCAGGGGGTATGCCGGAGGGCGGCAAGTTTCTTTTTACTGTTGGCAGCTTGGGCTTTAGCTGGGCGATCGGATTCCTCTATCTGATACGAATGATTTTTTCCCTGCTTCTGCGGTGCCGTCGCCTGTTTATGTAGATCTGGACGCTTCGGAAGGGCCACGAAGCAGTGGCTCGCAACAGAGGGGAAACACCGTCGCCCCGTCTTTTGCTCTACCGACCTTTGTCCATCGGATCGGATCAACGGAAGCGGCGGCTCCTCACCAAGCGCTGCTCGAATCGAAGGCGCGCGTGTCCAACGATGCGAGCGGATCGGCGATACGGCTCGACAAATCGCCTTGTCAGCGGCGGGCCTTTGAGATTACAGGGTGGAAAGGGCTGGAGACGAGTTCCGTGCTAGCGGACGAACCTCTGACTCCTTCCGCGGATAGACGACTGGGGCCGGCTTTTTACACCTGTGAATTGCACTCGTGATAGTCGGACCAGCACGCTCAACGCCCGTACTGCATGAAGAAGCGCGGCGGAGTTCTGCACCGGCTGCAGGACGTACGGCGAGAAAGCCGAGTGATTTTGCGCTTGTATCGCCAGACCAAGCGCCGAAAGCTCGACAGAAGTTGCATCATTCCGGGTTTAGCCTTTTAGGCGCCTAAACGGGAAATTGGCGAAACGGCGTGCGCTGCTTGGGGACACCGAGTTTGCCTATGCACGGGGACAGTGTTTTGCGGCGACATGAGGGGCGGTTCCCAGCATCAAGCGGCTGGAGCCAGCGCGCGCCTTGCCTGGACCCACTCGCGGGCGCCTGCGCGACCGGGTTTCAGCAGAAATTGACAGACTGGCTGGGGCAGCCCTTCGTCGCGAAGAGGGGCTGCCGCAGCCGTGATACTCTCAATACCGCTGTCATCTACGGACTGGGAATGACGATGGGTTGGAGTTTCTTCGCACTGGCTGTCGCCCTCGTGCTCGGCGCTTTGGGCCTGGTCATGGACCACAACGGTCGCAAGGCGGACCGCGAACGCGCAACCGGTGGGCGGCGATACAAAGGAGATTGAATACAGGTTTCCAAGCTCGTAGCTAAAGGTAGCGTTCGCGGATCTCCTCATGCATAGCATGTGCGGCACGCTTGTCGGCAACAGGCGACCCGGGAAGAGCAGGGGCATGTCGGATAGTGAAAGGAGCGGTTTATTCCCGCGTCCCTGTCAATGGACGACTAAAACGAGGCGATATGCGCGTCTTTCTGAGGCAATTGCGGGGATTTCCGGCAGAAAGTAGTGAAATCGTTGCAAATTTCGTATTAAAGGTTGCCGGCAGTCGCGTGTCGGATTGTTGGGCGCACACTAGTGGCTCCTCGGCGACGAACGGCGGATCAAAAGATGCGTGAAAAGCATCATCATTTCGCTAAAAGCGTTGCAGGCGCCTGCAACGCTTGGCCGCCCTTCACGTCGCACTATGGTTCCAAAATAGCTCGGCTTGGTATTGTCGCGCTGTTCGTCGCATTTGGGCTGTGCGGCCTGGCCATCATCCCGGATCGAAGCCGCCAGCAAAGCTGGGAGCGCCGTGCAAACAAAGGATGTACTCTCCGCGGAGGAAATAACAATGAGCTTCGCCGTTTTTGCTTTGATTGTCGGGTTGGCCATCTGCTGGTATGGCGGCTATATGACCAGGAAGGGCCGGGAGGCGGATCGTGAACGCCGTTCGCAATCGGACTGAGCGGACGACAGCAGCGTGAGCCTCAGCTGTCCCGTCGTTGTCGCGCATTCGAGTGCGGTTATTTACATTGCTGGGCGCTCTTTCGAGCGTTCCATGCTTTGGCGCCTACGCGCGCACGGGACGCTTCAGTGGCCATCCAAGTCGAAGGCTGGCAGGCGCTCTACATTGGGCGCATCGCAGTGGTTGCAACAGGATGCGCACTTTTCGACGAACAGGCGAGGGCGGCTGCTGATGGTTAAGCACTTACACCGGCGCGGTGTTACCCTATAACTGGAACGCATCCACGGTCGGAGAAACATGATGAGCTGGAGTTTTGGTGCACCGGGAGTCGCTATCTTACTTGCCGCGATGGGCCTGATCATGGACCGCAACGGTCGCAAGGCCGACCGCGAACGCGCAACTCGAGGACGTCGATAACAACGGAGACTTCATATGGGTTTCGGCATTGTCGCGATGATCGTTGCGTTGGGCCTGTGCGGGGTCGGCATGCTCATGGAGCGCAACGGTCGCAAGGTTGACAGCAAACGTGCCAAAAGAAGACATCTAGTCCGCGGAGAATAATCATGTATTTCGGACTCTTTGCTTTGGCTATTGGGTTGGCCTTCTACTTCTACGGTGGCTATATGGTGAAGAAGGGCCGTGAGGCGGATCGTGCGCGCCGCTCGCGGACGCAGTAAATGGGCACGGGCAGCCTACTCTGTACACCGCTATAGTCTACTGACGGAGAACGATGATGGGATGGAGTTTCGCGGCGCTGGCAGTCGTCATCATACTCAGCGCATTTGCCTTGGTTTTGCTCCATAACGGTCGCAAGGCAGACCGCGAACGCGCAAACAGAACGCGTCGACTTCACGGAGAATGAGCATGGGTTCTGCACTTTTTACCTTGTTTGTCACATTGGTCATCTACTTTTACGGTGGCTATATGGTGAAAAAGAGCCGTGAGGCAGATCGCGAGCGTCGCTCGCGTTGGCACTGAACGAACGACTGCTGTTTCAGCTTTCACTATCGATTTCAATCAAGGCCGCGTTTTCGTACGCGGCCTTCTGTATTTCTGGCCGGTTTCGTGGATTCGAAGCTTGGACTCCTGCGCCCTGCACGCCTTGCGTTACACCTGTCAGCGTAACCGACAAACCTCGCAGCCTGTCTTGCGTAGCTGGTGCGAAGGAGCGTTGCCTGCGTCGGTGCCTTACCCGGAGCCGCTCGCCGGTTGTGACACCACGACGAATGAACGGAACGTGAAGAACGTTGCGTTCCAACGCGATGCTGGTTCTTGACATATGCCGACGCCATTCCATTTAAAAACCGTAGCCACTCCCTAACGTCGGTGCTGCCGGTGGCTTGGCTGGCATCGTACTGGAATCATTTAGATATCCTGATGAAGTTCTCCGCCGCAAGCTTGACTTTGCGACGGGCGCGGAATACTAGGCTGGCGAACGTCCTCCGGAACGAGGCGATCGCTAACCTCGCTAACAGGAGAGTTGAGATGATGTTCGATGAAACGCCTCGATGCCAGCGTGTCCGGGATCTCGGGTTTGCTGCACACAGATGCGGTGTTGAGATGGCGCACGGACCACACGACGAACCATGCGTCTTCAATGGGGCAGCGGATGGTTTGCGTTGTCGCCGTTGCTTGATCGGATGCGTTGACAAACGGGACAGCTGGATAGCTTCCTATGTCCGTACGACGCTAAGAATGATGGCGGGCGATATCTTTTCGGTATCCCGCCACACCACCGACTTCGCTTCGCGTGCGTTGCAGGATCGTTTCATCTCGGACACGGATGCCGTGCTGAAACGAGTCCTTGACCTTGCCGCTCTGCGTTATCTGCGTGATGGTTCGACTACCGTCACGCAGGAGGACGTGACGGACGCGTTGCGCTTGTTACTCATGGAGGCCAGCCGCCCGTGAAGAGTTGGACATGCGACAGCCAGGATCCGATTCGACACGCGCCGGATCATGCGTAAGCCGATCGACGGACACTGAGTTGAAGTGTGCCGTCGATCCCCTTAGTAGCGGCGCAGTTGCGCCAAGTTGCGTTGAAAGCCCTCAATCAAACGCTGTCGCCTTCGTCCGTTTACGGTTCGTCGCCGGGGCGAACTCGGCACGCCACTCATCCTGCGAAATGCACGGTAGTCCGAGTGCCTCAGCGACGCGTTTAAACGCACCCGCCGTGTCGAGAAGATCGCGCTGCGCGATTACCTTGTGGGCGAGTCCATGCATGATTTTTTCGGGCGCGCCATTGAGTCGCGCCGCGGTCAATTCGGTTTCGAAATCGACAGCGCGGTTCAAGACAGCGGCGATCGGCATCTTGAATTGCTGAGCCTTCGCAAAAGACGTTGATCCCGGAAGCGTCGCCTCGGGCAATAGCGTGATCTCCGCTTCACGCGCATATTCGGCCACGATGGGGTAGACCTCCTCGAGGGCGGCGTTCGCTGGGGCGTCGGTACAGAGGATCCTGATGCAGGACGCAGCCACACCCGCCGCACTTAATTCCGCAAGCGTTTCTACGGCAGCCTGCTGTGATGCGGTGTCCGGAGACGTCGAAACGATGATCGTTTTCAGTTCGGTAAGAACAGGGCGCCTTGCCTGGATGAATGCGATCATGGCTTTCCGGTCTTCAGGCGTCACGTCGATAATCCCCCCGCGCCGGGATGTCATCAAGGTGCAGTAGTGATCCTGAAGTGCTGTTTCACTTGTCGCCAAATGTATGTTGCCCCCTTGTTCGTCGGACATATGAAGCGGGCGGGGATTGATAAGCAATCCTCCAGTCTGTGCGTGAAGAACTTGCGCTGCTGAAGTTTGCGCGGCACCGTTCGAGCTTTGAAAGTGAGCCACAATCAGATGAGTCATGGTTGATCCTTCGATGGTTGTAGATGGAGCGATGAAAGGCATTAAGAACGTTGCTTACTTGCGATTGACGTCGGCGCGAACCGTATCCTGTGCATACGCTTCGCGCTTGGCCCGGCGTCTGCGACTGCGGGCGAGTTGCGAGGATTCGAGCGGCAGGTAGGTTCGCAAGCGAAATGCGTCCCACTGTCGGTTCTCGATGGGGCGACGAATACGCGGGATCACAACGGAGCGCAGAACTTTGCCGCTGTAGCCTGCGTGCAGACACACAAGGAGCACGGCGCTTAGTGCGACCAGCGCGTCATCGACATGGCAGTCCTGGTGGTCGAGATGGTTGGCGTATGCACGAAGTGTGTCCTCCGGAATATCGAGGATGGAGGTGGGCGATAGGCCGCGCGATTGGAGGAAGTCTTCAAACTGTCGCCATAGTGGTAGCAGCGTTTTGACGGCGTTCTCGCTGCTGTATCGGCTAAGCACGCCGCGCGCTTCCTCAGTGAGTGGGGATTCCAGCACGTTGTCTTGCTCCTTTGTAAGTGTTTGCTTGGTAGCTGTGATGTAATTTGCAGTGCAGATTAAAAGAATTTTTGTCTGGGCCTTTTCCCTCCATGATTTGTTTGAAAACGGCGTCCACGCGCTGGCCTTCGCCGCCTGTCGGCAGGCTCGTGAGACGCGGATCGATCCTCGGGGCGGCTCGTCGCGGACAACGCGGCGTCCTTCGTTTGCTTGCGGGGAACGAAGTCGCTCGGCAAGTGGATTTTTTCTGGGAACCGATGGCGGATTTGCCAGCAGTAGACCTCGAGAATCATCCTCACCCGCGACGGTCCGTGACCGAGGCGGTCCGAGACCTGGGTCAGTACGTCGACAGGTGATACGCCGCGATCCAGTGCGGCGTTAGCGAAGTCGACTGCATACGTGAATCTCAGACTGTGGCTCGCGAGTTCGCGACGCATTGGCAATTGCTCAAAGCGCGATTTCAGGCGGGACTTTGCGCTTTTAAGATCGTCGTGGCAGCCGCTCACCAACTCAAAGTCGCGATCGCGGCAGAACGCCAGCGCTGCGTTGATTGCGTCGAGCGTCTCGTCGATATGGTCGGCCAGCACTTCGGTGCGGCGCGGGCGGCCGTTCTTGGCTCCGCGTTCGACAGGCAGGCGCCGATCTCCCTGCAAGATTAGATCGCGCCACGTTTCTAGTGACTTGCCGCACATGAGTGCCTCGCGCATGCGAAGTCCAAGCCAACGCATCAGGCGAATCACGTGCACGACGCTGCTGTCGAACGCCTGCGCTGCGACGAGCAGGTCGCTGAATTCCTGGGGCGTACGAGCTCGATGCCTGCCATGCCGGTCTCGTCGCTCGAGCTGGAGGTCTCGACTGCGGGTTGAGCGGGACACATCCTGGCCGGCCGTACCTTGAATCACTGAGAGCGACGCTCGATAGTTCGCGAGGGTGCCAGGTTTCATCGCGCCGGCAACGAGGAACCAGACGAAGTATTCGAGCATCCAGTCTTCCGCCTGGTCCACCGCTTCCAGCGTGTGACCAATGCGCGCGGCGAAACGCGAGAACTCGCTCCAGTGCAAGCGGCGGTGCTTCTGTGACTCTTTGCTTCCTCCGGCGTCCCGACTCATCTGCGCGGCGTGGTTGACGCCTCTTGATCTTCGTCCCATAGGGTTCCTTTCCTGTGGCTGGCTGGTTTCTCCGCCTGTACTTCAACCTAATGCGCGGGGCGGCGACGCGCATGAGGGCACCCTGTTGCCATCGGCCGCGATGGCGGCGTGTCCCAGGAGGACACGTGATTGCGCGGGATCAACGCGGGTGCGACGTTGATCTGCTGTGTGATTCGGAAGTGCAAAAAAATTGGGCAGAGGCGGTTTAGCTGAGGGTCCCCGGTTAGAACCGGTGGAGAGGTCTGCGCTTGGAAATGAGAGCCCGGGGGGCGGTATGAACACCGCGCGTTGTAAGGCGACGCATTCGATGTCCAACCGCATTTGTGTGCATGCAGCACGTGGGCGATGACGGCTCGCGTGAGGGCGAGCACGATGGGGGCGGAATCTCGGGTGAACAAGTCACGTCGGGATCGCGCTTGAGGGCGTGTGAACGGGTTGATGTGCGCCAGAGCGGCGCGTGGCAGACCAGAACGTTCAATGAGCTCGAGCGTTTCAAGGATGCGAAGAAGGACCACGATTGTCGGCAAGCGGACAATTGAGACACGCCGCTGATCCCGGTTGCACCAGGAGCTCAGTCATGCCTTCGGGTAGCCACCTTCGATTTGGGCAAGTAACGTGTGCAGCGTTCGGGCGGGAAAACGCAACCCCGCACAAAAATGCCACACGACGCTTCGGGAGCACTTGGCTCCAGCAAGGCGAGGAAAGGATGAGCGATCAGTGAATCGTCGGTGATCATCATTACGCTGGCCAAAGTCAGGCCGGAAGGCTGCAAAGCCTTCGTTTGCGCGCAAGTCAGATCTGCTTAGCGCCTTGCGGCGCGAGACTTTTCAAAGGTGTCGCAGGACCGTCAGCGGATAGACCGTCGGTGCCGGTTAGCGACTTATCAAGGGAGGTAAGCTTCGCGTTAGCTCACACCAAGGCTGTTGAACGAGCAGGCGTAAGTGACGACGAGAATGATGAGGCGACTTGGAAGCCACGAGCAGTCACAAAGCGGCATGCGGGGGGTAGCACGAATGCATAGGATATTCGCCTGCGTCGGAGAAAAAACCGATCACTCGACGGGCTCCCCGAAACGGAACATTGCATTCCTCGGTCTAGCTTGGTAAGGCTAGATCAACGTCTCAAAAGAATTTTGGGCGATAAGAGCCCTTACCCGCAAAAAGCGGTTTAAAGGTCGATGCTCTGGTGAGCACAAGCAGCGACATTAAATCTCAATCATATGAGGATAGTCAAGCGCTTCCTTTGCGATGTGCATCATTGCCGATGCCAATACGGTCATCGTTTCGTTTCCGGAACCGTGCTGACGGCCGTTGCCCGGTAGACCTTACGGCTTGCGCCATACGCGAGCCGCGCCTGGTGTTACGGCGCGCGGCAAGGACACGTCCCAGCAACCGCGGGCAAAGGCTCTTGCCTCGTTCCCCATGCCGTGTCCGCGGCTCAAATGCGCGGGGAGCCATATTGGGCTCTGTTCGCTGCCGGCGCGGGTCTGGACGGGTTGGGTGCGTGTGGAGGTCATCACCCTGACGCAATTCCACAACGAACAGCAGAATTGCCGCTGTGGTCCCTCGCTACGTGCCTTGGGCAAACAGCGCGCGCTTCATCTTCTGCAAGGTGCGGTACGGCGTCACGAAGTGAAGCAGGCTCTTCGCCACGCCCGCCCAGTCGCGCCAGTTCAGCACATTCAGATAACGCAGCTGCAGGCGCAGCGTCGAGACGATCTGCCGCCGCCGCTTCGTTGCGCTGATCCCGCCTTCATTCAGTTCGTAGTACAGCCCGAGTTCGGGCAGATTCGCGCACTCATAGCGCTCCATCAATCGCAGAAACAGATCGAGGTCCTCAGCGGCCGGATATTGCACCCGATAGTTGCCCACGGTGAGCACCGCATCGACGCGCAGCATCACCGAGGGATGCACGAGCGGCGAGCGCAAGAGGCGCGTGCGGCGCAACTCGCGTGCATCGCTGCTTGGACGCAGCATGAAAAGCGGCTCGCCCGCGCGATTGACCACCTGAGTCCACGTGCCGAGCGCCGCGAGCGCCGGCTCTGCTTCCATGCGCGCGCGCTGTTTCGCGAGGCGCTGAGGCGCAGCGAGATCGCCCGCATCGATACGCGCCGCATAACGAAACCCGCGCGCCGCAAGTGCCTCGATACCCGCCTGCAAGGCGCGCTCGATGCCGCCGTTCTTCGCCATGCGCAAGACTTCCACGCACATGGCGGGCACCTCGGGCGCGACGATGGCTGGCGTGCTCCCGTCGTCAACGACGAGGGCATAGATCGTTGCGTCCTCATCGAACGAAGCGAGCGTGCGCGCGACGTCGTCCTGGCCGTTGTACGCGGGCATGAGCACGGCGACGTCGGCAAGCACGCCCTCGCGTGCATCGCGCATGGGAAGCGCGGCGGAATTCATCATGAAGCGAGCTTGAAGCGGATGTAGTAGAGGTTCACGCAGGCCGCCGCGAGATAGCCCGCCGCGAGGCCGCACAGCGCGCCATACGAACCAAGCCGCGGTATCGCCACGAGATTCACCGCGAACGCCACCGCGAGCGCGAGCAGCCATTTCGCGAGTAGCACGAATTTCGCCTGATATTTGAGCACGACGAGGTTGCCTATAGCTTCGAGTCCGGCCGGCACCGACAGCCACACGGCCCAGCGGAAGATGCCGATCGCGCCTTCGTAGTCCGGCCCGAACACACGGCCGATGATGAAGCCCGCGAGGGCATCGAGCACGAGCGCGCCGGCCACCATCAGCACGGCCGTCATCGCGAAGAGGTGCACGAGGTTGCGGCGCAGCTGTGTGGTCTGCTGCACGCGGTAGACGAAGGCGGGCGCTATCGTCTGCGAGAGCATGAGGGCGAGCGTGATCCAGTTCTCGTTGAGCTGCTGCGCGGCCGAGTAGCGGCCGAGGTCGGCGAACGAGATCGTGCGCTCGAGCATCAAGCGGTCGAGCTTCAGGAACAGGTACATGCAGATGAGCCCGAGCCAGAACACCGTGCCCGCGCTCGCGAAATGCTTGAAAAGCGAGCGGTCCACGTGCCAGCCGAGCTTGCCGCCGTGGTGGCGCCGGAAGTAGAGCACGAGCGCCGCGCCGATCGCCGCCGATTCGAGCGCCCAGAGCCAGCCGAAGGTGGCGGGCGCGAACGCCGCGCGCGCAAGCAGAAACACAAGCAGCGCCTTGATCACGGCCGTCGTCATGCTCGCGAGCAATTGCGGCTTGCTGTAGGTCATGCTCTGCAGCCACGCGTTGATCACGCCCACGAACGGCTCACGAAACAGCATCGTCACGGCAAGCCCGGCGAGCATGGCGCCGACCATCGGATCGGTTACGCCGAGCGCAATGCCCGCCCACGTGACGAGAAGCGCCGCCGCCGACACGCCAATGCGCAGCGCAAACGCGCTCCCGAGCACGGTGCCGAGCTGCTCCGGCGGCCGGTTGACGATGGTGGGCACAAGAATCTCTGCGCCGCACACCCACGTAATCGGCGCGAGCACGAGCAGGAGCGTGTTGGCGTACTGCCACTTGCCGAATACGTCAGGACCGAAATAGCGCGCGAGCACGCCGCTGATGGCGATGGCCACCGCGATCTGCGTGACGCGCTCGAGCCCGAGCCACACGATGTTTGCAAACGCACGGGCGACGTCGGGGTTGCCAAAGCGCTTGAGGCTCAGCATCGCGCATCGCCATGGCAGGAGGCGCTAAAAAAGGGACAGGCACGCGGCACGCGCAATCTTTCCGCCATTTTTGACGAATATTTTGGCAATAAAAGGAAACGGCGAAGCATTAAAATGGGTGCATACCACTGCCGAAAAACGGCAATTATAGTTGTAACGGAACCCACTTTTCGTAACGCCAGAGGCTTACCGTCGCCTGTCTGTGTTACGAATAGACCCGAATTGCCATCAGGACGTGAGCCTCAACGTCAACTACCCCACCCTGAAAGGTGGAGCTTGAGGCGGTATATATCAAGCTCGGGTTGACCAGACCGAGCGCCGCAAGGCGCTACGTTGCGCAGAAGACAGCAGACCCACCGCCGGATGCTTCACCCAGTCCGGCGCACTGGAAGGGGCGGTTGCAGACAAGCGACCGGGTAAGCGCGAAACGGATCGTCCCCGTCAGCTTTTTCGCTGGCACCTGCTGCGCAACATCGTCGAGGGGAGACTTCCCGCAAGGGATGCGTCACAAGGCCCGTAAGGGCAACAGTTTTACAGGAGCAGCCGTGGCCGTATTTGTGCTGGATCGAAGGGGCAGACCGCTGATGCCGTGCACCGAAAAGCGCGCGAGGTTGTTGCTCGCCCGTGGCCGCGCGCGCGTGCATCGCGTCATGCCTTTCGTGATCAGGCTCACCGACCGCAAGGCCGACGCCTGCTCGTTCCAGCCGCTGCGCGTCAAGCTCGATCCCGGTAGCAGGGTCACCGGCATTGCGCTCGTGCGCGAGGCAGATGACGGCATTGCCGTGCTTAACCTCTTCGAGCTGGTCCACCGTGGCCGCCAGATCAGCGAGGCGTTGACAGCTCGGCGGGCGTTTCGTCGCCGTCGTCGAGGCACCAACCTGCGCTACCGTGCACCGCGCTTTCTCAACCGCAGCAAACCCGAAGGCTGGCTGGCGCCGAGCCTGATGCACCGCGTGCACACCACGATGGCGTGGGTGAACCGCATCCGCCGCTTAGCGCCGGTCGCAGCACTCTCGTCGGAACTGATCCGCTTCGACATGCAGGCGCTTGAGAATCCGGAAGTCTCGGGCGTCGGGTATCAGCAGGGCACGCTCGCGGGCTACGAGGTCCGTGAGTATCTTCTCGAGAAGTGGAACCGTACTTGCATCTACTGTGATGCCACGGATCGCCCGCTGCAGGTCGAGCACCTCACGGCCAGGGCGCGCAATGGCAGCAACCGCATCGGCAATCTGGGGCTTGCCTGTGGCGGCTGCAACCAGGAGAAAGGCTCGCTCAACGTGCGGGAGTACGTCAAGGATCCGAAGCGCCTCGCGCGCATCCTCGCCGCCGCCTCGCGTCCGTTGAAAGACGCCGCAGCCGTCAATGCGACGCGCCGGGCGCTAGCCGATGCACTGCGGGCCACCGGCCTGCCGCTCGAACTCGCCTCAGGTGGGCGAACGAAATTCAACCGTGTCACGCACGGTATTCCGAAAACCCATGCCCTCGATGCCGTGTGTGCAGGCTGCGTCAACGCGGTCCGCGACTGGCAGCGCCCGTCGCTGACGATTGCAGCGACCGGGCGCGGCAGCTACCAGCGTACGCGCCTTACGCGCTACGGCTTCCCCCGGGGCTATCTCATGCGGCAGAAGCAGGTGCAGGGATTCCAGACCGGCGACCACGTGCGCGCTGACGTGCCGCACGGCAAGAGAGCTGGCGTCCATACCGGTCGTGTTGCGGTTCGCGCGACTGGCTCGTTTAACATCCAGACAGCCACCGCTGTCGTTCAGGGCATCAGCCATCGCCACTGCACGCTCATTCAGCGTGGTGACGGCTATGCGTACCTTCAACCCAAGGATAGCTTCCGACAGGAAGACGCGGGTGATGGGCGTGCTTCGCACGCCGCGCTATCCCTCCCCGGCATGAATCCGGGGTTTCTCGCGCAATCTGATGATTTCGAAATCGATTTTCAAGGCATATGACATCCGCGGCGTGATCGGAAAGACGCTCGACACCGACACCGCGCGCGCCATTGGCCGCGCGTTCGGCAGCGAAGTGCGTGCGCAGGGCGGCGACGCCGTGGTGATCGCGCGCGACGGCCGGCTCTCGGGTCCCGATCTCTCGCGTGCGCTGGCCGACGGCCTGTGCGAGGCCGGCGTGGACGTGGTCGACGTCGGCATGGTGCCCACGCCCGTGGGCTACTTCGCCGCGAGCGTGCCGCTCAAGCTGGTGGGCGGCGAGCGTAGCGTCGACTCCTGCATCGTCGTGACGGGCAGCCACAATCCGCCCGACTACAACGGCTTCAAGATGGTCCTGCGCGGCAAGGCGATCTACGGCGACCAGATCCTCGCGCTGTACGACCGCATCGTTGCAGACCGTTTCGACGCGGGCGAGGGCAGCTACACGAAGTACGACATCGCCGACGCCTATGTCGATCGCATCTTGAGCGACGTGAAGCTTGCGCGTCCGCTAAAGATCGTGGTCGACACCGGCAACGGCGTGGCTGGCGACCTGGCGCCGCGCCTGTTCAAGGCGATGGGCTGCGAGCTGGTCGAGCTTTTCACGGAAGTAGACGGCACCTTCCCGAACCACCATCCGGACCCGGCGCACCCCGAGAACCTGCAGGACGTGATCCGGGCGCTCAAGGAAACGGATGCGGAGATCGGCTTCGCGTTCGACGGCGACGGCGACCGCCTGGGCGTCGTCACCAAGGACGGCGAGATCATCTACCCCGATCGCCAGCTCATGCTGTTCGCCGAGGAAGTGCTCTCGCGCAATCCGGGCAAGCAGATCATCTACGACGTGAAGTGCACGCGCAATCTCGCGAAGTGGGTGAAGGAAAAGGGCGGCGAGCCGCTCATGTGGAAGACGGGCCACTCGCTCGTGAAGGCGAAGCTGCGCGAAACCGGCGCGCCGCTCGCGGGTGAGATGAGCGGCCACGTGTTCTTCAAGGACCGCTGGTACGGCTTCGACGACGGCCTGTACACGGGCGCGCGTCTGCTCGAAATCCTCTCGCGCGTGGCCGACCCGAGCAAGCTGCTCAACGACCTGCCGAACTCGCACGCCACGCCCGAGCTGCAACTGAAGCTCGAGGAAGGCGAGAACTTCGAGCTGATCGCGAAGCTGCAGAAGAACGCGAAGTTCACGGGTGAGGACGAGGTCATCACCATCGACGGCCTGCGCGTGGAATATCCGGACGGCTTTGGTCTCGCCCGTTCGTCGAACACCACGCCCGTGGTCGTGATGCGCTTCGAGGCCGACAACGATGCCGCGCTCGCGCGCATCCAGGCCGATTTCAAGCGCGTGATTCTCGCCGAGAAGCCGGACGCGAAGCTGCCGTTCTAAGGCCCGGGGGCCACCACGCCCCTTGCGACTCCTTGCGGCCACATGACGCGCCCAACGGCGCCCCGCCAGTCACGGCGCGGCGCCGTTTGCATTCCTTTCCGCGCATTTCCCCGGTTTTTCTTTGCATTTGCGTGCGGCGCGCTAAAATTGCCCACCTTTTTAATCTGTCCGGCCCAAGAGCCTTGAGCGTGCAAAAGATCCTCATCGTGCGCGTGTCGTCGCTTGGCGACGTCGTCCACAACATGCCCGCCATTGCCGATATCCGGCGACGGTACCCCGACGCGCAGATCGACTGGCTCGTCGAAGAGAGCTTCCAGTCGCTCGTCGAGCTCGTGGAGGGCGTGCGCCGCGCGATTCCGTTTTCGCTGCGCCGCTGGCGCAAGGGCCTCCTCTCGGGCGCCAACTGGCGCGAGATCGGCGCGTTCCGGCGCGCGCTCGCAGCCGAAAAGTACGACCTCGTGATCGACTGCCAGGGGCTCATCAAGACCGCCTGGGTCGCAAGCTGGGCGCGCGGGCCGCTCGTCGGCCTCGGCAATCGCACCGATGGTGCGGGCTACGAATGGCCCGTGCGCTTCTTCTACGACCGCTCGATCCGCATCGAGCCGCGCACCCACGTGGTCGAGCGCACGCGCAAACTGGTTGCGGGCGCGCTCGATCTCGCGCCGCCGTCGCCCACCGACGACATTGAGTTCGGCCTCGACACCTATCGCGCCGCGCAGGCGCTCGCAGGCGTCGGGCTGAACCTGCCGGTGCCCTATGTGGTGTTCGTGCACGCCACGTCGCGCGCCGACAAGCAGTGGCCCGACCAGCACTGGATCGAGCTGGGCCAGGCGCTCGTGCGGCGCGGCGCGTCGCTCGTGCTGCCCTGGGGCAGTGAGGCCGAGCGCGCCACGAGCGAGCGCCTCGCGCGCGAATTCGGCGAAGCGGCGATCGTGCCGCCCAGGCTCTCGCTGCCTGCCGTGGTGGGCCTCATCGACGGCGCGGCGGCCACGGTGGGCGTGGACACGGGTCTCGTGCATATCGCGGCGGCGCTGAAGCGCCCGACCGTCGAGTTGTACAATTTCGCGACTGCCTGGCGCACGGGCGGCTACTGGTCGCCGAACGTCGTCAATCTGGGCACGGCAGGCCAGCCGCCGACGCTCGCGCAGGTGAAGGGCGCGCTGGCGGGCTTCGGGCTGCTGTAGCGGCGCGCCGCCGCGGCGCGGGCGCTGGACGGGCTGCGGCGCGTCAAGGCGAACCGTGGAGGCTGCGGGTATAAGAATCGGCGCGCGCGAGGGTCCACAAATGTGCACAAGCGAGCGCCAGGGCCTGGCCGGCAAGGGCCGCGCATGACGGCAATAAAGCGGGCAACAGGGCGGGCAACAAGGCACGCCACGCTCGCAGCGCGCCACACCGCCAGGCAATCAGATCCATCGCTTCCAGGGGCGACCATGAACGAATCCCAGATCATCGAAATCACTTCCGCCGACTGGCAGGGCCAGCAGCTCTCGCAACCGCGCGAGACGCTGCTCGACGCCGTCGAGCAGGGCAAGGTGCTGTATTTTCCGAACCTGGCCTTTGCGATCGAAGGCGGCGAGCGCGCGCTGCTCGACCCCGCGATCGCCGACCCCAAGCGCAAGAACATCAGCCTCGACCCGAACGGCGGCGCGCTGCACGGCGTGCTCGGCGACACCGTCACGCAGTCGGCCGTGCGCGCGTTGATCGCGCGTTACCAGACCTGCGCGCGCACGCTGGTGGACGGCCTCTTTCCCGAGTACACCGGCAAGCTGCGTGTCGCGCCCACGAGCCTGCGCCTGCATCAGGTGGAAACGCGCGAGACCTCGTGGCGCAAGGACGATTCGCGTCTGCACGTGGATGCGTTTCCGTCGCGCCCGAACTACGGCGAGCGCATCCTGCGGGTGTTCACCAACGTCAATCCGAACGGCGTGCCGCGCGTGTGGCGCGTGGGCGAGCCGTTCGAGGACATGGCCAGGCGCTTCCTGCCCAACATCAAGCCGCAGTTTCCGGGCTCGGCGTGGCTGCAGAACCTGCTGCACATCACGAAATCGCCGCGCAGCGAGTACGACCATCTGATGCTCAACCTCCACGACGGCATGAAGGCCGATCTCGGCTATCAGAAGTCGAGCCCGCAGGAGACCATCGGCTTTCCGCCGGGCAGCGTGTGGGTGTGCTTCTCCGATCACACGTCGCATGCCGTGATGTCCGGTCAGTTCATGATGGAGCAGACCTTTTTCCTGCCGGTGAAGGAGATGGTGCATCCCGAATGGGCGCCGCTCGGCATTCTCGAACGCCTGAAGGGCAAGGAACTGGTTTGAATCCACGCGCGATGAGCCTGCCGATACACGCATCCAGCCGCGCGGCCGCGGCGTTTCGCCTGACCCTGGCCGACGCGGAGGCCCGATGCTGAGAGTGATCTATCGCGCGGCCTGGTGGCTCATTGCACCGCTCGCGGTGCTGCGGCTGTTCATTCGCTCGCGCCGCGAGCGCGGCTATCGCGAGCATATCGGCGAGCGTTTCGGCTATTGCACAGGGCGCCTGCCCGAGGACGACGCGCCGCTCATCTGGGTGCATGCCGTCTCGGTGGGCGAGACCCGCGCGGCGCAGCCGCTCGTCGACGCGCTGCTGGCGGCGCGCCCCGACGCGCGCATCCTGCTCACGCACATGACGCCGGGCGGCCGTGCCACGGGTGAGCAGCTTTTCGGCAATCGCGTGCTGCGCTGCTACCTGCCGTACGACATGCCGCACGCGGTGCGGCGCTTCCTGCACGCATGGCGGCCGTCGCTCGGTCTCGTGATGGAAACCGAGGTCTGGCCTACGCTCATCGACGAGTGCAAGCACGCCGACGTGCCGCTCGTGCTCACCAACGCGCGCATGTCGGCGCGCTCGTTCAAGCGGGCGGCGAAGTTCGGCGCGGGCGCACGCGAGGTGTTCGGCGGCTTTGCACGCGTGCTGGCGCAAAGTCCCTCCGACGCGGAGCGCCTCACCGCGCTCGGCGCGCGCAGCGTGGCGGTGCTCGGCAACCTCAAGTTCGACATGGCGAGCCCGCCGGCGCTGATTGCGCGCGGCCGCGAGTGGCGCCGCGCGATCGGCGAGCGCCCGGTGTGGGTGGCAGCGAGCACGCGCGAAGGCGAAGAGGAACTCGTACTGCAGGCCTTCGCGTCACTCAATGTCCCAGACGCGCTGCTGATCCTCGTGCCGCGCCATCCGCAGCGTTTCGACGAGGTGGCCGCGCTCGTGGAGCGCAAGAACTTCAAGCTCGAGCGGCGCTCGCGCTGGGCGCCGGCTGCGGCTGCCGCGGCGTCCGTGCACGCGGGCGTGCGCGTGTTGCCGCAGGACGTGAGCGTTTTGCTCGGGGATTCGATGGGGGAGATGGGCGCTTACTACGCTGCCGCCGATCTCGCGTTCATCGGCGGCAGTCTCTTGCCGCTCGGCGGGCAGAACCTGATCGAAGCATGCGCCGTGGGCGTGCCGGTGCTGATCGGGCCGCACGTATTCAACTTCACGCAGGCGACCGCCGACGCCACGGCCGCGGGCGCCGCCCTGCAGGTTCAGGACCCCACCGATCTCGCGCGCGCCTTGTGCGAACTCTTCAACGACAAGCCGCGCCGGGTCGCCATGGGCGCGGCTGCCGCCGCATTTGCCTCGCGTCACCGCGGTGCGACGGCGCGCACGGTGGATGTCGTGCAGGCGCTCGTCTCAGATGTATGACTTTGCGTGCGGTAGCGCGTAGCCCGCTCAATTCCACTGCGCTCGCCGCACCTCAATGGCACTGTTGTACGTTCACCGCTTCCCGTCCCGAACGAGTTTGAATGACACCATGCTCGGACACAGCAGGCGATCGGCCTGCGAATTGAAGAGTGGCGGTCGGACCACGACTGACTTCGGCCACACGGTTTGCACGGTGATGAGACTCCTGTCGGTCTCATTGCGGAACTGGGCGAAAACCCTACCTCTCGTGGAGGACGTGGAAAGGGCGAACGACGAGCGCAAAGAGCGAATTCGGCACCGCAATTGGCGGCTCGACAAAATCCGCGGCGGACATCATCGGCGTGCCAAAGAAACGGCCGTCATGAAGGTGAAACGATGTCTGCAAATCGCACAATTCACCCAAGCAGAATATCTTTCATGACATTCACCACATCATTTGGCTCAATGCTCGTGACATCACTCGCCCCCGTCAGTGGAGAACATTTGAAAAAATCATTCTCGACGTAGCGGGTTCTTGGGTCAATGTCATTGCTAAACAAGGCGATGGTCGGCACGCCGCCCGCGTGCGCAATATGCAGAAGCCCGCCGTCCGCCCCTACAAATAGCCTGCTCTGCCTTATCAGGGAAAAGCATTCATGAATCTTCAATTTGCCAACCAATGAGGTGAGCTTCAGATTCCTGAGTTTCATGCCGATCAGATCGTTAGCTTGCTTGAGTCCATTCTCCGATCCGACTAGGACAAACTCGTAACGCGACAACCCTTCGTCGTCGTCAAGCCTTGCTAGAACGTCTGCCCACTTACTGTAGATGCGGTCGGATTCCCTGCCGCCGACAGAAATGGCGACTCTCCCGGCATAGCCTTCCGATGGAAAGTCATCGCCCTTGGGAGCGTCGAGAACGAGTCGGGCATTTTTATACAGGTCCATATCGGCGATCCCGCATTTCAGGATCTTGTTGAAAGCGTAGTAGCTGAACTGTATGTGATTGAAATTACGCCCTGCATACCATCCGATCAGGCTGGTAAATCTGGATTGGCTCGCATGCCTGATTTTCTCTTTTATTACACGAATTCCGAGCTTGTTCAGTATGACGAAATCGTATTCGCCGAAATCGACTTCACGATAATCCGTGTAGATTTTCGATAGGTACCGGTCATGCCGAAAGAGCTCGGCCAGAGACGGATCGAGCACAACATCCAGCTTGTACGGGGTTCTGCCAATTAACGCCCGCCCGGAAAGATCCATTAACGCGTCGCCGATGTTGTTGACGCCGCTGTACGCCAGTAAAATCCGGGCGCCATCATGCAAGTCCGCGGCTTCTGTATACAGACTGAGTTGCCGGTTAAATGAAAGTATCGACCATTTATGCAACTGCTTTTTCAGAAGCGAAATCTTCTTGTAAAAAGAGAGATTCTCGACCGCATCCTGAATAATTCCTGGATGAGGAACGCGTAGGCTTCTATCTATAAAACCATGGACCGGTTCGACTTTCCTTTTTTCACTCTGCATGAGCCTGCCCGCAACATCCCTAATCCTTTGACCGAAAGACTATTATGCCACCGTGTGTCTGATGTACTCGCCGTCCAGCAACGCCATCGTCAGGCCATCATCAGGTGCCGCACGAACGCCTGTGCGAGCCGCCGTCCGTCTCTCAATAAATAAGTGCCATATCATTGTGCGTGCAGACGATCCGCTTGGCTGCGGTGGCCTCGGCGCATGCGGGTGTGCGGTTGCCCCCTCAGGACTTAAGCGTCCTGCTCGGCGACTCGATGAGAGAGATGGGCGCTTACTCCGCCATCGCTGACCTTGCATTCATTGGCGGCAGCCTATTGCCACTCGGCGGGGAGAAACTGATCGAAGCGTGCGCCGTGGGCGTGCCGATGCTGATCGGGCCGCATGTCTTCAACTTCAAGCAGGCTACTGCCGGCGCCCCGGCCGCTGGCGCGGCCCTGCAGGTGCAAGAACCCGTCGATCTCGCATGCGCCTTGCACGAACTCTTCGACGAAAAACCACAGCGTGTCGCCATCGGCGCGGCTGCGGCGGCATTCACCTCGCGCCACCGCGGCGCGCACGCGCACGCGCACGGTGGATGTTGTGCAGGCTCTCGTCTGCGATGTATGAATTCGCGCGCGGTAGGGCATGCGAAAGTCGCCCAGCGTGAGCCTCACAATGTCCACCGTGCGCGCCGCACGAAGTCGATTCGATATGCTTTCGGCGTATTTCTTGACGCAACAGGTTCGTGATCTCAAACATATCCGCAGAAAAATAAATAGGATAGCTAATTATATTTTCATGCGATTGATAGATGGCAAGGCGAATGTGAGCATCAGAGCAAAGCATGCGAACCGGGAAAGAAACGTCCACTGGAAATGTAGTGAGACAACTGTCGGCAACACCGATAGAAAGGCGGCCTTCGCCGCGCAGACTCATCGCTCACAAGCTAAATGCGACTGAATTCCCTTCAAGAAAGCCACGGTTCGGCACGTGAATCACGGCGTAAAAAGCCTTCGTCTTCGCGTTGAAACACTTTGTTTGTTATTTGAAAGTCCGCTTTTTGAAAGGGGAGAGCGCGGCTACGTGAAGGGCAACGTATAGACGCATGAAGGGTGGCATATAGACGCATGAAAGGGTTGGGTCATTGCGTGCCTTCGCGCGCAGCGATGCGTACGTATGCGCACATACGCTCAAGCCAGAGCGCGGGTGTACTGGGTTCACGTGGCTAACTTGCGTTCGAGCCACGGCTGCGTAAGGAACGCATTGCTGATTATCGGTGTCGCTCCCCTCCGCTTCACCGATATGCAGTCACCGTAGGCTCGTTCATGTCACCGACGATTACCCCGCAAGTGCTGCCGGTTCCGTCCGCGACGGAAATCCTCGATAGTCCGCCGGATCGAGCCGCGACCCGCAGCGTAGCGACGCATGAATATCGCCCCCACGTCGACGGCCTGCGCGCCATCGCGGTGATGGCAGTGATTCTGTTTCATGCGTTCCCAAGCCGGATGGCAGGCGGATTTATCGGCGTCGATGTTTTTTTTGTCATATCCGGATACCTCATTACCACCATCATTCTCACCAATCTCGAGCGCGACAAATTCAGCATTGCTGATTTTTACGCCAAGCGCATCCGACGGATCTTCCCTGCGCTGCTTCTCGTCCTGTTCTTTTGCGCGGTTGCCGGTTGGCTCGTGCTGCTGCGAGACGAGTACCCGCAACTTGGGAAGCACATCGTCGGCGGGACTTCCTTCGTCCAGAATTTTGTCTTGTGGAGCGAGAGCGGTTACTTCGATAGCGGTCACGAGGCCAAACCGCTGTTGCATCTCTGGAGCCTTGCGGTTGAAGAGCAATACTACATATTCTGGCCCCTACTATTGAGCTATGCGTGGACGCATCGCTGGCGCTTCCCGGTCGTCAATGGGGTGATTCTGGCGGCGTCCTTTGGCATTAGCGTGTGGCTTGCGTGGCGCGATCCTGTTGCGGCCTTCTACTCGCCGCTTTCCCGCTTCTGGGAACTCATGGTTGGCGGCTCGCTCGCCTATTTCGCTTTGCGTCGCCCGGATCTGGTCGGCCGATATGGCAACCTGCTCTGTGCAACGGGAGTGAGTCTCTTGCTGTCTGGATTCTTGCTGATCAACCATGAGCGGCCATTTCCAGGATTTTGGGCATTGTTGCCGACGATGGGCACATTCCTCGTCATCGCAGCGGGTTCAGGCGCGTGGATCAATCGCACTATTCTCTCGAGTCGCCCCTTCGTGACTTTCGGGCTGATTAGCTACCCGCTTTATCTCTGGCATTGGCCGTTGTTGTCTTTCGCACATCTGGTCTGGCCGGACAATGGTCACCCCACGAAGATTGCCGTGGTATTGCTATCAGTCTTGCTCGCCTGGCTCACACACCGCTTTGTCGAGAGGAAGATTCGCTGGCATCGCTCTGCGAATCGAACGGCGCTTCTGCTGGTTCTCGGCCTCGTGCTGATGATGGTTAGCGGCGTGGCGATCAAGGACGCGCTCATCAGTCCCCGTTTCGACGCTGTCAACCTCGCAACGCGGACCGGGTGGTACTTCCTCGCGCTAAGAAGTCCAGATGGCGAGGCTCGGGACGGCATCTATGCCTTGCACGAAGACCGGAAGACTACGACGCTATTTCTCGGGGATTCGCATGTCGCCCAGTATGCCGAACGAGTCTATGCGGATGAGGAGCGCGACCCTTCAAAAAACGGCGCCATCTTTGCTGTTGCTGCGGCTTGCCCTCCCATTCCGCACGTTATCGATCATGATTTGCCGGTCGATTCGGAGTGCGGGTCGGTCCGGCGCGAGGCGCTGGCGAAGGCCGCGAATAGTCGAATCACGACGGTTGTGATCGGCGGTTACTGGAGTTACTACTTCAACGCCGCGGGCTATTACGTGGCCAGCGGTCAAAAGGAGTTGAGTCTGGCCACGCCCGAAGGAAGAGCGGCAGCGTTCGCCGAGCTCGATCGGGAAGTCAGGGAACTGCAGGCGCAGAACAAGAAGGTCTATGTGCTCCTCGACAATCCGATAGGTGACCCGTTCGACCCACATGTATTTTTGTCGAGAATCGGGCGTTTCGACCCACGCCAGGCTGAGCAACGGGTGAAAATCGACGGCCTGCAACAAAGCGTTCGCAAGGAACTGATCGCGCTTGCCGAGCGCGATCATGCTTCACTCATCGACCCCGACGCACGACTGTGTGTGGATGAAGCGTGCATCCGCGTGACGGGAAAATGGTCGGCCCTCTATGAGGACAGATCACACCTGAACCCGGACTGGATCGTGAAAAACGCCGACTACATCGATCCGTCAATCTGAAAGACCGGTGGTGTGACGTCGATGCGTTCAAGCGTTATCGGTGACGAGGAGGCCGCGCTTTTCGATGAACGCGACGACCTCACCAAGTCCCTCGAGCGCCTTCAAATTGCACATCACGAACGGCCGCTCGCCGCGCATCTTTTTAGCGTCGGAGGCCATCACGTCGAGGTTCGCGCCCACGAGTGGCGCGAGGTCGGTCTTGTTGATGACGAGCAGGTCCGACTTCGTGATGCCGGGGCCGCCCTTGCGCGGGATCTTTTCGCCGCCCGCCACGTCGATCACGTAGATCGTGAGGTCCGAAAGCTCGGGGCTGAAGGTGGCCGCGAGATTGTCGCCGCCCGATTCGATGAAGACGATGTCGGCATCGGGAAAGCGCGTGAGCATCTGGTCGACGGCTTCGAGGTTGATCGACGCGTCTTCGCGGATCGCCGTGTGCGGGCAGCCGCCCGTTTCCACGCCCATGATGCGCTCGGCGGGCAGGGCGCCCGCGACGGTCAAGAGGCGCTGGTCTTCCTTCGTGTAGATGTCGTTGGTAATGGCGACGAGGTCGTAGCGTTCGCGCATGGCCTTGCAGAGCATTTCGAGCAAGGTTGTCTTGCCTGAGCCGACCGGTCCGCCCACGCCGACGCGCAGCGGCGGCAGTTTCTTCGTTCGTTTGCTGGGTGCGTGCGAATTCATGGTTCGTGTGTCTGTTTCAGGAGCGGAAAAGCCGCGAGTACTGCGATTCGTGGCGCGCAGAAAGCACGCCGAGCTGCGGCGCAAAGGTGTTGAGCGCCTCGGGCGGCGTCGCGCGCGCGCGCGCCACGGCTTGTTCGATTGCGGGCCGCAGCGCGACGATGATGCGCTGGCCCGCGAGCTGGCCGAGCGGCACCGCCTTGAGCGCGGCGGCCGTCTGGTTCTCGATCCAGCTGAACGCGTAGGCGGCGAGCGCGGCGTCTGGCACGGCCGCGTGCGCCCACGCGGCGAAGGCGAAGGCCGTGGGCTGCGCAACGGGCGTCATGCGCTCCAGCGTGGCGCGCCGTTCGGCGTCGCCCCATTCGAGCTGCGCGCAGAGCTGGCGCAGCGACCAGCCCATCTGCGCGGTTTCGCGCCGAAGTTCCGCCGACTCGCGGCTAGCGACGAATTCCTCGTTCGCAACGATCAGCGCGCGTGCGTCATGCGCGCGCCAGCGTTCCATCTGGTGCGCCACGAAAGGTAGCTCGCCGCTAGCGAGCACGTTCGCGAGGCCGCCCGCTATCCAGTGCGCGGCGTCGTCGGCGTTCGTGACGAGTTGCGCATCGATTGCGGCTTCGAGCCCCTGCGAGTAGCTGAACGCGCCGATGGGCAGCGCCGGCGACGCGAGATGCAGCAGGGCGGTGAGCTCAGCGATGTTCATGGCTGTGGTCGTGCGCGTGGCCGTCGCAATGACCGTGATCGTGTCCGCAATCGTGGTCATGCGCGTGATCTTCGCCATGCGCGTGATCGTGCGAATGACCGTGCGCAGGGTCGTGCGCGTGCGCGTGGTCGTGCGAATGCGCATGACCATGGTGCTCCTCGTACACCCGTTGCGCGAGCGCGTAGTCGTCGGCGAAGGTTGCGTCGTGGCCGTGGCGATGACCGCCGCCGCTTTGGCCACTGTACGCGCCCGATTCCGGCTGGAACGGCAGTTCCAGGCGCTCCACCTGCGCGCCCAGCCGCTTGAGCATGTCTTCGAGCACGGGGTCCGCTTCGAGCCTGAGTTCGTCCGCGCCCACTTCCACCGGCGTATGGCGATTGCCGAGGTGATACGCGGCGCGCGTGAGCGTGAGGCGGTCGGGCGCGCGTACCCGCAACACGCTCTCGGGCG
The DNA here is from genome assembly GCF_000519185.1 of Paraburkholderia nodosa DSM 21604. Taxonomy (GTDB): domain Bacteria; phylum Pseudomonadota; class Gammaproteobacteria; order Burkholderiales; family Burkholderiaceae; genus Paraburkholderia; species Paraburkholderia nodosa. The sequence continues at coordinate 25,382 of NZ_JAFA01000051.1, read as the reverse complement.
CCGCGATCACGCGCACGAGGCCGCCGTCGTCGGCCACGAGCAGGTCGCCGTCGCGCAGCACCGTGCCGCGCGGCAGCACCACGCCCACTTCCTCGCCCGTGTCGAGCGTGGCCGCCAGGCGGCTCTTGCAGCGCGCGTCGTAGGGCAGCGTGAGCGTGGGCGCGCGCTTCACCAGAACGGGCGCGAGCTTCGCATTGAGTCGTTTGTCGATCGTGCGCATGGCTAAACTTTAGAACAGGAAATAGCGCTGTGCCATCGGCAGCACCGTGGCGGGCTCGCAGGTAAGTAACTGGCCGTCGGCGACGACCTGGTACGTTTCGGGATCGACGCTGATCGTGGGCTGCCAGGCATTGTGAATCATGTCGGCCTTCGTCACGCTGCGGCAGTTGCGTACCGCCACCACCCGCTTTTGCAGGCCATAGCGCTCGGGCATGCGCTTGTCGAGCGAGAGCTGCGAAACGAAGGTGAGCGACGTTTGTGCGAGCGCCCGCCCGCGCGTGGCGAACATTTCGCGGTAATGCACGGGCTGGGGCGTCGGAATCGAGGCGTTCGGGTCGCCCATCTGCGCGAGCGCGATCATGCCGCCCTTGAGGATCAGCGAAGGCTTGATGCCGAAGAACGCCGGCTCCCAGAACACCAGGTCGGCCCATTTACCCGGTTCGAGCGATCCCACTTCGTGCGCGATGCCATGCGTGAGCGCAGGATTGATCGTGTACTTCGCCACATAGCGCTTCACGCGGAAGTTGTCGTGGCGTGCGCTGTCTCCGGTCAGTGCGCCGCGCTGCACCTTCATCTTGTGCGCGGTCTGCCACGTGCGGATGATGACCTCGCCCACGCGGCCCATTGCCTGGGAATCCGAAGAGAGCATCGACAGTGCGCCAAGATCATGGAGGATGTCCTCGGCGGCGATGGTCTCGCGGCGGATGCGCGACTCGGCGAATGCAATGTCCTCGGCAATCGACGGGTCGAGGTGATGGCACACCATCAGCATGTCGAGATGCTCGTCGAGCGTGTTGATCGTGTACGGGCGCGTGGGATTCGTCGAGGAGGGCAGCACGTTCGCTTCACCACACACCTTGATGATGTCGGGCGCGTGGCCGCCGCCCGCGCCTTCCGTGTGGTACGTGTGGATCGTGCGGCCCTTGAAGGCGGCCACCGTCGCTTCCACGAAGCCCGACTCGTTGAGCGTGTCGGTGTGAATGGCCACCTGCGTGTCCGTTGCGTCCGCCACGCTCAGGCAGTTGTCGATGGCGGCGGGCGTCGAGCCCCAGTCCTCGTGCAGCTTCAGGCCGATCGCGCCCGCGGCGATCTGTTCTTCGGCGGGTTTCGGCAGGCTCACGTTGCCCTTGCCGAGAAAGCCGAGATTGATCGGCCAGCCGTCCGCGGCCTGGAGCATGCGCTCCATATGCCACGGGCCCGGCGTGCAGGTGGTGGCGTTGGTGCCGGTGGCGGGGCCGGTGCCGCCGCCCAGCATGGTCGTCACGCCCGAGGCGAGCGCTTCGTCGATCTGCTGCGGGCTGATGAAGTGAATATGCGTGTCGATGCCGCCCGCCGTGACGATCTGGCCTTCGCCCGCGATCACTTCGGTCGCGGCTCCAATGGGAATCGTCACGCCCGGCTGCACGTCGGGGTTGCCCGCCTTGCCGATCTTCCAGACGCGGCCGTCCTTGATGCCGATGTCGGCCTTCACGATGCCCCAGTGATCGATGATCACGGCGTTCGTGACCACGGTGTCCGCAACTTCCGAGTGCGTGCGCTGCGACTGGCCCATGCCGTCGCGGATCACCTTGCCGCCGCCGAACTTTACTTCGTCGCCGTAGACGGTGTAGTCGCGCTCGATCTCGATGATGAGTTCGGTATCGGCAAGGCGCACGCGGTCGCCGGTGGTGGGGCCGAACATCTCCGCGTAGGCGCGGCGGCCGATCTTCAATGTCATGTCGGATTCCTGATGAAATCGCCTGAAAACGCCAGTCCGCGCTCAGAGCGGACCCATCACCTGGCCGTTGAAGCCGTACACGGCGCGCTCTCCCGCAAGCGCCACAAGTTCCACGGTGCGCTCCTGTCCTGGCTCGAAGCGCACGGCCGTGCCCGCGGCAATGTTCAGACGAAAGCCGCGCGCGGCTTCGCGGTCGAACGAGAGTGCGGCGTTGACCTCGTAGAAGTGGAAGTGCGAGCCGATCTGCACAGGGCGGTCGCCCGTGTTGGCCACCTTCACGGTGAGGGTTTCGCGGCCTGCGTTGAGTTCGATTTCGCCGTCGTCGATCAGCATTTCGCCGGGGATCATGGCTGGCTCCTCCCGGCTCAGGGGATCGGATGGTGGACGGTGACGAGCTTGGTGCCGTCGGGGAAGGTTGCTTCGACCTGGATGTCGGGGATCATCTCGGGCACGCCTTCCATCACGTCGTCGCGCGTGAGAAGCGTGGTGCCGTAATGCATGACCTCGGCGACGGTCTTGCCGTCGCGGGCGGCTTCCATCAGCGCGGCGCTGATGAAGGCGACCGCCTCCGGGTAGTTGAGTTTGAGGCCGCGCTCGCGGCGCCTTTCGGCGAGCAGCGCGGCGGTGAAGATCAGGAGCTTGTCTTTCTCGCGTGGCGTGAGCTTCATCGCGTCATCGTATTGGGTCGGTTGGGCAAGTCTGTCGACCCAGCTTACGGGAGCGAGGTTACGTGCAGCTTGCGGCCTCGCGCGCAGCGCGCACGAATCGATGCAAGCTCACAGCAAGGTATGTGCCAATGAAGGGGACAGCGTGTATGCACCAACTGCGAGGGGCTTGTGCACCGCGTTGGCGTTGCTGCGCTGCGTTATCGTGCGAGGAGGCGCCGATGCGCACCGCTGCGGTGCGTGCAATGTGCCTTCAGGTCGTCCACAAGCGCAGCGGTGCGGCCTTTACGCCATGCACGAACGGCCGCAGCGCCGTCCAGCACTGTGTGAGCGTGTTCTGCAGCGGTTCCATCGAACGCCCGACCACGCGCACGAGCACCACGCCCGGCGCGATGCAGGTCGCGCCCGAGCGCAGCGTGTCGTCGAAGGGCAGGATAGCGGCGAGGTCTTGCGCGAGCGCCTCGTTGCACGCGGGGCCGATCGCCCACAGCACGCCGAAAGCGGGGTAGCCCGCGAGGCCTTGTGGCGCGTCGCGCAGCGGGTCGTTGGCGTCGATGAGGGCGCGTTCGAGCCAGAGCAGTTGCTCGCCGGCTTCGCTTTCGGGCGCCGCGCGCGTCACGCGCGTGAGCGCTCGCACCATGCCCGCCGACCAGCGTTCGCCCGCGGCCTGGCGGCCCAGTTGCGTGGCGTCCCAGCCGATGGCCGTGGCCCCCGCGCCAAGGGTGAGCGCGAATTCGAGTTCGGCGTGGGCGTGGTCGAACACGAGGTTGTTCTGCGGCAGCCAGTCGAGCTTCGCGCCCGCGCCCACGCGCACGTTGATGCGCTGGCGCGCCACGCGCCCGTTCGACTTGTACCACTTGGTGGCGCCTGGCGTCGTGAGCACGGCGTGAGCGCCTTCGCCCACATTCACGTCGATGTCGAGCCGGTCGCCGCCTGCGATGCCTGCCGGCGGATGCACGATCACCGCGTGACAGATCCCGTCGCCTTCGGGGTAGAGCGGCCGTTGCACACGCAACGGCCCCACGTGCAGGCGATGCGTGAGCGCCGTACGTGCACCCTGGCGCTCGAAGCCGAGCTCGAGCTTCGCGGCCCATTCCTGGTGAGCGGTGCTGCGAAACGTGGTGTTGGCGAGTGCGGCGTGATCGACGTGGAGCGACATGCGTGGCGAGGGGGACGGGGCAATGGCGGGGAGGATAGCACGCGCGCTCGAGCGCGCTGATCAGGGGCCAGGGAGCGTGCGGGTCACGCCGGCGGTTCAACGCTCAGACAGATGGCGTCTTGTACGTCCAGAACGCGAGAAGTTCGCGCGATCCGGTCCTTGACCATCAGGAACGGGCCAGCACTTTCGCCTGTCAGTATCTCGTAGCCGGGGCGCTCGAGCATTGTGCTCATCAGGTCGCGATTGCGATGCGTTGATTTGCCGCATGGATTACGGGTGCGGCACCGTTGCGAAGCTCAGCCGCGCAAGCACCAAGGTTATGGCGACAGCGCATATCGGGAACCGGGCGTTTGCACGTAGCCGCGCCACAGGAGTCCTCGCGGGTGCGTCGAAGTTCGTGCGGCCGGCCGACGTCTGCGCCAAAAGTCGCAGCATTTTTTCCGATGCGATCGGCGCCAGCCGGCCGCACTTCTGCCGTTGAGCGGTTCCCGGCAAACGGTCTGCAGCACGCTGCAGATCGGACATCCGGGCGGTGTTCGCAGGCGCCCGCCGCCCGCCATCCTCTTCGTCGCTTCCTGAGAAGGCCGGTTGCCCTGGCTTCGTTCAGGGCGGCTATTGAGCGGCGCTCGCGTCGACGCCAGTGCGCCGCAGGATCGGAGCCAGCCAATCGCCGCCACCGAGCAACGTTGGCGGCGAGGTCGCGCCTATCAACAAGGCGTGGAGCGACGATTTTTCGAGTATTCGTCATTCGAAATGGCTATTTGCGAGAATATTTCGAGACTTCTGAATGTTTTTCGAGTCGCATGGCCGAACTGGAGCCCGTTGGCTACCAGCACCTCATCGAGCAAACCTGGAACCACGGGTTCGGCCGCTTCAGGCGCGCTTATCTCGACGATTCCGTGAATCAGAAAGTGCGCGGCCACAATGGATTCTGTTATCCGCGCAAGGCCGCGGTGGAGCAAACACTTATCAGACACGTCGAATTCGCGCTTCGCACTAAGGTGGTGAGTCTTGAGGTGCTTGAGGCGGTGTTCGAGCACCTGGCCGAGGTGGAACTTCTACGCCGGTGGTCCGGGTCGCCGAACAGTGCGTTCGTTTGGAAGGGCATGCGCGCCGCACGTAATTTCGTCACCGGGAGGGCGACCCTACCGGCTCTTCGACGCGACAGGGGAAGTCCGTTTCCTGCACCGCATGCCCATCGACGCTGCTAAGGACCAGGTTGTCACGCGAACTGCCGGCTAAGCGGATTGGATGCCGCGTTTGAGCAGTTGAACGGCGAACTCAATCTTCCCCGCCCGGACCTGTCCGCGCTCATCCGCATGGTGCAATCGAACAACGGAAAGCTGTCTTCGAACAAACGCAAGACGTACTCGCATCTGCCCGATGAGGTCATTGCCCGGATCGAAGAGGTGGTGCGCGAGGCCTTCAAACCGGCATCGGCACACCCCAGCGGTGACGGCGAATCCTCGCAGCCCTGAGAGCCGGAGTACCGCGGCGCGCCTCCCGAAGCGACCGTTCTTCGAGGAAGAAGCGCCAATGGCAAGGCGGAGTGAAGAATTTTCAGGCAAAACGACAGAATTTCGTATGGCAACAGCGATGTCGACGCGAACGGGGTTCCCAATGTCCTGAGGTGCTCGCCTGTTCCGAACGCCCGATGTTGCGCTGAGCGGGGGCGCCACATGCTCCAGGAGTACGCCTGGCTCGACGGGCTGGCTACGTACCAAAGCTATCACCCGAGACTGGGGGGCCGTGATGCGTGCCACCTTGTGAGCAAAGGGCAGCACAAGGTCTTCCGTGTACCGATTGCCGCCAGGATAGAGGTTTACTATTTGAGAAAAAAGATCATCATTAGTGATCTTTTTTCATTTCAGTTAAACCGGTTCGCCCTTGGCAACAGTTTATAAAAGTTGTATTTTGAACACTATGAATGATCGAAATCCAGGAAAGCTGAACCTCCTGCTAGCCGAACTCGGAGACACACGCCTGATATCGAGTCGCTGGCTGAGGGCACACGGCTATTCCAACAGCCTGGTTGCGCGCTACGTGAGTAGTGGCTGGCTGGTGTCGCCTGCACGCGGCGTCTACATGCGCAAGGGTGGGCGCCTGCAGTGGGAGGGCGTGGTCCGCAGTCTGCAGGTCGGCGAGGGCATGCCGCTGCACGTGGGGGGGCGCTTCGCGCTAAGTCTGCAGGGGCACGAGCACTACCTGCGTCTAGGCGATGCCGGCACGATCACCTTGTATGGGGGGGGGCGGCCACCGTCATGGCTCGGCAATCTGTCCTTGGCGCAGCGCTTCGAGTATCTGGGCAAGGGGCCGTTCGATTGGCCGCCCGTGTCGCTCACGGTGGAGGTGTCCGCGACGGTGCTGTCCGAACAAGGCCTGGCGTGGCACCAGGCAGCCCCCGGCACCGACGCACTGGTTTGTTCCGCGCCGGAGCGGGCTATGTTGGAGTTGTGCGATAACGTCTCAGACGCGGCGTTGGTCTACGAGGTGGACGCGCTGATGCAGGCCATGACCACGCTGCGGCCTCAGCGGGTCGGCCTGCTGTTGCGCCACTGCTACAGCATCAAGGCCAAACGACTGTTCCTGGCGCTGGCCGAGCGCCACAGGCATGCGTGGCTGCCGCACGTGCCACTGGATGGCGTCGATCTGGGGCGGGGAAAGCGCGCGCTGGTGCCCGGCGGCCGCCTGCATCCGATCTACCAGATCACCTTGCCGGGAGACCTCGATGAACACCTGGCTTGATCGTTGGGATCGGCGCTACACCGACCGCGTACGACTGCTTGTCGAGATTCTGCCGGCCTTGGCGCAAGAGCCTCACTTCGCGCTCAAAGGCGGCACGGCGATCAACCTGTTCGAGCACGACCTGCCCCGATTGTCAGTGGACATTGATCTGGCCTGGTTGCCAGTGCATGACTATGCTGAGGACGCAAAGCTCATTGCCGAAGCGCTTGGGCGGCTGGCCGATGTGCTGCGCAGCCCGCCTTTACAACTGCAGGTGCAGTTGTCGGCAGCCGAGGGCGCGAACTTCACGCGGCTGGTAGCCAGTCGTGGCCGTGCGCGCGTTCAAATCGAAACGACACCGGGTATGCGCGGTACGGTGCATCCGGCGCGGAACATGGTGGTGCGCCCGAGGGTCGAGGAGGCGTTTGGCTTCGCCTCGGTGCAGGTGCTGAACTTTGCCGACCTCTATGCGGGCAAGCTGGCTGCGGCATTGTCGAGGCAGCATCCCCGCGATCTTTTTGACGTCGGCTTGTTGCTGGAAGACGAACGGACGGATCAGGTGCTCTGGCGGACTTTTCTCGTCTACCTGACGTGTAGCCCCAAGCCTGCCTGGGAGATGCTGGCGCCACGCGTGCCGGGAGATTTCGCCGCGACCTTCGAAGCGCACTTCAAGGGCATGACGGCCGAGCCTGTTAAAGCCGAAGTCTTGCTGGACATTCATGAGCGCCTGCTGGTGCGGGGGGCCGGTTGGCTGGATGAACCGTCATGTGAGTTCCTGCGATCCATCGAGGATCAGCGGCCGGACTTCGATCTGATCGAACTTCCGCAAGCAGCCGATTTGCCGGCGGTGCGGCGCAAGCTGCACAACATGGCGCAGCGCACCGATGCCAAGCGCGCGGCGGATCGGAGTCTGCTGGAAGAGACGCTGGCCAGGATTGTCTGTGTCAGATGAGACGATAGTTCACGATTTCACATCGGCCTATGAGATTGGCCAATGCCTGGATTTCAGGCGGTATGCGCCAACTGGCGGGCAGCGAGCGTGCCGACGCTGCGGTCGGCGAGGGGCGGGTGGTTATGTCGCTTTGGTGTACAGCGGCGAGGCTGGTTGTCGCGAGGCAGCGTAGGAGCGGTTGACGTCCCGTGGCTTTGCATCTGCGCTTTGTAAGCGCGCCCAACCCGTTGAGTTGAGACCGAAACGATACGCTTACCTGGATCAGATGGATAAGGCCGGTCACGGGTGACGACGATACTGGTACACCGTTGGGACCCAGGGAGATGCCTGGACAGTCGCTACGCGCGATGGGCAGCTGTCCGCGCATTTTGAGCGCACCGTAGCCGTTACCCGGGACGGCGTAGCGGTATAACGGGAGAGGTCTTCACTCATCGGGAAGTCGAAGCTCTCAGGCTTCACACCGCGATCAACTCCCGCACCCCATCCGCATCCATGCTTGCGCCGGCACCGCCCGCCACGATTTCGCCGCGGCTCATCACCCAGTAGCGGTCCGCAATGGCCTTGGCGAAGTCGTAGTACTGCTCGACCAGCAGCACCGTCATGTGCCTCTCTTCCACGAGCCGCCGCAGCGTGCGGCCGATGTCCTGGATGATCGAAGGCTGGATGCCTTCGGTAGGCTCATCGAGTATGAGCAGCTGCGGATCGCTCATCAGCGCGCGGCCGATGGCGAGCTGCTGCTGCTGGCCGCCCGAGAGGTCGCCGCCGCGCCGCGCCTTCATGTCCTTGAGCACGGGAAAGAGTTCGTAGATATGGGCAGGCACGCTTGACGGCATGCGCTTCTTGCTCGCCGCGCCCACCAGCAGATTCTCTTCGACGCTCAGGCGCGGAAAGATATCGCGCCCTTGCGGCACGTACGCGAGGCCCTGAGCCACCCGCGCATGCGTGGGCAACTTCGTGAGCGCCTCGCCGCGCCACGCGATCGAGCCGTTCTTCGTCGGCACGACGCCCATGAGGCAGCGCAGCAGCGTGGTCTTGCCCACGCCGTTGCGGCCGAGCAGCACGGTGAGTTCGCCCTCGGGCACCGTCATCGAGACGTTGCGCAGGATGTGGCTGCCGCCATAGTACTGATTCAGCGATTCGATAGTTAGCATGGCTGATATTGTCGAAACGGCCCTAGCGGCCCAGATACGATTCGATGACCGCTTCGTCGCGCTTTACGTCCTCGAGCGTGCCGTGCGCGAGCACGCTGCCTTCGGCCATCACCGTGACGCGCCCGGTATCCCCCGCGAGCGCGGCGACGAACTCCATGTCGTGCTCGACCACCATCATCGAGCAGCTGCCGCGCAGGCGGTTGAGGAGCGTGGCGAGTTCCATGGTTTCGTCGTCGGTCATGCCGGCGGCGGGCTCGTCGAGCAACAGCAGTTGCGGCTTTTGCATGAGCAGCATGCCGATTTCGAGCCGCTGCTTCTGGCCGTGCGATAGCTCGCCCGCGAGGCGTCGCGCGTCGCTCTCCAGCCGGATCACCTCGAGCGTCTCCTCGATCTTCGCCTGCGCCTCGCGCCCCAAGCGCGCGCGCAGCGTGGCGAACCAGCCCTTGTCGGCCTTCATCGCGAGTTCGAGGTTCTCCCAGACGGGATGCTGCTCGAACACGGTGGGCTTCTGGAACTTGCGGCCAATGCCCGCGCGCGCGATGGCCGGCTCGTTCATGCGCGTGAGGTCGAGCGTCTGCCCGAGGAACACCTTGCCCGAATCGGGCGCGGTCTTGCCGGTGATGACATCCATCATCGTGGTCTTGCCCGCGCCGTTCGGGCCGATCACGCAGCGCAGCTCGCCCGCGTCGATCACGAGCGAAAGCTTGTTGAGCGCGCGAAAGCCGTCGAAGCTCACGGTCACGTCTTCGAGATACAGGATCGTGCCGTGCGAGATGTCGATCGCGCCGGGTTCGACCACGTGCCCGAGCTCCGCCACGCCGGAGAGGGCGATTTCGTCGTACTTGAGGGCGTCGTCGAAGGGGTTGTGGTTGAGCGGGTCGCTGATCACGCTGTGTCCGTTCATGGGCGTTCGCTCCGCGTGGTGATCCGGTTCCGGATGAGTTCGATGAGCCCCATGATGCCGTTGGGCAACAGCAGCGGCACGAGCACAAACATCAGGCCGAGGAAGAACAGCCAGTACTCGGCGAAATGCGCGGTGAAGAAGCTCTTTGCGCCGTTCACGGCGAACGCGCCGATGATCGGCCCGATGAGCGTGCCGCGTCCGCCCACGGCCACCCAGATCGCCATTTCGATCGAGTTGCCGGGCGACATCTCGCTCGGGTTGATGATGCCGACCTGCGGCACATAAAGCGCGCCCGCGATGCCGCACAGGACCGCGGAGATGGTCCACACGAACAGCTTGTAGCCAAGCGGGCTGTAGCCGAGAAACATGAGGCGCGTTTCGCCGTCGCGCACCGCACTCACCACACGCCCGAGCTTCGAGGTGACGATGGCGCGCGCGCCGAGAAACGCGAGCACGAGCACGGCGAATGTCAGCAGGAACAGCACGGTGCGCGTGCCCGGATGCGTGATCGGCATGCCCGCGATGCGCTTGAAGTCGGTGAAGCCGTTGTTGCCGCCGAAGCCCGTTTCGTTGCGATAGAACAGCAGCATCGCGGCGAAGGTCATGGCCTGCGTGATGATCGAGAGGTACACGCCCTTCACGCGCGAGCGGAACGTGAAGAAGCCGAATACCCAGGCGACCACGGCCGGCACGAGCACGACGAGCAGGAGCGCATAGCCGAGGTGCTGCGTGCCTTGCCAGTACCACGGCAGCGCATGCCAGTCGAGAAACACCATGAAGTCGGGCAGATCGCTGCCGTACTTGCCGTCGTGACCGATCTCGCGCATGAGGTACATGCCGATGGCGTAGCCGCCCAGCGCGAAGAAGAGGCCGTGCCCGAGGCTCAGAATGCCGCAATAGCCCCATACGAGATCGAGCGCGAGCGCGGCGATCGCATAGCACATGAGCTTGCCGCCCAGCGTCATCGCATACGCAGAAAGATGCAGCGCGCTCGCTTGCGGTAGCACCAGCGCGCAAAGCGGCACCCCCACGCCGATGACGAGGATCAGCACGATGAGCGCGAGCCAGGCGCGCGGCGAGAGCAGGGCCGGCCGCGCGGGCAAGCCGAGGGCGAACGTTTCGGCGCTGTCGCCCGAAGCCCGCGAGGCGCCCAGCGTGTGACGCGCGGAAGAGGAAGTGACGCTCGTCATGTCATGCCTCCGCGCTGCGGCCCTTGAGGGCGAAAAGCCCCTGCGGACGCTTCTGGATGAAGAGCACGATCAGCACGAGCACGGCGATCTTCGCGAGCACGGCGCCCCAGAACGGCTCGATGGCCTTGGAGACGAGCCCGAGACCGAAGCCGCCGAGCACGGTGCCCGCAATCTGCCCGACGCCGCCCAGCACCACGGCCATGAACGAATCGATGATGTAGCTCTGGCCCAGATCGGGACCGACGTTGCCGATCTGCGAGAGCGCGCAGCCGCCAAGGCCCGCCACGCCCGCGCCGAAAGCGAAGGCCCAAGCATCCACGCGCGCGGTGCGCACGCCCACGCAGGCGGCCATGCGGCGGTTTTGCGTGACGGCGCGCACGAACAGGCCAAGACGCGTCTTGGTGAGGACGCTCCACGCGATGCCCACCACGATCAGCGAGAACGCGAGGATCGCGAGGCGGTTGTACGGCAGGATGAGGTTGGGCATGACGGCGACGCCGCCGCTCATCCACGAGGGGTTTTCGACCTGCACGTTCTGCGCGCCGAAGATCATGCGCGTGGCCTGAATGAGAATGAGGCTGATGCCGAACGTGGTGAGGAGCGTCTCGAGCGGGCGGCCATAGAGGTGGCGGATCACGAGCCGCTCGATCACCGCGCCCACCAGCGCGGCGACGACGAACGAAGCGGGAATCGCGAAGAGCGGATACCAGTCGAACGCGCCGGGCGCATAGCGCTGCACGAGCGTTTGCACGACATAGGTTGCGTACGCACCGATCATCAGGAACTCGCCGTGCGCCATGTTGATGACGCCGATGAGCCCATAGGTGATGGCGAGGCCGAGCGCCGCGAGCAGCAGCACGCTGCCAAGCGACAGGCCCGCGAACAGCGTGCCGGCGATCTCGCTGCGGCGCTGGATGGCGTCGAGCGCGTCGATACCCTGAAGCGCCGCGGCGCGCACATCGGCATCGGGCTCGTTGTACGCGCCGCTCGCGTTCTTCGCGAGGAGCGGGCGCAGCAGTTCGTACATGTCGAGATCGCGGCGCGCCGCGACGAGCTTCGCCGCCTCGAGGCGCGTGACCGCATTCGGGTCGTGCAGCGCGGTCATCGCCCAGAGCGTGTCGAGACGGCGCTTGAGCGCCGGGTCGGTTTCCTTCGCGCGCGCGGCATCGATCATCGGCTTCATGGCCGGGTCGGGGTTCTTCAGCAACCCGTTGATGGCCGCCCGGCGCGTTTCCAGATCGGGCGAGGCGAGTTGCAGGCCCGAGACCGCGCCCGCGACCTTCGAGCGCAACAGGTTGTTCAGCGTGATGGGCTGCGCGCTCGAAGCGACGTTTGCGGCGACGGGCTGGCCCGTTGCGGCGTCATGCGCGCCTTGTCCATCCGCGCCATCCTGCACGAGCACTTCGCCGGCATCGGTTGCCGTGACGGTGTCGTCGGCGAGCGCTTTGAGGAGCGCAAGCGACGCGGCGTCGTGCGTCGCGATGAGCTTGTCGATGGCCGCGGATTTCGCGTCGAAATCGTCGCCGCCGAGCGGCGCGACGTCGGCCGCTTCGAGTGCGTGCGCGCATGTGCATAGCGCCGTGAAGAGCGCAGCCGCGGCGAGCGCGTGGCGCAAGCCCGCGCGCGCGTACCTCGGGAGTGAGAGAGCCATGATATTTTCTTTTTGGTGCGGGCGACAGCAACAGCCTGGCCGTTACGCTGCGGCCCGTAGACGGGGCACGCGAGCGCGCGCCACATTGCGGCGCGGCGCTCGCGAAGACAACGTCAGGCCACGCGCGAGCGGCGCAGGAAGGCGGGCAGCGCGTTCGAGGTGACCACGTCGGGCTTGCCTTCGTTGCCGGCGATGAACGGGCTCCACGGCTGCGCGCGCACGGCGGTCTTCGTTTTCCACACGACGTTGAACTGGCCGTCGCCGCGAATCTCGCCGATCATCACCGGCTTGTGCAGGTGATGATTGCCGTCCATCGTGAGCGTGAAGCCCGAGGGCGCCGCCACGGTCTGGCCGATCATGGCCACGCGCACCTTGTCGACGTCGGTGCTCTTCGCCTTTTCCACGGCCTGCTTCCACATATGGATGCCCACGAAGGTCGCTTCCATCGGGTCGTTGGTCACGCGTTTGCTGCCGCCGGGCAGGTTGTTCGCCTGCACCCAGGCTTCGAACTGTTCCTTGAACTTCGTGTTGTTGGGGCCTTTCACCGACATGAAGTAGTTCCACGCCGCGAGGTGCCCCACGAGCGGCTTCGTGTCGATGCCGCGCAGCTCCTCCTCGCCCACGGAGAACGCGACTACGGGCACGTCGGTCGCCTTGATGCCCTGGTTGCCGAGCTCCTTGTAGAACGGCACGTTCGAGTCGCCGTTGATGGTCGACACGACGGTGGTCTTGCCGCCTTGCGAGAACGTCTTGATGTTCGCGACGATGGTCTGATAGTCGCTATGGCCGAACGGCGTGTAGACCTCCTGAATATCGCTGTCCTTCACGCCCTTCGAGTGCAGAAAAGACCGCAGGATCTTGTTGGTCGTACGTGGATACACATAGTCGGTGCCGAGCAGGAAGAAGCGCTTCGCGCCGCCGCCTTCGGCGCTCATCAGGTATTCCACCGCGGGAATGGCCTGCTGGTTGGGCGCCGCGCCCGTGTAGAACACGTTGCGCGACATTTCTTCCCCTTCGTATTGCACGGGGTAGTAGAGCAGGCCGTTGAGCTCCTCGAACACCGGCAGCACCGACTTGCGCGACACCGAGGTCCAGCAGCCGAACACGCAGGCCACCTTGTCCTGCGTGAGGAGCTGGCGCGCCTTTTCGGCGAAGAGCGGCCAGTTCGAGGCGGGATCGACCACCACGGGCTGGATCTGACGCCCCATCACGCCGCCGTTCTTGTTGATGTCGGCGATCGTCATCAACGCGGTGTCTTTCAGTGAGGTCTCCGAAATGGCCATCGTGCCCGAGAGCGAATGCAGGATGCCGACCTTGATCGGCCCGCTGCCGGTGTCCGCGTGCGCGAACGGCATGCGCCCCGCAGCCGCGAGTGCGCCCGACATCGTCCCGAGTTTCAACAGACTGCGACGTTTCATTTTTGTGCCTCTTGTCCGTGAGTGAGTCGTGGGCCGTGGCGCGTGGTCGTTTGTCGTCTTGCGCGCCGCCCGGTGTGTGTGGCGTGTCTTGCGCACACCCTTCTGCAAGCGTTGTGCCAGCGCGAAGGGAAAGCGCCAGGCTTGCCCCATCAGGCGCGCGGCGATGCGGGGCGCATCGGCGGCCACACAATGGGCGGGCGATTGTGGTGCAATGAGATGCATGTTCGGGCGCGCTGCATCGTCTCAGTGCGCGCATGCATGAAGCGGGACGAACGGTGCGGCACGGCGCGCTGCATCGTTGTGCATGAGGGGCGTGCGGGTGCTGCACGCCGTGGGCCGAAGCGGGCGGCCCAGAAATGACAAAGGGCGCGGCCTGAGCCGCGCCCTTTCGCGCCTTTTCGTTAAGCTGGTGTGCGCCTGCCTAGTACGTCGGCACCTTGGGGTCGACCTGACGCGACCAGGCGTCGATGCCGCCTTGCAGGTTGAACACCTTCGTGTAGCCGCGCGACTCGAGGAACATCGCCACCTGGGCGCTGCGTGCGCCGTGGTGGCAAATGCAGACGATCTGCGCCTCGTCGTCCAGTTCCTCGCTGCGCGCGGGGATCTCGCGCATGGGGATCGACAGGCTGCCGGCGATCTTTGCCGTTTCGATTTCCCACGGCTCGCGCACGTCGAGCAGTACGGGAGTCTCGCGCGAGGTGTCGGCAAGCCATTCGGCGAGGGCGGGGGCGGTCAGATTCTGCATGGAACACTCAATCGGGTAAGTAAGCCGGGCTGCCGTGCATGGAACCCGGCGATGCGGCAGGTTGGCAGCGCCTTAGAACTTGAAGCGCGGCGGATGCACGGCGTTCTGCAGCGGCTCGACATACGTTTCGAACACGCCGGCAATGCGGAACTGCTTTTCGTCGATGCGCGTGATGATCTGCGCTTCCATGACGGGCGCGCCGCCCACGAAAGCGGCCAGACGCCCGCCCACCTTGAGCTGCTCGAGCAATTCCTGCGGCACGACCGGCAGGCCGCCCGAGACGCAGATCACGTCGTACGGCGCATTCGCGGCCCAGCCGCGTGCGCCGTCGCCGACCACGACTTCGGCGTTCAGCACGCCGTTCTTGACGAAGTTCGCGCGCGCGAATTCGGCGAGTTCCGTGTCGATCTCCACGCTCAGCACTTTCTGCGCCCGGTGCGCAAGCAGCGCCGCCATGTAGCCGGAGCCCGCGCCGATTTCCAGCACGCTCTCATGCTTCTTCACCGCGAGTTCCTGCAGCACGCGCGCTTCGACGCGCGGCGCCATCATGTGCTGGCCGTTCGGCAGCGGCACCTCGAGGTCGGCGAACGCGAGGGCGGTATAGACCTCGGGGACGAAATGCTCACGCTTGACGATCGAGAGCAGGTTCAGCACGTCCTGGTCGAGCACTTCCCAGGGGCGAATCTGCTGTTCGATCATGTTGAAACGCGCTTGTTCGATGTTCATGGTGACTCGGCGTTGTGGTCGGGATCGGTTCGGGTCGAAGCCCGGCAAAAAGGGCGTCGGGCAATCGGAGAATTGTAGCAAACCGGCTTCTGGCCTGGCCGTGCCGACGGCAGCGGGAGGGGGTTCCGGGGGCATTAGCGGATCGGTGTTTGTCCTGGCTTCATGCGCCTTGCGGTTTTGCGGTTCTCGTACCAAAAATGTAATCGATTACATTTTGACGCGTCCGAACGGCTCACGCCGCGGCCGTCGCAGGTTTCCGAACCGGTCACGATCGCCTTCGCCCATGTCCGCCCGCTCGTCCCGATCAGCGCAACCGCAACAGGAAGACGCCAGCGCCGACACCGCCGCGCGCGGCGGCTCGATCGCGGCGGTGGCGCTGCGCGCGGGCGTCTCGGTTGCGACGGTCTCGCGCGTGCTCAACGGCCATGCGAACGTGCGCGCCGCGACCCGCGAGCGCGTGCTCGCCGAGATCGAGACGAGCGGCTACCGCGTAAACGAACTCGCGCGCAACCTGCGCACCGCCGAAAGCCGCCTGCTCCTGACGATGGTGCCCGACTTCGGCAACCCTTTTTACGCGGAGATCGTGCGCGGCATCGACAGCGTCGCGCGCCAGCACGGCTTTTTCCTGCTGCTGTGCGACACGGGCGCCGACGCCGGCCGCGAGCGCAGCTACTTCGACCTGCTGCGCCGCCATCGCGCGGACGGGGCGATCTGCCTCGACCCGGCGACCGTGCAGCACGCGCTAGCGGCCGAATCGACGGCGCTGCCGTGGGTGGCGTGCTGCGAGTTCGACCCGGACGTGGGCGTGCCGTATGTGGGCATCGACAACTACCGGGCCGCGCATGACGCGGTGCGGCATCTGATCGCGCGGGGGCGGCGACGTGTCGCGCTCATCAACTCCGACGAGCACTACCTCTACGCACAGCAGCGCCGCGACGGCTGGCGCGATGCGCTCGGCGAAGCGGGCATCGCGCTGCGCGACGCCTGGCGCGTGAATGTGAACTGCCTCGACTACGACGCGGGCGCGCAGGCCGCCGCCGCGCTCATGCAGTTGCCGGCAGGCGAGGCGCCCGACGCGATCTTCGCGGTGTCGGACACGCTCGCGGTGGGCGTGGTCAACGGACTGCGCGGCGCGGGGCGGCGCGTGCCGCACGACGTCGCCGTGGTCGGCTTCGACGATATCGCGCTCGCCGCGCAGATCGACCCGCCGCTCACGACGATCGCGCAGCCCATGCGGGAGCTGGGCGAGACCGCCGCGCGCCTGTTGCTGCGGCGTTTCGCCGACCCGCGCGCGAGCGTGCCGGGCGTGCTGCTGCCGCATCGGCTGGTGGTGCGTGAGAGCGGGTGAAGTCAAAAAAACGCAAGCGAACACATAGCAGGGGAGACCAGCGGCGTGATGGTGGGTGGCGCAAGCCGCCCGCCGGAGCCCGCCGACAAAGCCACTGGAGGAGCGCACGCGCATGAGCGTCGCCGTGAAGTTCAACGACATCCGCAAGGACTTCGGTCCCGTGCGCGTGCTGTACGGCGTGAGCTTCGAGCTCGCGCCAGGGCGCATTCATGGGCTGCTGGGCGAGAACGGCGCGGGCAAGTCCACGCTCATGAAGATCCTCGCGGGCTACGAAAACGCGAGCGCGGGCGAGATGCTGGTGGACGGCGTGGCGCGCCGCTTCGAAGGTTCGCGCGAGGCCGAAGCCGCCGGCATCGTGCTGATCCACCAGGAGTTCAACCTGGCCGAGCACCTGACGATCGCGCAGAACATCTTCCTCGGCCACGAGAAGCGCAAAGGCTGGCTCGTCGACGACACCGCCATGCGCCGCGAAGCGCGCGAACTGCTCGCGCAGGTGGGGCTTTCGCGCGACCCGGACGTGAAGGTGCGCGACCTGATCGTCGCCGAGAAACAGCTCGTGGAGATCGCCAAGGCGCTCTCGCGGCACGCGCGCCTGCTCATCATGGACGAGCCCACGGCCACGCTCACGCCCGCCGAAACCGCGCGCCTTTTCGCGCTGATGACGAAGCTGCGCGCCGCGGGCACGACGCTCGTCTACATCTCGCACAAGCTCGACGAGGTGGAGAAGATCACCGACGACGTGGTCGTGATGCGCGACGGCCGCTTCGTGGCCGCGAGCGCGACGGCGGGTCTTGCGCGCCAGCAGATGGCGAACCTCATGGTGGGCCGCGACGTTTCCGACATGTTTCCGGAGAAGAGCGAAGCGCCCGAGATTGCTCCCGTCGCGCTGCGCGTGACGAACCTCGCCGTGCCGGGCTGGGTCGAGGATCTGAGCTTCGAGGTACGCGCGGGCGAGATTCTCGGCTTCGCGGGGCTCGTGGGCGCGGGGCGCAGCGAGGCGTTCGAGGCGATCGTGGGCTTGCGCCACAAGCACGCGGGCGAGATCGAGATCGACGGCCGCGCCGTGACGCTGCGTCACCCGCGCGACGCGATGCGCCATGGCCTCACGTACCTGAGCGAAGACCGCAAGGGCCGCGGCCTGCACATGAACCTTACGCTGCAGGACAACCTCACGCTCATGACGCTCGAGCGCTACGGCCATCCGCTGCTCGACCTCAAGGCGGGCCGCCGCGCGCTGGAGAAGGCGGTGCGCGAATTCGGCATCCGCACCGGCGACCTCGACAGCCGCGCGCGCATGCTCTCGGGCGGCAACCAGCAGAAGCTCGCGCTCGCCAAGTTCCTGCAGCCGGACCCGCGCGTGATCGTGCTCGATGAGCCCACGCGCGGCGTGGACGTGGGCGCGAAGCGCGACATCTATTTCCTGATCCAGCGGCTCGCGGCCTCGGGCCGCGCGGTCGTCGTGATCTCGTCCGAGCTGGTCGAGCTGATCGGGCTCGCGCATCGCGTGGCCGTGATGCGCGCGGGCCGGCTCGTCGCCACGCTCGGGCACGAACATCTGAACGAAGAGGAGCTGATCGCTCATGCAACCGGCACCCACTGACGCGGCGTCCGAAGGCCGTGGCGCGCGCTCGGCCGCAGCGCGATTCGTGCACCGGCTCGCGGGCGTCGGCCCGCTCATCGGCCTGATCCTGCTGTGCGTGCTCGGCACGCTGCTCAACCGCGATTTCGCCACCGCCGGCAACCTGCTCAACGTGCTCACGCGCACCTCGTTCATCGGCATCATTTCCGTGGGCATGACGTTCGTGATCATTTCGGGCGGCATCGATCTTTCGGTCGGCTCGATGGCCGCGCTGATCGCGGGCGTGATGATCTGGGTAATGAATACGCTGGCCGCGAGCGAACACGCGTTAGCCCCTTTGGCCATCGTCGCGATCGGCATTGCGATCGCGCTCGTGCTCGGCGCGGTGTTCGGTCTTGCGCATGGCTTGCTGATCACGCGCGGGCGTATCGAGCCTTTCATCGTCACGCTCGGCACGCTCGGCATCTTCCGCTCGGTGCTGACCTGGCTCGCCGATGGCGGCGCGCTCACGCTGCAGAACAATCTCGTCGACTTCTACGGGCCGGTCTATTACGCGAGCCTCTTTGGCATTCCGGTGCCCGTGTGGGTGTTCGCGCTCACGGCGGCGGGCGGCGCGCTCATTCTCAACCGCACGGCGTTCGGGCGGCACGTGCAGGCGATCGGCTCGAACGAGCAGGTCGCGCGCTATGCGGCGATCCGCGTCGATCGCGTGAAGTGTGCGACCTACGTGCTGCTGGGCGTGTGCGTGGGCGTGGCGACAGTGCTCTATGTGCCGCGCCTCGGTTCCGCGACGCCGACTACGGGCTTGTTGTGGGAACTGGAGGCGATCGCCGCCGTGGTGGTGGGCGGCACGGCGCTCAAGGGCGGCGAAGGGCGCGTGGCGGGCACCGTGGTGGGCGCGGTGCTGCTCTCGGTCATCGCCAATATTCTCAATCTCACGAGCATCATCAGCGTGTATCTGAACGCGGCGGTGCAGGGCGTGGCGATCATCGCGGTGGCCTTCCTGCAGCGTGGCAGACGGTAAGGATATCGAAGCAGATCTGGCAGGGCGGTGGGGAAGTCGAAGGAGGCAGCGAAAACTCAACGCAAGAACGGGCGCTGGCCCGCACGATAGGAGACGGCATCATGAAGAAGATGATTCGAACGATGTGTGCGGGCGCGCTGGCGCTTGGCGTAGCGGCGACGTTCGGTGCGGGCGCGGCGCGCGCCGACGACAAGGTCACGCTGGGCGTGGCGATTCCCACGGCCGACCATGGCTTCACGGGCGGCATCGTGTGGTGGGCGAACGAGGCGAAGAAGGACCTCGAAAAGGCGCACCCCGACCTCAAGGTCATCGTCAAGACGGCGGCGAACGCGCCCGATCAGGCGAACCAGTTGCAGGACCTCGTGACCGTCAACAAGATCAACGCGCTCGTGATCTTCCCGTATGAATCGGCTTCGCTCACGCAGCCGGTCGCGCAGGTGAAGAAGCAGGGCGTGTACGTGACGGTGGTCGATCGTGGCCTGACCGACACGAGCGCGCAGGATGCCTATGTGGCCGGCGACAACACGGCGTTCGGCAAGATCCCCGCCGAATATCTCGCGAAGCAGTTGGGCGGCAAGGGCGATATCGTCGCGCTGCGCGGCATTCCCACCACGCTCGACAACGAGCGCTGGACCGCGTTCACGTCGGTGCTCAAGGGCGATCCCGGCATCAAGATCCTCGACGCGAAGTACGCGAACTGGAACCGCGACGACGCGTTCCGCACGATGCAGGACTACCTTACGCGCTTCAAGCACATCGACGCCGTCTGGGCCGCCGACGACGACATGGCCGTGGGCGTGCTCAAGGCGATCGATCAGGCCAAACGCAACGACATCAGGATCGTGTTCGGCGGTGCGGGGTCGAAGGAGATGGTCAAGCGCGTGATGGACGGCGACCCGCTCATCAAGGCCGATGTGTCGTACTCGCCGAAGTTCATCTACGACGCGATCAAGCTCACGGCCGAAGCGCGTTTGCAGGGCAAGTCGCTGCCGCCCACGACGATCATCCCTTCGGTGCTGATCACCAAGGAGAACGCGAAGCAGTTCTACTTCCCCGATTCGCCGTTCTGAGGACGGGGCTTGCGATGAAGACGATCAAAGGCCCAGCGATATTCCTCGCGCAGTTTCTCGGCGACGACGCGCCGTTCGACAGTTTCGCGCACATGGCCGGCTGGGCGGCCCAGCTCGGCTACAAGGGCATCCAGGTGCCCACCGATGCGCGCCTCGTCGATCTCGCGCAGGCCGCGTCGAGCGTGGCGTACTGCGACGACCTGCGCCAGCAGGCCGACGACGCGGGCGTGACAATCACCGAGCTTTCCACGCATCTGCAAGGACAACTCGTGGCCGTGCATCCCGCCTACGACACGCTGTTCGACGGCTTCGCGCCGCCGCAGGTGCGCGGCGATCGCGAAGCGCGCACGGCGTGGGCCGTCGAGCAGTTGATGCTGGCCGCGCGCGCCTCGAAGAATCTGGGGCTTGCCGCGCACGTGACGTTTTCGGGCGCGCTGGCGTGGCCGTACTTCTATCCGTGGCCGCAGCGGCCGGCGGGGCTCGTCGAAGCCGCCTTCGATGAACTCGCGCGCCGCTGGCGGCCGATTCTCGACGCGTTCGATGCGGCGGGCGTCGACGTTTGCTACGAACTGCATCCAGGCGAGGATCTGCACGATGGCGTGACATTCGAGCGCTTTCTTGCGGCAGTGGGCGATCATCCGCGCGCGAACATCCTCTACGACCCGAGCCACTTCGTGCTGCAGCAGCTCGATTACCTCGCGTTCATCGACATCTATCACGCGCGCATCAAGGCCTTTCACGT
Source organism: Paraburkholderia nodosa DSM 21604 (assembly GCF_000519185.1). Taxonomy (GTDB): domain Bacteria; phylum Pseudomonadota; class Gammaproteobacteria; order Burkholderiales; family Burkholderiaceae; genus Paraburkholderia; species Paraburkholderia nodosa. The sequence goes on along the minus strand of NZ_JAFA01000051.1, from coordinate 4,398 downwards.
GAAGGACGCCGAATTCCGCCCCACGGGCAAACAAGGTGTGTACGGCGGCTATAGCGGTTGGGTGGAGCGCGCGGGACGCTTTCGCTCGCTCGGCGACGGGCAGATCGACTTCGGCGCGATTTTCTCGAAGCTCACGCAGTACGACTATCCGGGCTGGGCGGTGCTCGAATGGGAGTGCGCCCTCAAGCATCCGCACGATGGCGCGCGCGAAGGCGCGGAGTTCATCAGGCGGCACCTCATCCGCGTGGCCGGGCGCGCGTTCGACGACTTCGCGGGCAGCGGCGTCGATGCGGCGCAGGTGAGGGGCGTGCTGGGCCTTTGAACGCGATTCTCTGAGGAGCTACGCAATGTCTCGAAGACTCAGGCTCGGGATGGTCGGCGGCGGCGAGGGGGCGTTCATCGGCGCCGTGCATCGCATCGCGGCGCGTCTCGACGATGGTTTCGAACTCGTCGCGGGCGCACTGTCGTCCGATGCGGCGCGCGCGCAGTCGAGCGCCGAGGCGCTCGGCCTCGCGCGCAGCTACGCCCACTGGCGCGAGATGGCGAGCGTGGAAGGCGCGCGCGAGGATGGCATCGACGCGGTGGCCATCGTCACGCCGAACCATCTGCACGCGCCGGTGGCGCATGCATTCATGGAGGCGGGCATTCACGTGATCTGCGACAAGCCGCTCGCGGTCTCGCTCGCCGAGGGCGAGGCGCTCGCGCAACACGCGCGCGACGCGAATCTCGTGTTCGCGCTCACGCATACGTATTCGGGCTATCCGCTCGCGCGCCACGCACGCGAACTGGTCGAGGCGGGTGAGATTGGCGAGGTGCGCATCGTGCAGGTCGAGTATGCGCAGGACTGGCTCGCCAATCCCGTCGAGCGCAGTGGCGCAAACCGTCAGGCGACGTGGCGCACCGATCCGGCGCTCGCGGGGCCGGCGGGATGTCTGGGCGACATCGGCACCCATGCTTATCAGCTGGCGGCGTTCGTGAGCGCGCTCGTGCCGGAATCGCTCGCGGCAGAAGTGCATACCTTCGTGCCCGGACGCCGCGTGGACGACCACGTGCAGGCCATGCTGCGCTACGCCAACGGCGCGCGCGGCATGTTGTGGGCGAGCCAGGTGGCGAGCGGCGCGGAGAACGCGTTGCGGCTGCGCGTGTATGGCACGAAGGCGAGCCTCGCGTTCGATCAGGAGGAGCCCAACCTGCTGTGGTTCACGCCGCAGGGCGGCGAGGCGCAGCGGCTCACGCGCGGCCGCGTGACGGGGGCCGCCGCGCGGCACGCCACGCGCGTGCCGCCGGGGCATCCGGAAGGTTATCTGGAGGCGTTCGCGCAGCTTTATCGCGACGCCGCCGCGCAGATCGTGGCGCGCGAGGCCGGCGATCCCGCGCCGAGCGCAAGCCGGCTACTGACGACGGTCGACGACGGCGTGGAGGGACTGCGCTTCATCGAGGCCGTGCTGGCAAGCAGCGCGGCGGGCGGTGCCTGGTGCAGCATCGTGCGGCCGTGACCCGCCGTGCGGATCAATTGAGCGAAAAGGCTATTGCCCCAGATACACGAACTTGCCCCCGCGTACCGTGCCCATCACGCTCGCGCGCTGGTCGAGACCCACGTGGTCCGTCGGGCTCGTGTTCACCATGCCGTTGGGCACGACCACTTCGTGCGCGTGCTCCAGCTCGCTGCGCAACGCCACGCGGAACGCCTCGGTGCCCGGCTGCGCGGTCTTGAGCGCGCGCGCAACCGCGTCCTGCAAGCGCGGGTACACGCCAGCCGCGTCGCCTGCGAATTGCGTGACCGTGCCCGGGCCGTACTTTGCCTCGTAGGCGTCGACGAAGGCGAGCGCCGCCTTTTGCGCCGGCTGGTCGGCCGGCAGCGTGCGCGCCACCACCACCGGCTGGGTCGGGAACAGGGTGCCTTCCACGTCCTTGCCGCCCAGCTTGATGAATTCAGGCGTGGCGATGCCGTGTGTCTGGTAGATCGGCCCCTTGTAGCCGCGCTCGATCAACGTGCGTTGCGGCAGCACGGTCGGCGTGCCTGCGCCGGCAATCAGCATGGCGTCCGGTCTGGCCGCCATCAGCTTGAGAATCTGGCCCGTCACGCTGGCGTCGGTGCGGTTGTAGCGCTCGGTCGCCACGATCTGGATGTTGCGTTCCTTCGCGTACTTCGTGAATTCGTTGAGCCAGCTGTCGCCGTAGCTGTCCGCGAAACCGATGAAGCCCACGCTCTTCACGCCGTGCGTGGCCATATAGCGCGTCATGACATCGGCCATCGCGGCATCGGTCTGCGCCATCTTGAAGGCCCACACGCGCGCGCCCTGCTGCGGTTCGACCACCGAGCCCGAGCCGACCAGCGTGATCATCGGCGTCTTGCTTTCCGCCACCGGGTCGAGCGCCGCGAGCGCCGCCGGCGTGATATTCGGCCCGACGATCACGTCCACGTGATCTTCGTTGATGAGCTTGTGGATGTTGCGCACGGCGGCGCCCGGGTCCGAGCCGTCGTCGAGCACGATGTAGTCGGCCTTCTGGCCCGCGATCGTCTCGGGCCACATCAGCATGGCGTTCTTGCTCGTGATGCCGATGACGGCAGCGGGCCCCGTGCTCGAGAGGTCGATGCCGACCTTGATGTCGGCATGCGCGGCCGGGGCGAATGTGGCGGCGGCAAGGGCGGCAGCCGCGGCGAGCGGGCGCAAAAGCGTGGACAGCTTCATCCGTTGGGTCTCCTGTCGATCAGAGTTGGCGCTTCAGCGCCTTACTCTGATCCCATGCAGAGCTGGCGAAGAGCGAAGCGAGAAGTGATGTTGTTGTATTGCGGATTTTGTCTGATTTTTCTTCCGACGCGGCCCGGTAATAGGCAAAACGGGGGCAAAACGGCCCGCTACAGCTCGTAACTCTCGTGCTCGCCCTTGAGCGCCTGCTCGATGAGCTTGCGATTCAGGCTCGGCGAAAGCAGCTCGACGAGCGTATACACATAGCTGCGCAGGTAAGCGCCCTGCTTGAGCGCGACGCGCGTGACGTTGCTGCCGAACAGATGCCCCACGGGCAGCGCGCGCAGGTGCCGGTCGCGCTCGGCGTTGAAGGCGATGTCGGCCATGATGCCGACGCCGAGGCCCAGCTCCACATAGGTCTTGATCACGTCGGCGTCGATGGCTTCCAGCACGATGTCGGGCGAGAGCGCGCGCAGGCGGAACGCGTCGTTGATCTTGGTACGCCCGGCGAACGCATTGTCGTAAGTGATCAGCGGATATTGGGCCAGATCGTCGAGCGAAAGCGGCTTGCGTTCGAGCAGCGGGTGGTCGGGCAGCATCACCGCTACGTGGTGCCACGTAAAGCAGGGCAGCGACACCAGTTCCTTGTACCCGGAGATGGCCTCGGTCGCGATGCAGAGATCGGCCTGGTCATGGAGCACCATTTCCGCGACCTGGGTGGGGCTGCCTTGCAGGATCGAGAGATGCACCTTCGGAAAGCGCCGCTTGAACTCGGCGATGGCGGCGGGCAGCGAGTAGCGCGCCTGCGTGTGCGTGGCGGCGATGGTGAGGTTGCCCTGGTCCTGCGCCGCGTAGTCCTTGCCCACGCGCTTTAAGCTCTCCACTTCCTGGAGAATGCGCTCCACCGAGGCGAGGATGATCCGGCCCGGCTCCGTGAGTGAGCGCACGCGCTTGCCGTGGCGCGTAAAGATTTCGACCCCAAGTTCGTCTTCCAGCTCGATGATCGCTTTCGAGACGCCCGGCTGGCTTGTATACAGTGCCTTGGCCGCTTCCGTGAGGTTGAAGTTCTGGCGTACCGCCTCACGCACGAAGCGGAACTGGTGCAGGTTCATAGATAACCCTTATAACCTGTTTGCATATCGACCTGATTTTTGAGTCGTTTGAAATATAAGGCGAGTTTATTACCATTCCTCCAACTTTTCCAATATGGATATCTGTTTTGGTCATTAGCAAATGACCGGCGCGGTTGAAGGCGCGGCCGCCTCTCAGGAGGCAGGACAGAGCGGAAAGAGCGAAGTCGAGAAGTCGGAGCGCGGCGTAACCGGAACGCCGCGATTGAACCAACCCTGGGGTCCCCGAATGTACCAATACGATCAGTACGACCAGACCATCGTCGACGAACGCGTCGCGCAATACAGCGACCAGGTTCGCCGCCGCCTGTCGGGCGAATTGAGCGAAGAAGAGTTCCGTCCGCTGCGCCTGCAAAACGGTCTGTACTACCAGCGCCACGCCTACATGCACCGNATCGCGATTCCGTACGGCAATCTGCGCAGCGACCAGCTCCGCATGCTCGGCACGATCGCGCGCGAGCACGACCGCGGCTATGGCCACTTCTCGACGCGCTCGAACATCCAGTACAACTGGATCAAGCTGGAAGACACGCCGGAAATCCTGCGCAAGCTGGCTTCCGTGCAGATGCACGGCATCC